>CAZNKD010000088.1:0-25549 GCA_964573615.1 uncultured Desulfobacterales bacterium | reverse complement strand
GAATCTTTTTAGCAGTGCCTCTCCATGGGGCAGACCGTGGCACTTCTGGCACTGCGGGATCTGGCCATGGGCTTCGTGGCACTCTGTACACCGGACCTGTCCATGCTTGCTCTTGGTTGTGCTCCATTTCGAGTATACATCGTCATGACAACTGGCGCATGTCCTGCTGTAATCCTCCTTTCCAAAAGCGATATTCTTTGGCGCATGAGCCGGATGGCAGCCCTTGCACGACTCTATCTGTTGGCCCTGGTAGTGGGGATCGTGGCAGTCACTGCATGAAGGGATGGCGCCATGGGCCGAGTGGCAGCCATCGCAGCCCTGCTCCGTGTGAGCACTTTTGAAGGCAGTGATCTGTCTCTGCTCCTCTGGATGGCACTTGCCGCATGATGCCAGTAGCTGGGCATCCATGGGGATGGATAGCGGAGAGTGTGGATTCCTGTGGCATCTTGCGCAATCTGTCAGCTCGGATCCGTGTGGCGGCGGGGAGTGGCACCGGGAACACCTGGGCATGATCTCTGCCCAGTTGTCCTTTACGGGATTGTAGGCATGGAATCTCTCATGGCACCTTTGGCACTCGAACCTGTGCTTGCTCTGGGAGCTCTTGAGGTCATGAAACTGGCCTGTATGACACTGGGCACACTGATAGGGTTTCAGGGGGACAGGTTCAACGGAGTAGAGGTCCGGCGTGGCGGATGGGGCCTCTGGCCCAGGCCCTATCTCCTCCTTTTTTTCCTTTTTTGCGATCTGGCCTGCCTGTCCGGTATCGGCCTTGGCCTCCATCCTGTTTTTTCCTGCACCCTCCCCGGCCATGCAGCCTGTCATGACAGTCATGGTCATGCAGGCTGCAATGGCCAGGGCCCACCTTGCCGATATCTTGGAACTGGCCCAGAGCATGGCTACTTCTTCCCCTTCTTGGCCTTCTTCTTTCCGCCCTTGGCATCACTGCCAGATGCCCAGTTGTCCAGGTCATGCGGGTTGTAGTGACAGTCCAGACAGCTGCCAAACTTCTGGAGTATGCCCTGCGGGTGGGGCTCACCGTGACAGTCCTGGCACCTTGGAACCATTCCGTGCTGGTTCTTGTGGCACTTTGCGCACTCGACCCCACTATGTTTCGATGGATTTGCCTTTATGGATGCATAGATATCTCCGTGGCACGAGGCACAGAGCCTGGAGTCCAGATCCTCCTTGTATGCAAGTGTAAGCGGTGTGTGGGCATTTCCGTGGCACTTGCCGCAGTCGCCATTGGTCATGGTCTCGGAGTGAGGCTTGTGGCACTGGAGACACTCTGGGACCTGGCCATGCCTGTTGTGGCAGGCGGTACAGGCAAGCTTCTGATGGAAGCTCTTCTGGCTCTTTAGCTGTTCACCCTGCTCGGCATGGCATGTCAGGCAGGGGCCGGTGATGTCCTTTGCGAGCTTGAGCTCCAGGGGCCGGTGAGGATTTGAGTGGCACTGGAGGCATTTTGGCAGTTCAAAATGGGGCTCCCCGCTATGGCAGTCCGAGCACTGGGGAATGATCTCATAGTTCATGGGAGGATGGCCATTGTGGCAATCCATGCACCCGATCTCTGTCTTGTGGGCCTGGCCTGCTGTCTCGATATCGTTTACCACTCCCGGATGGCACTTTATGCAGTCCGCATTTGAAAGGGCCGCCCCTTTCATCTGGCCCTTTTCGTTTTGGCCTTCTGCTGCCATCAAGGCAGAATCGAGGCCTGAAAATATGAACACAGCAGCCATTACGACTATGCAGATCCTGATTCCCATCTCTTCTCCTCCCTGATCTGGTTATTGTTCAGAATTTTTAGCGCCCTTACTTTTTCTTTCATACAAGAAGGGCCTCAAGTTCCGATCTGCAATGAATATACCCTTGCCGTGGATGATGGGGGTGCAGTGCAGGATGGTGTCTTGTATGTGTCCCGGTCCGGAAACAGGCTAAGGACCGGTCAATCCGAGATAATCCATGGCCCATGGGAAGGGATGGGAAGGGCCATAAAAAGAACTATGCCCCTTTTTCTGGCCCTTGGACATGGGCCTGATCCATCTGTCGGGCAGAATGGAAGCCTGCCTGGATGAGCGTCTCTTTGGGCATAATGCCCCTTTGTGGTGGGGCAAATCCCCCAACAGTGCTTCTCATCTAATGGAGGATATGCCGTTTGGCCGCCTATCTTTTTAGTATATATTTTCTTACGGCCCTGTTGTGCTCCTTCAAGGTCTTTGAGAACTTGTGCCTTCTCTTTCCCTTGGCCACGAAGAAGAGATAGTCCGTCTCGGCTGGATACAAGGTGGCCTTCAGGGACAGGAGGCCAGGGTTTGATATGGGGCCCTTTGGCAGCCCAGGAAGCAGATAGGTGTTGTAGGCGGTTGGGGTGCGCAGGTCCTTCTTGGACAGCCTCTTCCTCTTTATCCCCTTTTCCACCAGCAGGCCATACTTGACCGTTGGGTCTGCCTGAAGGGGCATCCCCTTTTTAAGCCGGTTCCAGAAGACACTTGCAATTATGGGCTTTTCTTCGGGCACTGCCGCCTCCATCTCCACGATGGAGGCCAGGGTCACGATGTAGTGTACGTCCTTTCCGAGCTCCTTGGCCCGCTCTTGAAAGCCGTTGTCCTTCCATATCTTCCAGAACTGGCTTGTAAACATCATCACCGCATCGGCTGCACTGGTCTTTCTTGGCAGCATGTAGGACTCAGGAAAGAGATAGCCCTCTGCCGTGTCCGCCGGTATCTCCTGGGCCTTCAATATGGCCTTGTCCGAAGAGGCCTTCAGGAAGGCCTCCTTTTCGATTAGACCGGCATCATCCAGGACCTTGGCGATCTGGAAGCGGTTGTATCCCTCCGGGATCGTGACGAGGTGCTGCACTGTGCGCCCTTCCACGAGGATCTGCAGGATCTCCTCAGGGCGCATGCTGGGGCTGAGTTTGTACTCGCCCGCCTTTATCGAGCTCAGCTCATCCCTTCGCCAGGCCAGGATGAAGAAGGCATCGCGGGAACGGATGATTCCGCGATTTTCCAGTTCAAGGGCGATCTGTCTGAAGGATGCCCCCTTCTTTACCTCCACGATCTCGTATGAGGGCTGGCTGGAGGCAGGCTCCATCCACTCTTGCCATTGCTGATAACTTTTGTATCCTGCCAGGGCTAATATGCCGCAGATGGCTATTAGCCACTTGAGACTGGAGAAGGTCTTCATATGGATACGAACCGTATATTCTGGATAGTCATCACTCTTCTCTTTGCCCTATGGCTCCTTTTTATGGCCAGAAACCCGTCCAATGCACCGTGAATGTTCAACCCCTCAAGTCTTGGGGGGAAGGCTGTTTCAGGTGCACCGAAGGCCTCATGCCCAACCAGCCCGCAGGGGCCGGGATCTGATGGCCAGAAATAACATCCAACGGGGCTTTTAGAAAGTGAAATATATCGAAAAGTGGGTCAACCGTCTTGCAGGCAGGGCCATCCACGACTATGGGCTCCTCGACGAGGGTGACCGCATCCTTGTTGCTGTCTCGGGCGGCTCGGACAGCCTGGTAATGCTCCATCTCCTGAGGGGTTGGCAGAAGAAGGCCCCGATCTCCTTCGAGCTGATCCCCTGCTTCTTGAACATGGGCTTCGAGGACATGGGCTACTGGAGGCCCCTGAGGAGCCATCTTGAGGGCTCAGGCCTCTCCTTTCACTGGGAGGAGACAGACTATGGCCCATATGCCCACGGCCCTGAAAACCGGGGCAAGAGCCCTTGCTTCATCTGTTCCCTTCTCAGGAGAAAGAGGCTCTTTGAGCTTGCACACGCCTTTTCATGCAACAAGATAGCCCTTGGCCACAACCTCGACGATCTCATCGAGACCTTCTTTATAAACGTGTGCTACTCAGGAGAGCTGAGCACCATGGTGCCAAGACAGGAGATGTTCAAGGGCCTCATCACCATCATAAGGCCCTTGGCACTGGTGGAAAAACCGAGTGTAGAGAGGCTTGCCAGGCAGCTCGACCTTCCGGTGCTTGAAAACCCGTGCCCTTCCTCCGGACAGGGTAGGAGGAGCCGGTTGCGGGCCCTGCTCCAGGAGCTCTACAGGGAGAACAGAAAGGTGCGTGGAAACATCAGGCGGGCCCTTTCGAGGGTTCGACCCGAATACCTGCTCTGAGCAGCTCCTCAACCGTTACCACGCCGGCCCTTACCAGCACGGGCCTGTCTCCCGAACAGTCGACGATGGTGGATGGTGGCGATGGGGGAAGAGTGCCGCCATCCAGTATGAAATCGGGCGGATCAGCTGAGAGCTGCTTCATGACCTCCTCTGGTGAAAGGCATGGCGGCTGGCCTGAGAGATTGGCACTGGTGGCCGTTACAGGAAATCCTGAGATGCGGACAAGATCAAGTGCCATGTGGTTGCTCGAGATGCGCACACCCACCTTGCCGGTCCCGCCTGTCACCTCGAATGGAAGCCCCGGCCTTGCAGGCAGCAGGAGTGTTACCGGCCCTGGCCAGAAGGTGCGGATGATGGCCTCGGCAGCAGTCGAAAGGGGCAGCGGGCTCAACTCCTCGAGCATGGATGGATCCGAGATCAGAAGCAGTAAGGGCTTTTGCCTCGGGCGTTTCTTGATTGAAAATATGCGTTCAAGGGCAGCCTCTTTCTTCAGGGAGGCGGCAAGCCCGTATGCGGTCTCAGTCGGTATTGCCCCGACCATCCCCTGAGACAGGAGCCCTGCCGCTTCAGCCGGATCTGTCAGCAGCCTTGGAGGCCCTTTGCCGTCCAGGCCGGATTTGCCGTGCAGGCCAGGGCTGCCATCCGGGCAATCGGCCGCCTCATGGCCGCCCCTGCCTGTCTGGGCCAGCGCCTTTTTGCTCTCCGGAGGATTCTTGTCCACCATGTTGGACAGGGCCCTGAGACAGGGCCCCATTGATCTCATTGTCTGTTCAGGGCAAGCACCGCCTCTTCCTGCTCCCTTTTGAATCGGGCCAGCCGGTTTGCGAGCCTTTCGTCTGCTGTTGCAAGGATCTGTATTGCAAAGAGTGCGGCATTCTTGGCCCCTGCCTTTCCTATGGCCATGGTGGCCACAGGTACCCCTGGCGGCATCTGCACGGTTGCAAGGAGGGCATCGAGCCCCTTGAGGGATGAGCTGTCTATCGGCACTCCTATGATGGGAAGGGTGGTATGGGCTGCCATCGCCCCTGCCAGATGGGCCGCCATGCCGGCACCTGCAATTATCACCTTGATGCCCCGCTCCCTGGCGGTCGAGGCGAACTCTGATGCGGCCCCTGGGGTCCTGTGGGCGGAAAGGATCTTCCACTCGTAGGGCACTTCAAACTCATCGAGCACCTTTGCGGCCTTTTCCATGACCTTCTTGTCGCTCTTGCTACCCATTACGATCCCGACAAGCGGGCCTGTCGAGCCTGATCCTGCAGGCGAGGGGCCGCCTTTGCCACGGAGATGGCGCAGGGCCTTTTGCCCGATGTCTCTACGGTAGTGCATGCCATCCCAGTGGATCTTTGAGACCGCTTCATAGGCCCGATCTATGGCCTGCTCGATGGTATCGCCCAGGGCGGTGACCCCGAGCACCCGTCCACCTGCAGTTACAAAGCGCTCCCCATCCCTGGCCGTGCCCGCATGGAAGACCATGACGTCTTTCATCTTTGCCGCCTCGTCGAGGCCCTTTATCTCCTTTCCGGTCTCATACTTTCCAGGATAGCCCTTTGAGGCCAGCACCACACAGACCGCGCTTCTGCTGTCCCACTTGATATCCATGGCATCCAGCCTGCCCTCCATGGCTGCCTCCACCACGTCCAGCAGATCCGTCTCCATGCGCATGAGGATGGGCTGGGCCTCTGGGTCGCCGAAGCGGCAGTTGAACTCGAGTACCCTGGCCTGGCCATTTTCGATTATGAGCCCTCCGTAAAGCACCCCCTGGTATGGCCTGCCCTCCTTGGCCATGGCCTCCACTACAGGGATCATTATCTCGTCCATGGCCTTGTCGAAAAGCTCTGGGGTCACCACAGGGGCGGGTGAATATGCACCCATGCCCCCTGTATTGGGGCCCTTGTCCCCGTCGAATACAGGCTTGTGGTCCTGTGAGGTCGCCAGAGGAAGGACCGTATCGCCATCCGTGATGGCCATGAAGGAGGCCTCCTCCCCGGTCAGAAACTCCTCCACCACCAGGCGGTTTCCCGCATCCCCAAAGGCCTTCTCCTTGAGGATGAGATCTACCGCCTCTTCTGCCTCCTCGAGGCTGTGGCACACTATCACCCCCTTGCCGGCTGCAAGCCCGTCGGCCTTTACCACTATTGGCACGCCTGTGGTGTTTCTGATGTACTCCTTTGCCTCCTCGGCACTGGTGAACACCCTGTAGCTGCCGGTGGGGATGCCGTACTTCTCCAAAAGGTCCTTGGTGAAGACCTTGCTGGCCTCTATCTCGGCAGCGGCCTTGGTGGGGCCGAATACCTTTAGCCCTCGCTCCTTGAACAGGTCCACGATCCCCCGGGCAAGTGGATCTTCCGGGCCCACAACCGTGATGTCGATCCGGTTGTCAGAGGCAAAGGAGGCCAGCGCCTCGAGATCGTTGGCCTTGATGGGTACGCAGGTGGCGTGCTGGGCGATGCCAGCGTTTCCAGGCGCACAGAACACCTCATCAACCCTGGGGCTTTGGGAGAATTTCCAGCAGAGCGCATGCTCCCTGCCCCCAGAGCCCACCACGAGAATCCTTCTCTTTCCTTTTCTATCTCCCATAGCGTGTCAGTCCCCCCTTTTTTGAAGAGAAAATGCAGGAAATGTCATGCTCAGCATCAGCAGGAGCGGCTGCCATTGACAAGGCTAACAAGTACCCATAACCTCAAACCGGGTCAAGGATTGAATTTCCTGGAAGAAAAGGGGCCTTTGGGACGAGTTCATGAAAGCAGGGCAGGGCAGCTCAATCAAGAGGGATTTCCTTGGGGCAAGGCGCATGATGGTGCTGGTCATCATACTGCTTGCCCTCTTTTCCGTGGTGGCACTGATAAGTGCTGTAGGCACCTACAGGATATCTATCGAGGGCTCAAGGCACCTTTTGGAGACCAGGGCAACGGATGTTGCGGTAAACATAGGTTTTTCCCTGGAGCGGGTGGGCCTGGACCCGGATCTGTTTCCCCAGCTGGTCCAGTCCGATAAGTGGGAGTATCTCGCCTTTCTGGCCCTCATCGACATGGACGGAACGATCCTCCTCCACTCCAACCAGAAGCTCATAGGCCGCACCATCAGGGACCCGGAGATCCTCGATGTCATAAGAAACGAGAGGATCGTAACGCGCTTCAAGAAGCTGGCCACGGGAGAGGAGGTGTTTGTCCTCGATTTTCCCCTGAAGATGCACCTTGCTGAGAAGAGCTATGCCCAGGACGAGGGGGGAAAGGGCCTGCTGAAACCCCTGGCATGCATAAAGACCTTGGTGCTCAGGGTGGCCCTCCATCCATATCCGGCACGCTCCATCGAGAGGAGGGCCAGGTTTCAGCTCGCCATGATAGGGGTCTCACTGGTCCTGCTCTGGGTGCTTGCCGCCTTCTTCATAAAGTTCTGGCGTGGCAGCTACAGGTTGCAGGAGCGGTTGGCAGAACAGGAGAGGATGGCCGCCCTCGGGCAGATGGCAGCTGTGCTCGCCCATGAGATCAGAAATCCCCTTAGCTCCATAAAGGGCTTTGCCCAGCTCTACATGGAGGAGACCGGTGATCCGGAGATGCGGCAGGACATGGCGCTCATTGTGGAGCAG
Organism: uncultured Desulfobacterales bacterium; assembly: GCA_964573615.1. Classification (GTDB taxonomy): domain Bacteria; phylum Desulfobacterota; class Dissulfuribacteria; order Dissulfuribacterales; family QOAL01; genus JALSKY01. Next base: position 17,837 of record CAZNKD010000088.1, on the reverse strand, counting down.
ACAGAGCGGCTCGAGCGCCTGACCTCCAATCTGCTCATCTATGCAAGGCCCACACTGCTCCATGTGGAGGAGTTCGATCTGGCAGATCTCTGTATGGATTTCAAGAGGATGGTCCCCATCTACAATAGGGACAAGATAGAGCTGAGCCTGGAGTGTGACTCTGCCACGGTGAGCCAGGACAGGGAGAAGCTCCTTCAGATCCTATTGAACCTGTTCCAGAATGCGGTCGAGGCCCTGGAGAGGGCAGAAGGCCCTGGAGAGGGCAGGGGGCGAGTCTCAATAAAGGCCCATCTGGATCAAGACACCCTCGTGCTCGAGGTGGAGGACAACGGCCCTGGCATCCCAGCAGATATCCGCCAGAGGCTTTTTGAGCCCTTTGTGACCTCCAAGACAAAGGGGACCGGCCTTGGCCTTGCAATAGTGAAGAGGCTGTGTCTTGCAATGGGAGGCGAGATAAGGGCAGAAGATAGACAGGAAGGGGGGACCAGGATAGTGGTCGAGGTCCCGGCGCATCTGTCGGATGGGGACGAGGAGACAAATGGAGTCGCCATGTCCATGGCGGGCAACCGGTAGCTATGGCACCTGCAAAGAGGAGAAAGAGCAGTTTCGTATGCAGTGAGTGCGGTTTTTCATCGCCCAAGTGGCTCGGAAGGTGTCCCGAGTGCGGAAGCTGGGACAGCCTGGTGGAGGAACGGCCTGCGGTTCAGGATTCAGGTGATGGCCTCGGGGCAGGTTCATGGCCTGGTGCTGGAGAGCCGGTCCCTTACGAGGCCATGGCGATAACAGGTGTGGAGACCAGGGAGCATAGCCCCCTTTCCACCGGGATAGGCGAGTTCGACAGGGTCCTCGGAGGTGGCCTTGTCCCTGGAGCCATGATCCTGCTTGCCGGGGCCCCTGGTATCGGAAAATCCACTCTTCTCATGCAGGCCCTCCTCTCCCTGGCAGGCAAGGGGGCCAAGGTCCTATATGTGAGTGGCGAGGAGTCAGCTTCACAGATCGCCATGAGGGCCAGGAGGCTTGGTCAGTTGAGTGACAACCTGCTCCTGCTGTGTGAATCCGATGTCAGGGCCGTGGCATCGGCCCTTCAGGAGATAAGGCCACAGGTGCTGGCTATCGATTCCATCCAGACCATGCGTCTGGACACCATTTCCGGTGTGCCGGGGAGCATGAGCCAGGTCCGTCACTCAAGCGCCGTGATCATGGATGTAGTCAAGGGTCTTCAGATCCCTGCAATACTTGTCGGGCACGTGACCAAACAGGGAGGGATCGCAGGTCCGATGGTGCTTGAGCACATGGTGGATGCAGTGCTCTCCTTCGAGGGAGACAGGACGCATGCCTACAGGATCTTGAGGGCTGTCAAAAACAGGTATGGCAGTATAAGCGAGATCGGCATATTCGAGATGACCGGAACCGGCCTCGTGGAGGTGAGTGAGCCATCGGAACTCTTTATGAACAGGAGGCCTGAGCAGATCCCGGGCTCTGTGATAACGGTCTGTATGGAGGGGAGCAGGCCGATCTTGCTTGAGATTCAGGCCCTTGTGAACCGTTCCTATCTCGCGATGCCGCGACGCACCACCGCCGGGGTCGACTCCAACCGTCTGGCCCTGCTGACAGCCGTGGCAGAGAGACATCTGGGGCTCACCCTGTTCGACAAGGACATCTTCCTGAATGTCGCAGGCGGGTTCAGGGTGAGTGAGCCTGCAGCGGATCTGCCCATAGTGATGGCGGTCTGCTCTAGTCTTCTTTCCAGGCCTGTTGGCAGCCGGCTTGCAATCTTCGGAGAGGTTGGGCTTACCGGTGAGGTCAGGCCGGTTCCCCACCTGGAGCAGAGGATCTCCGAGGCAGCAAGGCTCGGATTCAATGGATGCATGGTGCCTGCCGGGGCCTTGAAAAGGGGCAGAGGGGCCCTTTTCAAAGGGGAGGGCGGGGTGGAGCTTGTGCCTGTTTCATCCATCTCGGAGGCCAAAAGTTATATTGATGGAAAGGGTTAATTGGGCTATCTTGTTGGCTTGACATTGATTCGGCATTGGCCTAACTTTTGGTGTTTCTGATATCAAGCCATCTGCCTTAAATCCAGCAAAACTTTAAAAGATATTTCCAAGCTTACAAAAAAGGAGAACATCAGATGTCTGAAGACAAGATCATTCATGTGACCGATGCGGACTTTGAGACCACGGTACTCGGCTCTGACATCCCCGTCCTGGTGGACTTCTGGGCGGCGTGGTGCGGGCCGTGCAGGGCCATCGCACCTGTAATGGCAGAGCTGGCTGCCGACTATGACGGCAAGGTCAAGATAGCCAAGATGAACGTGGATGAGAATCCTGCAACACCAGGCCGTTTCGGCATAAGGGCCATCCCGACCTTGATCCTCTTCAAGGATGGACAGGTTGTGGATCAGATCACAGGTGCTGTGGGAAAGGCCATGATCGAGGCCGCTCTCAGCAAGGTGGTCTAAGACAAAAAAACTCATAAGGAGTGTAAAAGGGCTGCCAAATGGAGACCAGAGACGTTGTTATCATAGGGGGCGGACCTGCGGGTCTGACAGCGGCCATATATGCCAGCCGTGCGAGGCTTGATACCCTGATGATCGAGAAGATGAGCCCGGGTGGACAGGTGCTTGTGACCGACCGGGTGGACAATTATCCTGGTTTCCCCGAGGGTATCACCGGGTTTGAGCTGGTGGACAGGATGGCGGCCCAGGCAAGGCGCTTTGGCATGTCCGAGGCCATCGGCGAGGTGGTGGGGCTGGAGCCCGGGGCAGATGGAATGGTCCGGGTGAATCTCGCCTCTGGGGATCCCGTGCTGGCAAGGGGTGTAATAATAGCAACCGGTGCCAGCCACAGGAAGCTTGGGGTGCCTGGAGAAGAGGAGTTTTCCGGCCGCGGTGTATCCTACTGCGCCACCTGTGACGGCCCGTTTTTCAGGGACCAGGAGGTGGCTGTGGTGGGTGGCGGTGACAGTGCCGTCCAGGAGGCCATATTCCTTACGAAGTTTGCCTCAAAGGTCTACCTGATACACAGGAGGGATGAGCTGCGGGCGGTCAAGATCCTCCAGGAGAAGGCCTTTGAAAATCCCAAGATAGAGTTCGTATGGGACAGCGTGGTGGATGAGATCCTTGGCGGAGACCAGGGGGTGACAGGCATCAGGGCCAGGAATGTAAAGAGCGGGGAGGTAAGGGATATCCCTGTTACAGGCGTATTCGTCTTCATCGGCATGGTGCCGAACACGGGTTTTCTGAAGGGGGTCGTGGATATGGACGACCGGGGCTTCATCCTTGTGGATGAATGGATGCGCACCTCCATGAAGGGTGTCTATGCCGCGGGTGATTGCCGGGCAAAGCCGCTCCTTCAGATAGTTACTGCCGTCTCAGACGGTGCCACCGCCGCCTTTGCCATAGAACATGCCCTGCACGGAGCTGCTTAAATTGCCTCACTTTTCCATGGAAAATGCTCTTTCGAGGCCGGCACGCCTCTTGGTGCTGGCCCTTTTGTGTATCATGCTGCCCCTTTCCGGCTGCGCCCTCTTTGGGGGAGACAAATCGGATCAGGGGGGGCAGACCGAGGCAGACAGCGGCAGCAAGGAGGATAGTGGATCCTGGTTCAATATCTTTTCCTCCGATGAGGACGAGGAGGAGGCACTGCCGCCAGAGGCCCAGCTCACTGCCAGGGCCATCGAGTATTTCCAGAAGGAGCGGTATCAGCTGGCTGAGGAGGAGTTTCAAAAGATAAGGGACCGCTATCCCTTCAGCCCGTATGCCACGGTTGCCGAGCTGAGGCTTGCCGACTGCAAGTACTATCGTGGTATCTATGAAGAGGCCATACCGCTATACCAGGACTTTGAAAAGCTTCATCCCACCAACGAGGCCATACCATATGTGATCTTCCAGATCGGATCCTGCTATTACAATCTCATGGACACCCCTGACAGGGATCAGACCGCTACCAAGAACATGATCGCCACCTACGAGCGGCTCATAACCCGCTATCCCGATAGCCCCTTCACCCTGGAGGCCGAAAAGAGGATCAAGGAGGGCAGGGCCCTCCTGGCCGAGCACGAATGGGTGGTTGCCCAGTGGTATTTCAGGACCGATCAGCTCACCCAGGGTGTAAAGCGGCTCGAGAATATCATCTCTCTCTACTCGGATACCCCGATCTATCCATCTGCGGTCAAGGAGCTGCTCAAGTACGAGTATGTCTATGAGTACATGAAGAGGGCAGGGGCGGATCAAGAGGCCACCGAGCCTGTAACAGGCGAGGAGGAAAGGCCGTGGTGGAAATGGATGGTGCCTTGGGATTTTTAGCCGCTTTATACCCTTCGGGGTGGCCGATTTGAGAAGAAGGGACATGGAGATCCTCCTGATCCAGCCAAGAGGTTTTTGTGCAGGGGTCCAGAGGGCCATAAGCATAGTCGAGGCCGCACTTGAGAAATATGGCAGGCCCATCTGGGTCCTCCATGAGATCGTCCACAACAAGTACGTCATCAGTGAGCTTGAAAAGGCCGGGGCCATCTTCGAAGAGGATCTCGAGAAGATCCCGGACGGCGTGGTCACCATATTCAGTGCCCATGGTGTGGCCAATGCCGTTGAGCAGAGGGCCAGGGAGAAGGGGCTCAAGGTCATCGATGCCACCTGTCCTCTGGTGAAGAAGGTCCACTATCAGGCAAACCGCTATGCCCAGAAGGGCTATGAGATACTCCTCATAGGGCATCACGGCCACCCGGAGGTGGAAGGGACCCTTGGACGGGTGGATGGCAGGCGTGTGACCGTCGTGTCAGATCTGGAGGAGATAGATGCCTTTGAACCCAGGGATCCCGGCAAGGTGGCCTATGTCACTCAGACCACATTGAGCATACAGGACACCAAGCATCTTATCAGACGGCTCGAAGAGCGCTTTCCCGGAATCGTAGGGCCTGCGACAAAGGATATCTGTTATGCCACCCAGAGCAGGCAGGAGGCGGTCATGAAGGCTGCAGAAGAGATAGACCTGCTCCTTGTGGTCGGCTCCAAGAACAGCTCAAACTCAAACAGATTGAGGGAGACGGGCCAGAGGCAATCGATACCCTCCTATCTGATAGACGATAGGGATGACCTGGATCTTTCATGGCTGGAGGGGGCCAATACCATTGGGATCACTGCCGGGGCCTCTGCCCCCGAGATCCTGGTGAAAGGGGTGGTTGACCGGATCACACAGGAGTTTAACGTTACGGTAAGAGAGATGGAGAATGGAAAGGAGAGCTCCTTTTTCAGGATGCCGGAGCTTCCAGATTTTGACTGAGAGGGGCGCCCGATTCGATGGCGCAGGCCCTCTTGGTCCTTTGCCTGCTTAGGATGTTTGGATAAAAAAATGGAGAGATAGAGTCGGGATATGCCTGTCAAAAAAGAGGGCGAATTCTTTGAAAATATAGATAGGAAGAGGCTGTTTCTCGGTCTGGTCTTGGTGACCAGCATGGTGGTCTGCCTCTTCTTTGCGATGCTGTGGATAGTCCCATATGTGGGGTTCGATGCCATTCACCCTGCTGCCAAGTGGATTGCAGGGGGCCTGGTATCGGCTGCCATACTCCTTGTCCTCTGGGCTGCACTCGGCCTTGTGGTCAAGGTTGTGCTCGGGCGGAACCTGCCGCTTTTTGGCCGCATGCGCGGCATCGCCATACGTCTCTTCCTTCCTGTCATGACCTTGGTGGGCAGGCTTTTTGGCATAGACAAGAACAGGATAAGGTCCTCCTTTATCCAGGTGAACAACGAGCTCGTCCTGGCTGAGGCTGGCCGTTACAGGCCGGAAGAGCTTCTGATGCTCATGCCGCATTGCCTCCAGAACAGCAGGTGCAAGATAAGGCTCACGTACAATGTCAGGAACTGCAAGCGGTGTGGCAAGTGCTCCATTGCCGGGCTTTTAGAGCTGAGTGACAAATACGGTATCCATCTGGCAGTGGCAACAGGAGGAACCATTGCAAGACGCATTGTGGTGGAGAGGCGGCCAAGGCTCATCCTGGCCGTTGCCTGCCAGCGGGATCTGGCAAGCGGAATCCAGGATACCTATCCTCTTCCCGTCTATGGAATCCTGAACCTGAGGCCGCACGGTCCGTGTCTCGATACACTGGTCCCTCTGGACCACCTGGAGGCTGCCATCAGAAAGTTTCTCGATACCAGGTACTATCCCGAATCGGTGGACTCAGGTCTGCTGCCCATCAGCCCGGTATCCTCTTGAATCCGTCTCTTCACACCCAGGTGATCCCTTCCTTGTCAAATAGATAGAGAGCGCAGATAGGAGCCCTGATCTTGGCCATCCCGACCATACAGAAGGTACGAATCGGTACATACATAGTGAAAAAACTGGCCTCTGGCACCAGGCGTTTTCCACTGGTCCTGATGCTCGAGCCCCTCTTCAAGTGCAATCTCAGGTGCAAGGGGTGCGGAAAGATAGCCCAGCCTCCGGAAGTGCTTGGACAGATGATGAGCGTGGATGAGTGTGTGGCTGCTGCTGAAGAGTGCGGTGCCCCAGTGGTCTCCATACCCGGAGGAGAGCCCTTGCTCCATCCTGATATCCCAAGGATCGTCCAGGAGCTCACCAAGAGAAAAAGGTTTGTCTATCTCTGTACCAACGCCCTTCTTGTGCCGCGAAGGATAGATGAATTTTCTCCCTCTGCCTATCTCACCTTCAATGTCCATCTGGATGGGCTGCAGGATGTCCATGATCGCAATGTGAATGCCCCTGGTACCTTCGCCAGGGCTGTAGAGGCCATAAAGATGCTGGTGAAAAGGGGATTTCGGGTCACCACGAACACCACCTTTTTTGCCGGCCAGTCTCCTGAGCAGGCTGCTGATTTCCTGGACTTTGTCACATCCCTGGGAGTGGAAGCCATGACCGTTTCCGCCGGATTCAGCTATGAAAATGCCCAGGATCAGGAGGGATTCTTGGACCGCGCCCAGACGATAGAGCTCTTTAGAGGCATATTCCGGGAGCAGAGACGGCGCAGAAGCAGGTGGCAATTCAACCACAGCATACTCTATCTGGACTTTCTTGCCGGCAACCAGGATTACCTATGCACCCCATGGGGAAACCCCACGAGGAACATGTTTGGATGGCAGAGGCCGTGCTACCTCCTGAATGATGGGTATGCCGCATCATACAGGGAGCTCATGGAGGAGACCGATTGGGGCTCCTATGGCCGAGGCAGGGACCCGAGATGTACCAATTGCATGGTGCATTGCGGATTTGAGCCAACGGCGGTGGTGGATACCGTCTTTCGTCCCTGGAAGGCCCTGCAGGTCAGCATCAAAGGGGTGAGGGCTTAAAAGGGGCGGTTTGGCCTAGAACCACTTGGATAGGACCTCCACTATCTTCTTGGCCTGTTTCTCGTTTGAGATGTTGAACTTGCTCTGCTGCCGGAAGTATCCGCCACGCTTCTGATACCGCCTGATCGAGACCTTGGGCGGGCCATAGTCCCCGCTCTTCTTGTCCAGCTCCTGATACAGGAACATGATGGTGGTCCAGCTTCCCCTGGTAAGCACTTCCTTGTCCAGCTCCTTGACCAGGACCGTTCCGTTTTCATCCTCGTACTGTATGGTTATCTCGTCTATGGTTTCAGACACTGGGTGCTCCTTTTTCTATTTCAGTGCTTCAAGGCGTACAGGCAGTCTCATGAGCCTGCCATTTCTGTAGAAGGATATCAGTACCGATTTTCCTGGCTCTGCACTGTTCAGGATCTTTTTTAGATCCTCTTCATTCTCCACCGGTCTCCTGTCAATGGCAACTATAAAATCCCCGCCAAGCGGATAGACCTTGTTTCCTATCCTGAGCCTTCGCGTGCTGCCGATGAGCCCTGCCTTGGCGGCAGGACCATCGGGGTCCACCTTGACCAGTAGTATCCCCTTTTCCTGTGGAAGGTCCAGGAGCCTGGACAGGGTCGCATCTATGGGTATGAAGGATGCCCCAAGCCAGACCCTGTTGGGGCTTCTGCCCTCTATGAGCCTCTGTGCTGCTGCAGCAATCCTGTCTATCCCAAGGGCAAAACCTGTCTGTGACATGGCGGCATCGATGCTGTTGAGCTCGATATTCATGCCCACCACCTTGCCCACCGAATCGAAAAGGGGCGCCCCGTTGAAGGAGCCGTTTACCGGGATGGATGTCTGGATGAGCCCGTCCCATCTCTTCTTGCCGGCGATGATCGTCCGCCTGGGCACTGTGACTATGCCCTTGGCAGCCATTGGCTTTCCCGTGGGTGTCACCCCCAGGGCCCAGACCGTCTCTCCAAGGGCAAGTCTCCAGGTTTTTGGTATCTTGAGCGGGCGCAGCCCCTTGATGATCTCTTCAGGGGCCTTTAGCTTCAGCAGGGCCATGCCGGTCTCCCTATCCTTTCCCACCAGCTTTGCAGGCCAGAAGCTTTTGTCCGGCAGTGTTACCTCTATGGCGTGAACATCCGAGATTATGGAAGATGCACAGACGATATGACCCTGATGGTCCAGGACAAAACCCGGGCCGGTGCCCTTGTGGGGAAAGAGTGCATACAGGTCGTTTTCCGTAAGGGCCCTGCTGGTCACGAAGACGATAGAGCCCTTGTTCTTGATGGCCGGGTTTGGTGCAGACGACACATCAGGGGGCCACAAGGCCTCGGTGTACAGGATAGAGATGAGAAGAAAGGATACGAGCCCTACCTGTGCATACCGTCCAGAGAGGCAGATCTCAACCGGCCTCTTGCCTGGTCTCCTGTCTGTCTCTACCATTTCTGCCCTCCTGCGATCAGGAGCATGGCCACTGCTGCTGCCAGGATGAGCCTGTATGCCGCAAATGGATAAAAGGTGTGCCTCCTAAGATAATTCATTAGAAAGGCGATGACCAGATAGCCCGATATGGCGGATGCTCCAAAGCCCCAGAGATATGCAGGAGGGATCTCCTGTGTGCCCTGCTTGACAAGTTTAAGCCCCTCATAGAGCCCCGCCCCTGCTATGATTGGTGCAGAGAGCAGGAATGAGAAGCGGGCTGCCGCCTCTCTTGAAAGCCCCAGGAATAGCCCTGCCGTCATGGTGATCCCGCTTCGAGAGACCCCTGGGACGATGGCAGCTGCCTGGGCAAGCCCTATTGTCAGGGCATCTTTCATGCCGAGCCTTTCAAATCCGCGTCGGTGATGGGCAAATCTTTCTGCCGCAGCAAGCAGCAGGGCAACCCCTGCCAGGGTGCAGACGACCACCCACGGGGATCTAAGCGTGCTTGCTACAAAATGTTCACAGAAGTACCCGATGGCAGCCCCAGGGATGGTCCCGATAATGATGAAGAGCAGAAGCCGCTTGGACCCTGGCCCCTTTTTTTCGCCTGAGCCGCGCCTTGGGAACAGGCCCCTGGCCATTTCGAGCCAGTCGCTCCTGAAATAGGCCAGTACCGCCAGCAGGGTGCCCATGTGCAGCATGACGTCATAGGCCAGGCCGGCATCCTTTGTGCCCATAAAGTGCTCTGCCAGAAGCAGATGTCCCGAGCTCGATACGGGCAGAAACTCTGTTATCCCCTGGATCGTGCCAAGAAGTATGGATTCTGCAGTTGTCATGAAGGGTTCCGTTCTTTAAAAGAATCTAAAAAAGGGTTTTTTCCTTTGATCCACAGCTGCCCCTTTCGTCTCCATCACCGAAGGAGATGGTCAGTACCTATTTTGGGCTTGTCCTGACTTTTTCTTTCTAGGCCAAGGGCACTTACAAAAGAGTTGTTTTACCCTCTGCCTCATGGTCAATAATGGTATGGCCAAAAGGGCCCATTCGGCATCGAGGCGGCCGTAGGATCTCAAGGTATAGGCATCTTGGTTTCACGCCTCTTCGGTTGCGGCTGAAGGATACAAGAAGGAGATTTATGCCTCAAGTAAATTCAATGGTCCTGGAAGGAGATAGTCCTGAAAGGCTTGCAGGCAGCCTGGTCATGGCAGGCCTTTCTGGCCATGAACTGGATGATTTCATAAGGGGCCTCATAGAGCAGTACCATCTGCGGGCCTTTATCCTGTTCAGGAGAAACATAAAGGGGCCGGATCAGCTGAAGAGGCTCTGCTCTTCCTTGAAGGAGGAGGTCCTGTCTCTCACAGGGAAACGGGCCATCATCGCCGTTGATCAGGAAGGCGGGCCTGTAAGCAGACTTGCTCCGCCCCTTTTTCCAGCCATCTCCTCCAATGCCGATGTCGGTTGCCGTGAAGATGCGGAAGGAGCGGTCCTGGCACAGGCCGATGAAACCGCGATCCTTCTTTCTTCCGTTGGGATAAATCTCAACCTGGCACCTGTGCTCGACCTTGCCCTCTCTGGAGCCAGTGGGGTCCTCAGGCAGCGGTGCTATTCAGACAGGCCGGAGAGGGTTGCAAGGCTTGGAAGGCTCTATATCGACAGGCTGCAGGGCCACGGAATAGGGGCGGTTGCAAAGCATTTTCCTGGCATCGGCAGGGTCTGTAGAGATCCCCATCTTGAAAGGCCGGAGGTGGATGCGGGGCAAGATATCATCTTGCAGGAGGCGTTGCCCTTTAAGGAGGCCATAAGGGCGGAGGTGGCAGGCATAATGACCTCACATGTGGTCTTCAAAGGGCTCGATCCTGCCCTTCCTGTGACCTATTCCCGCCGGATCTGCATTGATATCCTCCGAAAACGGTTCGGTTTCAAAGGGGTGCTCTTCTCGGACGATTTGGAGATGGGGGGCATTGTGGGAAGAGATAGCATCCCCCAGGCCTCTATCAGGGCAATCTCCTGTGGCCATGACATGGTCCTCATCTGCAGCAGCTACAGGGCACTTCACCATAGCCTTGATGCCATCGCAAGAGCGATCGAGGGCGGTGGGCTCGCCCTTGAGCGTGTCTTTGAGGCATCTGGCAGGGTAGAAGGGCTTGCATCTGATCTGGGGCCTTGACTCCCATAAAATTTTGTTTTTAATTTAGGGAAGTTAACATCCGATAGGCAAAAGTGTAGGGTTGGCAGTCATGTCCAGTGCCGGTATGAAGGCCTGCACGATAACGGGATAGCAGTGTTGCTTCGATTGCAACAGCCAGTGGAGAGGAGAAGTTATGGCCCTTACCAAGGCGGATCTGATCAACAGGCTCTATGAATCGGAAGTGCTCACCAAGGCCGAGGCAGTAGAGGCTGTGGAGACCGTGATCGAGATCATAAAGCAGACCCTTGAAGATGGGGAAAATGTGCTCATAAGCGGGTTCGGCAAGTTTACCGTAAAGGACAAGAAGGCAAGAAGGGGCCGTAATCCTCACACCGGTGAAGACCTTATACTGGCGCCGCGAAGGGTGGTGACCTTCAAGCCCTCGGGGGTCCTTCGGGACAAGATCAACAACTCCTCAAGCTGAAATTCCCTCTGTCTCAGGCCGCCTGTGGCTCTATCCGGGCCATGCGCCTGGAGAGCCTCGAGTTTAGCTGGCCACATGCGGCAAGGATGTCCTGGCCCTTGCTCTTTCTGATGATCGCCGTGAGATTTGCTCCCTTCAATATCTCCTGAAACCTGGCAATGGCCTCCTTGTCAGAGGCCTCGAAGGGCAGCTCCGGACACGGGTTGAACGGGATCAGATTCACCTTGGACGGTATGCCCTTTAGGAGACGGACAAGGCGTCTTGCATCATCCACAGAGTCGTTTATCCCCTTGAGCATCAGATATTCGAAGGTGATCCTGCGCCTTTTGGACATGGGAAAATCCCTGCACCCCTTCATGAGTCTTTCAATGGGGAATCTTCTGTTTATGGGCATGAGCCTGTCTCGCACCTGGTTGGTGGTGGCATGAAGGGAGACCGCAAGGCCGATGTCCAGGGCCTTTCCGAGCTCGATCATTTCCGGCACGAGCCCGGATGTGGATACTGTTATCCGTCTGAGCGAGAAGTTTAGGCCGAGTTCGTCTGTGAGTATCTCTATGGCCGCTATCAGATTGGACAGGTTGTCAAGGGGCTCTCCCATGCCCATGAAGACGATATTTCTCGGCCTCTGGATGGCAGGTGATCCTTCCTTCAGCAGCCTTATAGCGGCAAGGGCTTGCCCTGCGATCTCGGAGGCAGTCAGGTTTCTGGAAAAACCCATCCTGGCCGTGAGGCAGAACCTGCACCCCATACGGCATCCCACCTGGGTCGACAGGCATAGCGTGGTATGGTCGGCCTCCGGAATGAGGACGCTCTCTACCGTTTCGCCATCAGACAGGCGGAAGGCCCATTTTATGGTCCCATCCCTGGATACCTGTTTGGAGACGGCAACCAGGTCATATAGAAAGAACTGCTCTTCCAGTTGAGCCCTGAGCCCCTTTGATATGTCGGTGAAATCCCTGAAGGCAGCAGGCCTGTCCAGCCATAGCCACTTGAATATCTGCCTGCCTCTGAAGGGCTGGAGCCCCTGGCCTTCTGCCCAGGCCTCCAGCCCCTTTCTTGTCATGTTTCGTATGTCTATGAGATCCTTCTTCAAGAGGTCTTTCAAAGGGCCTATCCCTTGAGTTCTGAAAGGAGCCGTCTTGCCTCCTCCTTTTCAGGAAACTCCTTGTCGCTGTTTACGATCTTCTCCAGGTGCTGAATGGCCTCGTCTTTCTTGCCGGCCTCTTTCAGGGCGACTGCCAGGTGATACTCTATCGTAGGCTCCTCCGGCCATTTCTCATTGGCAAGGCTCAGGCTCGAGATGGCAAGGCTGGGCTTTCCACGCTTTACCAGTATCCAGCCATAGGTATCGAGGATGGAGGGCTGCTCAGGTGCCGCCTCCTTGGCCTTCTGGGCCCAGATGAAGGCCTCCTCCAGCTTGTCCGGGTCCTCTGAAAGCAGCCAGGCCATGTTGTTGGCTGCCGGTGCGAAATCGGGTCTTATCTCCAGTGCCTTCCTGTAGATCTCCAGTGCCTTGTCCCTGTTGCCGCGCTGTTGCTCCAGGGTGGCGATTGCCATATAGGCCAGCAGGAGCTTCGGGTTCTTGTCCAGCATGGCCTGGTATTCCGATATGGCCTGATCCACCTGGCCCTTGGAGGCATATATCCTGGCCAGGGCAATATAGGGCGCAAGGAGTGTATCCTTTATGGAAAGTGCATGTTTGAAGGCCTCTTCAGCCTCATCGAGGCGCTTCATGGACATAAGGAGCCTGCCCTTCAGGATATAGAGTCCCGGATTGTCGGAAGCCTTTGATATGAGATTGTCAACGAGGGCAAGAGCCTTGTCCGGCTCCTTATTGGCCGAATAGACGGCGGTAAGGAGCACTGCAGCAGGCAGATTGCCAGGCTCCTTGTCCAGGATCTGCTCGAGCTGTGATATGGCAGCTTCTGGATCCTTCAGCCCGAGCAGGACCCTTGCAAGGAGATAGCGTGCCCGCAGATTTTCAGGCTCTTTCTCGATCACCTTTTCAAGGCACGCCTTGGCACCTGTCAGATCATTCTTTGCCATGAGTGCTGCCGCCTTGACGAGAAGTGCACGAGGCATCTGCGGGGCATATTGGAGTACATAGTCTGTATTTGAGATCGCCTGATCTAGCTTCCTTAGCTGCAAGGAGACCTCTGCGAGCAGTAGCCTTGCCTTTAGGAAATTTGGGCTGCTGTTTATGCAGGTGATGAGGTCCTCTTCCGCACTCCTTGGATCTCCCTTCCCAAGGTATGCAAGTGCCCTGTAGAAGAGCGCCTGAGGATTTTTGGGCCTTGCCTTCAAGACGGCATCGAGCTTGCTCAGGGCCTCATCGAACTTCTTTTCCTGGAGCTCAAGCCTTGCCATCACGAAAAGGGCAAGGGGCTCATCCGGTTTTTTTTCGAGTGCCTTCTTGGCAAGCTCTCTGGCCCTTTGTGGCTCATCAAGGTCCATCTTCAAGAGGGCCAGTTTGGCAAGTATCGAGGGATCGTCCACCTTTATCTTTAGCGCCTTTTCAAGGAGCTCCACTGCCCCCTTTAGATCCCCCTTTGCCTCCAGCAGATTGGCCTTGAAAAGATATGGATCCGGGTTTTCAGGAAAGGAGGATATGGCCCTGTCGGCGCTCTCAAGTGCCTGGCCGAGCCTGTTTGTCCTTGCATAGAAGCCGGCCAGGGCCATGAGAGGGGCCGGATTTTCCCCGGCCTGCTCCACGGCCTCTTTGAGTGCGGCTTCTGCCTCATCCAGACGTCCCTGCCTTTCATAGGTGCCGGCAAGGATCATGAGTATCTGGACCCTGTGCCTTGGGTCCTTGGAGACCTGGAGGGCCTCTTTTAGTGCCGCTTCCGCCTTTGCCGGATCCTTGATCTTGTTATATGCATTGGCATAGAGGAGCAGAACCCGCCTGTTTTCAGGATCTAGTGCCTTGGCTGCATCCAGGGTGTCGATGGCCTCCTGGATCTTGTCCTGCTCTATGAGCAGGGAGGCCTTAAGGATCAGGCCCTCGATATCCTTCGGATCCTTTTGGAGCAGGAAGTCGATGTGTTTCTGTGCTTCATCGAACTGCTTTGAAAGGAGCAGGAGCTGGGTGAGCTTGACCCTGGCATCCCGGTTGTCGGGATCCACATCCACGGCCTTTCTGAGTTCCGAAAAGGCATTTCTGAGATCCTTTATCTGCATGTAGTCCAGGGCAAGGTGATAGTGGGCCTGCTTGTCCTTGGGATCGATCTGGACCACATTCCTGAGCTCTATGATGGCCTCTCTGAATTTTTTCTCCTTTTCATATTTGAGTGCCCTTTCCATGTGCTTGGCCTTCTTCTCTTCCGGTGAAGAGCAGCCGCCCATGGGAAACAGGAGGGCCAACAGCAGTGCCAACGAAATAAAAGACCATAACCGTCTGCTTATAAACATCTCTCTTTGCTCCTTTCGCTTCTCAGTCGTTCTTGAGTGAGGGCTGTCCTGTGGACTCGAGGACAGACATCCAGAATCTGCTCTTGAGATTTATCTGTTTCCTGCGGATGATCGCACTCTCTATGGGCACATGTATGTAGCGGTCGTTCCAAAGGCTCACCATCATGCCCGTCTTTCCGGTCATGGCCGCATGGACTGCGTTCTGTCCGAGATTTCCGCAGTAGAGGCTGTCATCCACATTGGCCGGGACACTTCTGATGATATAGCTCGGGTCGATGTAGCGGATGAAGACCTCTTTTCCGATATCCTGAAAATATTCTGCTATCTTCTGCTTGAGCAGCCTTCCTATGTCGCCGAGCTTGACATTCCCGGAGGCGTCTGTCCCCAGCTTTTCGACATCGAAGAACTTCTGCCCGGCCCCCTCCGCAACCACTATTACCGCATGGCCCCTCCGCTCAAGCCTCTTTTCCAGGGTCTTTAGAAGCCCCCTTTCACCCTCCAGGTCGAAGTCACACTCCGGTATGAGGCAGAAGTTGACCTCCCTGAGGGCGGATGTGGCTGCTGCCGCAATGAAGCCGGAGTAGCGGCCCATGAGTTTCACTATCCCTATACAGTTGGGGGCGCCGATGGCCTCTGTATGGGCACACCTTATGGTCTGGCAGGCCATCTCTACGGCCGTGTCGAAACCGAAGGTCTTGGAGACCAGAAAGATGTCGTTGTCGATGGTCTTTGGGACTGCGATAACGGCTATCTTGAGCCCTCGCTCCGTGACCTCTGCGGCAATCTTGCTCGCCGCCCTGAAGGTCCCATCGCCGCCGATTACGAAAAGGGCGTTTACATTCATCCTGTCGAGGGCATCCACTATCTGATCTATGGGCTGATGGCCCCTGGATGAACCAAGGATGGTGCCTCCATATTCATGTATCCTCGCCACGCTCTCGGGGGTGAGCTCGACCACCGGGAGCTTGTATTTGGGTATAAAGCCTCGAAGACCATACTTGATCCCGATGACACTGCTGACGCCATAGGCGTAGTGGGCGGTCATGACAATGGCCCTGATCACATCGTTGATCCCGGGGCAGAGCCCCCCGCAGGTCACTATGGCACACTTGGTCTTGGTGGGGTCGAAAAAGATCTCGCTTCGAGGTCCGGCAAGTTCGAAGGACGGGGCATCCTTACCCTTGCTGTAGTGCTTAAAGCTCCTGTTGGATGCAAAGGCAAGGACCCTGTCCTGATCGCTTACAAAGCAGGGATAGTCACGCTCGAGCAGGGGAGAGGGGATGGTGGCCCTGCCAAGATGGTCTATTTCGGTCTTGATCTCATCCAGATTGTCTATTTCATCGATTAGATCGCTGTGTATGCAGAAATCTGTACCCATTTGCCCTCCTCGACCAGATATGGTCATCTATGACGGTTTCATCCCGCAGCCGATCTGGCAAGATATTCCTAAGGGATTAATATAGCATAATATCCTATTTTCTGCGGGGGCAAACCGCGTTTTTTAGGCAATGAGACAGTCGATTCGGGATTGGACTCGGCCGTTTCGATCCGTGCTTTTTGGATATCTTTTCATTTGGAAATGGTGAAGATAGGCATATTCGATTCAGGAGTAGGCGGGCTGACGGTGGTCCGGGAAGTCAAGCGGCTTCTTCCTCAGGTCTCTGTAATCTACTTTGGCGATACCGCCCGCACGCCTTACGGCATAAAGAGCAGAAAGACCCTGATCCGCTATGCGGTGGAAGATGCACGTTTTCTGCTCTCTAAGGGGGCAGACATCATCATCATAGCCTGCCACAGCGCAGCGAGCACGGCCTCTTGGGAGCTGAAGGCCAGGCTGGATGTGCCAGTATTCGAGGTGGTGAGCCCTTCTGTGGTCCAGGCCTGCAGGCTGACCAGAAAGGGCAGGATAGGTGTCATTGGGACCAGGGCCACTGTCTCGAGCGGGGTCTATCCAAGGCTCATCCCTGAGGAGAGGATGGGGACAGAGGTCTTTCAGCAGGCATGTCCGCTTCTGGTGCCTTTGGTGGAAGAGGGATGGCTCGACAGGCGTGAGACCAGGATGATAGTAAAGCGCTATTTGAGGCCCCTTAAGCTTCGGCAGATCGATACCCTGGTGCTCGGATGCACGCACTATCCCCTGCTAAGAAGGGTGATCGAGGAGAAGGCTGGAAGGCGGATCAAGATCGTGGATCCTTCAGAGGAGGTGGCTAAATCGGTTAAGGCCTATCTGGAGCAGGAGCGGTTACTCGATGAGGGCAGGAGCGCCCAGGAGGCTGGGCCGCCTCCTGTGGACATGGACCGTTATTTCGTCTCCGATCTTGCCCCACACACGAGCCAGATAGTCAGGAACTTCATGGGTCGGCCGGTGAGGCTTGAAGAGGTTCTGTTGTAGTGGTGGGCAGGCTGTGTTGGGACAGGGCCTTTTCCAGACAGGAAAAATGGCCTGGATTTTCTAAGGTCTTGCTCCGCTGAAATGCCCAAGGGCCTGGGCCACACCGCATGTCTAAGACTTCTTGATCTCTGCCCGGCTCTTTCAGGGGGTTTCTTCTACACTGCCGGCCTGAAAGGGCATTTCGGGCGCTCCGCTTCGCCAAGAAAATCCAGGGCCATATTTCCAATCGTCTGGTCAAAGGCCGGTCCCAACGCCTGCCTCATCCAGGATCTAACCGAGCACGCCGATACCGATAGGTTTCAAATCGTTCCCTTTTTTAAGGATTAACACACGTGAATTCAAGGTCGAGACGGTTAAACTGATAACCGGCACCGCTTGCGCTCAACGCTGGGCCATAAAGGCTTGGCCAAATAGGAGGCGGCCTGCTTCAAACATGTAGTCCAATCCGGAGTCCATTGAAGCGGGGAAGGTCAGATAGTGAAGGGTATGGGGGATGCCTGGGGCAGGGCCGCAGCCTCATCTCAGGAGGTTCTTAGGGCCTCTTGGCGAAGCGGAGCGCCCGAAATGTCCTTTTAGGCCGTTTGCCAAGTAGAGATTTGCAGATGGTGAGGCAGGGGTGCCAAGTGGCTGATAGGATTACGTGGTGTCAGGCCCTTGGACATTTCAGCGGAGCAAGACCCTAGAGGGCCTTGAAGCTCCTGACAAGAGGCGAGGGCCGCCTCCGGGCATA
>CAZNKD010000087.1:0-27480 GCA_964573615.1 uncultured Desulfobacterales bacterium | reverse complement strand
CCCTTGAAACAGACGGGGATGGAACCTTTTCGATATGGGATCCCTCTTTAGATCCCTCTGTCGCCTCTGACCCAGAGCCCTTGAGCATGCCGAGAGAGCCGGCCTTGGACAAGGGAGTGATGGGGCCTTCTTCAAAAGTCGAATCAAGGGCGGAGCCTTGAAGGCCGCCTGTTGCCAACCCGCCCCGAGGGCCCCAAAAGGGTCCCTTGTCGGCTGGACGAGAAAAGGCCGCATCCTTCGAGCCATCTGGCTTCGAACCGTCTGGCAGAACGGAGCCTGAAAGGCCCTGCTCCTTCCGAGGGGTTTGGGTTCGAGATGCCATCCTCAAGAGGGCCCAAACGAGATCGGCCCCGCCCCCTTTTCCAGAAAAAAGGGCGCCGTTTTGAGCAACATCGACAGCAGTTGGGGCCGGTGGGAGGGATATGGCTGAAAGAAGAGGCCTTTCCTGGCCCTTTACTGACAGCGGCCCCATAGATAGAACCGTTTCCCGTGAAACAGCCTGCCCGGGCCTCCCCTGCCCGGATGATTCTGGGCCGGCCCCACCATTCCGGAAGCGATATGGGCCCTGTCCAGAGGCTGTCTTTTCAGCAGCACCTTCGGTTTCGCCTGCGATAGAGCCCCCGAGGCCCCTGAAAGTTGGGCCCTGTCCGAGTTTCTGGATCAGGATCCTTGCCTGGGTCCTTAGCGTCAATGCCTCCCTTGCAACCCTGAGCTCCCCCTTCGGGACCGGGGCGTCGCTGTCTTCAAGGAGCTGTACCAGAGCCGGAGATCCTGCACCCTTGGCAGACAGGACCTTGAGCCTGACAGATGCACCAGGGATCAGATCCTTTATCCCTGTCTGGTCCCCTGACTGGGGTCTTGCCTTTAGGTGCGGGCCGGAGCCAATATCCAGGAATATCAGTCCATCTCTTATACTGGCTATCCTGGCCTCCAGGATCATTCCCTGCCTGATGGGGGTGGTGGAAGCGGCTGCAGGCCTTGCTGCCTGCCTCGAGCCTTCCGAGGCCCCCGTCTGCCCGGCCTCGGCCCTGTCGAGGCGAGATTCTGTATCTGTATCGGTCCGGTACCCTTCCTGGGCCGAGGCTCTATTGAGAAAAAATCTGATCAACTCTACACTTCCCCCTCTTGTCCCTTTTGAAGGGACCTGTGTAGACTACTTATCGGAAAGGGGTGCAGAGGAGAAAAAAAGACGCAAAAAAGGCCGGCAACGGTTTTGTCTGTCCGGCCGGCCCTTGAAATGAAAAACTCAGGACAATCGCCACTCATATAGCCGCAGCCAAGGGCTAGAACTCCTTCATGACGGTATCTGCAATGGATGCCGCATCTATGCCAAAGGCATTGAACAGATCCTTTGGGCTTCCAGACGAGCCGTAACATGTTACACCAAGGGTGATCAGCCTCTGGCTGATACCGTGCTTTACCAGCGTCCTTGCCACGATTCCCCCGAGCCCTGTATGGGGTATGTGATCCTCCACGGTCACTATCGGGCCCCTTCTTGCAGCATCCACTATGGCCTCTTCATCCACTGGCTTTATGGAGGCCATGTTCAGCAGGGCCACGGAACGGCCCTCCTTCTTCAGGATCTCAACGGCCCTCAGGGCCTCTGGCATAACGGAGCCGTGGCCCATGATGGTGAGCTCCTCTCCGCTCCTGATGAGGTCAGCCTTTGCCGGCTCGAACCTGTAGTCCGGACCAAAGAAGGGCTGGCCATCCTCGTCGGTAAGGACGTCCATCTTCGACCGGCCCATACCCACGAATACGTTGCCGGGGTTGGCGGCAACATACCTTACGATCCTGTCTGTCTGGTTTGGATCAGCCGGCATGAAGATGGAGAAGCCAAAAAGGTTCGAGATGAGCCCTATATAGTCTATGCACTGGTGAGTAGGGCCATCTTCACCGACATCTACACCATTATGGGTCGATACTATCTTGAGATTGGTATGGTTCTGATCCGACAGCCTGTGCTGATTGTAGGTCTCACACACGGCGAAGACCCCGAAGGTGCTGAAAAACGGAACAAGACCATCCTTGCTCATGATAGCTGCGCACACAGCGGCATGGTGCTCCTGGATGCCTGTCTCGATGAAGGCCTTGGGTGAAACCTGATGAAACCCACCCATCTTCACAGAACCTTCAAGGTCACAGCTAAAGCCCACGATCTTGGGCACCTGCCCCTTGTTGTTCCGCTCTGCCAGATCCTTCAGGGCATTTCCATATGCCGAACGGCAGTCCGTCTTCTGGTCCGTGCCATAAACAATGGGCTCTCCCTGGTCTATCTCCGGGATGCGAAGCTTCCTGAAACCGTGCACCTTGAACTCTATCTTCCTCTTCTCCCTCTTCGAGCGCCACTCATCTATAAGGCCGGGCTCAAGCCCTATCTCCTTGAGGGCATCCTTGGCCTGGTCATAGGGCAAGGGAGAGCCATGATACTTTTCCTTGTTCTCCATGAAGGAGATCCCCTTTCCCATGACCGTGCGCATGACCAGCACAGTGGGCACGTCAGGGGTGAGGTCCTCGCCAAGCAGGACCCGCCTCAAGGCCGAATAGAGCTCATTGAAATCATTGCCGTCTGCCACATATACCACGTTCCACCCGGCAGCCTCATACTCCTGGCGCACCCTGACGGGCATCACCTCCTCGGTCTCTCCGCAGATCTGGAGATGGTTCCTGTCCACCAAGGCCACCAGATTGGAAAGGCCGTACTTGAAGGCAAAACGTCTCGCCTCTGCGATCTGGCCCTTTTGCTGCTCTCCGTCACCCATGAGGCAGAAGGTCTTGGCATCCCTGCCATGGAGACGCTGGGCCAGGGCCAGGCCGGCGGCAGCAGAGAGCCCCTGGCCAAGATTTCCCGTGTTCCACTCCACCCCGGGCACAGACTGCTCGATATGGCCCCCAAAGGCGGAACCGGTCCTGCGAAACTCGGTGAGAAAATCCTCCTCCCTGCAGTAACCGTATTCGGTCAGGGCACTGTAGACCGCAGGAGATATATGTCCTATGCTGACCAACAACTTGTCCCTGTCTGGCCAGTCCGGATCATCCGGCCTGTGGTCCATGATGGCGTAAAGCAGCAGAAGTGCGTGGATGGAAGAGAGGGAGCCTCCTGGGTGGCCGCTTCCTGCCAGGGTGGTGGACATGATGATCCTGGCAGCACACCTCTTCCACATGGCCTCCAGCTCTTTTAGTTCTTCTCCTGATAGAGATTCCTGTTTTTCAATGTCGATCCTGAGCATGGTTCCTGTTTCCGCCTTTAGTCTTTTGCTCTCTTTTTACCAGGCCGGCCGCTACTTCCCAGCCTTGTCAAACCGCTTTATTACCATGTCCGTGATATCGATGGCTGGAGCCGTATAGTAGACACCAGGCATGTTCTTCTCGATTATGAGGGCATAGCCCTTCTCCTTGCCGATCTGGGTCACGACCTTCTCGAGCTCCTTGATGAGCGGCTCCATCATCTGCTGCTCTGCCTGCCTCATCTCAAACTGGGCGTCATCGCTCTGGTCCTTGAACTCCCTGAGCATCTTCTTGTACTGGCGCTCCTTTGCGGCCCTGGCCTCATCATTCATGAGCGGGGCCTTTTTCTCCAGGTCCTTCTTGAAGGCCTGGAGCTCCTCCTGCTTGGCCTGGAGCTGCTTTCTCAGCTTCTCGAACTTCTTTTCAAGCTTCTCCCTCACCTTCTTGCCGGACTGGGATGTCTTCAAGACCTTCTGCATGTTTATGCAGGCGATCTCGGCAGCATATGCCTGAAGGGATGTTGCTGCACCGGAGAGGATCAGAAAAACGGCAGTGACCAGAGATACAAAAAACCTTCTATACACGGACATCTAAAACTCCTCCTTTTGAAAAGCGCCTCTGTCTTGGCAACAAGACCTCATAAATTGCCTGCAACAACCATGGGCCCTTCGGCCCAGAGCGCTTCAGCAGTAAAAAAACAGAGCCGCCAAGGATACCCATCCTTGCGGCCCATCCATGTTTCCCTTTAAAATCAATAGGTTTTCCGGCCCTACTTGAAGATGATGAAGTCATCACGCCTGTTTTTGGCCCAGGCCTCTTCGTTGTGGCCCGGATCCAGGGGCTTCTCCTCCCCGAGGCTGACCGTGGTGATCCTGGCCGGATCGACACCCAGGGTTACGAGATAGTCCTTTGCGGCCTTGGCCCTCTTCTCCCCCAAGGCGAGATTGTACTCGTTTGTCCCGCGCTCATCGCAGTTTCCCTGGATCTCCACCCTGATTCCAGGATTGTCCAGCAGCACCTTGGCATTGTGCTCCATGCGCTCGATCATATCAGGCCTTATGACATAGCTGTCATAATCGAAATAGACAGGCAGAAAAGGCGCACTGGTACGCCCCTCGCTGATGCTCGCCTCAGCCGGGATGCGTATGCCCTCTTCCCCGATAACCCCCTCCTTGATCTCTTCAGGGGGCGCCTCGGCCCCTTCCTGGCCAGCCTCAGGGCCAGATCCTGTAATGGCCTCTCCACCGCCTCCGCCGGTTCCGGCACAGCCGGAAAGGATCAAGGCCAGGGACAGGGACAAAACCAGGGCCAACGCAAATCTCGATATGGCATAACCCTTTGTGATATCGTTATCTTTTTTCATTCTTCTCCTCCCGGGGGATCCCGTTAAAGGGTTTTCAAAAAAGCTGCTCAGGAGCCTGTCAAATTTGAGGGTCAATTTATCAGAGCAAGACCAAAATTCAACTACAAAAGATGTCGAACAAGGGTTGAAAACGGAAGGCTATCTCTCGTAGGAGTATGCAAGCTGGGTCTTTTTCACATAGCTCTTTATCCCCTTGGCAATCCCTTCTGCAATCCGTTCGAGATAGGCATCGGACTTGAGCCGCTTTTCCTCCTCTCGGTTGCTGATGAAAGAGACCTCCACCAGCACGGATGGCATCCTTGCACCGATGAGGACAAAGAAGGGGGCCTGTTTCACACCCAGATCCTTTACCCTCCTGTACCTCTTTCTGAGAGTACTCACCAGGCTCTTCTGCACCTCTGCGGCGAGGCGAGACGATTCGTTCACCTTGCTGTTCTTGAGTATGTCGTTGAGGATGCTCTTAAGCTCACCGATGCGCTTTTCGGATGTCGCATTCTCTCGGGCGGCTACCCGCATGGCGTCTTCATCCAGGGCAAAGTTGAGGAAATAGGTCTCGACCCCCCTGAGCTTCCTGTAGGGTGCCGCATTGGCATGGATGGAGATGAAGAGATCCGCCTTTCTGGAGTTGGCTATGGCCGTCCTCTGGGTAAGGGGCAGGTAGCGGTCCTTTCGCCTGGTGAGGATCACCTGACAGCCCAGCTCCTTTTCCAGGCGTCTTTCCAGCTTCTTTGCGATCTTTAAGACCACGTGTTTCTCCTTGAGCCCGGTGGGGCCCATGGCACCAGGGTCCTTTCCTCCATGGCCGGGGTCGATCACCACCCTCCTCACGCACAGGCCAAGCTGCTGGGCGAGGGAGAGCTTCTTGCCGTTTCCTTTGCCCTTGGACGGTACGGGACAGGGCTGGGCCGCCTTCTTCTTGGAGTAGAGGGAGCCAAAGGCATCGACAACGACACGGAAGGGGTCTTCCAGATAGAAGACCTTTGTCTTTTCCGTCTTTGCAAGGTCGAAGACCACCCGAACGGTCCTGGGCCTGTACTGGGCCACCCTCACGCCCTTCAAGAGCCCGTTGTTGATGTCAAGGTGATCTTTAAGGGAAAGGCTCTTGTAGGCCGGCTCCAGGTCCAGATACATCCGCCGTGGGAGCCCGGCCTTCTTGTTTGCAGGCAGAAAGCCCTTTTTGATGCGCACGGCCTTGGTGGAGTGGATCACCACCCTGGTATAGTCGGAATCGGACCAGTACTTTATATCCCTTACCACAGCAGGGGCAGCCTTTGTGGCAGCGCTCTTTCCTGCACCATCCCTGGCATGGCTTGGAGTGATGGGGGCCCCCATCTCCTTCAGCCTCTTTTTGGCCCTTGCGGCATGGCTGCCGCGGGGATAGTCGGACACGACACGCTGCCAGGCCTTTATGGCACTGCTCGGCCTTCCTGTCCTCTTGTAGATCTGGCCGATCTCATAGAGGGCATCGTCTGCAAGACGGCTCTTGGGAAACTTCTCGACCAGCACCTGGTAGCGCTCCAGGGCCTCCTGAATATCAGAGAGCCTGCGGGAGTAGCCATAGAGCTCGCTGTAGCACCTCGCCATCATATAGAGGGCCTTGGAGGCCACATCGGCATCGCCGGAATGTCGCAGATAGACCTTCCTGAACTTGGCTATGACCCTTTCCCAGTTCTTGCGGTATTTCCTGAGCCTTGCGCTCTTTGACAGGTGATCATAGGCCCTTTTTGCCTGCTGATACTCGGCCTCGGCCCTGGTCTTGGCAGAGGCAGCAGAGGCGGACGGCACCAAAGACGATGACAGGAGAGACGGGATGACAGGAAGCACTTGAAACAGAAAAACGAATGCAAACAGGAGCCCGACAAGTATCCTGCTGCTCTTTTGAAAGGAAGTGATTGGAAGCAATTAAACCCTTTCCCTAAGACCCTTTGTGTCCCGGAACCCTCTTTCCCTTTGCCTTGTCAACCAGATCACTCAACAGGTTGAGCGCCTCCAGGGGAGTGAGATTATTGATATCAATAGCCTTTAACTTTTCGCTTAATTCTCCCTCTTTGTCAACAACAAGGGGCAGGGCCCTCTGAACGATGACCCTTTTGCCAACATCTTCCCCCCTGGCAGCAGGCACACTCCTGACGCCGCGAGCCGAGCCCTCTATCTCGAGCAAGATCTCCTTGGCCCTGGAGACCACCTGTTCCGGGACCCCGGCAAGGGCGGCCACCTGGATGCCGTAGCTCTTGGAGGTGCCACCTTGCCTCAAGGTGTGTATGAAGGCGATCTTTCCCTGGTATTCTCGCACCTCCACATGGAGATTTCTCACCCTGGGGTCACGCTCCTCCAGGGCTGTAAGCTCGTGATAGTGGGTAGCAAACATGGTCTTTACACCTGTTCCCTCAAGGTCCAGAAGATATTCAGACACAGCCCATGCAATGGCCAGACCATCATGGGTGCTTGTACCCCGCCCTATCTCGTCGAGGACCACCAGGCTCTTGGAGGTGGCGTTGTGAAGGATGTTGGCCGTCTCGTTCATCTCCACCATGAATGTGCTCTGGCCCCTTGAAAGATAGTCTGTGGCCCCGACCCTCGTGAATATCTGGTCGGTCAGGGGGATCGAGGCAGAATCTGCAGGCACGAAGCTGCCCATGTGGGCCATGAGGACTATGAGGGCAGTCTGGCGCAATATGGTGGACTTTCCGGCCATGTTTGGCCCGGTTATGAGTATCAGCACGGAATCCTTCTGGTCGAATGAGACATCGTTTGGCACAAATGCCTCGGCAGAGGCCGCCTCCACCACTGGATGGCGCCCGGCCCTTATCTGGAGATCAAACCCCTCTGTCAGCTCCGGCCGGCAGTAGCCCCTCTCTTCGGCCACATCTGCGAGAGAGAGCAGGCAGTCCAGGATTGCCAATTTATTGGCACTCTCCTTTATGGTGCTGTTTCTCTCCTCAACCCTTGAGGCGATCTCCTTGAAGATGCGGTACTCGAGATCGACTCGCCGCTCCTGTGCCGTCAAAATCTTGGCCTCTATCTCCTTGAGCTCCGGGGTGATATAGCGCTCGGCGTTTACCAGGGTCTGTTTCCTTATGTAATCTTCAGGCACCTGTGCCGACCTGGCCTTTGATATCTCGATATAGTAGCCGAACACCTTGTTGTAGCCCACCTTGAGAGAGGAGATCCCGGTACGCTCCCGCTCCCTTGCCTCTATGGAGGCAATGAAGCTCCTGCCCCCCTTTTGGATCTCCAAGAGCTCATCGAGCTCCTGGCTGAAACCCTGTTTGATGAGCCTGCCCTCACGCACGGTAAGCGGGGCATCCTCCCTTATGGCCCTATGGATCAGGTCCACAAGCTCTTCATGGGGGTCGAGGCCAGATATCAGTCCCTCGAGGAGCTCTGGCAAAGCCCCTGTGCCAAGGGCTTCATGGACCTGTCTGATCCTGGGTATCACCTCCAGAGAACTCTTGAGCGATACCAGATCCCTGGCATTTGCATTTTTCAGGACCACTCGCCCCAGGAGCCGTTCCAGATCATAGACCCCTTTCAAGAGCTCCCTTAGAGATCCGGCCAGCTCCTCGTTCTCCATATAGAACTGGACGACATCAAGACGTCTCTGGATCTCCATCCGGTCCTTCAGGGGATAGAGGAGCCATCGTTTCAGCAGGCGTCCTCCCATTGCCGTCCTGGTCCTGTCCAGGATATGGAGAAGGGAGCCCTTGACCGAACCATCCATGGAGTTCTGAACGAGCTCCAGGTTACGCTTGGTGGCCTCGTCTATGAAGAGATAGTCGGAAAGGCGATAGGGGCTGATCCTGTTGATGTGGGAAAGATCGGCCTTCTGGGTCTCGAGGCTGTACCTCAAAAGGGCCCCTGCCGCACCTGCTGCGGAAGAGGCCTCAGGGCCAAAACCAAAGCCCTCCAGAGAGATCACGCCGAAGTGCTCCTTGAGCACCTGGCTTGCCCGGTCTGGCCTGAACCAGGCATCCGGCCTGTGGCTGATGTAGAGCTCGGGGAGGGCCTGGACGAGCCTTGTGGCGAGCCCTGAATCCCTCAAGCCCTCTGGAAGCAGGAGCTCCCTTGGCTCGAGCTTGAATATCTCTCCGAGCAGCTCCCTGTGGCTCGAAAAGGATGCCGCCCTGAACTCGCCCGTGGATATGTCGAGAAAAGAGAAACCAAAGGCCTCCTTGCCGCCCCTGCCGGAAATAGAGGTGGATATCGCAGCAAGATAGTTGTTCTCCTTGGCCTCGAGCCCCCCGCTAAGAGAGATGAGCCCAGGGGTCACCACCCGCACAACGTCTCTTTTTACGATGCCCTTGGCCTCCCTGGGGTCCTCGATCTGCTCACAAATGGCCACCTTGTGGCCCGCCCTGACAAGCCTGGTGATATAGGTATCCGCGGCATGGAAGGGCACCCCGCACATGGGCACGGGATTCTCCTTCTTCCTGTCCCTGGTGGTAAGGGTGATCTCCAGCAGCCTCGATGCCTCTATTGCATCGTCATAGAACATCTCGTAGAAGTCGCCCATGCGGTAGAAGAGTATGCAGTCCTGGTATCTTTCCTTTATCTCCAGGTACTGCCTCAACATGGGGGTGAGATTGGGGCTTTTTCGGGCCATTTTTTATGGATTATCCAAGATTATGGGCTCTGCGGCCTTTCAAAGAGGCTGGTCATGTGTTATTTCCTAATGGAAATCGAGCATCTCCAGGGCAAAGGGCAGTGGTAAACCTAATACATAGCAATCAGAAGGTCTCGAAAAAGGCCATGGAAGAGGTCATGGACTTCTTCAGGCCGGATCTCATGAAGATCGAGACCACACTGAAGAGACATTTTGCCTCACACATATCTTTTGTCAACCAGGTCAGCGGCCACATACTGTTTGCTGGTGGAAAGCGGCTGAGGCCCCTTCTGACCGTCTGTGCCGCGCGTCTCTGCGGTTTCGAGGGAGAGGAGGTCTATGACCTGAGTGCCGTGCCCGAATATCTCCATGCAGCAAGCCTCCTCCATGACGATGTGGTGGACGGTGGTGAAAAAAGGCGCGGAAAGACCCCTGCCTACAAGATCTGGGGCAACAGCGCTGCTGTACTGGTGGGAGACTTTCTCTATGCCCGGGCCATAGAGCTTGCCACCAGATTCGAGGATATTCGCATAGCCAGGGCAATCTCCAAGACGGTTGCTCTCATGGCAGAGGGTGAGATCATTCAGCTCCTTCATGCAAAGGTGCCCAGTTTCGATGAAGACACCTACTTCAGGGTGGTGGACAGGAAGACCGCGGCCCTGATCTCAACATCCTGCCGGATAGGCGCATATTTCGCAGGCGGCAGCATGGAGAGGGTGGAGGCCATCTCAAACTATGGACTCTTCGTGGGCCAGGCCTTTCAGCTCGTGGATGACGTGCTGGACTACACGGCAGATGCAGAGGAGTTTGGAAAGGCCATAGGCACAGACCTTGCCGAGGGAAAGCTCACCCTGCCCATCGTGGTGGCCATGGAGCGGGCCGGGGCCGAAAAGAGAGAGCGCCTGAACGCCATCTTGGGCCAGGGCTACATAACTCCGGCCGACTTCAGGTGGGTCAAGGAGCTGCTCCTTGAGACAGGCGGGCTCAAATACACGGTCAACAAGGCCAGGACCCTCATCAAGACGGCCTGTGACAGGCTGGAGGTCTTTCCACCCTCAACGACCAGGGAGAACCTGAAGATCCTGGCAAGATACGTGCTTGAAAGGCGAAGATAGGGCTTCATGGACAGGGCTCTCTTTTCTGCCTGCGAGAATAAATGGGTAATCGTGAACCTCAAAAGGACAGCAGGTTCAGGTGGCTGACACGGACAGTTTCCCGTCTTCTGGGCCCTGTATCCGCCTGTGTGGCGATGTTGGTGATGATCCAAGTGCTGCCCTGGCCGCTGGCCGCAGGATCCGTCCGAATCGATCTGGCCCTGGCCGCTGAGGCCGAGCCCACCATAGAGGGGATCAGCCTCACAGAAAAGGATCAGAGGCTCTATCTCTGCTTCTCCTTGAAAAACGGCTTCTCCCAGCGGATAGTGGACATCATCCAGTCGGGGATCCCGGTGAGCTACACCTTTGAGATCGGGATCACGAAGGAGGGGCGCTTCTGGAACAAGGACCTGGTCAACATCAGACTGCTAAAGGTCCTGTCCTTCGATAACATACGGAACCAGTACCTCATTACAATCAACTATCCAGACACCAGGGTCATAAACTTCAAGAGCCTGGAGTCTGCAAGGCGATACGTCTCCAATGTGGAGGACCTTCCCCTCATCCGGCTGTCCATGCTCGAAAAGGGCACATCCTATACGCTCAGGCTCAAGGCAGAGGTGAAGAAGAAGGAGTCCAAGATGCCCTTCTACGGGCTGATGAAGATGTTCTCATCCTTCAAACTGGAAACAGACTGGTATGAAGTCCAGTTCAGCTACTGATCTTTCGGCCAGACTCAGAAGGAAGAGGGAGAGGCTTGTCCTCTTCTTTGTCCTGCTCCTTATAGGGGTCTTTTCCTTCATCGAGTTCAGGCTCGCCCACTTTATCTCGCCGCTCTCCACCTACAAGAACCTGCTTGTATTCACCATCATAAACATAAACCTGCTGCTGATCCTGGTCCTGAGCTTCCTGGTCATCAGAAACCTGGTCAAGGTCTTCTTTGAGGAACGGGCAAACATACTCGGGGCCAGACTGAAGACCAGGCTGATCATAGGCTTCATATTCATCTCCCTGCTTCCCACGACTCTCCTCTTTTTCATTTCATATCAGTTTCTCCAGACGTCCCTGGCCTACTGGTTCGATGAAAAGATAGAGTCATCCCTGGAACGGGCCATATCCGTTGGCAGGAACTACTATCAGGAACAGGTGGATCAGCTAAAGAGCGTAAATCTAGCAATATCTGAAAACATCAAGCGCTCCTGTCTCTCTCCAAGCGGCAACATCGATCAGGAGTGCATAGAGAACCTGGTGACCCCTCCATTCTCCATGGGCGCCTCCTGCATCTTGGCAATGGTCCCCGTCCATGCCATCGAGCTCTTCGACATGAGCGGAAACAGGATCTTTTCAAAGATATGGCTGCCTCTTACAGGGCCGCTGCCTCCCCCTGAGTCTGAGGAGGCCGAGATAGAGACCAAGGGGCCAATCGTGACCACCCTGGAGCAGACCTCCGGGACACTGATACGGGTGGTGTCGGCCATCAGGGACGACGACGGCATGGCGGTGGCAGCGCTCTGTGTCGCCAAACTGCTGCCAGGCTCGACCATTGCGGAACTCAACACCATCAGGGAAGGCTATGAGGAGTACAAACAGCTAAAGCTGTTCCAGGACCCCTTAAAGAGCACGCTCCTGGCCACGCTCTTTCTCATAACCCTGCTGATCATATTCGTCTCCATCTGGTTTGCTGTAAAGCTTGCAAACGGGATCACCCAACCGCTCCAGATGCTCGCGGATGCAACCCAGCGTGTGGCCCAGGGAGATCTCGACTTTGAGCTCAAGGTGGAGGGCAGGGATGAACTGAATGCCCTGGTCCAGGCATTCAACACCATGACAGCAGACCTAAAGGAGGCAAGGGCCAAGGCGGAACGTGCCTCAAGGCGCCTGCTCAAGAGCTTTCAGGAGCTTGAAAACCGGAGACGCTACATAGAGATGCTCCTTGAAAACATCACGGCCGGGGTCATATCTCTCGACAGGAACGGAAAGATCACAACCATAAACAGGGCCGCTGCCGAGATTCTGGACATAGACCCTGAAGAGATGATAGGCAAGCACTACACCCAGCTTCTCGGAGAAGAGATCCTCGGTGAGTTCGAGGCCATAAGGGATCAGCTGCTCTCAAACGGTACAGAAAGCCTCAAGCGGCCCCTAAAGGTGGTTGTTGGCGGGGTATCAAAATCGCTCCTGGTCAACTTCTCCATCCTCAGAGACAAGAACGGAAGGATATCCGGCATACTCATAGTCTTCGACGATCTCACTGATCTCGAGCGGATCCAGCGTGTTGCTGCATGGCGCGATGTGGCAAGAAGAATCGCTCACGAGGTCAAGAACCCCCTCACCCCGATAAGGTTGTCGGCACAGCGGCTCAGAAGGAAGGTCGCAGGGGTGCTGCCGGACAAGGAGAGATCGGTACTCGAAAGGTGTACGGAAACCATAATCTCCCAGTCGGACGAACTTAAGAGGCTGGTGGATGAATTTTCAAGGTTTGCAAGGATGCCGGCCCCTGTATTCAAGGAGACGAGCCCGAAGGAGATCATCTCGGAGACCCTCTCTCTCTATTCGGAATCACCTGTGCGCATCAATCTCGATGTGGAAGAGGATCTCCCCGAACTCAAGGTAGATCCTGAGCAGATAAAACGCGTCTTCATAAACATCATAGACAACGCCATATCGGCAAATCCTGGTGGCAGGATAGACATATCTGTATATGGAAAGGATTCCGGCAGCAGGATCATATTCGAGATAATGGATCATGGCCCAGGGGTGGAAAAGGACGAGCTATCACGCATATTTGAGCCCTATTTCACGAAGAAAAAGGGTGGTACAGGCCTTGGGCTTGCAATAGCAAAATCCATAATAGAGGCCCATGACGGGGAGATTACTGTTGAGCAAAACACTCCATCTGGTCTTATATTTAGGATTGAGCTAAAGAGATGATCAGGGCATTTGGAAGGCCCCTGGATCCACCTGCTCCACAGTAACAGATTGAAGAGTCAGAAACTATAGAGATGGAAAACAGAAAGATCCTGGTTGTAGATGACGAACAGGTGATCCTCGATACCGTAGGCGATATCCTTGAGGATGAGGATTACAAGGTGCTCACTGCGGCGAGCGGTGAGGAGTGCCTGAAGCTGATCTCAGACGGCGATGTGCCGGATCTCATCCTGCTCGATATCTGGATGCCCGGTATGGACGGGATCGAGGTGCTCAAGCAGCTGAAGGAGAGCCATCCATATCTGCCTGTCATAATCATGTCCGGCCACGGCACCATAGAGACTGCTGTCAAGGCCACAAAACTTGGGGCATTCGACTTCATAGAAAAACCGCTCTCAATGGACCAGCTCCTGGTCTCGTGTGAAAAGGCCCTGAAGTTCAAGGACCTCCAGGATGAAAATGTCCTTCTCAAGGAGAAGACGGGGCCTGTCAGGAACCTGACCGGCAAGAGCCGGTGCATGCAGGAGCTCATGGAGCAGATCAGGATAGTTGCGCCAACGGATGCATGGGTCTTGATCCAGGGTGAAAACGGCACAGGAAAGGAGCTGGTTGCCCAGACAATACACAGGCTGAGCAAGAGGGCCTCAAAACCTCTCATAGAGATCAACTGTGCAGCAATACCCGAAGAGCTGATAGAGAGCGAGCTGTTTGGCCATGAAAAGGGGGCGTTCACCGGAGCCCTTTCCATGAAGAGGGGAAAATTCGATCTGGCAAATGGCGGAACCCTGTTCATGGACGAGATCGGGGATATGTCCATGAGCACCCAGGCAAAGATATTGAGGGTGCTGCAAGAGCAGAAGTTTCAGCGCGTTGGCGGCAGCAGGACCATCAAGGTGGATGTGCGCATAATTGCTGCCACCAACAAGAACCTGGAAGAGGAGATAAGGAAGGGAAACTTCAGGGAGGACCTCTATTTCAGACTGAATGTGATCCCCATATTCGTTCCGCCATTGAGGGATCGAAAAGAGGATATACCCCTTTTGGTCGATGAATTCCTGAAAGAGTTCTCCCAAGGTCGTATAAGCCCTGAAGAGGGCGTCATAGAGGCACTGCAGTCATACGACTGGCCAGGAAACGTAAGGGAGCTTAGAAATCTCATAGAGAGAATGGTTATTCTTTCAAGGGATGGAAAGATCAGGTTGAAGGATCTGCCCTCCCAGATAGCAAGTAGCAGGAAGAGAGGTCCCAAAAAGGGTGAGGCCGCCATATCGAAAGTCGATGCCAAGTGCTTCAATTGCCCGGATTTCAAACAGGCAAAGGCGGAGTTTGAAAGGGAGTACCTCAAGAGAAAACTCGAGGAGTTCGGCGGCAATATAAAGCGCACGGCCGAATCAATCGGAATCGAAAGACGCCACCTCCATAGAAAGATCAAGAGCCTCGGTCTCTAGATCCAAACCGTTTCTCCTCTCCCCGGGCCAGTCTCCTGAGGTTGTCCGAGTGTTTCAGCCACACCACAAAGCAGATGGTCCAGGCCATGGATTCAAGGAATATGTCCGGACAGAGAAAATGAATGGCCGGTCCCAGAACCGCCATTGCCGAAAGGGAGCCCACGGATACATATCTCCATATCTTGAACACTGTGAAAAATACGGCCACGGATACCAGAAAAGATGCCGGGCAAACCCCAAGGGCTACTCCCAGGGCTGTTGCAACCCCCTTTCCGCCTCTAAGGGCTAGAAATATGGAGAAACAGTGGCCAAGCATGGCAAAAAGACCGGTGAGTGCTATGAGAAAACTCTCTGACGGATAGAGCCATCCAGCCAGAAAAGCGGGAAAGAACCCCTTTCCTATATCAAGGGCAAGGGTTATCAGACCATATCTCTTTCCAACGGTACGGGCGACATTGGTGGCCCCTATGTTTCTGCTTCCGTGCTCCCTCGGGTCTATCCCCTTCATCCTTCCTATCACCAGGCCAAAGGGGATGGATCCCAAGATATATGCAGTCAGTGGCATGAGAAACAGGTGGGCCGATAACTGAATTTCAGACATGATCTGTCACCCTTCTTCCTGGCTCTTTCGTGCTCAAGGCCGAGATGAAAAGGGCTCTTTTCCTGCAAGCCCCAATACTATCTTTCCTATCTCATCGAAATTGTCTGTATGGAAGTCGGCATCCAGTTCCCTGTTCTTGTAGGCTATAAGTCTGGTGCCGGCATTCTTTGCAGTAACTTCATCCACCTTTGAATCACCGATATAGATCGCCTCGTCAGGGCTAAGCCCCAACCTTTCAAGGATCAGGAACACCCCTTCAGGGTCGGGTTTGGGCCGTCTTACATCAAGGGCACACACTATCTGGTCAAAAAGCTGGTCAAGCCCATAGATATCTATGAGCCGCGGCATGGTGGTGCTCCTGTTCGTGGATATGGCCGTCTTGACAGCAGGCCTGATCAGCCTCACGGTATCCTCCATGCCGGGCTCCTTTGCCATGAGAGGAAGGAATCTCACATAATCGATCCTGCTTGCGGCATTAAATGCCCGTTCCATACCCTCTGGATCTCTCCTGAAGATATACTCTATGGATTCCTTGGCGGTGTGCATGTGGCAGTAGGCCATCTCCTCTTCCGTAAGGGGGGATCTGCCGGCCATTCTTGCAATCTCGTTATAGTAGGCCCTGTTGGCCTCATAGGAGTTGAAAAGCACCCCGTCACAATCGAATATGGCAATCTTTACAGGTTTCATAACCATGGATGGAACCATTTCAGACTCTATCAAGATCGTTTTTCATGGAAAAACCCTTTGGCATGAACCCGTCTGATTCCATGCCCTTTGACAACATCATGACCTTGTGGCTCTCTCCCATGGCCTGTGGAAATATCAATGCCTTTATACCGGCAAGTTCAGGGGAGAACGGATCCAGCCTCCCCATGACTCGTCTGACCGTCTCATCGAAATCGAGCCCGCCAAGAAATGCCCACTGGGGGGCATAGCCTATCGGGGAGAAGCCTGCCTCCTCAGACCACTGCCTTAGATCAGAGAAATTGACATGGGCTGTCATATCAACGAATCCTGGCATGCTCAGGAGATCCTCTGTAACCCTGTGCCTGTGATAGCCGATCATGGTTCCCCTGTTTCTGGCAGGATCGAGGTATTCCGCCCTCGAAAAGCCGTAGTCAATGATGATCAGAAAGCCCTTGTCCATGGTGCGCGATATTTCAGAAAGCCATGGCTCGATCCCAAGATTTACCTCTGTCCTGTAATCTTCAGGAAGATTCGAAAGGTGAGTGTCGACATATCTGGAAAGCCTCAGGGCTTCATCCGCGTCATGGCTTTTTATGGCTTCTTCCAGGGGAACGAGACGCTCTTCAAGGAGATCCGCCCCATCGCCTATATCTATAAAGAGCTCAAAGATCCTCCCATCCCTTTTGTGAATGACGTGAACAGGAAAGGCATCCAGGACCTCGTTTGCAATGATAACAGCCGCGTCAGCCGATTCGGGATAACCCATTGAAATGGAAATCCTCTCCCTGAACCTATCAAGGCCGTTTTCAAGCACCTGCCACCTGGATTCCAACGGTTCCACAAGATGGTAGGTGAGCTTTGAAAAGATCTCGCCTTCATTCCGGGAAAGGTACTCCATGACAGATGCGGCCATTGCACCCGTTCCAGGCCCATATTCCACAATGTGGCATGTTTGGGTGCCCATCCTACCAAAAAGCTCACAGGCCTGGACTGCCAGCAATGCCCCAAAGAGCGGTGAGGCCTGGGCAGATGTGATAAAGTCCCCACCTCCCCCTATGCCTATCTTCCTGGCTGCATAATAGCCGAGCTCAGGGTGATAGAGGCTGATCTCCATGAACCTTGAAAAGGGAATGGGTCCATCCCGCTTGATGATATCCCCTATCTCTTTCAGCAGCCTGTTTCCAGTCATATAAAGCTCCATGCACCCATATGCCTAAAAGCTGGATGATCCCCCCATTTAGGTCCTGGATTTATAGCGCAATTATGCTCTTGATGGTATAAATATCTAACTTTTCCTGTTTCAAATTTGAACACACTTTTTGTTCAAAAACTATTGAAAGGTTGGGAGACAGGACAAGACTTCGGTCCGATTGTTGAATTTGGTTGAAAAACCCCTTTTTATAAAGGGGGGATATTTAAAAAATTATCTTTAATTTTAAATAGTTGGTTTATTTTTAAAGCTTTCTACACCTTATAATAATCAAAATAAATCTTTAAAGGAATTAAAGATGTTAAAGGTAGAAGTCGATAAGAAGGAGATTACCCCTGTCCTTTCTATGGTCCAGAGCATCGTGGACAAGAAGACCATCATGAACATCATAAACAACGTCCTCATAACGGCTGAGGATGGCAATCTCTCCGTAGAGGCAACAGACCTTGAGATCTCCTACCGAACCTCTATCGATGCAGACGTCAAAGAACCCGGGGCCATTACTGTAAGCGCTAAAAAGATCTATGAGATAGTTCGCGAGCTCCAGACAGATGTCGTGAAGATAGAAGAGATCGACAACAACTGGCTCAGGATCTACGTGGATGACAAGGCCGAATACAAGATTGCGGGTCTTCCGCCAGATGACTTTCCAAAGTTCAGGACCTTCTCACAAGAAGGCTTCATATCCCTGGATTCCGGATTGATAAAGGAGCTCATATCCAAAACCATCTACTCGGTCTCCTATGATGACAGAAAATATGCCCTTTCTGGCATACTGATGGAGATGGAAAAGAGGCCGGAACAGAAGACATGCCGTATTGCAATGGTGAGTTCTGATGGCCACAGGCTCAGCCTGATGGAGAAAGAGATCGAGCTATCAGAAGAACTGTCTGAAAGCATAGATGATCTCAATATCATAATACCCAGGAAGGGTGCTGCCGAGATCAAGAAATTCTGCGATGTCTCTGACAAGATAAATCTGAAGGTCGAAGAGAACTTCCTGTACTGCACCGCAGGAAACAATCAGCTCACCATAAGGCTCATCGATGGTACCTTTCCGGACTACAAGGCCATAATCCCTGAAGAGCAGAACAATGTCATAAGCTTCAACCGCCTCGAGGTGTTGGGAGCCATAAGGCGAATATCCATATTGAGTTCTGATGCTGCATTCCGGGGAGTAAAAATGAGTATAGATGGGGACGTGATGGAGCTCGAGTCCCTAGACAAGAAGCTTGGCCAGGCGAGCGAGACCCTGACGGTCAGTTATCGGGGAGAGCCCATGGTGGTGGCCTTCAATGCAAAGTATATCGAAGATACCCTTAAGATAATGAAATCAGAGACCGCCTTTTTCATAATCAAGGACGAGGATTCCCCGTGCATAATAAAGGGCAGTGATGACGAAGGATTCCTTGCCCTGGTGATGCCGATGTCTCTGGATGAGGAGTAACATGTCCAACAGCGAATACAGTGCGAGTCAGATAAAGGTCCTTTCGGGTCTCACTGCAGTGAGAAAGAGGCCCGCCATGTATATCGGAAACACCTCTGTAGAGGGATTCCATCATCTGGTCTATGAGATAGTCGATAACAGCATAGATGAAGCCCTTGCCGGCCACTGCACAAGGATAGATGTCATCCTCCATGAAGATGGATCCTGTACGGTTATAGACAATGGACGCGGAATCCCGGTGGATATCCATCCGACAGAGGGTATCTCCGCACTCGAGCTTGTCATGACAAAGCTCCATGCAGGAGGAAAGTTTGACCATCATACCTACAAGGTATCTGGTGGCCTCCACGGCGTTGGCGTATCGGTTGTAAATGCCCTTTCTGAGTATTTGATGGTGGAGGTGCACAGGGACGGCAAGGTATATCGTCAGGAGTACGAGCGGGGCGTTCCTAAGGGACCGCTCAAGGTCGTGGGCACCACCAACAAGACAGGAACCAAGGTAACCTTCAAGCCCGATCCGGAGATCTTCAGTGAGGTAGAGGGCTTTGACTACGAGATCCTCCAGGCGAGGATGAGGGAGCTGGCCTTTCTGAATCCGAATGTAACCATACATATAGAGGATGAGAGGTCTGGCCGCGAGAACACCTACCATTTCAAGGGCGGGATAGTCTCTTTTGTTGAATATCTGAACAAGAACAAGGACGTCATTCATGAAAAGCCGATCTATATAGCTGGAGAGAAGGACGATGTCCAGGTGGAGGTGGCGTTTCAGTACAATACCGGATATTCGGAGCGTATATTGAGCTATGTGAACAACATCCGCACAAAAGAGGGCGGCACCCATGTGACCGGTTTCAGACAGGCCCTGACCAAGTGCATAAACAAGTATGCAAGTGACGATTTCATCCCCAAGAAACTGAGGGAAAAGCTCTCCGGGGACGATGTCAGGGAAGGGCTCACCTGTGTCATATCCACAAAGGTCCCAAATCCCCAGTTCGAGGGCCAGACCAAGACCAAACTCGGAAACAGTGAGGTCAGGACGGTAGTTGCAAACATAGTCTATGATGGACTCTCCACCTATCTAGAGGAGAATCCAACCGTTGCAAAGAAGATACTCTCCAAGGCCGTTGATGCCGCAAGGGCAAGGGAAGCGGCAAAGCGTGCAAAGGAACTCACGAGGAAGAAGGGGGCGGGCCAGGATATACTCATGGCTGGAAAACTGGCAGAGTGCCAGGAGAAGGACCCTTCACGCCGGGAGATCTTCATAGTCGAGGGTGATTCGGCAGGAGGAAGTGCAAAACAGGGTCGGGATAGGGCCTATCAGGCCATCCTGCCACTTCGTGGAAAGATCATGAATGTGGAAAAGGCCCGTTATGACAAGATGCTGGCTTCAGAGGAGATAAAGAATCTCATTGCAGCCCTTGGTACAGGGATCGGGGTCGATGACTTTGATCCCGAAAAGCTTCGCTACCACAAGATCATAATCATGACCGATGCCGATGTTGACGGAGCCCACATACGCACCCTTCTGCTGACATTCTTCTATCGCCAGATGCTTCCAATAATAGAAAACGGGCACCTGTATATTGCACAGCCGCCTCTGTACAGGGTGGCCTTCGGCAAGAAGAAGGAGCTATTTCTAAAGGATGACAAGGAGTTGGATGCATTCCTGTTCGACAGATCGGTAAAAGGTATATCCCTCAGGCCGGAAGGATTCGACAGCTCCTTTTCCGGTGCCAAGCTCAAGGAACTGCTGTTTCACGTGGCACAGTTCCAGGAACACATAGAACATCTCCAGCTCATAGGATGCTGGAGAGAACTCGCCCTTGATCTCCTGAGATTCGGCCTTGAACGTCCGAACCAGCTCATGGACCAGGAGTATGTGGAATCTCTGGCCTCGTATCTGAAGGATAGAGGGTATCTTACCGGTCCTATAAAGAGCAGTGACGGAGAGGATCCTGGCTATGTATTCAATGTGGCCGTAAAGGGCCTTGCATACCTCAACAGGGAGATAGGACCAGAACTCGTTAGATCTCCGGAATACAAGAGGGCACTCAAGGCCTTCAAAAAGGTCAGGGACTATCTCGATAAAAAGATATTCATATATAAGGATGAAGAGGTGCTGAGGGAGTTTGACGATATAACCGATTGCCTCGAGTTCTTCCGGTCAGAGGGAAGAAAAGGTCTAAATATCCAGCGCTACAAAGGCCTTGGGGAGATGAACCCCGATCAGCTCTGGGAGACCACCATGAACCCAGAGAAGAGGACTATACTCAGGGTCTCTGTAAAGGATGCGGACGAGGCAGAAAACCTCTTCACTACATTGATGGGAGAGAAGATCGAGCCAAGGCGTCAGTTCATCCAGACCCATGCGCTGGAGGTTTCCGAGCTGGATATATAGTCTTGTTTTCCTCCTTGTTCCAGCGGCCGATGTAACTGTTCTATCTTGTCTGTTCATCCGTTTGGATGGAGCATGACAGATAAGGCCCGCCGCCATACAAGGGTCATCTTCTACTGCCTCTATGGAAGCTGAAAAACTTAAAAGAAGGCTCTATGTCATAGTCTTCGGCACGGATACCTTTGCCGGAAAACTGTTCGATATAGTCCTCATCTGCATCATAGTCCTAAGTGTTCTCTGTATAATACTGGACAGTGTCCCGTCCTATTCAGACAGATGGGGCCATATCTTCCTCGTACTCGAATGGTTTTTCACCATAATCTTCACCATAGAATACTTCCTGAGGCTATGGATCACAGACAGGCCCCTTAGATATGCCCTGAGTTTTTTCGGTATAGTGGATCTTGTCTCCTTTCTGCCAACATATTTCAGTCTGATGATAGCAAATTCACACTACCTGCTGGTAATAAGGATCTTGAGACTTCTCAGGATATTCAGGATCCTGAAGCTCTTTCAGTATGTCAAGCAGGGTGAGGCCATCCTTGTGGCACTCAAAAACAGCAAGAGCAAGATC
Organism: uncultured Desulfobacterales bacterium; assembly: GCA_964573615.1. Classification (GTDB taxonomy): domain Bacteria; phylum Desulfobacterota; class Dissulfuribacteria; order Dissulfuribacterales; family QOAL01; genus JALSKY01. The sequence goes on along the minus strand of CAZNKD010000087.1, from coordinate 5,899 downwards.
ATCGTCTTCCTTTTTGCCGTGGTCAATCTGGTGATCATCATAGGGGCCCTAATGTATGTCATAGAGGGTGAAGAACATGGTTTTACAAGCATTCCAAAGAGTATCTACTGGGCCATAGTGACATTGACCACGGTCGGATATGGAGACATATCACCCAAGACTCCAACAGGTCAGTTCCTGGCATCCCTCATAATGATCATAGGCTACAGTATAATTGCCGTACCAACAGGGATAGTTACCCATGAGCTCACAAGGGTTCCAAAGGGCAGCCCGGATGCCGGGGACGGACGGTTTCTTTCATGTCCCGGTTGTTCCCATATCGAAAAAGACCTTGAAAGCCTCTACTGCAGGAGGTGTGGTGAGAGGCTGGAGCATGATAAATGAGAGATCCTGGATTATGAAGGTATCTATCTGCAATAGGTTCTGGGTGATTGCATCATCCATGGCGATCATGTTTTCGTTTACGGGATGTTCTGCATCAGAACCCATAGGAGCTCAGGGTGAGGCCATAGCCACCATGGATGGTGTCAAGGAGCGATTGGAGCAGAGATCCCAAAGGATAGGCAGGGGTATATCCGGCTTTATCGACACAACCGGAACCATTCGGTTTGTCCGGTTGGAGGGCGGATTTTATGTCATAGATGGTGATGACGGAGAGATATACGATCCCATGAACCTTCCTGCCAGATTCAGAAAAGATGGATATAGGGTCAGGATAAAAGGGATTATCGCGGATGATGCCGCAAGCTTCCATATGTATGGAACGATCATAAGGATCAAAGAGATCGAACCAATCGGATCCGGAACAGGGGGACAAAGAGGCCATTCCCCTCCCCACACGCTCATTCCCAATCGGGACTGATGCCCCCTGCCGTGTTTCTCCTGTAGGGAAGCCATACCAGGCCAAACAGATCCAGAGAGATGGAATTTGCCCTGGCCCTGATCTCTTTTTCTTCTATCTCAATGAGTTCCGGATTGAACCGCTCCTCTATTTTTGCTATCTCCGCATCGAGCTTCTCTTCCAGTTCCTGAATCTGTTGCCCTATCTGTTCAGCCCTCTGTATTGCCCGTTCCACATCCATCTTCTCCTTTCTCATGCGGCTTGCAGAACGCATGGCGGTTCCCATCCTGGAGACCGATGTGGAAGAGAGCGCCTTTCTGCCAAAAAATGCCCCCAAGAGAGCTGTTCCAAAGGAGATAGCTGTCTGAAACTTGCTCGTCTTTGCCTGCTCCTCTTCCCTTTCTATTGCTTGCTCTGCCCTAAGGAGGCGGTCTTTCAGGGTACCAAACCTTTTGGCATATCTATTTCGAAGCCTTTCTATCTCTATGTCCCTACGTTCCCTCATCATCTGGGACAGCCTGGCCCTGAATTCTGATCTCTTTTCCCCGGGAAGGCTTATGGCCTTTAGTTTCCTGCACTTGAATAGGCGAATGGGTCTGTTTAGCCTTATCCATTTCAACATCTCCTTGGCCCATTTCCTGTAGGAAGAGGATCTGAGGGCAGATGGAGGAAGTGATTCAAATATTGCGCCTGGAACAGGCTCTTTTTCGAGGTCTTCAGGCTCAAAATGGCATACGGATGCCCCATCCCAATCCACCTCTCCGGGTTTAGACTGAAGCGGTGCAAGGACATGGATCCTGTCCTTTACCTCTATGTCCATCTTTGTGTTTTGATAGTAGATGGATGCCCTGCCGATCAGGGCTGGCATATAGATTAGGCCCTGTCTTCCAGCCCCGGATGGTGAAAGGTACCATACGTTTATATCAGACGGGAGCATAGGTGGGCCAGAGGATTCGCTATCCATCTCCTCCGCCGAGTATCTTTCCGGATCTTTGGATCCGTGCGGCAATCGGTTCTCCTCCTGGGCCTTGGCAAAGGATCTATCAGGATCCTCAAGGCGATTTAGCATGCGGATCTGCTCCCTGGTGAGGGGGCCGCTCAGATAGGATAGGGCCCACCTTGTATGAAAGGTTACAGGTTTTGGTTCATGTACATTGTGGAGGAGAAAGACCCGCTTTTCCAGACTCGCCAGGGTCATGCCCATTTCAGAGGCATCGAAGTTCGATCCTGATGCCGCCCCTTCAAGACCTTCCAACACCCTTAACTTGTCCCTTTCCGTCTGAAGCCTGCCTATGAACCATGTCCCTGTGTTTGACAGCCCCTTGTAGTCCAGATCAACCGGATTCTGAGTGGAGAGAACCACCCCCAGTCCATAAGCCCTGGCCTGTTTTAGGAGTGTCAAAAGAGGCCGTTTTGTCGGGGGATTCTTTACAGGAGGGAAATAACCGAATATTTCGTCCATATACAGGATTGCCCTCAGGCTTCCGGTCCCGGACTGCATCCTCATCCATCCGATTATCTCATTGAGTAGCATGGAGACAAAAAAGAGCCTCTCCTCTTCGGACAGATGGCTTATTGTGAAAATCGAGGCCCTGGGTCCTCCTTGAGGGGTGTAGAAAAGGCTTTGGATATCCATAGGGTCTCCTTCCAGCCAGGCCTCGAATCCTGGGGCAGCAAGGAGATTGTTGAGCCGCATCGAGAGGGAAAAGCGCTCCTTTTCCGGATAGAAGAGCTCGAGATCCATGATCCCTATCCTTGAAAAGGGAGGGCTCTGAATAGCCTTGATTAGGGTCACCAGATTTATGGTGCGTCCCTGAGACCAGAAGTGGTCGATGATATTGGAAAGCAGGATGTGCTCCTTGCTGGTGAGGGGATCCGCCTCTATGCCCAGGAGGGAGAGCAGACTGGTTACACTGTTTTGTATCTTGTCCTTTAGCAGGTCGGCCTCCTCCAAGACAGGGGCAGGAGGCGGGCAGAGCCGTCTAAGCACGCTGATCTTGCGCCCTGCACTGCTTCCCGGTGTATATACGGTGAAATCAGCAGCAGACTTGAGCTTTGCTATCCTGTCGGGCCCTTGATCCCACTCGGCCAACCCCTTCTTCCATAGGGAGGCCTGTTTGCGGGCATACTCCTCGGGATTCAGTCCCTTGTTTAGGGCCTCTTGCCGGCTGATCCAGGGGAGAAAGTCCGAGGGCCTGAGCTCTGGAAATGTCAGCATCAGATTCGGGATATCACCCTTTGGGTCTATCGCTATTACCGGGATTCCATCTATCAATGCCTCTTCGAGAATCCCGATTCCAAGGCCTGTCTTCCCGCTCCCGGTCATCCCGATTATCACGGCATGGGTGGTGAGATCCTTTGAGTCATATAGCAGAGGGGTCTGCTTCATGGCCCTCTTTTTCATGTCATATTCCCTGCCGAGATAGAATATCCCCAGGCCTTCATAGCTGCTCTTCATTGTTGCCCTCCTTAGAAAAGATCCAAAGGGTACTGTTTGATGAATAAACAGACCATCTCTTGTCTGATGAGGTTAATAGATAAGAAAAACAAGGGCAAATAGGGTCTTTTTCCGCTTATTTGAAAGAAAAAAGGGGAAAAGAGCTTGAGAAAAACAGACTTTTTAGACTAACATTATCCCCCATCCTGTTTTTGTTTGAGATCTATGGACATATTCTTAAAGGGGAATTCCCAGATGGGCACGTATCGAATAGTCCTTGTGCCGCTTTTTATAAGCACATTTTTTTCCTGTTGCAGGATGTGCTCCTCAAAGGGATAGGATGCTGACGGAAGAAGAGGGCCTTGAGCGCCGGATACGCATGAGCCGGGAGCTGCAGAGGCTCATGGAGCAGAGGTGTAATGACAAGAATATGGAAAAGCACTATCTGGAAGAGGACTATTTCAAGGGAAAGGACTTGGGTTCTCTCAAGAACCTTGAGAAGAAATAGCCATCCCAAACAGGCCCATGCCTAAGAGAGTGAATATCTCTATTATCTTGGCAGCCGTGATACTCGCGGCAGCTGCGGGATTCCTGTGGGGCAGCCATTGTCAAGGCCGGAGATATGAGGAGCTCTGTACCGATCTTGGAGGAACCATAAGGGTTGACGGCCTGAGCCTGTGTGTGCTTGAAGAAAACCGCTGCCCTGACCCCAATCTATCAGCTCCTTGCAGCAATCTCATAGGATCTTGGGTTGAGCCTGTGCCTGGCCGTCCTGATCAGAGGCAGGGTTTCATCCTCTACGGAGATGGAAGCGCAAGGTCGATAAACATGGCCACACTCCTGTACAAGGGCTGGAAAGTATCGGGGAGTAATATTACCCTCTTTTATGAGAGCATAGGCAACCATATGCGGTTTGAGTCTTCAGACGAGTATGAATATGAAATGCCTGACAGGGACATACTCATCCTGAAAAAGGGCGGCTGGAAGGTGGAATACACAAGGCTTGGCGCATCGTGAGCCTTCATCCCTGAGACCTGGATAAGGATCTTCGGCGAGGTGGACATAGACCGCGATTCGATAAAAGTTGGGGCCGAGCGGGTCGAGTCGGCCAGATAGAGGCCAGCTTTAGGCTATTATATGAAAAGGTAAGGAGAGGAGAAAATGAGGATTGAATCATCTGCAGCCATGATCTTTTTTTTGATCTTTTTCGGTTTTTCCGCATGTTTGGCCCATGCAGGGACGAGCCATGACGGATATGTGGGATCCAAGCACTGTATGAAGTGTCACAGGGAGAACTACGAGGGCTGGAAGTCCACGCTTCACCCCTACAAATTTCAGGATGCAACACCTGAACATGTCGTGGGAGATTTTACGCTCAACAACAGCTTCGAGGCCGATGGCCACACCATCCGTATGTCAAGGAAGGGGGATGAGTTCTTTGTCACAGCCGTGGGCCCAGACGGAAAGGAGCACACCTATCAGGCAAAGTATGTGATAGGCGAGTTCTGGAAGCAGCTCTATGTGACAGAGTTTCCAAACGGAGAACTCCACATACTTCCTGCCATGTGGATAGTGGACAAGCAGAAGTGGACCAAGACAAAGTACTGGCCGAAGACCATCTATCAGTTCTCCTGTACAGGCTGTCACAACACAGGTTCCCAGATCAACTATGACGACAGGAGCAACACCTTCAAGACCACATGGGCAGACAAGGGGGTTGCCTGCGAGGCGTGTCACGGCCCGGGAAAGGCCCACGTTGAGGCGGCCTCTCATGGGGACGATCTGTTTGGCACCATAGTGAATCCCGCAAAGATTCCGGATCACAGGCGCGCTGCCATGGTATGCGGTGCATGCCATAATCGCGGCAAATCCAAGGATGGAAAGTTTGGCTATCCCGCCGATTACGTGCCTGGAGGTCAGCTAAACTTCATCTTCGATGAAAAGCCCAAACTCCATCCCGGGGATACATCCAAGGCAAACCGCCAGCAATACATAGATTGGAAAAAGAGCGGCCATGCCAGGGAGGGAGTAGTCTGCTGGAACTGCCATTTCACCCACAGGAGGGGAGAGGCCAATCGCTACCAGACCAGGTTGCCGGGAAATCAGCTCTGTAGGAGCTGTCACCAGGTGGAGAACAGAGGGGTACACGGAATCCACAGCGTCAACAACTGCATTGGATGTCACATGCCTGCCTTGGGAAAACGAGGTGTCAAGGGGGATGTTCACAGCCATCAGTTCAAGGTGATATATCCTGCCTTGAGCATAAAAGAGGGCGGAGTGGACAAGCAGCCAAACTCCTGCAACCAGTGTCACTACCACAAAAAGGACAGTCCGGAGCATCTTCAAAAGGTGCTGGACGATGTGAAGAAGAAGGCAGACAATATCTGACAGCAACAAAAGGATTATGTTTGAAAAAGGAAAAAGGGAGGTCTTCCTCCCTTTTTTTGTGCCTTTATAGAGATAAGGATCCCTACTCGTTTTTAAGGGTTTTGATGAAGCTGTCCGCCTCTTTGATCGAGCGCTCCATATCCCTTATAAGGCTCGATACATCTGTCTCGATCCTGCCGAGTTCTGTCTTCAAAGAGGCGATGGCCCTGGCATTGAGATTGTGCTTGAGAAAC
>CAZNKD010000086.1:0-6926 GCA_964573615.1 uncultured Desulfobacterales bacterium | reverse complement strand
GGTTAGGAGCTCCATATCCGAAACCGACCAGTATGGCAGAAACATCGTCTTTGCAAGGGGATGGGTGAAGGCTACCGAAACCATCCTGCGTCAGGTGGAGGATCGGCTGATCCGTGCGAAGGAACTTGCGATTCAAGGGGCCAACGATACCCTGAATGGGGATGACAGGAGGGCCATTGCCATGGAGGTCAAGACCATCATGGAGGAGATTGTGGCCCTTGGAAACACCAAGCAGGGCGGTCGTTACATCATGGCAGGATCGAAGACCACAGGCTTCGATGCCGGAGAGTATCCTTTCAAGATGGATAGGGATCTCAACGTCACCTACAATGGCAACATAGACGATGTCAGGGTGGGCACAGCCCCTGGCCTTCGCCAGAAGATCAACGTCGATGGCCACACTGCCCTTATGGAGACCGGCACCTTCAAGGCCCTCAAGGACCTTTACGACTCTCTCATGAACAACAGCCAGTCGGACATAGAGGCATCAATGATCCATATCGACAGGGCTGCCGAGGAGGTATCCATCCAGACCGCCAGAACCGGGGCCATACAGAACACCCTGGATACCAAGGAGACGATTGCCGAGGAGCTGACCTTCACAAACCGCGAGAGGCTTGCGGATATCGAGGAGACAGATATCATAGAGGCAGCCAATGCCCTAAGGGCTGCAGAGACGGGTTATCAGGCGGCCCTGGCCTCTGCATCCAAGGTCATGAAGATGAGCCTCGCCGATTTTCTATAGGTTCTTGATGCCGCATGCTGGTCGCTCGGTTGTTGATCCCTGACAACTGGCTGTAGTGCGGGTTGTCTCATGACCATATAGGGCATCAATCAGGCCTCATGGGAGGGGAGTGCCCGTGCTTATCTTTTCGCGCAAGCCAGGTCAGAAGATCCGAATAGGTGACGACATAGAGGTGACCATACTGGAGGTCAAGGGCCGTAAGGTCAGGGTTGGCATCATGGCCCCAAAGGGGGTGGCTGTGCACCGGGAGGAGGTGTTTCAGAAGATAATGGAGGAAAATGTCCGGGCAGCCGCATCCGCAAGCGAGATGGTTAACGATTTGCCAGGGCTTGACGATATTAAGACCAGATAGTGCCCCTGATAGGGTCGTTTACAAAACCGGTCATCAAAAAACAGTCCATTGATTATGAAGATAGAGACCTCACGTTTTGGTGCAATTGAAATAGATCCTGAAAAGATCATCACCTTTCCTGCCGGGATCCCCGGTTTTCAGAACGAGAAGCGCTATGTACTCCTTCCTGCCGGGGGCAACTCCCCATTGATGTGGATGCAGAGCGTGGAAAACCCGGACCTGGCCTTCCTTACGGCAAGTCCGTCGGATTTCGGCTTGAACTACAGCTTCGAGCTGGACGATTCGGTCATCAAGGAGCTCGGCATAGAGGCCCCGGACAACCTGCTGATACTGGTATTCCTCACCTTCAGGAGGGATGCCGACTCCGATGGGGTAAAGGTCACCGCAAACCTTTTGGGGCCCCTCGTTGTCAATGTCCACAAGATGGTAGGACGGCAGATGGTGCTGGACCCTACCAGGTATCCCGTCCAGTACGACATGAGCGCCTTCTTTGGAAAGGCGCAGGACAAGGGGGCAGAGGAGCCACAGGCAGCCCCTTAGATGCCAAGGGGGTTACTCGTTGTTTTTGCTGTATCCCTTACCTTAGAGAGCCGGCAAGTGAGCTGCTGTCTCAGGCAGACTTCAGCTCCTGTCTGGTAAAGAGCGCAATGAGCTCATGGCCCGCCTCTTTCAGTGCCTCGGCGCCACCCTCCTGCCGATCCACCACTGTCAGCACCATGGCTACCCTGTAGCCTTCTGCCTCGGTCCTCTCTATGGCCTTTATGAGTGTGCCTCCGGTGGTTACCACATCCTCTACCAGGGCCACGGAAGAGCCCTCTGGAATGTTGCTTTTTCCCTCTATCCAGGAGCCAGTGCCGTGTCCCTTGGGCTCTTTTCTGATGATAAAGGCAGGAATCGGCGCCCCTTCCAGGTAGCTCACCACAGAGACAGCGGTCACCAGGGGATCGGCCCCCAGGGTCATGCCGCCGACGGCCTGGAGCCCGCCTGCCTTTCTGATCTCGTCGAACATGAGCCTTCCGCACAGATAGGCCCCTTCGGCCGAGAGGGTGGTCTGCTTGCAGTCTATATAGAAGTCGCTGATCTTGCCGGACGTGAGCTTGAAGGTCCCCTCCCGGTAGGATTTTTCAAGGATTATCTGCCGAAGCCTGCCTTTTAGATCCTCTGCCATATCAGGCCTCCCCGAAGACACGCTTGAAGATGGTGTCCACGTGTTTGAGGTGATAGTTGACATCGAAGATCTCTTCGATCTCCTCCGGGCTCAGATATTTCTTCAGGTCTTCGTCGGCCAGGAGCAGCTCCTTGAACTCTCCCTTGCCGGCCCAGACATCCATGGCCCGTCTCTGCACTATTTTGTAGGACTCCTCCCGGCTTACGCCCTTTTGGGTGAGTTTCAGAAGCACCTGCTGGGAGAATATGAGCCCCTTTAAAAGGTTCAGGTTCTTCTTCATGTTCTCGGGATAGACTACCAGCTTGTCCAGGAGGCCGGTAAGGCGGGCCAGCATGAAATCCGCCGTGATGAAGCCATCCGGACAGATGAAGCGCTCAACCGAAGAGTGGCTGATGTCGCGCTCGTGCCATAGGGCCACGTTCTCCATGGCGGGCACCGCATAGCTCCTGACCATCCTGGCAAGACCGGTCAGGTTTTCGGACAGGATGGGATTCCGCTTGTGGGGCATGGCCGAGGAGCCCTTCTGGCCCTTCCTGAAGAACTCTTCTGCCTCCAGGACCTCGGTGCGCTGAAGGTGTCTGATCTCCACGGCGATCTTCTCAACAGAGCTTGCCAGGACGCCAAGGGCACAGAAGACCTCGGCATATCGGTCGCGCTGGATGACCTGGTTGGAGACCGGCGCTGGCCTGAGGCCAAGCTTTTTGCACACATACTCCTCCACCCGTGGGTCCACATGGGCAAAGGTGCCCACGGCCCCCGAGATCTTTCCATAGGCAATGGTCTCTCTTGCCGCCTTGAGCCTCCTGCGGTTCCTTCTCATCTCGTCGTACCAGATGGCGAGCTTTAGCCCAAAGGTGATGGGTTCTGCATGGATACCGTGGGAGCGGCCTATCATCACCGTCATCTTGTGTTCAAAGGCCCTGCGCCTTATCACCTCAAGCAGCCTGTCCATGTCATCGATGATGAGATCCATTGCCTGCTTCATGCGGACGGCCATGGCCGTGTCCAGCATGTCTGACGAGGTAAGCCCCCAGTGGAGATAGCGTGCAGAGGGGCCTACATATTCGGCGACATTGGTGAGAAATGCTATTACATCGTGTCTGGTCTCTTCCTCTATCTCGGCTATACGCTCGGGATCGAAGTCGGCCTTCTGCCTGATCTCCTCTGCCGCCTCCTTGGGGATCACACCGAGCTCTGCCCAGGCCTCAGCGGCCAGGATCTCTACCTCGAGCCAGGTCTTGTACTTGTTCTCCTCCGTCCAGATCTGCCTCATTTGGGGGCGTGAATATCTTTCCAGCATGATTCGGTTTATGACTCCTTTCTAAAAGAGATTTCCTGCATCGTACCCGGCCCTCGAAGACAGGGCTACTGCCTGATGGCCTCGGTCAGGGCCCCGATCACCTGCTCCTGCTCCTGCTTGGTGATGAAGGGATGCATGGGAAGAGACAATACTTCGCTGCATGCCCTTTCTGCAACAGGCAGTGTGCCCTCTGAAAGGCCCAGGTATGAAAAGGCGGGCTGGAGATGAAGAGGCCTTGGATAGTGTATCGCCGTTGGGATGCCCATGTCGGCCATGGCCCTGGCGATCCGGTCGCGCCTTTGTCCGCTGCCTTCCCTGTCTGCCTCTATCCTTATCGTGAACTGGGCATAGACGCTGCTGCAATGGGGCGGAATCTCCTGAAGCCTTACACCCTCGAGCCCCGCCTCTGAAATAAGCCTTTGGTAACGGTCGGCAGCCTCCTGCCTCATGCGGATCTCATCAGGAAAGTGTGCAAATTTGACCAGAAGCACTGCGGCCTGGAGGGCATCGAGCCTGGCATTCATGCCGATCCACTCATGGTTGTATCTGGCCCTTTCCCCGTGGCACCTCAGTGCTCGTATCCTGTCTGCCAGGTCCGGATCCTGGCAGAAGACCATTCCGCCATCCCCATAGGCACCAAGGGGCTTTGAGGGGAAGAAGGAGGTGGCAGCCATGTGGCAAAGGCCGCAAGAGCACTTGCCCTTGTAGGTTGCTCCAAAGGATTGGCAGGCATCTTCCAGTACGAAGAGGCTCAGCCGCTGGGCAGTGGCGTTTATCGCATCCATCTCCGGGCACAGGCCGAAGATACTGACCGGGATTATCCCCTTGGCCGGGTGTCCTTCGGCCTCACAGCGAAGGGCCGCCTCCTCCACCCGAGCAGGGTCTATGTTCATGGTGCCCTCCTCTATGTCCACGAACAGGGGCTCGGCACCAAGAAGGGAGAGCACCTCGGCTGTTGCCACAAAGGTGAAGGGTGTTGTTATCACCCTGTCGCCAGGCCCTACACCTGCAGCCATGAGGGCAAGAAGGAGCGCATCGGTGCCGGAACTGACGCCCACTGCCCGGGGAACTCCTGCAAAGGCGGCCAGTTTCTCCTCGAGCTCCTGGACCTTGGGGCCAAGGATAAATCCTGCCGATTCCATTACCTGGGAAACCGCCCTGTCAATCTCATCCCTGTAGCGCCGGTACTGCCTCTTTAGATCGATGAAATCCATTTATGTCCCTGTCTTCTCGCCTGTCTTTCCTATCTTTCCGATTGATGTTTTTTGGGGGGAGCAGCCGGTCTCACGCCTCCCGGGCCACCTGCTTGGCCGCAGTTAGCAGCATATCGGCTGCCTCCTCTATCTCTTCAGCAGTTGTGTGTCTGCCCACAGAGAGCCGGATGGTTCCCCTTGCCGCCGCTTGATCGACACCCATGGCTGCAAGGACGTGGGATATGGAACAGCTTCTGTCATGGCAGGCAGCACCCGTGGATGCAAGTAGTAAGGGGGCCCTCTTCAGGATCTCGTTGGCATCGAGGCCGGCAAAGGCAACATAGAGCGTATTTGGTAGACATGCCCCTTCAGGGCCATGCCTTAAAAGCCCTGGCCAGCCCCTTCTTAGAAGCGAAAGGAGGCGGTCCGAAAGGCCCTTCAGCCTGTCTGGTTCCCCATTTTTCAGACCTTTCAGGGCAGCCTCAGCGGCAGCTCCAAGGGCAGCGGCCTGGGGGACAGGTTCTGTCCCCGGCCTAAGCCCTCCCTCCTGGCCTGCCCCGTACAGGATCGGCTCTATTTGCACGCCCTGTCTGATATAGAGGGCACCGGTTCCCTTGGGTGCATAGAACTTATGGCCGGCCAGGGTCAGAAGATCAACGCCCAGTCGGTCCACATCCACCTGGATCTTGCCAATTGCCTGACATGCATCCGTGTGGAAGACCACCCCCTTCTCCCTTGCGATTGCAGCAAGCTCGGCTATCGGCTGAATGGCCCCGGTCTCATTGTTTGCGAGCATGATGGAGGCAAGAGTCGTATCCGGTCTCAGGGCAGCCCGGAAGCTCTCGGGCTGCACGAGGCCCTCTGCATCCACAGGCACTATGCTCACCTGCCAGCCCTGGCGTTCAAGGGCCTTGAACACGTTCAGCACAGACGGATGCTCTATGGCAGAGGTGATGAGATGGCGTCCCTTTTCTTCAAGTGCCCTTGCCACCCCCAAAATGGCCAGGTTGTTGGATTCGGTCCCTCCGCTTGTGAACACTATCTGCTTTTGGCCAGCACCGACAAGCCCTGCCACGGCCCTTCGAGCCCCTTCCAGGAGCCGCCTTGCCATCTGTCCTGCAAGGTGTCCACTGCTCGGGTTGGCCCAGGCATCCTTCATGGCGGTCGTGGATGCCTCTATGGCCTCCTTGCATACAGGGGTGGTGGCGTTATAGTCTAAATAGATGGTCTTGGGCATATGTTTTGCTTGTTTTTTCACTGTTCAAGGGTGTGGGGTTTGTATGACCCGGCTGTCAGGGGTATCATTTACCACCATACCAGAAAATTTTCATCAGGGGGGTGCCAGGTATTCATCTGCACATAGAGGTTCCATGATGCCCAGGAGATGTCCAGGATCTGTCCCTTTGGAGAGAGGATCTATCGGTGACGATAGGCGATATGCGCCTTGAGTGCAGACTTGCCAAGAGTGTGGCCTTCCTGGCCATTTTGTCTCTTTTGCTCACCGTTACCCTGTCAGGCTGTGGCAGAAAGGGGGGGCAGCCAGGCTACAGGCTTCCGTCTGGCAAGCGATACGTCAAGGTCCCCCGGGGCACCCAGCGTCCTTACAAGATAAAGGGCAGGACCTACTACCCGCTTCCAAGTGCAATCGGCTATGAGGAAGTGGGGTATGCCTCCTGGTATGGGCCCGGTTTCCACGGGAGAAAGACGGCCAATGGCGAGCGCTATGATATGCACGCCATGACCGCGGCCCACAAGATCCTGCCCATGAACACCTTGGTGAGGGTGAAGAATCTGGCAAATGGCCGTGAAGTGGTGGTGCGTATCAACGATAGGGGCCCTTTTGTCAAGAATCGTATCATAGATCTCAGTTATGCCGCTGCCAAAAAGCTGGGAGTGATCGGCCCCGGGGTCGCCAAGGTGCGGCTTACTGCCCTTTCCGAGGTGAGCAGTGCCGCATCCTCCGAGGTCTACTATGTAAAGAGGCCCCTGTTCAATGTGGGCAAGTTCTATATACAGGTTGGTGCATTTTCCAGCAGGGACAATGCCCTTAGGCTTAGGGGCAGGCTGCTCGGACGCTACCGTGATGTAAGGGTCGTCAAGGCCAGGGTGGATGGAAGCCTCTACTACAGGGTGCAGATCAGGGCACCTCGTAATCTCAAGGAGGCAAG
>CAZNKD010000085.1:0-6748 GCA_964573615.1 uncultured Desulfobacterales bacterium | reverse complement strand
CCTGCATGGACCCTGAGACCAAGCTCGCTGCCCCTTCTGGCCATCTCCACTATCTGGTCGAACTCCCTGTCCTGGGCCCCGCCCCTTGCCTCGGCATAGCGTCCGGTATGGATCTCGATGCAGTCGGCGCCCACCCGGCTGCTGGCCTCGATCTGGTCCGGTTCCGGGTCCACGAACAGACTCACGACGATCCCCGCGTCATGGAGCCTGCCTACGGCATCCCTTATGGAGCCTTCGAGTCCTGCCACATCCAGGCCGCCTTCGGTGGTGATCTCCTCCCGTTTCTCCGGGACCAGGGTGACCACGTCCGGCCGGATCTCCTCTGCGATGCCGAGCATCTCGTCGGTGGCCGCCATCTCCAGGGTCAGTCTCGTCTGGACTATCTGCCTTATCAGGCGTACGTCCCTGTCCTGTATGTGACGCCTGTCCTCCCTGAGGTGCACCACCACCCCGTCTGCACCGGCGAGCTCCACTATGCCTGCAGCCACCACAGGGTCAGGCTCCACCCCGCCCCTTGCCTGCCTGATGGTTGCGATATGGTCCACGTTCACACAGAGATCAGCCATGATATCCCTCCTGAACAGCTCTTTTTTGAGTTCAAACTCCATCTGCTCCATCCGCCTTGCCTCCTCGCCGCCGCCTTCATGCTCCTGGCCCATGAGATGCAAGAGCCCGTGGATGAAGAGCTCGGCCATCCTCACATCCAGGGTGGTGAGCCCTGCCTCGGCCTCTTCTGCGGCCCTTTGCCAGGAGATGGCCATGTCGCCCAGACAGTCCGGATCGTCCAGCCCGAAGGAGATGACATTGGTCGGCCATGGCCGACCGAACCACTGGCGGTTGAGGCGGGTGATCCCCTCGTTGTCGGTCACAAGTAGCGTGAGGTCCCTGGATGCGTTACCCGTGATGGAAAGCAGCCGGCTGCAGGTGCGCTCTAGCCGCAGCCTGTTCAGTGCCCTGGAGCCACTCTCGAAGAGGATCTCTAAAGCCATGGCGCAGGGATGGATCAGGCCTCTTCGGGGCCTATGCCCCCCGAGGCCCCCGTGGTCTTCGTGCCCCTTGTGCTCCTAGCGGCCTCGTCCTCTTCGTATGCCTGGATGATCCGCCTGACCAGCGGATGCCTCACCACGTCCGCCTTCGAGAAGATGGCAAAGGCGATGCCCGGGATTCCGCGCAGGAGCCGCTTTGCCTCCACGAGGCCGCTCTTCTGGTTCTCGGCAAGGTCGATCTGGGTGATGTCCCCGGTGACCACGGCCTTGGAGTTGTAGCCGAGTCTCGTGAGGAACATCTTCATCTGGCTGCTGGTGGTGTTCTGGGCCTCGTCCAGGATGATGAAGGCCTCGTTTAGGGTCCGGCCCCGCATGAAGGCGAGAGGGGCCACCTCGATCACCCCGCGCTCGAGCAGCCGGGCCACACGGTCGAAGGGCAGCATGTCGTACAGGGCATCGTAGAGGGGGCGAAGATACGGGTTGACCTTCTCTTCCAGGTCACCTGGCAGGAAGCCGAGGCGCTCTCCGGCCTCCACTGCCGGTCTTACCATGATGATCCTGGAGACCTCGTTCTTCAGCAGGAACGATATGGCCATGGCCATGGCCAGGTAGGTCTTGCCCGTGCCGGCGGGGCCTATCCCGAACACGATGTCGTTGTTCCGGATCGCCTCCACGTAGTACTTCTGGGCAAGGCTCTTGGGGGTGATGGTGCGCTTGCCCGACTTTATGGTGAGTTTGTCGAGGAAGATCTCTGCAAGGGCCGCATTTGGATCCTCCGACAATATCCCCACCGCGAACTCCACGTCCCTGCTCTGGAGCGGATAGCCCTGCTCCACCAGGCTGTATAGCTGGCTGCATGTCCGCAGGGCGATGTCGGTGCCGGCAGGGTCACCGGATATGGTCATCTGGTTGCCCTTCACGTTTATGTCCACGCCAAGGGCATGCTCTATGAGCTTCAGGTTCGAGCCCTGCTCACCGTAGAGGTCCAGGGCTGCCGAATTGTCTTCGAGATCAAGACACTTGACCAGCATGTCGTCTCTATGCATCTCCCAGGGTTCTGTCGTAGAGCTTTCCTACTCCGTACTCTTTTCTTCTCAGGAATTTCTCCCAGGATGGCCCTATTATCTGCATCTCCGGATGCTCCTTCTGGACCTCCCTGGCTATCTGCATCTCCTTCGTGCATCCGGTGCTGTAGGTGGCATCCTTGCCCACCCACTCCGGGGGCACCTTCTGGCCCATGAGCTCGAAGGCCTTCTCTATGTCGTCCACGGTCTGGAAACGCCAGATGTCTATCAGCCCGCTCCTTTGCACTATCTCCCACATGTACATGAGGTCATCGGCATCCATGCCGGGCTCGAAGTGCTCGGCCGGGTTGATGATCACCACGTCCTTGTGCTTCTGGCGCAGATAGTTCACGAATACTTTAAGGATTTTCTTGGCCATCTCAAGCTGTCCCGGGATGCTGCCCACGATGGCGCTGTAGAACATGATGGTCTTGCCCTTCCTCTTCTGCATCTTGAGGTGATAGATGAGGGCCTCGGCCTTGGCCCGCAGGTCCGCCTCGGAAAAGCGCACGGCCTTCGGGTGCTTGGGCCGGAAGTTGATGGCGAGCCTGTCTGATACGTCCAGGTCACGGAGCATCATGTTCCTGGTATAGCTGAAGCTCGAGCGGGATATGCACCAGGCATCGTTCGGGGAGCGGATGATCACCTCGTCGGCCTCCTTGAAGGCCCTGGCAAAGGTGACAGAGGTCAGGAGCGGATTGAACCTCTCCTGGGTCCCATCGTCGATCACGAATATGGTCTTGTCGCTCTTCAGTTTGTCGAGGAGGGAGTTCTTCGAGATGTTGCGCTCGGTTATCACCTCTGCAATCTTGAAGTGGTCCGTCAGGAACGGATCCTCCATGATGTCCGCCATGGTGATCTCGTCGAAGTAGAAGGCGTGCTTCACGGATATGATCACCTTCACACCGAAGCGGACCAGTATCTTTATCACCTCGAGATCTATCAGGATGGAGCCGGCAAGGGGGCTCTTCCAGAGCAGATAGTGCCACTCGTGGTCCTTGTGCCACTGGCGCAGGATCTCTTCCAGATGCTCCCATCCGGGCCCGGACACCTCTGTGCCCATGAATTTTTTGAGCCGCTCTGTGGTCAGCTCTTCGGTCTCTAGCACCTTGTCCAGGTTGAAGGCCAGGCTGAACAGGCGCTTGAGCTTCAGGAAGTTGATCCTGAGGTCTATCTCGTCCAGGGGGGAGTCGGTCTCGAGATCCAGCCCCTCCCTGTCGTTCAGGGCCTCCTTGTAGGCCTTGGAGTTCAGGAGATCGTGGACCTTCCTGTTCCTGGCCTCCTTCTTGCGGGATAGGGGCCGGTCGATCTCGCTCACCCTGATGAAGATGTGGAGCAGCCGTTTTTCTATCCTGGAGGGCAGCATCACCAGGGAAGCGGTATCGTGCCTGAACTTGATGTGGAGCAGGTTCAGGAGGAACTCCCTCTTGAACCTGTCCTCTATCACCGAGGTCACCAGGGGTTTGACCTTGTCCCAGACCTTGACGTAGTTCATTATGAGCCAGTCGCTGTCGGTCTTGTTTATGATGGCATTGAAGGTGCGGTCGGAGCAGGGGTAGTAGAGCTGTCCCGGCTCGGTGTAGACCATGAACCTGAGCTGCTCAGGAGAGGCCACCTCCCTGGGGAATGCCTCGTAGGCCAGGTGGTTCTCGGTATAGAAGTTGGCGATCCAGGCCTCGCGGGCAGGGTCCCTCTCCCTGTCCCGTGTGTGGGCCTCTAGCCGGGTCTTTGCCTGGGTCTGCGGGCCATGTGCCTGAGACCCATCTGCAGATCCATCTGCAGGCCCATCTGTCTTGGGGCCTTGTCCCTGGGGGGCTCGTATCTGGGGCTCGGGTCTCTGGTGCGCTTGGCCCTTTTGCTCCTTTTCGCTTTCCTTTTTGCTTTCCGGGTTTAGGGGGGGCTTTTGGAGATCTCTACTCATGGATTTGCATCGGGATTCGAATCGGATTCTTGTGATATCAGAACATCTTTTTCTTTATGAAGATATAGACCACGAACAGGGACAGGAGAAAGGATATGCCCATCAATATGGCAAAGGCGTACGGATTGTCCTGTAGCGGAAGGTCTATGTTCATGCCGTAGATGCTCGCTATGAGGTTTGGCAGCATCAGCACGATGGTGACGGCGGTTAGGAACTTCATGACTATGTTCAGGTTGTTGGAGATCACCGAGGCAAAGGCGTCCATCATGCCTGCCAGGATGTCGCTGTAGATCTTCGCCATCTCTATGGCCTGCTGGTTCTCGATCTGGGCGTCTTCCAGGATGTCCTCGTCCTCGTCGGTGATGGGCAGATAGCGGCCGCTTCCGAGCCGTGCCATTACTAGATCGTTGGCCTTGAGGCTGGTGTTGAAATAGACCAGGCTCTTTTCCAGGTTCAGAAGCTTTATGAGCTCCTTGTTCCTCATGGAGCGGTGGAGCTCTGCCTCGTATTCGTCCATGAGCCGGTCTATGAGCCGGAGCTGTTTGAGATAGTTGCTGGCGATGTTCAGGAATATGTTGAAGATGAACCTCACCCTGTTGATGATCTGCACGTTGCCGCGCCTCTGGCCAAGGAGCTGCTTGGTCGCCTCGGTCTCAACAGGGCTTATGGTGATCATCACCTCGTCCTTCAGGATGATGCCGAGGGGGATGGTCTCGAAGCGCACGAGCTCCTCGTCCTTCTGGGGATATGGGACCTTCACGATGATGAGGAGCTGGTCCTCCTCCTTCTCGACGCGGGAGGTCTCCTCCATGTCCAGGGGGTAGCGGATGAAGTCCGGAAATATGTCGAACTCCTTGACCACCCGGTTCAGCTCCTCTTCCGTCGGGCTCACCAGGTTGATCCAGGTCCCCTTCCTTATGTCGTCACAGGGGCAGAATACCCCGTTTTCCTGATGAAAAATCTCCAGCAATTTATTAAAAGATCCTTTGAGCCTGATGGTTCTGCTTGCCGCCTCACGGCGGACGGAACACGATAATATAACACAGTTGTATGGAAAGGTACAGCTGTCGGCCCTCGAGGGGAAAAGGAACGGAACTAGACGCCAGATGTCAGCAGCCATTCAGCAGATCAAGGAATTTCTTTCACAGACGCCGCTTTTTCACGGACTTCCGGAGGAGGCCCTCGCCACCATCTCCGACCTTGCACACATAAAGCGATTCTCCCGCTACGAGACGATATTTCACGAAGGCAGCCCTGCAGACGGCTTCTATATCGTCCTTTCCGGCAAGGTGAAGGTCTTCAAGCTCTCCCCTGATGGCAAGGAGCAGATACTCCATATCTTTGGCCCTGGCCACCCCTTCGGCGAGGTGGCGGTATTCGCCAATGTGGGCTTCCCTGCGAGCGCACAGGCCCTGGGCCAGACAGAGGTGGTCTTCATCTCCAAGCAGGAGTTCACCGTCCTGCTCAAGCAGGACATCACCATTGCCATGAACATGCTCGCCATCCTGTCGAGGCGGCTGCGGATATTCGTCCGCATGATAGAGGACCTGTCCTTGAAGGAGGTCCCCGGGCGCCTGGCCACATATCTCATCATAGAGTCCCAGGTCCAGGGCAGGGGGGGCGAGGTGCAGCTGGAGATATCGAAGGCCCAGCTCGCAAGCCTGCTCGGCACCATACCGGAGACCCTGTCCCGCATATTCAAGAGGCTTCAGGATCAGGGTATGATCAGGGTCCAGGGGAGCAAGATAACCATCGAGGACATGGAGGCCCTGGAGGAGCTCTCAGGCATCCTGGACCTCGATGAGATCCATCATTAGGGACGCCTCGCCCTGTGCAGGGCCCGGAGGGGGCCCAAAGGGGCGACAGGGTGCGTAAGGAAGAGGGAGATGAAGAGGATGACTTGACATGGTTAACTTGCATGTTAACATTTTTCGATGCGGGAGATAGTTTTCTACAGAACTTCGTCTGGCAAGTGCCCTGTCGAGGAATTCTTGGATTCCCTGCCGGCAAAAGAAGCACGAAAGGTGACTTGGGTCCTCAGACTTATCGAAGACCTACCTAGGATTCCAAGACAATATCTTAAAAAATTGACCAATACGGATGATATTTGGGAGGTCAGAATATCAATAGCAGGAAACATGTTCAGGATACTGGGCTTTTGGGATGGCCCCAGGCTGATTGTCCTCACCCATGCATTTCAAAAGAAGACCCGGAAGACACCCAGGCAGGCGATAAAAATTGCTGAAGCCAGAAAGAGTGATTATTTGCGAAGGAGGTATCAAAGATGAGCGATCTTCAAAGATATATTGAAAAACGGAAGGCCAGAGATCCCGAATTTGCAAGCAATTATGAATCTGGTTATCAGCAGTTCAAGATCGGGGCAATGTTGAAATTGGCTCGAGAGGAGGCAGGGTTGACCCAGGAAGAACTTGCAAGGAGACTCAATACCAAAAAATCTGCGATTTCAAGAATTGAAAATCATGCTGAAGACATAAAACTCTCCACTCTCGAGAAGATCGCCCGGGCCTTGGGAAAAAGGTTGCGAGTGGAAGTGGGGTAACCTGCCGTTCTTCACAGGCCTTCCTGCCCAGAAGGCCGTCGGCACGAGTTTTCTGGCCATCTTCGTCACAGGTGTCTTTGCCCTGATACTCGGGGCCCTTGCCTGTTATCTCTTCTTCAAGGAGTGAGCTCTGGTGGATAGCACATCGATGGCGGATGCCTTTTCAGGCATACAGGGATTCGAAGATCTGCTGCGCCCCTTTTCTCAGCACTGGCGG
>CAZNKD010000084.1:0-18281 GCA_964573615.1 uncultured Desulfobacterales bacterium | reverse complement strand
TTTTTTCGTGCTATTTCTTCTTGCGCGGTATGTGGGAGAGATCCTCCTTGACTGCAAATATCACCTTGAAATCCTTTTTCAGGTCATCCACCAGCTTCTTCAGCTGGTCGTCTGGCATGTCGTGGAGCCTGATATAGACCTCCCTGCGCCCTGGCGGCATATTGTCCGATGCAGTAAGCACACTTGCTATGCGGCCGCCCTTTTCCCGAATTGCATTCAGCAGTTCGTTCAGGGAGCCCGGCCTGTCCTCCATGTCGAAGGCGATCTGTATGGGGCTCTTGTAGGCGCCTGTGATACTTATCATCACCTTGAAGACATCCGTCTGGGTGATCATGCCCACAACGTGGTTCTCGTCATCCACCACAGGCATGCCAGAGATGCGGTTTTCCAGCATGATGATGGCTGCCTTCTCTACCGAGTCGTTCTCCTTCAGTGTGATGGGGTTGGGCGTCATGATGTCCTTGGCCTTTATCTCGGACAGCAGGTAATAGAGCTCATGCACATCGAGGGAGGTGGCCTTTGACGGTGCGGCCTCCTTGATGTCCCTGTCGCTGACGATGCCCACCAGCTGGCCATCCCGGACAACAG
Source organism: uncultured Desulfobacterales bacterium (assembly GCA_964573615.1). Classification (GTDB taxonomy): domain Bacteria; phylum Desulfobacterota; class Dissulfuribacteria; order Dissulfuribacterales; family QOAL01; genus JALSKY01. The sequence continues at coordinate 17,693 of CAZNKD010000084.1, read as the reverse complement.
GGATCCTCCTGATGCCGTGCTCCTTCATGAGCTGGGTCGCCTTCATGATCGATGTGTTTTCGTCAATGGTGATGGGATCAGCAGCCATCCACTCTTTTACAAGCATAGGGTCAGCCTCCTGCGAAGTAGGGGTTAATTTCAAGCAGTCTCAACCTCTGTAATAGAGCAGTTGGTACCTGTCAAGTTGATAGTGGAGGGCTATTGCTATACCGTATCTATATACGGGTTTCAAAGAGGCCAAAGGAGCAGGAGTCCGGAGGAAAAAGGGCAGGATTTTCTTGGAAAAACTTGGGCATTTTGCAGGCTGAAGCAGCCGTTGCGGGCTGGATCTCGGGTTTGAGTAGATGAAAAAGGGGACAGAGGCCATAGCCATCGTGGGGCCGGGTGCCCTGGGCTCTCTCTTTGCCGCACTCCTCTGGAGGGCAGGGCGCAGGGTGGTGCTGGTGGATCACAGGCCTGACAGGGCAGGGCGTCTGAATGGCTCTGGCATAAGGGTCGAATTTCCAGACAGGGATGGGGGGCAGGTGGCCGGATTCACGGCAAGGCCGGAGGTCGTGACATGGCAGGATCTCGGCTCATTCGGGCAGGATGAGCGTTTCGGTGCGGTATTTGTCCTGGTAAAGGCCCACCAGACAGCGGCCATCGTGGAACAGCTGGGAAAGATCCTGGCACCTTCCGGGCTCCTGATATCCCTTCAAAACGGAATAGGCCATCAGGACCTGCTCAGCCAGGCGGCGCCCGCTTCTGATATAGTCCTCGGGGTCGCACTCCTAGGGGCCAACAAGCCGCGGGAGGATCTGGTCAGGCTGGCCGGAGCGGGCAAGGTGATAATGGGGTTTGCATTCGGCGGGGGGGCGGACCGGCGTCTAAGGCTCCTTGGCCAATGCCTTGAAGAGGCCGGTTTTCAGGTGGAGCTGGCCGAAGACATACATGAGTTTTTGTGGGAGAAACTCTTCGTTAACGTGGGGATCAATGCTATTACCGCCCTCTGTGGTATCAGAAATGGGCAGATACTCGAGATCTCAGGGGCGCAGCGGATCATGGAAGCGGCAGTTGAGGAGGCCTGGCAGGTATATGTCGCATCTGGACGGGACAGGCATGAACTGGGGCATGTGCTCATGCGGGTCAGGGAGGTCTGCAGGGCCACAGGGGCCAACATATCATCCATGTTACAGGACAGAAAGGCGTGCAGGGCAACGGAGATAGAGTTCATAAACGGAGCGGTATGCGGCCTGGCAGGGCGCTACGGGGTGAAGACCCCTGTCAACGCCACACTTTGTGATCTTGTCAGGGTGTGCCAGGAGGTGTCGTGGAAGGTGGCATGAGGTGATCCTGAGGGGATCTTTGGGGATCAGGTCTCCTTTCCTTGACAATAGGGCATTCTTAATTAAGTTTGGTGAAACTTTTTGACCTGCTTCCCCTTTTTATGACCAGACGGGACTCTACAGATCGCAATAGATCGCAATGAAACCTTTGATGATCTCAACTGAATGATGGCATCCAACAGGGCCGAATCTCCAGCATCGAACGGATCCAGCCCCTCAAAAGAGGGCCTTGGCAAGCTTGAGCCCTTCCTGAAGACCGCAGGCCAAAGGCTTGCGGATGCGGCTGTCGAGCTCTCTTATGTGCTCTTTGGCAATTTGGATCATAAGGAGGGGACTGGGCCTGCTGTCGACAGGGCGAGGCTTCCAGGGCAGCTGGCTGGCGTGTGCTGTGAGCTCCTTTACCGTATGAGCCGCAGGAGCCTTCCTGAAAAGGCGGTTGCCGTACGGAGGGTGCTGCTCGATTCCGCCTCCAGCCAGCTCTATTTCAGGCTTTTCCCTCCCGATGAGGGAGACAGGCCGGGGGCACTCGAGTACTTCAGGATGCTCTTTTTCCAAGAGGCGGAGTCCATTTCAGAGGACGGGGATCTTTCAGCCTTGCTGGATAGCGGAGAGTCCTCCCTGATCTCTTCTCTGGAAGGGGCAGGGGAAGGGGCAGGCCCCGGGGCTGTAGTCGACTTTTTCGTAAGGCTGATAGGGGATCTTTTATCCGATAGTGTTCCGGACAGCGTCCAGGGGCTTGATGAGGGTGATCCAGGCCTGTCGAGCAGATCGAGGGGCGATGTGAGGCGTTTCATTGAAGACTCTGGCCTGATGGAGGCGGCAGCCCGGCTCTTTTGAGCAAAAGCCCTGGCCCAACCCATGGCCTGCTTATCTCCACCTTCCTTGTTGCTTTTGTCTCTCCAAAGATTACCTTTGCCTGGCTACTTATGAAAACGTGCGGTCTCGAACCCCATCTTGCGGTGAGTGCCAGAACGGTGCCGGAGGAGATCCCCGGCCATTTATGAGATGAATTTCACGGAAATAGCCTCCAAACTCGAAAGTGTACTCTACGGGCATGCCTCGGCAGCAGGGGCCGGGGCCTCGAAGGAAAGGGGGTTGCGTGTGGATCTGGATGCAGCCTCATCCACCCATGCCGCCCTTTTGATCTCTTGCCTGTTGTCCAAGGCCGGCAGCCAAGAGAGAGTGGATGGCGGCCCCCTTTTCTGGATCTCCCCGGACAAGGCCTCGGCCGAGGCAAGGGCCAGGGAGCTAGAGCTCCTCTCCGGCAGGCCGGTCCATCTCTTTCCGGCCTGGTCGGAACTTCTGTTCATGCCGCTGATTCCGTCGAGGGATCTCATATCCCAGCGCATCTCTGCCCTCCATGCAGCCATGAATTCCGGCCAGGCCTTGATAGTCACCTGGGCCGAGGCCCTGCTCGAGCCCCTTGTCCCCCCCGAGATCCTCGCCTCTGCCGTGGAGACCATCTCGACAGGAGACGAGATCGGAAGAGACATCCTGGCAGACTGGCTCGTGGATGCAGGCTATGAGCCGTGCCGTTTGGTTACCAGGGTGGGCGAGTTTGCCGTGAGGGGCGGCATCGTGGATCTCTTCTCGCCAGGCCAGGATTATCCGGTCAGGCTCGACTTCCTTGGGGACGAGGTCGAGACCATCAGATACTTCGATCCCGACACGCAGCGCTCGATGGGGCGGCTCGACAGGGTTAGACTCCTTCCCATGACCGATTTCATCCTCTCTGCAAAGAGTGCAGACGAGGCAATAGGTCGCCTGATAGAAGAGGCCGGGGGCCTTGGCCTTTCTGCCTCGGCGGTAACCGAGACCATGCAGCTGATAAAGGAGCGGCGCACCTATGAGATGCACCTTGCCCTGCTGCCCCTGATCTACAGTCCTGCCGCAAGGCTTTCGGACTATATGGAAGGCTCTTTGGCAGTGGTGATGGAGCGGCCCGGCGAGATCCTCAGAAATCTCGAAGAGGCCTCCAAGGCCGCAGAGACATCTTGGCGCCAGGAGCTTGAACGGGAACGGATCTTCGCTGGTTTCGACCGATATATCCTTCCCCTGTCGGATCTCAAGGCAGGGCTAGGGCCGAGGCGCAAGGTGCTGGTCTGGGCAGGAGACATCTACAGAGAGGCGGGCATAGAGGCCATCGTGCATGAGGAGGCGCTGGTGGAGTTTCGTCTCCCTGTGGAGAGCTGTCGGGTGCCCTCCCTTGGGCTCTCTTTCAAGCGAGGCCGTGAGCTCTTTGCCCCTGTGGTGGAGTTGCTTCAGAAATGGAGCGGTGAAGATGGAGGACAGGTGGTGCTGCTTGCCTCTGACAGGGAGCAGGAGCGCAGGATCTCCTCCCTGCTTTCCCACTACGGTATCGAGCCTGAAGCATACAGGCCCGGAGATGGCAGCGGCCTCTGCCGTCTTGCAATTCAGGAAAGGGGTGAGGGGCCCCCTTCTTCGGGCATAGTGCTGTCTCGAGGATGGCTCAAGGACTCGGTCCTGCTCTATAGGGGGGAGGAGGGGGGCAGGCTGATCCTGCTTCCGGACCACCTCATCTTCGACATCCCGGAAAGGCGCACAAGGGGCAGGCGTACCAAGGCCGGGGGCAGGCAGAGGGGTGAGACGGTTTCCCTCTCCGATCTCAGGCAGGGCGACTTTGTGGTTCACAGGGACCACGGAATAGCACAGTACCAGGGCCTCCTTCCCATGGAGGTTGGCGGCATTGCCGGAGAGTTCTTCGTGCTTGAGTATGCCGGGGGCGACAAGCTCTACCTGCCGGTTGACAGGATCTCCCTGCTCACACCCTATGTGGGGGCCGAGGGGAGGCAGCCCAGGCTGGACAAGCTGGGCGGAAAGTCCTGGCAGGTGAGAAAGGGCAAGGTTCAGAAGGCGCTCAAGGAGATAGCCCATGACCTTGTGGAGCTCTACGCCCAGAGACGGCTGCTGAAGGGGATCGCCTTTTCTCCGCCGGATGAGATGTTTCGCCAGTTCGAGATGGACTTTCCCTTCGAGGAGACGCCCGATCAGGCCAAGGCCATCTCTGAGATCCTCGAGGATATGCAGGCAGACAGCCCTATGGACAGGCTCCTTTGCGGAGATGTGGGTTACGGCAAGACGGAGGTTGCCATGAGGGCCGCCTTCAAGGCCGTCCAGGACGGATGGCAGGTGGCGGTGCTGGTGCCGACCACACTCCTTGCAGAGCAGCATGAAAGGACCTTCAGGAAGAGATTCAGGCGCTTTCCAGTCCGTATCGAGTCCCTCAGCAGGATGAAGCCTCCAAGGGTTCAGAAGTCCATAGTCCAGGCGGTGAAGGAGGGGCGGGTGGATATCCTCATAGGCACTCACAAGCTCCTGTCGGCCGCCCACATGTTCAAAAGACTCGGGCTTGTGATCATAGACGAGGAGCACCGTTTTGGGGTCAGGCACAAGGAGAGGCTCAAGAAACTGGCACAGCAGGTGGACTGTCTGACACTTACGGCAACGCCGATCCCGCGCACCCTTCAGCTCTCCTTGCTGGGGCTGAGGGACCTGTCCACCATCGAGACCGCACCAGAGGGGCGCATGGGGGTCAAGTGTTTCCTGGCAGAGGCAGATGATGCCATAATAAAGAATGCCATAGTCAAGGAGATGGAGCGGGGCGGCCAGGTCTTTTTCGTCCATAACAGGGTGGCCGGCCTCTCCCGCCTATCAGACAAGGTCAAGGCCCTGGTGCCAGAGGCCAGGGTCGCCATGGCCCATGGACAGATGGAGCCTGCCCAGCTCGAGCAGGTCATGATCGATTTCGTGCGTGGCGAGATCGACTGTCTGGTCTCCACCACCATCATAGAGTCCGGCCTCGATATCCCTTCTGCCAACACCCTGATCGTCAACCGTGCGGACATGCTGGGCCTGGCAGACCTCTATCAGCTGAGGGGACGGGTGGGCAGGAGCAGCCTGCAGGCCTATGCCTATTTTCTCGTGCCCCATCTGCCCTCCCTTGGAAAGGATGCGGTAAAGAGGCTGAGGGCCTTCATGCAGGCGGCCGAACACGGGGGCGGCATGGGCCTTGCCATGCAGGATCTGAAGATCAGGGGCGGCGGGAACCTGCTCGGCCTCATCCAGGCGGGCAGGGTGGCGGATATAGGCTATGACCTCTATCTGGAACTCCTTTCTGATGCGGTAAGGGAGCTGAAGGGACAGCCACTTGAGCCCAAGACGGATCCGGAGGTCAATCTGAGACTGCCTGCCTTCATCCCGGAGCACTACATCCCGGACATATCCATGCGGGTCGAGACCTATCGCCATCTCGCCAAGATGGCAGAGGAGGGGATGGTGCTGGAGGCGGCCCTGGATCTGGAGGACCGCTTCGGGCCAATGCCAGAAGAGGTCCGAAACCTGCTCTCTGTCTTGGAGATCAAGGAGCTGTTGCGCCAGATGAATGTGGTCAGGCTCGACAGGGCAGGGGTGTCCAAGAAGGGCAGGGTACGGTTTGTCCTATCTTTTGCCGCCCAGGGCCCAGCCAACCCAGATGCCCTTCTTGCCCTTGCCGCCAAGGATGGCAGGATCTCCTTTCTGCCAGACAGCCGGATGGTATTCGAGATAAAGGGACCGGAATCTGAGCCATTTCCCATGCTCTTAAAGGGCTTGAAGGAACTCATAGAAATTACTAAATAATTGATTCTGGAAGTAGTATAATGGATTTTGGTTTGAAACCCTCTTCATCGATTTTTTTCAAGGAGGCCACAGGCTTTGAAGCAATTTAGATATATCTCTCTATTTCTATTTCTTTTATCCCTGTCTCTTATCGCCCCTTACAGGGCCGGTGCAGTCATAGTGGATCGTATAGTTGCCATCGTGAACGGGGACGTGATCACCCTTTCGGAGCTTGAAAGGCGGGCAGCACCGATCCTCCAGAAGTATATCACTCCGGACATGCCCCCTGAGCAGAGGGCTGAGGCCAGGCGGGAGATCCTTGCCAGGGTCCTTCCCCAGATGATAGACGACAAGCTGGTGGATGAGGAGATAAGGCAGCTCGGGATCAGCGTGAAGGAGAGCGAGGTCGATGGGGTGGTGCAGCGGATGTGTCGTGACAGCGGGATCACCATCGAGGAGTTCCGCGACAGGCTGGCCCAGCAGGGCATGACACTCGAGGAGTACAAGGAGCAGGTCAAGAAGCAGATCGAAAGGGCGAGGCTGGTGAACTCCCAGGTGCAACAGAAGATCGTCATAACGGATGAGCAGGTGAAGGAGTATCTCAGGAAGAGAAAGGGGGGCTCCAGCCAGTATGGTGGGCCATACTACAGGATCGAACAGATCCTGATAGTCCCCAGGGGGAGTGATGGCTATGCCAAACAGGAGGCAAGGAGGCGCGCGGAAGAGGCCCTGAAGGAGCTGAGGGCAGGGGCCGGTTTTGAACAGGTGGCCAGGAAGTACTCCGATGCCGGCCCTGACGGGCTCAGTCTCGGCGTCTTCAGTATGGATGAAATGGCACCTGTCTTGCGTAATGCAATAGAGGGGCTCGAGCCCGGGGAGTACTCGGAGATAATCGAGACCCCCCTCGGCTTTCAGATACTGAAGCTTGCCGGGGTGTCCAACAGCAAGGAAGAGGAGTTCGATCCCATGGTGATGGAAGAGACCAGGGAGAAGCTATACAATATGGAGATGGATAGCCGCTTTCAGGAGTGGCTGAACGAGCTTAGGGCCAAGTCTGCAATCAGAATCCTTCTGTAGGCAGCGGGCTGAGCAGCAGGGGGCATGAGATGTCCGGAGAGACTGTAGGTGAATACCTGAAGAAGGAGCGCGAGCTCAGGCAGATATCCCTTCAGGAGGTGGCAGAGGAGACCAAGATATCCGTGTCGCGCCTGAAGGCCCTGGAGGCAAATCAGTTCGATCAACTCCCAGCACCGATCTACATCAGGGGCTTTGTTAGGATATATGCGGAGTATATAGGGCTCGATCCGTCGGATGTCATGATGCGTTTCGAGGACCAGCTCTTCTATGAGGAGAGCGAACCCAAGACGGCAGGCTTCAAGACACTGGAGGAGGAGCGGGCCCTTGCAAGGAGGCGCATGATCACCGTGGTGGCAAGCATCATCGGCGCCATCATCCTGATCGCCATTGGACTCTACTTCTATTTCGATCAGCAGAACCAGCAGAACAGGGTCATGGATGGGCTGACGCTGCCTGAGACCTCTTTGGGCACCGATCTTGCCCTGCCTGGGGGTACAGATGGCCTTGCAGGCCCCGGCTCCGAGGAAGGGGCCGGGCAAGATGGCCTTGGTGCCGGGATCGGCCAGCTCCAGCCAGGCCAGGGCAAGGAGAGCGACCGTGCCCCTTCCGGCCTCGGCAGTGATGCAGCTCCTCCGGCAGGCACTCTCCCTGCAGAAGGATCGCCATCGGGTGAGCAGCCACGGCAGCCCTGAGAGGCCTTTTAGGGGTATCGCCTTGGCTGTTTCTGTTTTGCAAGCCGATCTGCCTGATCTCCCCGATGAGGGGCACCTGCACCATCTGATCCTGTCCTCATGGCTCGACACCCCTTAAAGAGCCGGTCATTTATCCTCTCTGTCAGGGATTTCAGCGAGTCTGACAAGATAGTAACCCTCCTGTCCCAGGAGCTTGGGAAGCGTTGCGCCATTGCCAAGGGGGCCAAAAGGAGTGTAAAGCGCTTTTTGAATGCCCTCGAGCCCTTCAATCTGGTGGATGCGCAGCTTGTGCCTTCAAGGAAGGGCACGGGCCTTGATTTTCTGGACTCTTGTAGCCTCGTCGAGCCCTTCCAGGGTATCAGGGCGGATTACAGCTCTTTTCTGTGTGCCAGCCTGGCATGTGAGCTTGTGGAGATGTGGCTGAAGGAGGGCGATCCCCACGAGGGGGTCTTCAGGCTCATGGGCTGGCTTCTCGACTCACTTTCAAGACAGGAACAGCGCCCCGGGAGGGCGGCACTCGTCTTTGGGGTCAGGCTTCTAAAGGAGGTGGGCTACGGGCTCAATCTGAGCCAGTGCATCGGATGCACCAGGCCCCTTGTCGGCATAGGCCTTGCCCTGAGCCCTGAAAGGGGCGGCTTTCTCTGCCGGGAGTGCCGAGACAGGGCCTTTCTCGATGGCAGTGACGGATACAGTGCAGGTGCTGTGCGCTCCCTTTCTTTCTTGCAGGATGAAGAGCTTTCAAGGGCCGGCAGGCTCAAGCTCTCATCCGGGCCCAGGCTCGAGTGCTGGAAGATCCTAAGCTCGGTCCATAGGCACCATTTGCAAAAGGACCCCCATTCATTTAAGTTGATCTGTCGCATCCAGGAGCAGTTTTTTGGCTGAGGCCTTTGATGGCCGTTTTGGTGTAACTGTCGAGCTGCCGAAAGGCAGTGTAAATGGCCGGAATCCTCCGGCAGGAAGGTAAGTGGTGAGTTCCAGAGATAGTTGGAAGTGGAGACGCCCGATCGAGGTAGAGGAGATAGACGCCCGCTACGTAATCGATCAGCTCAATCAGAAGGAGTGCTGGCGCCTTTTTCGCATCATCTCCGAGTTCGTGGACGGCTTCGAGGAGATGGCAAAGACCTATCCCGGGGTAGCCGTGTTCGGCTCAGCCAGGGTGAGGCCGGAAGACAGCTACTATCAATGGGCAGAAACCATTGCCCACGGCCTTGCAAAGGCGGGTTACTCCATAATAACCGGTGGCGGGCCTGGCATAATGGAGGCGGCAAACAAGGGCGCATGGGAGCAGGGGGCCATCTCTGCCGGACTCAATATAAAATTGCCCCATGAGCAGAAGCCCAATCCCTACACAAACGTGAGTCTCGACTTCCGCTATTTTTTCGTAAGAAAGGTCATGCTGGTGAAGTATGCCGTGGCCTTTGTCATCTGTCCTGGCGGTTTCGGCACCCTGGACGAGTTCACCGAGGCCATAACCCTGATCCAGACCAGGAAGATAAAGCCATTTCCTGTGATCCTGGTGGGAAGCGACTACTGGAAGGGCTTTGTGAAATGGATAGAAAAGACCCTCCTGTCAGCGGGCATGATCGCGCCAGAGGACCTGGAGATCTTCCATGTCCTGGACGACCCAGACCAAGTGGTGGAGACCATAAAGGAGCTGGTCCCCATCTGTCACAATGACAAAGGAGAGCCTACGAGCTGCTCGCTGGATTGAGCCGCCCTGCAGGCTGTCCCGGGCCCGACCAGAACGATATCCCGGATCTTTACGGACAGTGCATCCATCTCCTCGTAAGGGGCAGCTCATGGGCGATACGCCCCTTTGCAAAGAGGAATTGACATACGTGCATGCCCCCTGATCTGAAGCTCATCCTGGAGCTTGCAAGATAGAGCCTCCACATCCTCACAAACTCCTTTCCCTTCATCTCGGCTATGGTGCCGGCGGCCTGTTCGAACCTGTCGAGCCAGTGGCCTATGGTGAGGTCATAGTGCCGTCTCAGGTCCTCCACGTCCAGGATCTCAAAGCCCTCCTTGGCTGCAGCCTCCAGGACCTGCCCCATGGACGGGATATAGCCTCCTGGGAAGATATAGGTTGAGAGCCACGGATCGAGCTCCTCGGGGACCATGCGGCAGATGGTGTGAAGGAGGAAGAGCCCTTTGTCTTTGAGGAGTCTTGCAGCCTTTCTGAAAAAGGTCCTGTACTTCTCCCTGCCCACGTGTTCGAACATCCCGATAGAGATGATCTTGTCGTAGGTGCCGTGCTCCCTTGCAGGGATCTCGCGGTAGTCCTGGAGCCTGATCTCGGCCCTGTCTTCGAGCCCCTCTTCTTCCACACGCTGGCTGGCGAGCTGCTGTTGCTGCCGGGACAGGGTGATGCCGACGGCATATGCCCGGAACTCACGTGCCGCCATCTTCACGAGGGCACCCCAGCCACATCCTATGTCGAGGAGCCGCTCTGACTCCTTTAGGCGAAGTTTCCTGAGGCTGTGGAGATTCTTGCGTCTCTGGGCCTCCTCCAGTCCTTCGTCTTCGGTCTCGAAATAGGCACAGGAGTAGTTCATATCCGTATCGAGCCAGAGTCGATAGAAGCTGTTTCCGCGGTCGTAGTGGGTCTGGACGTCTCTCTTGCAGTGTTTTATGGAGTGGCCGCCTCTGAGCTTGAGCCAGCACAGGCGCAGCTTGTCTCCTGTCCCCAGGGATTCTGTCAGGTTCTTTGAAAAGATGTACTCAAGAAGGGCTTCTAGACTGCCTTCGACCTCTATGTCACCCCTCATGTAGCCTTCTCCAAAGCCCAGGGAAGGGTTGGCAAAGACACGGGCCAGGGCCTCCCTGCTCTTGAATGAGATCCCGGCAACGGGCTCGGCTCCTTTCACACTTCCGGCCATCAGCTCAGAGCCATCCCAGAAGCGGATCCTTATGCCACCGTCCATCTGGGCAAACAGGGAGGACAGGAGCCTTTTGACAGAGTGGAGATTCATGAACGCCTCCTTTGCCTTCAAGGATGATAAGGGGGCCTCAGCAGGTCTTTGCCTTCGAATCCGGCCCTGGCAGATAGTTGCAAAGGTCATGCTCTGACCAGGTGGTGTGAAAGGATGCCTATGACCTATAATTTTCCTATCATTTCAGCAAGAAGTGTGTCAAGAAGGCATGCGATTCCGCCCCGATCCCATCAACAGCAGAGATCCACACGGACAGGCCCCTTTCTTATCAGGATGCAAGCAAAGGAGAGCAGCAGTAGGCAGAAAAAGGGGCCGCCTCAGCCCTCTGTAAGCACCAGGAGGCCGGAGATGAACCTGGCATCCGGGCTCTTTTGCCCCCCCTCCATGACCTGCTGTTTTATGGAGGAGACAAGCCTGTTTGCAAGGCCTGCCCCCTGTTTTCTAAGGGCCTGGCCCTCTAAAAACGGGGCTGATACGGATTTGCCCTCTTCCTCTCCAAAGAGCCTTTCGGCCAGATCGATCTGTTTCTTCCTGATGGCATCGGCATCATTCCGGGCAAAAACGGCCCGCAAAGAGCACAGATCTTCCTGTGATAGCGGGGCAAGGACGAGGCCGCGGTCCAAGAGGCAGTTGGCTGCTGCCGTATTGAGGGCGATCTCCAGGTCAAACTCCGCATCTGACAGGAGGTTTGTCCTGGTCCAGTCGAGCGGCTCCAGGATCTTTTCTCTCCACTCACCCGGGGCTGGCGTCAGGGACTTGGCTGCCCTAACCATCAGCTCTGCATCAATGAGCCCCCTGAATGCTTCCTGGAGCTGGGTGACCGACAGAAACGGGCGCTCCTGTTCCTCGTGTTCGGGAAGGTGGAGGGGGGTTGGCCTGGTCAGGGCCTCAAGCATCTGGCGTTTCCCCTCTGGCAGGAACCGGGACGGCTCAAGCTCGAGGACCCTTCGGGCCATGCGTCGCAGCTGCCTGAGAGCGGAATAGCCCAGCCTGACAAGCTCTTCCATGTATCGCCCCTTTAGCACCTCTTCAGGGGCAAGGCCGAGGGAAGAGGAGGCGGACTCCAGCCCGAGATTGATGAGGCCGAATGCCTTTTCGATTGTTGAGGATATGGCCTCCATGTCGTCAAGGTCCACCTCATCAACCATGATCACCTTGTTTACGACGCCAACCGTCTCATAGACTATCCTGGCCATCTCCTGGTTGCCCTGGAGTCTTTGGACGGCCTGCATGAACAGCGGTGCGGCATCGAGATACAGGGTGGGTATGAAGGCCGGCATGGGAAGATCCTGGATCATCTTGCCCATGAGGGGTTTTGCCGCCCCTGTCTCGTGCATCTCGTCCGGTGTGAGCGGGGCATAGATATCGAGCGAGTCGAAATAGTCGTTGAGGCCGAGGTCGTTCAGCCGCGACTTCCTCAGCCTCAGGGCCTTCTCCCTGTTTTCTGAAGGGGTATTCCAGACCATGGCCTCCATGACGTCCCTGTAGATCTCGGGGCCTGCCTCCAGGAGATTTGTAAGCAGCATGGCCATGGCCGGGGCTATCTTGTCGTTTCTGAAGGCGATATAGTAGATCTCATCCAGGGTGAAGGCGGGAAGGGTGTCCTTGGCCTCCTGTATGTCCATATCATCCGGGCGCTTTTCAACCCTCAGGAACAGGGGAAGGATCGCTGGAATCAGCCATTGGTCCCTGGCGGTTATCCATCTGATCCATGAAAGGTTCGGCCCCTTTCCAAGCTCGAAGAGCACCAGCAGCCACGACAGGATTCGCTGCGGGGAGGGCTCATCCCTCTTCCACCAGTCCAGATCGAAGAAGAACTGAAGCTGCTCCGGCAGTGCAAGCTCGAGGATGTGCAGGGAGGACTCGGGCCCAATGGCCTTTATCGTCCAAAAGAGCTCCTGCTGAGGCATGGCCTGGACGAGCTGCCTTGCCTGGGCAGAGGAGAGAATCAGCTCCATGCGCCTCTGCCACGGGGCCATGAGCACCTCGGTGAGCTGCTCTTCAAGGCTCAGGGAGGCCATGCGTTTTTCCAGTTCTCGGTTTCGTACAATGCCCTTTTGGGCCCTGGTCTTTTTGGTCAAGTTATTGTCCATAATGCCGATAGTAATAAAAAAGTTATGTTCTGCTTGAAGATATCGAAAATATTGTTAGAAACAGGATAAATACATTAATCACTCCTCTGCGGTGGGCAACTTTAGATTCATGTAACAGGTCCGTCAAAAATGAGCGACTCCAACAAAATAGACAAGGACATAAACATCCTCGTGGCAGAGGATGAAGAGAACATAGGGGACCTGCTCCTGGAGCTGCTGAGCCAGGAAGACAGGCATATCACCCTTGCCAGGGATGGCAGGGAGGCGGTCTCCCTTCTGGGGCAAAAGCCATACGATCTGCTGATTACCGACCTCATGATGCCGGAAGTGGATGGTATGGAGGTGCTTCACAAGGCAAAGGAGCTCTATCCCGACATCATGGTCATAATAATTACCGGATATGCCTCTCTGGAGACGGCCATCCAGGCGGTGAAGCAGGGGGCCTACGACTATCTCAGAAAGCCCTTCAGGCTTGAGGAGCTGAAGATCAGCGTGGACAATGCCTGTGAGAAGATCCTGCTAAAGAGGGAGAACGAGGCACTCTTGAGGCGTGTCAAGGGGGGAGATGGGGGGCCGGAGGCCGCTTCCGAGACCGCCCCGCCCCAGCAGGAGCAGGGGGCAGTTGAGCCCCAGGTGAACCAGGGCAGCCTCTTTGGACCCGAGTGGTATCCGCCATCCTATTTCGAGTCGGACCAGCCCAGGCCAGACATGGTCTTGGATGAGCTGGAACGTCTTGGAAACCTGTTGAATCAGGGCCTGATAACCGAAGAGGAGTTCAGCCTCCTCAAGAAGAAGCTCTTCAAAAAGATCTGAGGCGGGTCTTTGTCCGTGCTTGATTCAAGAGACCGGAAACCGAGTGGGGATGCCAGCCTGCGTGGGGGCGGCACGAGAAAGTGGCGTTTCCTCATAGTGGATGACGATCCCGTAATATGCCAGACCCTGTCCGGCTTCCTGCACCATCTGGGGGACTTTGAGGTCCATGAGACAGGAAATGCCCTGGATGGCCTGGCCCTGCTCCAGCGGCTGGAGGAGGTGGACTGCGTCTTCGTGGACATCAACATGCCGGGGATGGACGGCATAGAGTTCCTGACCCGCCTGAAGGAGCGGGACCGGAACATCGTTGCCACCATCATCACCGGTGCCCCGTCCATGGATATCATAATCCAGACCATGAGGGCGGGGGCCTCTGATTTCCTCAAAAAACCATTCAACTTCGAGCAGTTCCAGATAGCCGTTGAGCGCATGATAAAGGAGCGCTCGCTCCTTCTGGAAAATGAGCTCCTTTCGGAGGAGGTGCAGGTAAAGGGGCTTCTCGAGCAGATAAACAGCAAGCTAGAGAAGAAGATCAAGGAGCAGACGGTCCTGTTTGCCATAAGCGATGCCCTCGGGAACACGAAGAGCACCTCTGACCTCTACAATACCCTGGTGGATCTGGCGGCCCTGCTCACCGAGTCAACCCAGGCATTCTTGTGGGTCATCAACCATGAGCGTAACTGCCTGGTGCTGACCGCATCCAAGGGCCCCTTTGATCCATCGCTCGAGGAGATCCCCATGGATCTGGACCTGCACCCCTGCATCAAGGTGGTGCGGGAGGGGGTGGCCCTCATCCTTGATCGAAAGTCCAGGCTTACATCGAGATTCATAGTGGATGGTTTTGCAGGGGAGGATCTCGTCCTGGTCCCCTTCAAGATAAGGGAGGAGCTCTTCGGGCTCTTGGGGGTGTGCGGCGGGGCCAAGTCCGGCATGGAGGCGGAAGAGGCCCTGTTTCTCCTGCACATCCTGTGTGAGAGGGCGAGTCTCACCGTTGAAAATCTGCTTCTTTATGATAGCATCCTCTTAAACCTCCACGCGACCTTGAGGGCCCTTGTGCGTACCCTCGAGGCCAAGGACCCTTACACCAAGATGCACTCCGAGAGGGTGACCGAACTTTCACTCCGCATTGCCAAGGAGATGGGCTGTTCCTCGGACGAGCTGGAGTCGCTCAGGTTTGCCGGTCACCTGCACGACATTGGAAAGATTGGGATCAGGGATCAGATACTCATGAAGCCGGGCAGGCTCACCAGAGAGGAGTACGAGATAATAAAGAAGCACCCTGTGATCGGTGCCGACATCGTGAGCCACCTGGGCCTGTTGCCGGACGAGAAGGCCATAATCCGGCACCATCATGAAAGGTGGGACGGCAAGGGGTATCCAGACGGTCTCCAGGGGAGTGAGACGCCCCGCCTTTCAAGGATACTCGCCGTGGCAGACACCTATGACGCCATAACGTCCCACAGGCCATACAGAAAGGCACTGCCACACTCCTATGCCTATGATCAGATAGTTGAGAATTCAGGAACCCAGTTCGATCCAGAGGCCGTGAAGGCCTTCTGTAGCTGTTGCCAAAACATGTCTGTGGAGAAGGGAGAGTAGGTGCATCCAATGGCCCGAGACTTTCTGTTTGACTGGCTGATGGAGTGCTTCAGGGACCTCGTCATCGGGAGGAATGTAAAGGGGATCATCCACAATCTGAATGGTCCGCTCCAGATCCTTTCCATGCAGCTGGAGCTTTTGAACATGGACCTTGAGCGGTGCAAGAGCGATGTGCTCTCCATGAAGAAGGAGGCCATCCCGAGTCCTGAAAAGTGCGGCCAGTTGACAGAGCTCCTTTTAAAGACCGCTGAGCGGGTGGCCCAGCTCCAGGAAGTGGTTCAAAAGGTGGACCTGAACCTGAGGGTAGTGGGGCTCAGGTCAGGGGGAGAGCCGCAGGACAATCCGGTACCCACGATCCTGAACCACCTGGTCCAAGAGGAGCTCGAGTTCTGGAAATCGGATCTCTTCTTCAAGCATCAGGTCGCCCTGGATCTAAAGCTTCCGGACTCCTCCCCTGTGGTGGTGGTCAAGGAGAAGGGCATAAGGGACATCTTCGACTCCATAATGATGGCATGCCTGGAGCAGATACGTGGGGAGGAGGTCCCCTCCATCTCCATAGAGTGCGGTGTGGTCGAAAAGGATGACTTCTTCCTCACCTTCACCCACAATGGTGTAGAGTTTGATCTAGCGGCCCTGGAAGAGTGCAAGGCCGCCTCGGAAAAGCGGATGATTCCCCAGCACATAACCCCTGCCGTCATGGCACTCTACATGGCAAGGGGGTGGTCAGGCCAGCTCGGGCTCCATCTGTCCATCTCCCACAGGAAGGTGGCACTCTCCAGCACCATCTCCCCAGACTAGGGCCCCGTCCTCACCGAACCAGTCGTTTCCATCCCCACCTGCCGAGACCGTGTCCGACTGTGCCATTAGAAGGTTCATCTCTATGGAGTTGTAGTGCGCCACCTCGAAATAGCCGGCGGCTGGTGCCGACCTGTTGGGATGTCCCTTGTGTTTGCCTGCACCTGTGCCGTGGATATGGCGTCCGTTTTTGAATATCTCCACCTCTTCGATGAGCCCGTCATCCGGTGCCTTTACGATGACAGTGGTGGTATCAAGCAGCTTGAAGGTGGTCAGGATGGAGCTCTTTTTGAGGTCGGAGAACTCCCCGTTGACCCTGCCCGGCATATCAGACAGGTCCACATGGGGATCTCCCCATATCCTGGTGGATAGCCCCGAGAGCTTGTCCATTATCTCGAGGGTGGATCCATTTAGAAAGGAGATGAAATACCTGCCTGTGTCAACGCTCTGGGGATTGAGCAGTTGAAGCCCATGCTCATCAAACCCCTGAACTGCCTGATAGCTGACTGTCTCCATCTGCTCGAGGTGGAGTTCAAAGTGCATGTCTGCATCTATGATCTGGCCCTGCCAGCTTATGGTGCCATGGTAGTCGAAGGAGAAGTCCAGACGGCTGTAGCTTTCAGATGAAAACGAGACACTTCTGCCCACTGACATGGCTGTGTCCTTGGTACCAGAGGCCCAGCTCATCGAAAGGGAGGTCTTTTCCATCTCAAGTCCGAAGAACTTCTCGATTATCAGTCGCTTTATGTCATCTTCCGGGGATGCCTCTGGTGGAGATGCCCCTGATGCCGGCAGTCCTTTGCTGTCAGCGCCATGTGATCCCAAAAGATCCCCTATCTTTCCGAGCAGTTCCGAGATCTTGGGCAGAGGGACGGCAAGGCTTTCCAGGCGGGCCGGGGCCTTTGCCTGGCCAAGCTCCAGTTGCGCCCTTTTCGTATAGGTTGCAGAAAAATTCATCTCGAAACGTGTGGCCCTGCTATAGGAAAAGGCAATCCCTGTGGCAGCAGCCGGCCCTTTCTTCAATACCTGGGTCTGGGCCTGAGTCTGGGCCGGATCCCTTCCGGCTGGAAGTAGCGGGTCTCTGTCAGCGGCTACATGGGCGGCCCTTTGGAAGGTCTTTTCTGTGCCAGACCCTGTAGGGACTGGGGAAGGGAGGCTTGTCCCAGGCTGGAGGTTTGAGAAAATGGGAAGCCTGATCATCTTTATGCCCTCCTTGGCATGTCCTGATGGCATCGATTGAGCCCTCTTTTATGCCTGAGTCCCTTCAGACACCCAAGGGCTTTTTATGCTTTTCGATCACCTATTGCGAGAAATTTAAAAATGGCGGAATATCTATCTGTCTTTTACGCCGGGATGGCACCTGTGGCAGTTGTTCATGGGAAAGGAGACACGCATGTGGCATGCACCACAGTAGAGGCCGTAGAGGTTTTTTTCCTTGTCGAATGCCTCTGTGCCCATGTTCTTTACGTTGAAGATGTCCGGATGGCAGTTTGAGCAGTCGAGCCACTCCACATGCTCCTTGTGGGGAAAGAGCACATAGATCCTTGAGTCTGCCGTGTACCAGGCAAGAGGGGTCTCGAGAGTTTTGGGCATTGACATGCTTTCATAGGGCTTGTCCCCGGCGAGGCTCCCTTTTGGCTTTATGATCCCCTCATCCAGGGCCCTTACCCAGTCAATGGTATCCCCTGCATGTTTCCTTGGCAGCCTTGATGCGGTCTTGAGGAACATCTCTTTCAGCCTTTTGTTGCC
>CAZNKD010000083.1:0-62604 GCA_964573615.1 uncultured Desulfobacterales bacterium | reverse complement strand
CCAGCCCTGCAATGAAAAGGCCCGGGCAGAAGGCAGAAGAAGGAAAACAGGACAGGGAATCAAGAAATGGAGATCGTCAAGTAGATATGGAGAAAAGACGCATATATCTGATGGGCATCTGCGGCACCGGTATGGCTGCGCTTGCAGGCCTTTTGAAGGAGCAGGGCCATGAGGTCACGGGCTCTGACACGGGCTTCTATCCACCCATGAGCGAGGTGATCGCATCCCTTGGCATAAAGACCTACAAGGGCTGGAGCCCTGTCAACATAGAAGATGCTGACCCGGATCTCGTCATCATCGGAAACGTGATCAGGGCCGACAATCCTGAGGCGCGCTATGTGCTCGAAAAGGCGATCCCCTATACATCCTTTCCGGCTGCCCTGGGCGAGTTTTATCTTGCAGGCAAGAGATCCCTCGTTGCTGCAGGTACCCACGGCAAGACCACTACCTCGACCATGCTGGTCTCTGCCCTGGAGGGATGCGGGGAGGATGCCGGATTCCTCATAGGCGGGGTGCCCATAGGCCGGGGCCGGGGCTTTCATGTGGGAGAGGGCGACTGGTTCGTGATAGAGGGCGACGAATATGACACCGCCTTTTTCGACAAGG
Organism: uncultured Desulfobacterales bacterium; assembly: GCA_964573615.1. Lineage (GTDB taxonomy): Bacteria > Desulfobacterota > Dissulfuribacteria > Dissulfuribacterales > QOAL01 > JALSKY01. Next base: position 61,998 of record CAZNKD010000083.1, on the reverse strand, counting down.
TCTCGAAGTTCCTCCACTACCGTCCGTTCGGCGTCATACTGACCAGCATGGAGTTCGACCATGCAGACATCTTTGCCGATTTCCATGCGGTGAAGTCCGCATTCAGATCCCTGGTGGAGATCATACCGGAAGAGGGGTGTCTGGCCGCCTGTGCGGATTGGCCCGATGTGATGGATGTGGCCTCGGCTGCCAGATGCCGTGTGATCACTTACGGGCTCGGGGCCGGGGCCGACTGGAGGGCGGAAGGGATCTCCACCGATGGCTCGGATACATGGTTCAAGGTGTCGAGGCGGGGGGAAGAGCTGGGCAGGTTCTCGATCCGCCTTCCAGGGCGGCACAATGTGGCCAATGCGCTCGGGGTGATGGCCCTGCTCTCAGAGCTCGGGTTCGATCTTGGGTGCCTAAGCCGGGGGCTTGCCTCGTGTCCAGGTGTCAAGAGGCGTCAGGAGGTGAGGGGAGAGGCTGGAGGGGTGCTGGTGATAGACGACTTTGCCCACCATCCGACAGCAGTCAAGGAGACGCTCTCTGCCCTCAGGGCCCGCTATCCTGAAAGACGGCTCATCGCCATCTTCGAGCCGCGCACGAACACCAGCAGGAGGGCGGTATTCCAGCAGCGATATGCAGCGGCATTCGACCATGCAGACCTGGTGCTGGTGCGCGAGGTGCCCGACCCTGAAAAGGCCCCTGAAGGGGACCGTTTTTCGAGCAGCCAGCTTGTTAAGGATCTTCGTGCCAGGAGTGTGGAGGCCAGGTATTTCCCGGATGCGGCTGCCATAGTCGATTTTTTGGGCCAGGCGGCCAGACCGGGTGATCTGTGCGCCGTGCTCTCCAACGGTCCCTTTGAGGGCATACACCAAAGGATTCTGGATGCCATGTCGAAAAGGGGCGCCGGTCGAGGAGTGGCAGATGATATTTCGTGCGCAATCACGGTGCAGCACCACATCTGCCAGGACGGGTTTTCTGGCAACGAGACACGGGACCATAAGGACCCCTGTCTTCATGCCCGTTGGCACGCAGGCAACGGTCAAGGCCCTGACCCCGTCCGAGCTGATGGATGCCGGTGCCCAGATAATCCTTGGAAACACCTATCATCTCTATCTGAGGCCGGGCCACAGGCTCATCGAGCGGTTGGGAGGGCTACATGAGTTCATGGGCTGGCCAGGGCCGATACTCACGGACAGCGGGGGCTTCCAGGTCTTCAGCCTGGCCCAGTTCAGGAAGATCATGGAGGAGGGGGCAGAGTTCCGCTCGCACATAGATGGCTCCTACCACAGGCTCACACCAGAGCTTGCCATAGAGATACAGGAGGCCCTGGGTGCTGACATAATGATGTGCCTGGATACCTGCATCCCTTATCCGGCATCCAGGGAGGAGGCCAGGCAGGCCACGGATCTCACGACCAGATGGGCCAGACGGTGCTTGGAGGCCAGAAGGCGGCAGGATCTGCTGCTCTTTTCCATAGTCCAGGGGGGGATGTATGCCGATCTCAGGAGAGTGCACACAGAGCAGCTTTTGACCATGCCCTTTGACGGCTATGCCCTCGGGGGGCTCAGTGTTGGAGAGCCAAAGCAGCTCTTCTTTGAGATGATAGAGGCCTCGCGCCCTGTGATCCCTCCTGAATTTCCGGTCTATGTCATGGGAGTAGGCACCCCTGAGGACCTGGTCGAGTGTGTGGCCATGGGCGTTGACATGTTCGATTGCGTGATGCCCACACGCAATGCCAGAAACGGAATGCTCTTTACTTCCTTTGGGCGCATTGTTATAAAGAATGCCTGTTTCTCAGAGGATGAGCGGCCGATAGACCCGGAGTGTGACTGCTATACCTGCAGGCACTACTCCAGGGCATATCTGCGCCACCTCTTCGTGGCCAGGGAGCTCCTGGCCTACCGCCTGAATACCATCCACAACATCCACTACTACCTCCGGCTCATGGAGGGGATGAGGAGGGCAATCGAGCAGGACAGGTTCGTCCAGTTCAGGCGCAGCTTTTATGAAAAGAGACAAAAGGAGATAGTGACAGATGTTTGAAGAACTCGTTTCAGCAGCCTATGCAATGGGCCCGCCGCCTGGTGGGGCGCAGGGGGCCCCTCCGGGAAATCCGCTCCTGTCGTTCCTGCCGCTTGTAGTCATATTCGCCATATTCTATTTCCTCCTGATCCGCCCCCAGCAGAAGCGTCAGAAGGAGCACAAGAAGTTCCTGGAGGCACTGAAGCGCGGCGACGAGGTGATCACAAACGGTGGCATCTACGGCAGGGTGGTGGACATAGAGGGCAATGTGGTGAGTCTCGAGGTGGCCAAGAACGTGGTCATCCGGGTGGCAAAGAGCCAGATAGCAGGCCGGCCCACCGCAGAGACCAAGTAGCCGGCTTCTCTTGCCATCATCATAGCCTCTCAATGGCTTGAAAATGGCAGGGCAGATGCCGCCTTGCATCTGCCCTTTGAAGGTCTCAGCCTTTGGCAGCCCCCTCGGTGGGAGTGCTGTCGCCTCCTGCCCTTGCGATGATCTCCTGGCTGATCCTGTATCTCTTCAGGAGCCCGTTCAGCTCGGAAGTGAGTTTCAGGATCTTGTCCTTTGATTCGGAGATCACGGCTGCATCCTTGGAGACGGCCAGGGCCTGGCCGGCCAGATTCTCGGTGTCTTCAGCCACGTGATCTACCCCGGTCTTCATGTCCTCGACATTCATGCGTATCTCTGAAAGGGTTGCCGTCTGCTCCTCGGCAGCACTGGCTATGGTGTTTGAAAGATCGCTCAACTGCGAGATGATCTCTGTGATCTCGTCTGTAGCCACCACCGCCTGTTTGGTGTCGTTCTGGATGTTCTGTATCATGTCCGAGATCTGTTCCGTTGCCTCGGTGGTCTGTTTGGCGAGCTCTTTCACCTCGTTTGCCACAACGGCAAAGCCCTTTCCCGCCTCACCTGCACGAGCTGCCTCGATGGTGGCATTGAGGGCCAGGAGATTGGTCTGGGCGGCAATGGCCTGGATGACCTGGGTTATGTTACCTATCTGCTCCGAGCTCTCCCCGAGCCTGTGTATAACCTGATCGGCCTGTTGCGCCTTGTCCATGGCGCTCTGGGAGTGGGTTGCTGCAGTGGTGATGGTGTTTGCGATCTCCTCACTTGCTGTCACCATATCGGTCATGGAGTGGGCGATCTCCTCTATATTGGATGCGATGCTGTTGACCGAGTCTGCGATATCTCTAGATGCATCGCTCAGCTGGGTCGATTCGTTTCTCAGATCCTCCTCGACCCTGCTCATCTTGTCGGCTGAATCCTTGAGCTCCGAGGCGTTCGTCTTGAGGGTGAAGAATATGTTTCCGAACTTGAAGAGCAGTTCGTTGGCCATCTTGGAGAGCCGTCCGATCTCGTCTTCACAGCAGACCGTGGCCATCTTTGTGAAATCACCCTTGGAAAAACGCTCCATGAAGCCCATGAAGGCGGAAAGGGGCCTGAACATCACGGTGATCACACCTGCCAGTATGGCCACAGAGATGAGCGAGCCAAGCCCGAGTACGGAAAAGAGCCCTGCCAGGGTCACTGTTAGGGCGTGTTTCTCACGGCTTCCGTCATAGATGAGCATGAGCAGGCCTGGGGCATCATTCTCAGCCTCGGCCTCTGCCTCGGTGGCGGAAGAGGTCATTATGTAGTTCTGGCCAGCGGTGACTATCCGGCCAAGCTCCTTTCTGGGCTCATAGCCCACCTTGGACAATATCGTTCCAAGCAATTCTGCATCCTTGGTGGCCTGGGTGAGGACAAGGCCGCCAAGTTTCGGGCCTTCAGATGCCTCCTTCGAGAGCCATGCAAAATCGACCAGGCTATCTTCACCCTTGATCTTTCTGAAGATGGATGGGACAGAGATATTGAAACAGACGAGGCCTGCATACTCTGCATTGTAGATCACCGGCACGGCACATCTGATGTTCAGCCCGTCGCTTGCCATGTTCATGAGGCTTTTTTTGCCTCCATCTTTCATGGCCCCGGCACTCAGGCCGAACTCCTCTATGGATCGGCCTGCAAGCTCCGGCCGACCGGTTGCAAAGATGATCCTGCCCTCCGAGTCCACGAAGGAGAAGTATCCGGAAAGAAAGCTTCCATCTTCCAGGGTCTTGACCAGGGGCGAGGTGATGTTGTCCAGGATGCCAGGGTCCTTAAGTGCGAGTGCAAACTGGATATCGTTGTTGTTGGCCAGGTTCTCGGCAAGGAGCATGCCTGCGGATGCCGAGTCCCTGAGGCTGTTTCTGAGCTGCTGCCTGATGAAGTGCAGGCTGTCCCTGATCTGGGCCTCGCTTGCACTGCTCCAGCGCTCGAAGACCACATAGCCCGATACCCCGGAAAAGAGCATCAGGCAGATCGCCACAGGCAGGATGATCTTTACCCTTATGGACAGGTCGCGAAACTTCCTCATGGCATGATTCCCTTAACAAGCTTTATCAGTTTACAGGGAACATCACGCTGATCGCGCCCCTCAGGTCTCCCTCCTTGTAGCCTTCCTTCTTGCGTCCTGCGATGTCTGTGGCGCCCTTTGGATCACCATGGCACTTCAGGCAGGCCTTCTTGATATAGATGGGCTTAAGATAGCGGTAGAACTTGCCTGTCTGCTCCCCATAGCCCTGGCCCTTTGGATAGCTCGGGTCCTCGAACTTCTTGAGGATGGTCTTTTCATAGGAGTCCGGCTGGTTGTAGGCGTTTCTGTACTTGAAGGTGGTCTGCTTGATTATGATGTTGCAGCGCCCCTTAAGTATCTGGCCGGTCTCACGGCCAAAGACGGCAGGGATATAGCCCTTGAAGCCTTTGCCGGCCTTGTTGATCCTGGGCTGGTTCATCTTCACACTCATCTTGGCGGCCGTGATCACCTGTTCCACTATCTCCTTTGCCTCCGGATCGAGCTGGGAGATATCCTTGCCGGTCATCTCCTTGAACCGCTCCCTGATCTTCGCCTCCACGTAATCGGGTGTGAAACCCTTGTCCCCTTTCTGGGGATCGTTTATGAGCACCTGGTGCTCCGCCACTATCCCGCGGCCAGCGATTATGACGTCTGCAATGTAGGTTGCGATCTCCTCGGCCTTGTCCTTGCTTATGGACTTGCATGCGGCATGACACAGGAAGCCGCTTGTGGCAAGGACGAGTGCTGCAAAGAGGATCATTGCACCTTTTGGTGAGAGTTTCATAACAAAAGCCTCCTTTGATTTTCTGTGCTATCCTCCATCCGGCACCATCCCTTCTAAGGTGGCTTATCGAAAAAGATGGAGAAAGTATAAAGGGAAAAACTCTCTTTTTTTGAAAAAAGATGGCTTTTAAATCAATAGGTTAGGATAGGTGTGCGAAATAGGGACGTTTTTTGTCAAAAGGGCCGATCAGCTGCCTTTCCTGTGTATGGAGAGCCTGTTGCTCAATTTGATGAAATCTGCAACACTCAGTTGTTCCGCCCTCTGGTCCGGGTCCAGCCCTGCGGCCTGGATGGCCGATTTGACCCTCCCTTTTTCAAACCCGAGCCCTGCGCTAAGGGTGTTCACGAGCTTCTTCCTCCGTTGGCTGAAGGCGGCCTTCACCACCCTTAGAAGCCACGTCTCGTCACACGACATGGCTGGCCTCTGCCTGAACCTGAACTCCACCAGGGAAGAGGTCACCTTTGGCCTTGGGGTAAAGAGGGTAGGGGGGAGGTCAAACAGCCTTTTGACATCTGCCCGGTACTGGCTGACCACGGAGAGTATGCCGTAATCCTTGCCGCCTGGCCGGGCTGTTATGCGCTCTGCCACCTCCTTTTGAAACATGAGCAGTGCCCCCTTCAGGAACTCTGCAGACTCGACGAGCCTGAAGACCATCTGTGTGGATATGTTGTATGGAAGGTTGCCCACGACAGACAAGGGGCCTCCTCCAAGCTCTGCATGGAGGGAGGCGAAGTCCACCTCGAGAATGTCGGCACGTCTTACCTCCACGTTTTCCGGCAAGTCTGCCTCCTTTTCGAGCCACTCGAGCATCTCCGGGTCCAACTCGAAGCTGATGACCCTCTCTATCCGGCGCGCAAGCTGCCTGGTGAGGTTGCCTGTGCCGGTCCCAAGCTCGATGATCCTCCTTTCATCGAGTTTTGCTGCCAGCTCGGCAATGGTCTCAAGGGTGGGCTTGTGAACAAGGAAGTTCTGCCCGTATGAGCGTTTTGCCTTGGGATACCTCATGGTCCTTTCCGGTCCTCCCGCCTCTCCTGTATCCTGCCGCCGTAGCGGGCAAGGAATCTTTCCTGTTTCATCTTCTGGCGCCTGTAATAGAGATAGAGTGCACAGAAGTAACCAGCAGCGGCAAGGGGCAGGGCGAGGACCAGGCCCCCTGCCATGAGCATGGCCATGATCCTGTAGCACTCGATGAAGAGGTAGCGTGCCGCCTCGAAGATACCCATCTCATGGAGGTGGTGGAGCATGGAGGAGACCTCATGCCAGGTGACGGGATGTGGCACGAACAGGGAACCTATTCGCCAGGCCAGATAGTATTGGAGCGGGATGGTCAGGGGATTGCTGACAAACCAGCTCGCCACGAAGGCGGCCACTATGTTTCCCCTCAGCAGGGTGGAGAAGAGCACCGTCAATATGGAGTGAAAGGGTATGGTCGGGGTGAGCCCCACAAAGATCCCAATCCCTACCCCCCTTGCCAGGGTGAACGGACTGCCCTGAAGCCTTACGAGCTTCAGCCAGTAGAAGCGTACCGTCCTTGCAGGGCCAAGGGGGGCCCTTCCTCTCCTCTTTTTGAGCGCAGCCATTGGATTCAAGGTAATAAATGGGTATCAAAATACAAGAAGCGCGCAATCCATGCCGGCTGACCCTTCCCTTGGGGAGAGCAGATGAAGCCAACCGTTTTTCTCGTGGTCGTTACCCTTTGGTGCCTCTCCATCCATCTGCCTTGAATCATTCCCTTTTTTCACCCGGCTCTCCCTGTGCCCGTGGCGAGGGAAGGGGCGATTGATAGGGTTTTTTAAGCCGTCAAATTGATGACATGTTTTTGTGCCCCTTTTTCTTGAAAGGGTTTCTGATAGGTCTTTTTGTTTGATTTTTTATTTTATTTTCAGATAGTTGTAGTTTTTGGCAGTTAGTGGCACAGGTGTTGCTCAAACAAACTGCGACAAATTAATGACTACAAAAAGGCCCCCTGGGCCTGAACAAGTCGGGAGCTTGATAGATGGCCAAGAAGGAAGAAGCCAAAAAGGCAGAGGCAAAGGAGTCGGCGCCCAAGGAGAAGGGCAAGTCCAAACTTCTCATAATCATCATAGCGCTACTGGTTCTGATCATAGTGGCCGGGGCTGCAGCTTTCTTCTTCCTGCTTCCTGCCCCAAGTGATGAGGAGATCGCAAAGGAGATAGAGAAGGACGAGGCCCCTGTTGCAGTGACCTATAGCAGTGAGACCGAGGTCGGGGTCATGTGGGAGCTTCAGCCCTTCGTTGTGAATCTGGCGGATCCCAAGGCCAAGCACTTTCTGAAGGCCAGTATAACCCTGGAACTCAAGGACGATCAGGCCAAGGAGCTGGCCCAGAAACTCCTTCCAAGGATACGGAACGACATCCTTATGCTCCTGACGAGCCAGACCCTGGAGGATGTCATCTCCATAGAGGGCAAGGTGAGGCTGAAGGATGAGATCACGGCAAGGCTCAACAGGATTCTGGGGCCAGGAAAGCTGCTGAACGTCTATTTCTCGCAGTTCGTGGTCCAGTAACACCAGGCCCGTGACACTAGGCCAGTGACACTAGGATAGATAGCCGGGAACGGATAGCTGACAGGACAGAGACGGTTATGGCCCAGGTACTAAGTCAGGATGAGATAGACGCTCTGCTCGGCGGACTCGACGATGTGGCAGAGCCGGAAGCGGAGGCGCAAACAGCGGCTTCCCCAGGCGATGAGGACGTAATCCCATACGACTTTGCCAATGCGGCAAAGATGTCCAAGATCAAGTTCCCCGGCTTTGCCATTATCAACGACCAGTTCAACAGGGGGCTCAGGGCCACGCTCTCATCCATCCTGCGGGTCATGGTCGAGAGCACCGTGGTGCCCATCGAGATCGTCACCTTCAACGAATTTCTACGCCGTATCCCTGTGCCATGCTCTCTGCATGTGCTCAAGATGGAGCCTCTCAAGAGCAATATCCTCATGGTGATCGACCCCCAGCTGGTCTTCTGTATCGTGGAGATCTTTCTTGGCTCGCCGCAGATCGGAAAGAGCAGGGTGGAGGGCAGGGAGTTTACATCCATAGAGCAGAGGCTCATAAGAAGGATAGTCAACTCCTTCCTGAAGGACTGGGAGCATGCCTGGCAGAACATCTATCCCGTCAAGCTCTCCTATGTGCGCAGCGAGATCAATCCGCAGTTTGCAAAGATCATCCCTGACGAGGACTCTGTCATCATCTCCAAGTTCCAGCTCGATATCGAGGAGATGAGCGGGGTCATCTTCATCTGTATCCCCTTGAGCTCCATACAGCCCATCAAGAACAGGCTCCAGAGTTCGTATCAGCCTGAAGAGACCGATGATCCTGCCTGGCGTGAGGCGCTCTTGAAGAATGTGAGGGAGATACCTGTTGAGCTGAACGTGCCTCTTGGCATGGCTTCACTGACGGGCTCCGAGATCCTGGATCTCGAGGTGGGCGACATCATTCAGCTCGATACCAGGATAGACGATCTTCTGACCGCTCTGATCATGGAGCAGCCGAAGTTCAGGGGGCAACCCGGCATCTACAAGGGCCAGAAGGCCTTTCGGATAGAGGAGATCCTCTTTCCTGAAGAGGAGTTTTAGAACCGTCCCTGTTCCAAGGGGAAGTGCTGGAGAACGATATGCTATCACAGGAAGAACTGGACAAGCTGTTGGAAGAAGACGGGAAGGCCGAGGGCGAAGAGACATCCGGCAAGGATGCAGACGGAGGGGCAGAGGCGGCTGCCGAGGACTCGGGCCCTGTCAGCCAGGAAGAGCTCGACAAGCTCCTGGAGGGGGGTGATGCCGACTCCGGCAGTGAGGCCGGCACCGACGATATCGACTGGGGAGATGCCTTCAAGGAGGCAGCAGAAGGTGGGGATCCGGCAGCGGCCAAGGCCCTGAACGAAGGGAGCGTGGAAGAGGAGCTCAATTCGCAGCAGGCGGCAGCCCAACAGAGTGCCCCTGCCGCCGACTTCAGCGAGTTCAAGAATGGCAAGGCGGCTGAGGGGACGAGTCCGGATCTCGACTTTCTTCTGGAGATCCCCCTTGAGGTCTCTGTGGAGCTTGGAAGGAGCTCCATGCGCATAAAGGAGCTTTTGAAGCTGGGGCAGGGCTCTGTGGTGGAGCTCAACAAGATGGCAGGGGAGCCTGCCGAGATCTATGTGAACAAGAAGCTCCTGGCCAAGGGTGAAGTGGTGGTCATAAACGAGAAGTTCGGCGTTAAGCTCACCGAGATCATAAGCCCCGCAGACCGCGTGAAGACCCTGGGATAGCCCGCAGACAGGAGCCGGAAAGCCGATGGAGATGGAATCTGCCGCTCTCTTCATGAGGATGCTCGGGGCCCTGCTGCTCGTGCTCGGGGCCATATTTACGGCAGCCTGGTGCATGAAACGCTTTGGCGTGACGGTGACTGGCAGGCGCCAGGGGGGCAGGATAGAGCTGATCGAGACCAGGGCGCTTGGCCCAAAGCGCCACCTCCATCTGGTGCGCTGTTGCGGTGGACTCTTTCTGATCGGTTCCGGGGGGGATGGGCTGAGCCTTCTTTCCACCATAAGGGAGCCGCAAGGTTCGGATTTTGAAAAGCTGCTCTCTGAAGCAGAGGAGGCTGCGGAACAGGGATGACGATTGCGGCAAAGGAGATCCTAAAAAGGGCCTTGGGTGCCTCTTTCTCCCTCCTGCACCCTCGGGTGAGGATGCTCGGGGCAGCAGTCTTCATGGGTGCCTTCTTTCTGCTCGTCATGGGGCCTGATTGCGCCCTTGCCATCAAGATACCATCCATTACCATGGGGCTTGAGCAGAGTGACGATCCCGAAAAGATAGCCACCGCCCTCGAGATCATACTCCTTCTGACAGTACTCTCCCTTGCCCCGTCCATCCTCCTGATGATGACATCCTTCACCAGGCTCATAGTGGTGTTTGGCTTTCTGCGCCAGGCCCTAGGCACCCAGCAGATGCCGCCCAACCAGGTGCTGATCGGCCTTTCCCTCTTCCTGACCCTGTTCATAATGCAGCCCTTCTGGAGCGAGGCCAACCGCCTGGGCATTCAGCCCTATCTGAACGAGGAGATCTCGTTCAAGCAGGCCTGGAAGAACGTGGAGCGGCCCATGAGGCGGTTCATGTTCCAGAACACGAGGCAGGACGACCTAAGGCTATTCATGGATGTGGCAGGCCTGGAGAGCCCTGACAGCAAGGACGATATCCCCACCAGGGTCCTCATACCCGCCTTCATGATAAGTGAGCTCAAGACGGCGTTCGAGATCGGCTTCATCCTCTATGTGCCATTTCTCATAATAGACATGGTGGTCTCGAGCGTCCTTCTCTCCATGGGTATGATGATGCTTCCGCCCGTGCTCATCTCGCTCCCCTTCAAGCTCCTTCTGTTTGTAATGGTGGATGGCTGGAACCTCATCGCAGGTTCACTGGTAAAGAGTTTCATGACTGGAGGATGACGAGGGATGACACAGGATATGGTCGTTGGGATAGCAAGGCATGCCGTGGAGCTGACGCTGCTCCTGTCTCTTCCGATGCTTGGCCTCGGGCTGATCGTTGGGCTGGCCGTGAGCATCTTCCAGGCGGTCACCCAGATCCAGGAGATGACACTCACCTTTGTGCCAAAGATAATCGCCGTCCTCCTTGGGCTCGTCCTCGCCTTTCCCTGGCTCATGAACAAGATGGTGGACTATACCAGGGAGCTCATCATCAACATACCCCAGATGATCAGGTGAAGTCGATCAGGTGAGCCCGATCATGCGCCTTTCTCCAGCGCCACTCTATCCTGCCTGAAAGCGAACAGATGGATCAGCCAGACCTGTTGAGATGGGCGGTTCAGAACATAGAGGCCTTCAGCCTTGTGCTCATAAGGGTCTCTACCCTGGTCTTCATGTTCCCCATCTTCAGCTCGCGGGCCATCCCCATGCCGGTAAAGGCGGCCGTCTCCATGGTGCTTGCCCTCATAATCACCCCGGCCGTTTCGAGCAGCCTCCCCGCCTTTCCGGACAGCATCCTGAGATTTGCCGCGGTTGCGGCAGCAGAGCTCTTTCTGGCCCTGAGCCTGTCACTGATAATAAGGATGATATTTGCAGGTCTTCAGGTGGCTGGGCAGATGGTGGGGATACAGATGGGGCTAAGTGTTGCCAACATCATCGATCCTCAGTCTGGGGCCCAGTCGGTCATAGTGGCCCAGTTCGCCTATATGTTCGCCCTGCTGCTCTTTCTCGTTGCCGATGGCCACCACGCCCTCTTGAGGGTGCTCATCGAAAGCTTCTCCATTCTGCCGGTGGGGAGGATCGGCCTGTCTGCGCGCCTCGTGGATGTGATGCTGGCTGCCGGTAGCCAGATGTTTGTCCTCTCCGTCAAACTAATGGCACCTGTCATGGGTATCCTCCTCCTGTCGCAGGTGGCTCTCGGGATCTTGGCAAAGCTGGTACCCCAGATAAACATGCTCATAGTGAGCCTCAACCTGAATGTTGGCCTCGGCCTCTTCTTTCTCGGGCTCACCATGCAGTTTTTCTGGCCCGTTCTTGGAAGATATCTCCACGAGGCCATCTCTGTGATGCCCGAGATGGTGAGAATCATGGCAGGTGGCTGATGGGTCAAAAGGGGGCCTTAAGAGGATCTTTGATCGGATAGGAGAGGGTGAAGGCAGATGGCAGAGGAATCGTTTCAGGAACGCACTGAACAGGCAACCCCGAAACGGCGGGAAGAGGCCAGAAAGAAGGGCCAGGTGGCCAAGAGCCGGGAGCTTGCCTCTGTCTCCGTGCTCCTTGCAGGCACCTTTACCCTGTTCTGGGGCTCGTCCTACTTCTTCACCAAGCTGGTGCTGCCGCTGAGATACTATCTTGGAAACCTCCACTCCATAAAGCTCCTGGAGGACAACATCCAGCCCCTCATGCTCCTCGGTGTGAGGCAGTACATGATCTTTCTTGCCCCCTTGCTCCTGGTGCTCATGGCAGTGGCGATCCTTTCAAACTATTTCCAGGTGGGCACCCTCTTCACTGCAGAGCCCCTCAAGCCCAAGCTCTCGAAGATAAGCCCTCTTGAGGGGATAAAGAGGCTGTTTTCTCTCCAGAGCCTGATGGAGTTTGCAAAATCCCTTCTGAAACTGCTCATTGTGGGATGGATCGTCTATGTCACGGTCAAGTCCGAACTCCCGAGGCTCCTTCCCCTCCTTGACCAGTCCCCTGTACAGATATTTGGCTATTTTCTCTCCATAAGCTTCTCCATATTCTGGAAGACCTGCCTTGTGATGATCTTCATAGCCATCCTGGACTACGGATTTCAGCGCTGGGAGTTCGAGAAGAATCTCAAGATGACCAAGCAGGAGGTGAAGGAGGAGTACAAGCAGACGGAAGGGGATCCTCAGGTAAAGGCCAGGATACGCTCCATCCAGCGGGAGATGGCAAGAAAACGCATGATGGCAGAGGTGCCGGAGGCGGATGTCGTGATCACAAACCCCACCAGGCTCGCCATCGCCCTCAAATACGAGGCAGGCAAGATGGAGGCACCAAAGGTGGTGGCCAAGGGCTCAGGGGTCGTGGCCGAGAAGATCAGGGAGATTGCCCGAAAACATGGGGTGCCGGTGGTGGAGAACAAACCCCTTGCCCAGAGCCTCTACAAGCTCGTGGATATCGGGAGCACCATCCCGGAGCAGCTCTATCAGGCCGTCGCAGAGGTCTTTGCCTATATCTACAGGCTGCGCGGAAGAAAAGGCACCAATTCTGCATCATAGCCTTTTCGTGATCCATTGATGCCCGCTGCCCTGGCGGCAGCAGGATCGATGGCACCGTTTCTAAAAAAAGAGGAGGAGACTTGAGATGGCCGCAATAGATGCAGTCAGGAGCACCTGGAGCGGTATCCAGATAGACAGGAACAACCTGGTCGTGGCAGCAGGCGTTGTGGGCATACTGCTGCTCATGATCCTGCCCCTTCCTTCGCCAGCGCTCGATCTTTTCCTGGCGGTCAACATCACCATATCGCTCCTGGTATTCCTCCTTGCCCTCTATGTGGTAAAACCTCTTGAATTTCCTGTATTTCCATCTCTCCTGCTCCTGACCACGCTCTTCCGGCTATCGCTCAACATCGCATCCACCAGGCTCATCCTGCTCCACGGCCACGAGGGCACGGATGCGGCAGGAAAGATCATCATGGGCTTTGGCCACTTCGTCGTGGGGGGCAATTATGTGGTGGGCGGTATCGTATTCGCCATCCTTGTGATCATAAACTTCGTGGTGATCACCAAGGGATCGGGGCGCATCGCCGAGGTCGCCGCCCGGTTCACCCTGGATGCCATGCCAGGAAAGCAGATGGCCATCGATGCAGACCTGAATGCAGGGCTCATAGACGAGGCAGAGGCTAGGCGGCGCCGGGAGGAGATTGCAAAGGAGTCCGAATTCTATGGGGCCATGGACGGTGCCAGCAAGTTCGTGCGCGGAGAGGCCATAGCCGGGCTCGTCATCATGGTGATAAACATCCTGGCCGGCTTCATAATCGGTGTGCTCCAGCAGGACATGCCGGTGGCCGAGGCGGCCCAGAGCTATACCCTGCTGACCATAGGAGATGGCCTGGTCTCCCAGATCCCTGCCCTTATCATCTCCACTGCTGCAGGTATCCTGGTCAGCCGGGCTGCATCCTCGTCCAGCATGGGGGCAGAATTCATAAAGCAGTTTGCCACCCATCCCCAGGCCCTTGCCGTTACTGCGGGGATAGTCTTCCTGTTCGGGATGATCCCTGGCCTCCCCACTATCCCCTTCTCCATCATGGCCATAGGAATCGGTACCTTGGCCTTCATAGCCTTCAGGGAGCAGGCGGCCCTGAAGAGGGAGCCGGAGGCAGGGCCAGCAGGTGCTGCACCTGAAGAGCAGGCCCCTGAGCCAGGATCTGCCGAGGACATGGAGCAGCTGCTTCAGATGGATATCTTGGAGCTCGAGGTGGGCTACGGGCTCATCCCCCTGGTGGACGAGGAGCAGGGAGGAGACCTGCTTGAGCGGATCAAGTCCATAAGGCGTCAGTTTGCACAGGAGATGGGCCTCATCGTTCCGCCGCTCCATGTGCGGGACAACCTCCAGCTACACCCTGGCGAGTACCGGGTGCTCATAAAGGGGGTGGATGTGGCCAAGGGTGAGCTCATGATGGGCCATCTGCTCGCCATGAATCCAGGGGATGTGAGAAAGGAGATCGAAGGCATCCCGACCACAGAGCCCGCCTTTGGCCTTCCTGCCCTCTGGATCAAGGAGGAGCAGAAGGAAGAGGCCCAGCTTGCGGGATATACTGTGGTGGATCTCTCCACCGTGATCGCCACCCATCTTGCGGAGATCATAAAGAAACATGCCGATGAACTCCTCGGCAGACAAGAGGTCCAGAGGCTGCTGGATGCCCTTGCCGTCTCCCATCCAAAGCCCGTGGAGGAGGTCACAAATGCCCTCTCCCTCGGGGTGATCCAGAAGGTGCTTCAGAACATGGTGCGTGAAAACGTCTCCATAAGGGATCTTTTGACCATCACGGAGACCCTGGCGGACTATGCCGAGATCACAAAGGATCCCGACATCCTGACGGAATATGTGCGTCAGAGGCTGAGGCGGGCCATAGTAAAGCCCTTCCTGGACCAGGACGACACACTCCATGTAATCACGCTTGAGCCCTCCATCGAGGAGACATTGAGGTCGAGCCTGCAGCAGACCGAGCACGGCACCTTTCTCTCTCTCGATCCGGCAACGGCCAACAAGATCATAGGTTCTGTGAAGGAGGCCGTGGAGCAGGCAACCGTCAAGGGATATCCAGCAGTGATACTTACGAACCCCACTCTCAGGCGCCATCTCAAGAGGCTGTTGGACAGGTTCATCCCTGGCACCACTGTCCTTTCCCATACCGAGATCCCGCCGGATGTGCGCCTGGAATCCGTGGCTGTGGTGGCATGAATCGGGGGCATGAAAGGAAGGTTATAGACCATGAGACTTAAGCGTTTCCTTGCATCCAGCGTCTCTGCTGCCCTGGAACAGGTAAAGAGGGAGCTTGGACCTGAGGCGGTCATCATCAGCACTGAAAAAAAGAGGATAAAGGAGCACGGCACCAGGGGGTTCCGCACCCTGACAGAGGTGGTGGCGGCAATAGAGACGGATGGAGGCCCCGGCATGGCGGCTGGCCAGGGGGGCAAGGCCGGTGAGGTCTCGACAGGAGGGCTATCACCTGAGCAGAGGGATGGGTTTCACCATGCAGAAGACGGGCTCAGTGGCACCGGCCGGCATGGCCAGGCCGATTTTCTGAGGCTCTTGGGCAAGGCCAACAGGTCAGATGGCGCAGAAAGCCCACCCATCCCCTCCACACATGAAGAGATAAGGGAGCTTAGAAGTGCCATATGCCAGGTCTCGGCTGCCGTTACGGCCATTATCGGTGGAGGCACCCCGTCTGTACAGGCCTCTGGCACCCATCCGTCTTTTCAGGAGACCGGCTCTCCAATACTCGAGGTCAACCGTTTTCTGACCTGTCTGGATCTTGACGCCTCCACCCAGCAGCTTCTTGCAGCCAGGATATTTGCCCATTTTGCTGCCCGCCCCATAACCCAGCCCGCCCTTGTCTCATGGATGGAGGGCTTCATATCGAAGGGGCTGAGGACAGGCGCCAAGGCGGAGACGGCAGACGGACCGTGCTGGTGGGCCTTCATCGGCCCTACCGGTGTGGGCAAGACAACCACCCTGGCCAAGATAGCTGCAAGGCTCCGTTTCATGCAGAAGAAGAGCGGGGTCCTGGTGAGTGTAGATTCATACCGCCTTGGTGCTGCAGAGCAGCTCAGGAAGTATGCCCAGCTCATGGAGCTCCCCTTCGAGACCGCGGCCACCAACAGGGAACTTCTAAGGATCTTCGCACGTTATAGAGATCTCGATTTCATACTCGTGGATACCACGGGCCGAAATCCCTTCTCACAGCGCCATGCCCGGGAGCTCCAGAGGATTTTCGAGGCAGTGCCCGAACTTATGGCACAGGTCATGCTTTGTTCAAGCTATGACATAAGGCAGATCGTCAAGGCCATAAATTTTTACAAGAGGTTTCCAGTGGCAGGATACACGCTCACCAAGACGGACGAGATAGGATCTTCGGCAGCCCCGCTGCTTGCGGTCCTGAGTCAAAACCTGCCGCTGTCCTACATCACGAATGGCCAGCGTGTTCCAGAGGATATCATGCAGGTCGGCCCTGCCCTGGTGAGGAAGATGGTCATGGAACCGGTCAGGAGGAGGTTGGGGCTGGAACCTGAACATAGAGATCAATCGGCAACAGCTTGAGGTGGCAGCGAGCATGAATCAGGCGGCAACCCTGAAAGAGTGGAAGGAGCTTGGAGGCATTCCGGAGGCGGACACGGACTCTCAGGGCAGGAGGCTCAGGGAGGCCGGACGCCACCCGAGGGTGATCTGCTTCAGCAGCGGAAAAGGCGGTGTGGGTAAGACCAGTATCGTGACCAACCTTGCCCTTGCCCTGGCCAGGTTGGGAAAGCGGGTGCTGGTACTCGATGCAGACCTTGGGCTCGCAAACGTGGACGTGATGCTGGGTCTGGTCCCCAAGTATTCCATACAGCATGTGTTTGCAGGCAAGAAGGAGATCTGTGACATAATCGTTGAGGGCCCGGAAGGGATAAAGCTCCTTCCTGCAAGCTCTGGCATCCAGGAACTTGTGAACCTGAACGAGAGCGAAAAGCTCTTTCTTCTGAGCGAGTTCGACTCCCTAGACCTGCCTCTGGACATGATGCTTATAGACAATGCTGCTGGTATTTCTGACACCGTCATGTATTTCAACATGGCGGCCCAGGAGCGAGTCGTAATTTTGACACCGGAGCCGACATCCATCACCGATGCCTATGCCCTCATCAAGGTGCTCTTCAACAAACACAGGGTTACGAGATTTCACATCATCATAAACTGGGTAAACAGCAGCAGTGAGGCCCAGAAGGTCTTCAACCAGCTCGCCACCGTGGCTGACAAGTTCCTGGGGTTTCTCTCCCTGAACTTCCTTGGATTCATTCCCAAGGACAGCTCGGTGCCCAAATCGGTCAGACAGCAGAAGCCTGCCCTGGAGCTCTACCCGGATTCCAGGGCCTGCAAGAAGTTCTTGGAGCTTGCGGAAAACCTGGTGAACACCCAGGTCAAGTCGGCCCAGGACGGAAACATCAAATTTTTCTGGAAAAATCTTTTAGGGATATAGGTCATGGCAAGGACAGCAGCAGCCCCAAAGATCAAGGACTATACCGAGGAATTTTTTGGACAGGGGGTTCCGCTCACTCCGGAGATGCGGGAGGAGCTCATCCTCAAATACTCCCCACTCGTGAACTATGTGGCAAACCGGCTGGCGGGAAGATTGCCGCCAAACATCCATGCCGAAGATCTGATAAGTCCGGGGATCATTGGCCTGATCGATGCCATAGAGAAGTTTGATCCCTCGAAGAAGATCCGCTTCAAGACCTATGCGGAGTTCAGGATAAGGGGGGCCATGCTGGACGAGTTGCGCCACATGGACTGGGTGCCGCGATCCGTTCGGAAGAAGGCCACTGAACTCGAAAAGACCATAGAGCAGCTCGAAAAGGAGCTGGGCCGTGTGCCAGAGGACGAGGAGATTGCAGAGGCCATGAACCTATCCATAAACGACTACTACAAGCTGTTGGACAAGACCAGGGGCATAACATTCCTGGATATAGAGGCCATAAGGCGCAGGATGCCGGACTCGAACGACGAGGATCTCTTCGACCTCATCGCAGACGATGGTGAGAGCGATCCATTCGAGCTGCTGAATCTCTCCGAGGTAAAGGACATCCTCATCGAGTGCATAAAGACCTTGCCGGAAAAGGAGAAACTCGTGGTCTCTCTCTACTACTTCGAGGAGCTCACCATGAAGGAGATCGGTGTCATAATGGGATATACCGAAAGCCGAATCTCCCAGATGCACACCAAGGCGGTCACTAGGATGAGGGCCTATCTCGCAGAGCACTTCAAGGACGACGAGCTGGAGGTGATCAAGAGGATATTCTGAGTCGGATTTTTTTAAAAAGTATGTTCCAAGACCTTAAGGAATCCTTGTAACTTTCCGATTCATGGACAAAAGAGCGCAATCCAGGAGGAATGAATAGATGGCCATTGATTATAACATGACGGTTCTCATTGTAGACGACTTCGCCACCATGAGAAGGATCGTTAAGAACATCCTGAGCCAGCTCGGTTTCAAGAACTTCATAGAGGCGGACGACGGCTCTGTGGCATGGGAGATACTCCAGAAGGAGAAGGTGGATTTCATAGTCTCGGACTGGAATATGCCGAAGATGCCTGGTATAGATCTACTGAAGAAGGTGCGGGCAGATGATAAGCTCAAGGATATCCCGTTCCTCATGGTTACTGCAGAGGCGCAGAAGGAGAATATCATAGAGGCGGTCAAGGCCAAGGTGAGCAACTATATCGTAAAACCCTTTACCCCCGAGACCCTGGGAGAGAAGATCGAAAAGATCTTCGAGTGATCAACGGACAGGGTCTTGATCGTTCCGTCTTGAGGAAAGTCGTGAAAAGTGGCTGAAAAGGAGATGGAAAACAGGCAGAAAGGGCCTGAAAACGCTATGCCCAACGGCGGCCCCGAACAGGAGGGTGCCGCCGAGGCCGATCCATCCCTCGAGACGCAGCCTGAAGATCTGTCCGCAGAGTCTCTGGAAGAATCTTCCCAACAGGAATCTCCTGAAGAATCTTCAAAATCCCCGCAAGATCTCTCTGAAGATCTTTCTGAAGAGCTTCCACAAGACCTTTCTGAAGAAATTCCTGAAAAACCCCCTGAAAAATCCCCTGAAAAATCCTCTGAAGATTTCGATGAAGGGCAGGTATCAGAGGCCCCTTCGGATGATCCAGCCCCAAGCGGGGCCGGTGACGATGAAGCGGATGAGGACTCCGGCGATCCGCCTGATGCTGAGATCCCTTCTGATGGAGCTGCACAAGGGGCTGAAGGGCCTATCGATGAGGATATGCCCCTTTCAGAGGGTAATGACGCGGAGTCCCTGAAGAGGGCAGCCGCAGGGCCGGAGAACGAGGAGGCTGGGGAAGGCGGATCTGCTTCTTCGGACGATGAGCCCAAGGAGGCTGCGGCAGAGGGAGAAGATGGCGGCCAGGATGAGGCAAAGGATGATCCGTCCTCATCCATCTTCTCAGACGATGAGATAGGCATAAGCCTTAGTGATGACGAGCTCTGGGATGATACGGATGTAGAGGAGATCCCCCTTTTTGAGGACCAGATACTGGAAGAGGAGTTTGGAGAAGAGGGTACAAGGGGTGAAGATGGGCCTGGCACCCCTCCGCCAGAGAATGGACAGCAGGCTTCAGAGGCCGATTCATCAGGCGATTCATCAGGCGATTCATCAGGCCCTGATTCCTCTTCTGATCCTCAATCCGCCCCCGAGTCCGTTTCCGAGCCGGATACCCAAGCAGATCTCCAGCATGATGCCCAAACAGGAAATGGCCCGGAAGAGAAGGCCTCCCCTGCCAGCGATCTGGCAGGAGGCCAGGAAGAGCAAGGTGAGAATGCTAAGGGCCCGGAGGAGAAGCGCCTTCAGGAATCCGGCCAGCAGATCGGGCATGAAGAGGCACAAGGCGCTCAGCACTCCTCCCCAGAGGATGAAAAGGAAGCCGACTCCAACGGTTTTCTGCCGTGGATCATCACCTCCGTAGCCTCCATTTTGACCATAGGGGCCATCATCACATTCGGTTTCCTGCTGAACTCGGCCCTGAACAGCCAGCTTGAAGGGATCCTTCATCAGCAGAAAAGGGTGGTGGCCGAGGGCGCTAGAAAGCCTTCGGAGCTGCCAAAGAGGTCGGAAGGGGAGATCAAGCTCAGCCCTTCTGCCACAGGACCTTCCTCTGGCCCTGCAAAGGCCACAGGAGAGATAGACTCGCTCATGCTCCACTCCTTTCTCATCCCAAGCAAGCTCGGGGGTGAGACGGTATTCTACAAGCTCAAGGTGGAACTGGTTGTAAAGGATACGAGCACCAAGCACGCCCTTGCCAGGAGGGAGGCATGGGTACGGGATATCGTCTATCAGGAGCTGAAGGGCATGAGGATCTCAAGGGGCAGCAAGGGAGACGTGCTCGCCCGCTACAAGAAGCCTCTCCTGGAGCGATTGAACAAGGCCCTGAAACCCTATGGCATCGACATCATCGATGTCCGTATGTCCGGCTACATCCTCAAATAAGATGGCCGGCCCCAAGGGAAGAGACCATGCCTGACGACACCCTCAAACAGGTTGCACCGGCAAGTGTCATAAAGGCCATAAGCCCCCATCCTGCCGCGGTCAATGAAAGAAGGAGACATCGGGAGAGGCAGGACGGGAGGCAGGAAGAGAGAAAGAAGAGGAAGAAGGGGCACAGGAAGGCAGAAGACCGGGTGACCATAACCGGAAGGGATCACCTGGCCGACACAGGCCCGAATCTCCGGCCTATATCTCCCGAAATGGGTACCTACCATGATCCATTCAAGAAGGGCAAGGGGGGTAGGGCCTTTCCACCCGATACATCCCGGAAACATGGAGGGAGAGGGGATGGAAAGGGGCATCCTTCCAAAGGGGCCGAGGCCCCGGGGCCTTCTGAGAGTGGCACCGAAAAGGATTCAATGACCTCCCGGATAGACATAAGGATCTGATGGAGCTGAACCCCTATCTGATCTATGCCCAGCTCGGCCTCGACCTCCTTCTGCTGCTTGCAATTTTGATCCTTGCAAGGAGGCTCAAGGGGCTCTCATCGGAAATGACGGGCCAGGGCCGATTCCCTGCCCTCTTGAAGGAGCATGAAAGGGGGCTTTTGAAAGGGGCTGACCATGTAGGCCGGGCTGGCACCGAGGCCTGCAGCCGGAGCGGATCTGGTCATGAGGGGCAGGAGAGGCAAAGGGATCTCAAGCGGATTGCCCATATGGCCTGTGAGCTGGCGGATAAAGGCAGAAGCCTTGAAGAGATAGCATACGAGCTTGGCATGAGCCTGTCAGAGGTGGAACTCCTTCTCTGCCTGAATAGACAAGGGACGGGTTATGGATCCGGGCCGGGCTCTGGATCAGAGTATGAATCGGGATCTGGTCCGAGATCTGATCAGATTTGATCAGGGAGCTAGGCAGGGGCCGTAAAGAGGGGCAAAAGGGGGCAGAGAGGGCCGTAAAGGACCGACAGGAGCCGGCCCTATCTCTTTAGGCCTCTTTTCCAGATATTCTTTTTCCAAACAGTCTTGGGGCAAGAGCCGCCTATATGGCGTCTTCCAGCTTCACGACAGTACAGGTCATGGTGTGTTTGATGGCATCTATCGCCTGAAGCTTTTTCATGACCATCTGGGATAGAGAGTCATGGGAGTCCGCCTCCACGAGGGCTATTATGTCGTAGGGCCCCATGATCACATCTATGTGCTTTACCTCAGGCATCTTCTGGAGCTCTTTTACCACGTCCGTGGTCTTTCCAATCTGTGTGTTTATGAGCACATACGCCTTGATCGCCATCTGCTTCCTCCTTTGTCCTCGAACTGGTCTTGCCTCTGGTCTGGCCTTGGCTCAAGTCTCCCTTGAGGTTGGCCAGCCCTGTTTATGCCCGGGCTGCTCAGGAAGCGCTATTGCCCTTGAGCCCTTCGCCCTCCTGGTAAGCCTTTGACCCGCCTGCCTCCTCTCTGACCCTGCTGCCCTTGGGGCGGCACTGTCCGGATCGCCTGCATCGGCCGAGCCTTCTTTCTGCCCACAGGTCCAGCAGAAAGCGGCCGGCAAGCCCTGCTCCTACCAGAAACATGAAGGCGAAGGCACCTTTTGATTTCCCGTCGAGTCCCACATTCTCCTCCGCTATTTTCCTCCGAGGTTGCATGCAAGGCAGCCGCCGGAAAAGAGCTTCTTCTTCACCCAGCGCATGCCATAGATCAGGAGTTCCTCTTCATCTTCAGAGATCCTCTTGATGACCTCCTCATCCTCCATGTAGCGCTCGAGATTCGGACCTTCCAGGAAGTTTTGCCTGAAGGAGTCTATGTCGTAGCAGCCCATGTAGAAGATGTCTATCTGATCTGCCGACAGGTGCTCTATGCCGGATTCCGTCTTTGCCTGCAGCAGCTCTCCGAAGACGTCGTTCATCTCGTTGTAGCGTGAGATGCCCTCGTTCTCCTTCCATTCCCGCACCGTCCACTGCCGGCAGTCCCTGAATCCCCTGCAGTCGGGCTCTCGCACGATATAGTAGAACTCCTCCACCCCCTCCATCTCTGTGGAGCGTCTGGCCATGCGGGCCAGTGGGTAGGTGCGGCAGGCCCCTGGCCTCGCCTCGTATACAGTGCATCCCTTGCCCTCTTCCAGAAAGGGGCACTTGAGATATGGCCCCTCCATGTTGAGGACTATCACCGGCAGGCCGGAGCCGAAGCCGACATGTACCGAGGTGTATTTCTCAAGGAACTCCGAACTCTTCATGCCCAGCCTGTTCTTGAGCATCAAGATGTCATAGGGCATGAGCACAAGGTTCAGGTCATAGCAACACTTGGTGAAACAGCTCTTTTCAGGGGTGCAGGAAAAACAGAAGGTATCATCATCCTGCAGCGCCTTTGAATCGTCTATATAGGCCTCTGGTCCTTCGGGCATATCTCTTCTTTGACCTCTCTTTTCTTGGATTTCCGCCTGAATCGCATCCTTAGATTTCAGGCCTTCTGCTGGTCAGAGCACGGCCAGAAAGGTGGCACCCAGGTTTACCGCCAGATTTCCTTCGAGCCCGGTCCTAAGATAAATATCATCCCTGATCCTAGTCAACATGGTGGTGAATATCACCTCGTATCCCATGTTGATATAGCCGCTGTCTGAGGCCTCGTTGGTCCGAAAGAGGAGTTCCCCTGTAGTGCGGCTCCGATAGGTCTTAAGACGCCAGTTTGCCTTGGCAATATTCTCATACAGCCGCTTGAGCCGTTCCGCCTTTATCTGGCAACCCGATATGAAGATGCCGTGAACGGGTCCATAGGCCTCGTCCAGGCCCTTTTTCAATCCCAGGATCAGCAGAAATACCCTGTCAGGATAACAGGGATCTTCCGAGAAGGCCATTGAAAGAAGCTCGTGGCTGGGTTTCAGGAGAAACCGGCATCCATGCCCGTCGAGATCGGAACAGCTGCCCCATTTCTTCTTCTCGAACAGGCACTGCCGCTTTCTTTGGCGCTCATGGAGGTCAGGCTCATAGCAGGGATTCTTACGGTAGAGCCGCACCATGAGCTCTTCCAAAAGGCGCATGTTGGCCTCATAGTGATAGTACATGATCTTTACGTCAGGGGGGCAGACGGCGCGGGAGATGCGGTTTTCAGAAATGGATGAACAGCCGCACAGCAACAGGGCTGCCCCAATCCAAGAAAGCAGCAGTACATGGGCTGAAGGCCTGAGCAGGAGGCGCTGATTGTTGCCATCTTCCTTGAACATGATCGGGCAGACCCTCATCGGCTATATGAAGTGACACATCACAGAGTTGAAGACCCGCCTTCCCCGCCTGGTAAGGCCGATCCTCGCCCCCTTCCTGTCGGTTGGGGCCTGAAGGCCTTTTCTCTCCATATCCGGATGAGGCTTCTTCCCCTTGTATTCGATTGAAAAGAGCCCAAGTCCCTGAAACCGACTCAGCTCGTCCCGATAGTAGTCAAGCGGATCTATGCCAAAGCGCCCGGTGAAGAGATCCGAATCCACACCGGCCGTAAGGCGCATGGAGGTCACGAAACACTCCCTGAACCTGGCCTCTCTGTCTAGCCTTTCCTCAAAGGCCCTGGGGAGCCTGCCCGTTTCGATCCCTTTCATGTAGGAAGCGAGCCCTTTGACATTTGCGCTCCTGATCCCTGAAAAATGGCTGTGCGCCCCTGGGCCAAGGCCAAGGTAGTCTCCTCCGAGCCAGTAGTTCATGTTGTGCAGGCAGTGACGGCCTGGTGCTGCAAAATTGGATATCTCGTATTGGGGCAGGCCCATTTCCCTCCAGAAGCCCTCTACAAGCTCCATGAGCCCTGCTGCCTCATCGTGGCCCACCGGCTCGAGGGTGCCATCCATGACCATTTCCGCAAGCCTGGTGTTGGGCTCTATGGTGAGCTCATAACACGATACGTGATCAGGGCCAAGGGAGGCTGCCCTGTTCAGGCTCTTTGAGAGCCACTCGGGGTCCTGGCCCCTGGCAGGGGCACATATGGCATAGATCAGGTCCAGCGAGATGTTTTCGACCCCGGCCCGCCTTGAAAGCTCGAAGGCCTTCCGGGCCTGTCCGACCCCGTGGATCCTTCCCAGTATCCTCAGGCCCTCATCGGTCATGTCCTGAACACCTATGCTCAGGCGGCTGCATCCTGCCGCCTTGAAAGCGGTGAGAAAATCCGGGCTCACGGATTCCGGATTCGCCTCAACAGTGATCTCTCTGATCCGCTTTGTGCCCAGTCTGGCTGCAAGCCTCCTTGCCGCGTCTATGATCAGGGCGAGGTTTGATGGCTCAAGGACCGATGGTGTGCCCCCGCCGATATAGATGGTCTCAAATGGGCCCAAGGCCGCCCCCTGCCGGCTCGCTGAAAGCCCCTGATAGGCCAGCTCCATCTCTGCCAGCAGTGCCTCTACGAAGGCCTCTTCAAGGGGCCTGGTGTGTGTGTAAGAGACGAAGGCGCAGTAGTGGCACTTTCTCCTGCAAAACGGGATGTGGACATAGATGCCTGCCATGAATCGGGCTTTGGGAGCGGATCACCCTTCGAGTGCTTCCGGCTTCAGGCCTGAGCAGAACAGGAAGATCTCCACACTCTCTGAACGCGAGCTCTTGGGCTTGAAGAGTCTTACGGAGCGAAAGATGGTGGAGAGCCACCTCCTGAACTCCGGAAGATCCTCCCCTTCAAATACCTTGCAGTAGAATGTGCCGTCGTGCCTGAGCACACGCCGAGCTATCTCTGCCGCCTGCCGGGCAAGATCCATGGAGCGGTAGTGGTCAAGGTCCTTTCTGCCGGTAGTCTTTGGGGCCATATCGCTAAGTACGGCATGAAACCGCCTGCCGTCCCCCTGGCCACCTTCAAGGAGCATGGCCGGATCCATCTCAAAGATATCACCTCTGATGAATTCTATATTGGGGGCCGAGACCTTGAGCGGATTCAGGTCAATGGCCACGACCCTGCCTCTGGGCCCGAGTACACGGCTCAAGTACTTGGACCATGATCCGGGGCTGGCCCCAAGGTCCAAGGCGTGCTGGCCAGGCTTCAGGAACCTGAATCTCTCCTGCGCCTCCTTCAGCTTATAGACGCTCCTTGCAGGATAGCCCTCCTTTTTGGCAAGGCGAAAGTAGTGATCCTGGACCTCTTTCATTCAAAAGCTCTCCTTCAATATTGGCCTGTTCTATTGGGCCACGTTCCCTGGCCTTCTATACCCTAACCCCTGCCATGGGAGCCGTTTTGGCTGTTCAGCAGATATTGGGCCAGATGGAGCGGTCTTGGCCCTGAACGGGTCCTCTGGGCCAGGTGCCAGTTGAGCAGGCAGCCGGAACACGTGGTGACAATGGTGTCGATACCTGCCCTGTGGCACTCCTCAATGGCCTCTTGCCTTATGGTCTCTGAAAGCCCCTTGTGTCTCATGAAGAAGGTGCCACCAAAGCCGCAACAGCCAAGCTCCATGTCAAATTCGATCCCAAGAAGGGAGGCGGCCTCCTTCAGCCCTTCAATGGTACCCAGGCCGTAGCGCTGGTGGCAAGGTACCTGGAGCGCGTTTTTCCCTCCATGGGGCTGGATCGCCCTTGGCCCACCCTGTGCACTGAAAGGCAGGCGGCCCCTTGCCATCTCGGCAAGGAGGCTTGAAAACTCCATGACCCTGCCGGCAAGCGCCTCGGCCTTGGCCTTCATGGGGTGCCCATCCGGAAGCAGCCTGGGATAGCGTTTGAGCATGGAGGCACAAGAGGCGCATCCGGTGAGCAGGATATCGAAGCCCTTGTCGGAGAAGGCCTCGATGTTCCGCTCCATCTGGGAAAGGGCCATGTCCTCCATGCCGGCACTGAGGGCAGCAAGGCCGCAGCAGCCCTGGCCTTCAAGAATCTCTACTCCCCAGGGCACGAACTCCATCACCGCCACTGCCGCATCCTGGAGGAGATAGTTCTGCACGCATCCGACGAACAGGGCCGTGCGGGGTCCGGAAGCAGTCCTTGGAAGGCCTTTGACACCCTTCGGGAGTTCCTCTGTCAGCCCCCTTTTGTCTTGAACCATGCCAAGCAGTGGGGAGAGCCCGGAAAGGAGCCTGCCTGCCAGCCTGAGTGCAAGGCCGGTTCCCGAAACAGGCCCCCTGTCCAGGAGCTCAAGGCCCATGCGCACCAGAGAAGATGGGCCTGCCTGACTCCTTGCCCTGCGAACAAGGGCGCATGTGTCGACCCCTGCAGAGCAGACAGCACTACAGGCGCCGCACTGAAGGCATGCGGATATGGTCTCATGAATGAGCGGGCCATCCGGATCGATGTCGGCACTGACCCCTGAGAGCAGGGCATATTTCCCCCTTGGGGCGAGTCTTTCCATGAAGGAGGCCCTGTAGGCAGGGCACACAGACAGGCATGCCCCGCACGAGACACACGATGCCCCGCCTGCCCCGTCCTTTTTCATCTCCTTTGCTGCTGCCATTATCTTCCTGTATGGAGATCCAATCTCCTTGAAACCTGCCTGTACTTTTAGTATCACAAATAGGATATCCAATATACCTGTAAATCTGCGAAGAGTAAGGAGTTCATTAAATGGCGCACAGGATAGAGGTCGCCCTGAAGGACGGGTTGCTGGACGCCCACGGGGCCAAGACGCTCAGGCGGGCCAAGGAAGACCTGCACATGACGGGCATTCAAGATATTAGGACCATAAAGGTCTTTCTGATAGATGCAGATGTAACGGATCAGGACCTGGAGGCAATGGCCAAGGGGCCATGTTCAGATCCTGTGATTCAGCAGTTCACCATAGACGAGCCCATGGCAGCAACGCTCTCTGGAGGCAGGGGGTGTGACTGGATCATAGAGGTGGGCTTCAGGCCCGGGGTCACGGACAATGAGGGCAAGGTGGCCCGCGAGGCCCTGGAACTTTTGAAGGGACCCCTTCCAAGGCAGCAGGGGGTCTATACTGCAACACAGTACTGCATAACCGGCAACGTCACCAAGGAGCAGATGGAGGAGCTTGCTACCGGCCTTCTCTGCAACGACCTGATCCAGCGCCATATGGTTGTGGCCTTTGGTGAGCTCGGCCAGCTCTATTCCGGCCCGGAGAGCCCCTTCTACTTCGTGCCCAGGGTGACCGAGACGGCAGAGGTGAGGGTGGAGCAGATCGATCTCACCTCCATGAGCGATGAGGAGCTCATGAGGCTCTCAAGGGAGCGTGTCCTGGTGCTGAGCCTGAAGGAGATGAAGATCCTCCAGAGGCACATGGAGGATCAGAGGGTGATCGAGGAGCGCAAAAAGGTGGGCCTTGGAAGGGCCTATACCGATCTCGAGCTGGAGGCCCTGGCCCAGACCTGGTCCGAGCACTGTAAGCACAAGATATTCAATGCAAGGATCACCTATAAGAGCCCCGAGGGCGAGGAGGTGATAGACAGCCTATTTGACACCTATATCAGGAGGGGCACGGAAGAGATAAGGAAGAGGCGAGGGGACAGGGACTGGTGCCTGTCCGTATTCAAGGACAATGCAGGTGTCATCAGCCTGAACGACAAGTGGAACGTGGCCTTCAAGGTGGAGACCCACAACAGTCCATCGGCGCTCGATCCTTATGGAGGTGCCCTTACCGGGATAGTAGGGGTGAATCGTGACCCCTTTGGAACAGGCCTTGGGGCCAAGCTCGTCTTCAATACCGACGTGTTCTGTTTCGGCCCCCCTGACTGGGACAAGCCCCTTCCAAAGGGACTCCTGCATCCAAAGAGGATCTTCGAAGGCGTTCGTGAAGGGGTGGAGCATGGCGGAAACCAGAGCGGGATCCCCACGGTCAACGGCTCCATCCTCTTCGAGGAGCGCTATCTTGGAAAGCCCCTGGTCTTTTGCGGCACCGGCGGCATCATGCCAAAGGAGATAGGCGGAAGGCCCAGCCATGAGAAGAAGGCGGAACCAGGAGACGCCATAGTCATGTGCGGTGGCCGCATAGGAAAGGACGGCATCCATGGCGCCACCTTCAGCTCCGAGGAACTGCACGAGGGCTCTCCTGCCACTGCCGTGCAGATCGGTGATCCCATCACCCAGAAGAAGATGACGGATTTCCTGCTGAGGGCTCGGGATCTGGGCCTTTACAACTCCATCACCGACAACGGGGCCGGTGGCCTGTCCTCCTCGGTAGGGGAGATGGCCGAGGAGGCCGGCGGCTTCGAGCTCCACCTCGACAGGGCCCCCCTAAAATATCCAGGCCTGCAGCCCTGGGAGATTCTGGTCTCCGAGGCCCAGGAGCGCATGACGGTTGCAGTGCCTCCTGAGAAGCTCGATGAGTTCCTTGCCCTTTCGGAGAAGATGGGGGTGGAGTCCACGGTGCTGGGCACATTCACCGACTCGGGCAAGTATCACTGCCTCTATGATGGAAAGACCGTGGCCTATCTGGACATGGACTTCGTCCACAACGGCGTGCCCCAGATGGAACTGACTGCCATATGGGAGCAGCCGCGCTTCGAGGAGCCCAACCTTCCAGAGCCCTCTGATCTCGGTTCGGAACTGAAGGCCCTGCTCGGCAGGTACAACATATGCAGCAAGGAGTATGTGGTACGCCAGTACGATCACGAGGTCCAGGGAGGCAGTGTGGTCAAGCCGCTTACCGGTGCCCTGGACGACGGCCCGAGCGATGCCGCGGTCATAAGGCCGGACCTCGATGCCTATGACGGGCTCGTGGTGGCCCACGGCATCGTGCCCCGCTACAGTGATCTCGATACGTACCACATGGTCATGGCCGCCGTTGACGAGGCGGTGAGAAACGCCATCTGTGTGGGCGCAAGCATGGATCACATGGCCGGTCTCGACAACTTCTGCTGGTGCGATCCGGTCCAGTCTGAAAAGACCCCTGATGGCCACTACAAGCTGGCGCAGCTGGTCCGGGCAAACAAGGCCCTCTATGAGATCTGCACCACCTATGGGGTGCCGTGCATCTCTGGAAAGGACAGCATGAAGAACGATGCCACCATCGGCGGAGTCAAGATCTCCATTCCTCCAACCCTGCTCTATTCCGTGATCGCAAGGATCAGGGACGTACGGCGTGCCGTCACGATGGATGCAAAGAGGGCCGGAGATCACGTCTATGTCCTTGGGGTGACCAGGCCGGAGCTAGGGGCCTCGGAGTACTACATCATGAAGGGCTTCAAGGGAAACTCCATCCCTGTGGTGGATATGGAGGGTGCACTCAAACGCTACCGTGCCCTGGAGCACGCCATCATGGAGGGGCTGGTGGCCTCTTGCCACGACTGCTCGGATGGAGGCCTCGGGGTGGCCCTGGCAGAGACCGCCTTTGCCGGCAGCCTTGGACTCGAGGTGGATCTGGACGCCGTGCCTCAGGAGGGTATCGACCGCCTGGATCATCTGCTCTTCAGTGAGAGCCAGAGCCGTTTTGTGGTCACTGTGCCAAAGGAGCATGCCAGGGCCTTTGAAGAGGTCATGGCCGGCACCGGGCTTGGCCAGGTGGGCGTGGTGACGATGGAGCCGAGGCTCGTGCTCACCTCCGGCGGCAGAAAGGTCCTCGATGAGACGGCAGCAGGACTCAAGGCGGCATGGAAGGCCCCACTCGATTGGTAGCTTCGGGCTTTGAGGCCAGGATATATGGGTAGCGATCTTACACCCAGGGAGATCGAGGAGATAGTAGAAGAGGAGGTGCTCCTCATAAAACACTCCGGAGAGATCCCGGAGATAGCCCTTCACTCCTCACTCCACTACCTCTTTGAGGATGAGGAGGGTCCAGGGCTTGGGCCGGAGGAGATAGACCTTACGCCGCTCAAGCTTGCCGTGGTCGAAAGATACAGGAAGATCATCCTGAGGGACATGAACCCGAGAAATCGGGACAAGAGCATATATCGCGGCCTTGCAAGGAGTATCGTGAACTGGAGGCGCCTGCGTCTCTTCGTAGAGAGGCACCAGGTGGGGGAGCTTGAGCCGATAAGGCAGGAGGCGGCAGAGGCCCTGGCCTCCTTCTTGGAGAATGAGGCGGCCCAGGTGCTCTCAGGAGAGCGCAACTCATGTATAAACTGCACCTATGAGGAGCTGATGGATTTTGCCGCTGAACTCGGATTGTCAAGGGATGAGCTTCCGGAAGGATTGAGCAGGTTGTGCCAGACCTGAACAGCAAGGAACAGCTCAAAAGCGCACTGGCCACAGGCAGCAGGTTCGCCACCATTGTAACCATAAGCCTCGCCCTGGTTATCCTGGCAGGCGGGCTCAAGCTGCTCCTCCCCTTCTTCGAGCCCATATGTTGGGCCATCATCCTGGCCCTGTTCTTCTACCCGCTATATGAAAGGCTCTTGCCCCTGGTGTGGGGAGCTGCACCTGCTGCCTCCCTCATCATGTGCATACTGATCATCACCTTCATTATCATCCCGGTCTTTGCCCTGCTTGCAAGCCTCACGGCCGAGGTGATACGCGTCTATGACGCCATAATGACCAGTATCCAGGCAGGCAATTTCACCCTGATCCCGGACCCGGAGAGATATCCCCTTCTCCACAGGGCTGTTGCCGGCATCATAGATATCCTCCATTCGAACCAGGTGGATGTGAAGGCGACCATCATGGATGTCTCCACCGGCATCGGAGAGTATGTGCTCAGGCAGGGAACGGTGGTGTTCAAAAATGCCACATCCATCATATTCAAGGCGGCCCTGATGCTCGTGATCCTCTACTATCTGTTCACCGACGGCATGGATATGCTGAACGCCTTCAAGCGCCTGCTGCCCATGAGAGAGCAGGCCGTAGAGGACTTCATGACGCTCACCTCCGAGGTCCTGTCTGCCACCCTCTATGGAAATCTGCTGACAGGTGCCATCCAGGCTGGCCTCGGCATATTCATATTCTGGGTCCTGGACTTCTCTGCGGCCCTGCTCTGGGGGATACTCCTCGGACTCGGCACCTTCATCCCCATGATCGGAACCGCCATAGTATGGGCACCTGCCACCATCTATCTCTTCGTGACAGGCGACTATGTGAAAGGGGCGATCCTGCTCACCTTCAGTATCCTTGTGATCAGCCAGATAGACTATTTCCTGCGCCCATATCTCATAAGCGGAAAGACAGAGCTGCACAACCTGTTCCTCTTCCTGGGCATCCTTGGAGGTCTCAACACCTTTGGGCTGCTGGGCCTGATACTTGGCCCCATCATCATCGCTCTTTGCATGTCGATCCTAGAACTCTATGCCTCGGACTTCCTGCACAAGGCGAGGCGGTAAGGGAGATTTTAGGAGGCGCGGATGGATTTCACACCAGGCTATCTGAAACTCCTTGAATCCGGGGAACTTGAGAGGCGTGCAGACCGGGCCTGGCAGATCCTTAGACAGTGCCGCCTCTGCCCGCACGCCTGCGGTGTAAATAGGCTGGATGGCCAGACAGGCTTCTGCGGCGTGGGAGAGCTTGCGGTGGTTTCGAGCTATGGGCCCCATTTTGGTGAGGAGCCCCCGCTCATAGGCCCGCCTGGCAACAGGAAGGGCTCAGGCACCATTTTTTTTTCAGGCTGCAACCTCTCCTGCATATATTGCCAGAACTACGAGATAAGCCAGCAGGTCGAGGGCTCTGCGCTGCCGCCCGAGTTCATTGCAGCCTTCTTTCTCTCCCTTCAGGCCGAGGGTTGCCACAACATAAACCTCGTAACACCAACCCACGTGGTGCCACAGATAGTGAGGGCCATCGTGTTCGCTGCCAAGGAGGGCTTGACCCTTCCCATCGTCTACAATTGCGGCGGCTACGAGAGCCTCGATACCCTCGCCCTCCTGGATGGGATCGTGGACATCTACATGCCGGACTTCAAGTATTCAGATGATGAAATCGCCTCCGAGCTATCAAAGGCCCCGAGGTACTGGGAGCACGCAAGGGCCGCATTCAGGGAGATGCACAGACAGACAGGGGAGCTGATCATCCATGAAGGCGTAGCACGGCGCGGCCTGCTGGTAAGGCACCTGGTGCTTCCTGGCGGCCTGAGTGGCTATGACAAGATATTCCGCTTCATCGCCTCCGAGCTCTCTCCGGATACATTCATAAACATCATGGATCAGTACCGGCCCTGCTGGAGGGCCTTTGAAAGGCCTCCCCTTGACAGGCGCATCACCAGTGAAGAATTTAAAGATGCCCTGGATGCAGCCAGAAAGGCGGGGCTAAGGCGTGTGATGCAGTTTGTCTCCCCAGAGTGATGCAGCCA
The DNA here is from genome assembly GCA_964573615.1 of uncultured Desulfobacterales bacterium. Lineage (GTDB taxonomy): Bacteria > Desulfobacterota > Dissulfuribacteria > Dissulfuribacterales > QOAL01 > JALSKY01. The sequence continues at coordinate 29,539 of CAZNKD010000083.1, read as the reverse complement.
CTTTTCCTGTCTCATCCGATCGGCCTTGACCGGCATAAGCCGCCCGCCTGTTTCAGAAAGTGAATCTATGGAGAGGACATTTGTTATAGGTGACATACATGGCTGTATCGACAAGTTTCAGTGCCTGTTGGGGAAGCTGCCCCTGGACTGGTCCAGGGACAGGATGATCGTTCTCGGGGACTTCATAGACAGGGGCCCGGCCCCAAGGCGGGTGATGGAGCTGCTGATGGAGATGAAGCTCGAACATGGAGAGCGCCTGATAGTGCTCATGGGCAACCATGAGAGGATGTTTCTGGACTATCTCGCCGACAGGGATGCCAACATCTTATTCCCTGTTGTGGGAGGCCAGAGCACCATAGACGACTTCACGGAACCGGATGGGCGGCTGGTGGTTCCTGAGATGCATCTCCGTTTCCTCCAGTCACTGCCTGTCATGGAGGTGGATGATCGGTTCTGTTTCGTACATGCTGGACTCAGGCCGAAAAGAGCGATAGAGGATCAGGATGAACATGACCTTCTGTTCATACGCTCTGAGTTCATCGACTCCGGATATGACTGGGGCAGGAGGGTGATCTTCGGCCATACCCCATTCGAGCACCCCCTGATCCAGGAAAACAAGATAGGCATCGATACCGGGGCGGTATATGGAGGAAGGCTCACGGCCCTGGTGCTGCCAGAGATCGATTTCATATTCGCTTGACTTTTTGACAAAGGGAGATCATGGCCAGAAAGAAGGACAAGGGGTATAAGGACTCCATGGAGAGGGCCCTTGAAAATCCGCGCCTGAAGAGCCAGTACCTGAAGGAGGTTGAGAGGCTTTTCAAGGGCAAGAAGGGCACGGACGAGCATGACCGGATGCTCCAAAGGCTCCACGACTCCTATGGGAGCAGCAGGTTCAAGAAGAGGGCCCTGGAGTATGTGAAGGAGTACGGGCTTCCCGATGACTGGGGCAGCCTGCTGCTGCTCCTGGACCTGGAAGGGGAGCAGGATCTGGTGTGTGATGCCATGGAGAAGCTGGTCGAGATGAGCAGCCAGCGCTCTTCTGTGGAGAGGAGAGGGCTTAAGAGCAAGCTCACTGTCATAAGCGCCACATCCAAGGACATGGTGGTGGCAGAGACGGCAGAGGCCCTGCTCATGGAGCTCGACTGACAGGGCAGCAACCAAAGCAAAATGCCTCCCCGAGAGCAAAACGACCAGGGCCGTCTCCAGAGAGGTGATTCCGGCCACTTACCCGATTATGCTTCGGGCCTCCCTGACTGGCAGGGGGCCATAGATGACTTCTTGTCCTATCTCTTCGTGGAAAAGGGGCTGGCCAGGAATACCCTCGATGCCTACAGTCGGGACCTGATCTCCTTTCAGGAGGTCATGGAGTCCATGGGTGTGGCCGGACCGGCACAGGCCGAAACCTCTCACATACTGGCCTGGCTCAAGGGGGAGCGGGCCAGGGGTCAGGCGGCATCTTCCATCACACGGGCCCTTTCCGCAATCAGGGGGCTGTTCAGGTTCATGATCCTGGAATATGGCCTGAAGAAGTCCCCGACCGCTGTGATCAGCAATCCCATCAAGGGCAGGCACCTGCCTGTAGTCCTGGATGTGGGCGAGGTGGACAGGCTCCTTTCCGCACCGGACACCGGATCGGACATGGGGGTTCGGGATCGCTGCCTCCTGGAGCTTCTCTACTCCTGCGGCCTCAGGGCCTCTGAGGCAGCAGGGCTCAAGGTCTCTGACATGGATCTGTCCCTTGGATACCTTCGCATCCAGGGCAAGGGAGGAAAGGAGCGGATCGTGCCAATGGGGCAGGAGGCCATCTTCTGGGTGAAGAGATATATCAAGGGTCCAAGGGCCAGACTGCTCAAGCGGAGAAACAGTTTTCATCTCTTTGTCACAAACCGTTCAAGGCCCATGACCAGGCAGCGCATTTGGCAGATCATGAAGAAATATGCGCTCAAGGCAGGCATCTCAAAGGAGGTCTATCCCCATGTGCTCAGACACTCCTTTGCCACCCACCTGCTGGAGGGCGGGGCCGATCTGCGCTCTGTGCAGATGCTCCTGGGCCATGCGGACATAAGCACCACCCAGATCTATACCCACATGGACATGGCCAGACTCAGGCAGATCCACAAGCAGTTTCATCCCCGGGGCTGAAACAGGAGAAAGGGATGCTCATCGGCCTTACAGGCCCTATGGGGGCAGGAAAGTCAACGGTGCTGGGGATGCTCCATGATCTTGGGGCCATTACCGTGAGCGCAGACGAGATCGTCCATCAGGCCCTGGACGATCCGGAGGTGATAGGGGAGATCGTCCGGCTTTTCGGCAGCAAGGTCCTGGATGAAAAGGGCAGGGTGGACAGAAAGGCCCTGGCTGCCGAGATCTTCTCATCCCATGAGAAGAGACGCGCCCTCGAGGAGCTGCTCCATCCCCTGGTCTACCGCCGGATCAGGCAGATTCACCAAAAGAGCCCCGGCCGAATCGTGGTGGCAGAGATCCCGCTTCTTATAGAGACCTCAGGACAGGACCAGGTGGACCTGATCCTGGTGGTCTCCTGCAGCCCGGAGATTTCAAGGGCCCGGCTCCTTGGGCGTGGCATGGGGCCTGAAGAGATAGACAGGCGCTTCGCCTGTCAGCTCCCGCCAGAGGAAAAGGAGCGCATAGCAGACTATCTAATTGAAAACAGCGGGGATGAAAAGCGGCTCAGAGAGCAGGTGGAAAGGTTCTGGGATTTGGTAACCAAGGGAGAGATAAGGGGACGAGGGCGCAAGGGGCGGCTATGAGTCTCAGTCCGTGCCCCCTCCCAGATATGCCTCGATCACCTTGGGGTCCATCTGTACCTGCCTTGGGGTCCCCTCTGCCAGACGCCTTCCATAGTTCAGCACCAATACCCGGTCGGATATCTCCATTACGAGCCCCATGTTGTGCTCGACCAGGAGGATGGTTACACCGGAGTCGCGGATCTGGGTGATGAGCCCTGCAAGCTCCATGGTCTCGGTATCGTTTAGACCGGCTGCCGGCTCGTCCATCAAAAGGAGTCTCGGGCCTGCTGCCAGGGCCCGGGCTATCTCGAGTTTCTTGAGTGTGCCATAGGGAAGGGATGAGGCGGGCCTGTCGGCAATCCCTGAAAGCCCGCAGAATTCCAGGGCCTTCAGTGCGCCATCCCTTAGCCGCCTTTCCTCCTTTAGGACAGAGGGGAGCCTGAGGGCCGCCGCCAAGATACCCTTGTCCCCTTTCATGTGACAGCCCACCATGACGTTTTCGAGTGCGGTCATGTTCATGAAGACCTGGAGATTCTGGAAGGTCCTGCCTATCCCAAGGCGGGCCAGCATGTATGGGGCAAGCCCGGTTATGGACCTGCCCTCAAAGAGTATGTCGCCCGAGGTGGGCTTGTAGATGCTCGTGAGCATGTTGAAGAGGGTGGTCTTTCCCGCGCCGTTTGGCCCGATGATGGCATAGATGGCCCCTTCGGGCACCGAGAAGCTGAGGTCCGCTATCGCCTTCAGCCCCCCAAAGCTCTTTTCAAGCCCCTTGATCTCTAAAAACGGCTCAGACATGGTCCAAGACCTCACGCCTCCGGGGCGGCCTCTTCGCCGCCAGCCCTGGAGAGTAGTGCAGTCACCCTGTTTCTTATCGCCACGAAGAGCCCCTCTGGCTGAAAGATCATGATCACCATCAAGATGGCCCCGAAGATGAGCACCTCAAAGTCCTCGAAGACTATCAGGAACTCTGGCAGCAGCGAGAGTATCACCGCGCCTGCCACAGAACCGAAGACAGATGCAAGCCCTCCGAGTACCACCATGGTGACGAGCTCTATGGAGAAGAAGAAGCTGAAGGATTCCGGGCTGACAAAGGATTGCTGGTGGGCAAACAGGCTGCCTGTGACGGATGCGATGACAGTGGAGAAGACGAATATGTGGGTCTTCACCTGGGCGGTATCTATCCCCACCATCTGGGCGGCTATCTCACTGCCGTGTACTGCCTCAAGGGCCCTGCCAGCCCTGGAGTCCACAAGGTTCAGAGAGAGCCAGATGCAAAAGAGCATGAAGATGGCAAAGACCACATACCACCTGAGATCCGTGTCGATGGGAAACCCAGCAATGGAGAGTGCCGGGATGCCGGACATGCCGTCAGGCCCGCCTGTGATCTCGTCTGCCTGGACCAGGAAGATGTGGACGATGATCCCAAGGCCCAGGGTGGCCATGGCCAGGTAGTGGCCCTTGAGCTTGAGTATGGGCTTTGAGAGCAGATAGGAAATCGCCCCCACACCTGCTGCCCCTGCCCCCATTGCGAGCCAGGGATTTATGCCGTATTTGGCGGTCAGTATGGCAGAGGTGTATGCGCCAAGCCCGTAGAAGGCGGCATGGCCAAGGGAGATCTGGCCTGCATAGCCCATGAGCAGGTTGAGGCTGACTGCCAGGATCACGTTCTGGCAGATGGTTACCCCGACCACGGTAACATAGTAGTTGTCCGGAAACAGCACGGGCAGGATAAGGACTACTGCAGAGAATATGTAGAACCCCAGAAGCCTCCTCATGGCAGCGACCCCTTTTCTAAACCCTCTCTGCCTCGGCCCTTCCAAGGATGCCGCTCGGTTTGAAGACCAGCACCAGCAGGATGATGAAAAACGAGATGGCGTCCTTGTAGCCGCTCGATATGAATCCGGCACCAAGGGTCTCGAATATGCCCAGGAGCAGTCCGCCCACTATGGCCCCGGTGGAGCTCCCCATGCCGCCCAGGATGGCCGCACAGAAGCCCTTGAGCCCGAGCATGACCCCTGATGTATAGGACATGAAGGTGATAGGTGCAACGAGTATGCCTGCAGCAGAGCCCAGGGCAGCGGATAGCCCATAGGCCAGAAGCAGCATGAATCTGACGTTTATACCCACCAAGGATGCCGCCTTGGCATTGAAGGAACAGGCCATGATGGCCTTTCCGATCAGGGTCCTGTCGAAGAAGTATTTGACCAGCATCACTGCCACAGCAGTGCCTCCGATCACCCAGAGATTCTGGGGCAGGATGGTTGCACTGCCTATCTTGATGGGATCGTCGCCTGAAAACGGGGGCAGGCCATAGTACTCCTTCCCCCAGATGAGCAGGGCCGCACCCCTTAAAAATATGGAGGCACCTATGGTGATGATGATGGTGGAGACCACCGTTGCGTTCTTGGCCTGCTCTATGGCGAATTTTTCGAGCGCCATGCCGACCAGCATGGTTATGCCCACTGCCAGCAGGGCAGCAGCTATGAGGGGAATGCCGGAATTGTAAAGGAATATGGCGCTCATGGCCCCTATCATCACGAATTCGCCCTGGGCGAAGTTCACCACGTCCGAGGCATTGTAGATGATGGCAAAACCGAGGCCAACCAGGGCATAGATTGCGCCCACTGTTATGCCGCTTATCAAAAACTGCAGGAGCTGATCCATGGCCCTCTTATATACCAAAAATTACCCCCCTTCAGCCATGGCTGGAGAAGGGGGGCTGTTATCGTTGAGTCTCTGGTCCCTCTTGAGCCCAGTCTGTTCCCTGCCTTACCCGTTCGGGATCGGGTCCTTTACAAGGCCTTGCAACCTTGCAAGGGGTTCGACTAGTAGAGCAGTTTCCAGGCGCCGTTTTCCACCTCGATCATCTTGAAGGCATCGAGGCCGAGGCCCAGGTGATCCTCTGGAGACATGTTGAACACGCCTCCTGTCCCGACGAAGCCCTTGGTCTTTTCGATCTCGTCACGGATCTTGGCGCGGTCCAGGCTGTTGGCCCTGTCGATGGCCTGGAGGGCTATCATGAGGCCGTCATAGGCATGTCCGCCAAAGGTGGAGACAGGCTCCTTGTAGGTGCCCTCATACTTCTCCTTGTAGGAGAGGAGCACCGGCTTCTGGGGATCGTCGTCAGGGAGCTGCTCTGCCACGATGAGGGCTGCTGCAGGCAGGCGAACGCCATTTGCAGCCTCGCCGGCAAGCTCGATGAATTTCTTGGAGGCAACCCCGTGGGACTGGTAGAGGGGCAGCTTGATGCCGAGCTGACGCACGTTCTTGGTGACGATGGCCGGGGCCTTGCCAAAGCCGAAGTTCACGATGGCCTGGGCATCCGTGCTCCTGATCTTGGTGAGCTGGGTGGTCATATCGGTGTCGTGGTTGTCATACTTCTCGTCTGCCACGATCTCGATCCCATACTTGGGGGCAAGGGCCAGGCACTGGGCGCGGCCGGACTTGTCGAAGCCACCGTTACCGGTGATCAGGGCGATCTTGGTGATGCCTCTCTTCTTCAGGTCCTCGAAGATCTTGGCAGCAGCCATGCGGTCGGTGTGAGGGGTCTTGAATACCCAGGGCTTTACAGGCTCTATGATCTTTACGGAGCCGGCCAGTGAGATCAGGGGCACATGGGCCTTTTCAACGATGTCGATCACGGCCAGGGTGTTGCCTGAGGTGGTGCCGCCCACGATCACATGGACCTTGTCCCTCTTGATGAGACGGTTTACGAAGTTCTTGGCCTCCTTGGCCTTCCCCTTTGTGTCATAGTGGATCAGCTCCACCTTGCGGCCGTCGATGCCGCCCTTTGCATTGATCTCGTCCACATAGAGCTTGAGTGTCTTGAGCTCCGGGTCCCCCAGGAAAGATGCGGGGCCGGTTACTGCCAGGAATGTCCCTATCCTGATGGTGTCCTCGGCCTTTGCGCTGCCTGAAAATGCGGCTGAAACCACCAAACAAAAAGCCGCCAAGATGACCATTGCCTTTGAAAATCTCATACGCCTCTCCTCCTTGCTCGATCTTTTCTGATGGCCTTTGCCCCGAAAGTGGCACAGGCTTAAAAGGTCTGCCTCAGGTCCTGCAGACCGGGCAGATCCACCTTTCCGGAAGAAATGAAGTTGGATTCACCCCGGATGGATCTGACATTTAACCAGAACATGCTCAATAATCAATGGCAAACTTGCCGATTTTATGCCATACTTCCCATCCTGAAAGGGATTGACGAGACGACAGACATGCTCCAGCTCCAGAACATAAACACCAGATATGGCCCCATTTCCGTCTTGAAGAATCTCTCCCTCCACATAGAGCAGGGAGAGATCGTCTGTTTGATCGGCGCAAACGGGGCAGGGAAGACCACGCTGCTTCTGACCATCTCCGGCCTCATAAGGCCGGTGTCAGGCAAGATCGTCTTCGAAGGCAGGAAGATCAACGGCATGGCCCCCAACCGCATAGTGCGTCTGGGGATAGCCCAGTCACCCGAAGGGCGCCAGCTCTTTTCCCCGCTGACGGTCTATGAGAACCTCCAGCTCGGTGCCTATGCGAGAAAAGGGGCCACAAAGAGCGAGATAGAGGATGATATCGACCAGGTCTTCACACTCTTCCCGAGGCTCAAGGAGAGACGCAACCAGCTTGCAGGCACACTGAGTGGCGGTGAGCAACAGATGCTGGCAATAGGCAGGGCATTCATGGCCCGTCCAAGGCTGCTGCTGCTGGATGAGCCCTCACTGGGGCTTGCCCCACAGCTGGTGGATGCCATAATGGAGACCATAGTGGATTTGAACAGGCAGGGGCTGACCATCCTGCTGGTCGAGCAGAACGCCAAGAAGGCCCTTTCCATATCGCACAGGGGTTATGTGCTTGAGACCGGCAGGATCATCCTCCAGGGCCCATCGGCAGACCTGGCCGAGGATGCGGAGATCCGCAGGGCCTATCTCGGCAAGGAGTACAAGGACCTGTCTGAAAGGTAGGGGAATTTATGGATACCAAGAGAATAGAGTATCTCTCGCCAGAGGCCTGGACCCAGTGGCATACAGAGCTGCTGCAGAGCACCGTGAACAGGGCCTTCAACAGGGTCCCCTTCTACAGGAAGCAGATGGAGGCTGCCGGAGTGAGTCCGGAGGAGATCGGCTCTGTGGCCGATATCGTAAAGCTTCCATTCACCACCAGGGACGACCTTTCGTCCAACTATCCCTATGGTCTCTTCTCTGTGCCGCTGAGAGACATAGTGCGCATCCATGCCCTGCGCTCAGGCCAGATAAATCCCATCGCCCTCGGCCACACCAGGGCAGACCTCAAGTACCGTCAGGACCTGACTGCACGTTTTCTTGCATCGTGCAGCGTTGATGAAGACGATATCGTCCAGATCTGTCTCGATCCGGGTATGGCACTCCATGGCCAGGACATCAAGGAGGGGGCAGAGTCCCTGGGGGCACTGGTGATCCCGCCGGATCCCATCTCGGCCCGTTCACAGCTCAGGATCATGGTCGACTTCAAGACCACGGTCCTCGTGACAACACCCTCCTATGGCCTCCATCTGCTCGACAGGCTGAAGGAGCTCGATATACCCATAGCGAGCCTCAATCTTAAGGCCATACTCTTCCTTGGAGAGACCCTGTACAGCGAAGACAGGATGACCTTCAAGGACGAGCTCGATGTCGAGACACGGGCCGCCTACGGGATCTTTGAGGCCGCAGGCCCATTCATGGCCTGCGAGTGCGAGTGCAACTGCGGCCTCCATCTGGCCCTGGATCACATAATTCCGGAGATAGTGCATCCGGATACCGGCCAGCCCATGCCCGACGGGGAAAAGGGGGAGCTTGTGATCACCACCGTGCGGGCCCGGGCGAATCCACTGATTCGGTTCCGCACAGGCGATATCACCAGGATAGAGAAGGCCACGTGCAAGTGCGGGCGCACCACCTGGAGGATCGACCCGATAGAGGGGCGTGTGGACGATACCGTTACCGTTCGCGGAGTCAAGCTATCCCCATCACAGATAGGCAATCTGCTGCGGAGGGCTGCGGGCACGGACGTGCGTTTTCTCATCGTGCTGAAGCGGTGGAAGCACCTCCAGCAGGTGGAGATCATGGTGGCCATCGACGAGGCCCTGTTCACAGGCAGCCTGCCAGAGCTCCACAACTGGATCCGGCAGGTCGAGGAGCTGTTCCTTGAAAACCTGGGGATCCACTGCAGGATCAACCCTGTACAGCCATCCAGCATAGAGCCCTTCCTCAAGGGGGGCAGAAAGACCATAGGCTGGCAGGAGTGGACAGGGCAGTAGGCGGCGGGAAAAGGGCGCCTATTTCCCCAGACAGAAGCGGGAGAATATGTTGTGTAGCAGGTCCTCTGTGGTGATCTGGCCTGTGATCTCGCCCAGGGCCTCCATGGCTGAGCGGACATCTATGGCCACTATCTCAGGGGATTCGTTCCTCTCAAGGCCCTCCCTGGCGGCCTTGGCACCCTTGATGGCCCTGTCTATCAATGCCTTGTGACGGGCATTTGGAGCAGCCTCGGGTGGCTCTTCGTTGCCGGCCGTAAGGGCACCTGCGATCTCGGCCTCGAGACGCTTCAGGCCATGGTGTTCCTTGGCGGATATCAGGACGTGTCGGAAGGATTCGGCCAAGGGATGGCCTGTGCGCTGCTCGAGCTCCTTCAACATCCTGAGCGCCCTTTGGTCTGGTTCGTCTGTCAGGTCGGCCTTGTTGAATACCAGAAGGATCCCGGCCGATTCGATAAACCTCCAGGTCTCGATGTCCTCGGCGCTGATGCCGGAGTCGAGATCGAGTAGCCACAGGACCAGATCGGCCCTGCTTACGAGCCCCTTTACACGCTCTATCCCCACCGCCTCCACCGGATCAGGATCGAGCCTTATGCCTGCCGTGTCCGTCACCGTTACGGCTATGCCCCCTATCTCCAGCTGTACCTCGATGGTGTCCCTCGTGGTGCCAGGATATTTGGTGACAATGGCCCGCTCTTCACAGGCAAGGGCATTCAGCAGGCTCGACTTGCCCACGTTTGGCTTTCCTGCAATCAGCACCTTGGCCCCCGTCCTGAATATCCGGGCCCTCGTGAAGTCGGAGGAGAGGGCCTCGAGTGGCCTGAGGACATCCGAGGCCAGTGTCTTCAGAAGATCTTGTTCCTGGATGATCTCCTCGTCTTCGTCCGGATAGTCGATCGCCACCTCCAGGGCGGCCAGTATGTCTGTGAGGGCATGCATGACAGAATCGATCCTGGCAGAAAGCCTTCCTTTCAGCTGGCTTATCCCGAGCTTTCCCTGGGCTGTGGAGGATGCCCTTGTGAGATCGGCCACCGCCTCTGCCTGGGCAAGGTCTATGCGGCCATTCAGGAAGGCCCGCAGGGTGAACTCCCCCGGCTCTGCAAGGCGTGCCCCCTGGGCGATACAGAGATCGAGTATGGCATTCAGTATGGCAGGACCGCTGTGGCAGTGGATCTCGGCCACATCCTGACGGGTATAGGTGCGGGGTGCGGGCATGAATACCGCCAGTACCTCGTCTATCTCACGGCCCCCTTCTGGCTCCACGACGAAGCCATAGGTGAGCCTTCTCGGCTCAAGGGCAACCGGCTCCCTGCCGGTGGCAGATTTGGCAGCTGGCCTGAAGATACGGCCCAGTATGCCACCTGCATCAGGGCCACTGAGCCTGATGATCCCTATGCCGCCTGTCCCGGGCGGGGTGGAGATGGCAGCAATGGTATCATCGTCTCTTAGCGCTATCAGTTCCGGGGCCTCCTGTTACGCTGGCTGTTGTACTGGCTGCGCCCCTTTGTGTTCCGTCCCCGGCGCATGGGGGTGATTATAACCTTGCGTCTGAGACCGTCTCCAGAGCTGTGGGTCTTGATCCCCCGGGTCTCCTTCAGTGCCATGTGTATTATCCTGCGCTCCCTTGCGGGCATGGGCTGGAGTACCACGGCCCTCCCGGTCTTCTTGGCCTTGTGGGCCATCCTGTGGGCAAGGTCGATGAGACTGTCTTGCCGTCTCTTTCTGTAGCCAGAGGCCTCGATGACGACCCTCTGGTTCAGCTCGCTCCTCCTCTTCAGGGCCAGGTTGACGATATATTCGAGTGCATCAAGGGTCTGTCCCTCCTTGCCTATGATGAGGGAAAGATCCTGCCCGGTGAGATTGACCACCGGTTTTCCGTCGAGCTCTCCCACCTCGGCACTGCCTGAAAGCCCGCTCTTTTCAAGTATCTCGTTGGTGATCTCCACCGCTGTCTCCACATGCCTGCGGAGCTCTTCATAAGAGGGTGCAGCAGGCTCCTGCCGTGAAGCGGCCTTGATCTGTTCGGGGCCAGGCTCGGTGCGCCCCCCTTCCTCATCGATTTTTTCCTCTTTTTCCTCGCTCTCATCGCCGGAAGGGGCTGCTTCACCTCCCTCTTGCTCCTTTGACTCGGAGGCAGGTGGCGTTTTTTCCTCCTCTGCCTTGCGCTCCTCCCCAGAGGCTCTTCCTTCTTCCGGTTCGGTCTCTGGAACGGTGCCCTCTTCAGCCGTCTCCATCCCTGCCTTTGGTGCCGCCTTTATCTTGGCAGGCCTGCTTCCAAGTCCAAAAAGCCCTGTGGATCCCTTGGTTATGATCTCTACTTCAAGATCCTCTTCCTTTAGACCGAAGTGTTCACATGCTGCCTGCAGGGCCTTTTCAACAGTCTTTCCTGAAAACTCTTTCATTTCCATCTCTGGGCTTCCTCTTGCGCTCTGATCCCTTTGGGATCTAATCCGTGAATTTGTTCACATAGTACTGCTGCACGATGGACAGTATGTTGTTCACCAGCCAGTAGAGCACCAGGCCCGACGGGAAGTTGATGAACATGAAGGTGAATATGACTGGCAGAAACTGCATCATCTTGGCCTGTGTCGGGTCCATGGAGGTAGGGCTCATCTTCTGCTGCAGCCACATGGATGCCCCCATGAGCAGGGTGAGTACGGGGATGCCGCCCAACATGGGGATCTCCACCCCGGGGATCATGAGCCTGTCAGGGGCTGAAAGGTCGTTGATCCATAGGGCAAATGGGGCGTGTCTCAGCTCGATGGCCATGAGCAGCACCTTGTAGAGGGCAAAGAAGACCGGGATCTGGATTATCATGGGCAGGCAGCCGCTCATGGGGTTTACCTTGTAGGTCCGGTAGAGCTGCATGAGCTCCTTGTTCAGCCTCTCCTTGTCGTCACCATATTTCTCCTTGAGCTTCTGGAGCTTTGGCTGGAGCTTTTGCATGGTCTTCATGGATTTGGCACTCTTCTGTGCCAGGGGCCAGAAGGCCAGCTTGATGAGTATGGTCAGCACGATTATGGCAACACCATAGTTGTGCAGGTACCTGTTCAGGAAGTTGAGCAGATAGAGCAGCGGCTTTGCAATGGGATCGAACCATCCGAAGTTGATGGCACTGGCCAGATTGTGTCCCACGGCCTTCAGACGCTCGATCTCCTTGGGCCCGAAATAGAGGCCCATGTCCGCAATGAGGGGGCTTGTGCGATCCGGGGCAATGGCATGGGCCATGGCGCTTTCGGTCAGGCCATCGTCGGCCAGCTTGGTAAACTTCAGATTCCAGGGCCCCTGGGTCAGTTCCGGTATGACTGCGGTCATGAAGTAGTTGTCGCCGTAGGAGAGCCAGTCCACATTTCCTGAAAACTCCAGGCTCTCTCCTGTCTTGTCCAGCTTGACCTCATTCAGCGATCCAGCCGCATAGTAAGAGGGGCCTGTGAATATGTAGCGGTTGTCCTCCTTGAATGGCCTGTTGTAGAGGAGGATGGAGTAGTTTCCTGCCCCGGCATTCTCAAGGGCTAGGGTCATGTGGATATAGTAGCTGTCGTTTTTGATGGTGAAGACCTTCCTCAGTACGGCACCATCTCCGAGGTCGGCTACGAATTCCAGCTTGGCCTCTTCGCCAGGGGCCTTCAGCTCTATGAGGGAAGGGGCCGGGCTCTTGAAGTGGTAGCTCCTGAGATCGAGGGTGGTCGCAGAGCCTATCTTGAGTCCGAGGGGAAGCAGGGGAGGGGAGACATTCACCAGGTTGATGCCAGGGGAGTCGTCATCCAGGTCCTTCTTGTATTTTTTTAGCACAAAGCCCTTGACCGCCCCTCCCATCTCCGTGAATTCGGCGCTGTAGAGGCTGGTTTCGATCCTGATGCTCCTGCCCCCGGCAGCAGATGGTGGCAGTGAGGCGGGCAGGGCGGATTTGAGCACGTTTTGCTGGGCCTCCTTGTTCAAGGCCCCGGCTCCAGAGGCTGAAGATGCCCCATTTCCCCCTGCTGCCTGTCCTGTCTGTCCTTCCTGTTGCCTGTCCTGGGTTGCGCCCTGGGGCTTTGTCCCTTCCTGGTTCTGTGTGCTCTGTGTGCCCTGTGGCGGGACCGGCTGGTCTGGGACGAAGAAGTATTGAAAGACCACCAGTACCAGAATCGAGAGCACTACTGCAATGAGGGTTCTCTGTTCCATTATTCAGATCCTTACTCGCTTGGGTTCATGATTCATGAGTTTGAAATCGCGATGAGGCCGATCCAGCAAGATGCGAAAAAGGGCGGGACGGATGGATCGAGATTCTCCTGTCAGCCCCCTCTGACAAGGATAGTGGGACAGGCTTGTCGAAGGGGGCGAGGGGGAGGCGATCCCGTGGTGAGGTCTCAAGGCACAGGATCGAAGCCGCCAGGATGCCAGGGATGGCACTTCAGGATCCGTCTTATGGAGAGCAGACTACCCCGTGCAAGTCCATGACGTCTGAGTGCCTGGGCAGCGTAGCTGGAGCAGGTTGGATGGAACCTACAGCTTCTCGGCAAAAAGGGGGACAGATAGCGGCTGTAGAGGCCAATTGCCCCGATCAGCAGGACGGTCAAAGGCCCCAGGCCCCTCATGTCTCTCTCCTCGTGCTGCTTGCGGGTCTCTTTCCGCTCTTGGTGCCCGCCGTCCTGGTTTGTGGCCAGGTCCTTGGAAATAGAGGCCTTGCTGGTCTTGTCCATGGTCGCTTGGGTCACTTGTTGACTTTACTATCTATCCCTTGACTATCCCTTGAGGCTATCCCTTGAGGCCCTTGTTATGTAAGGGGCCTTTTAAGCGCCATCACAGAGGGTGCAGGGGAAGTGCAGGAGGGCTTCAAGGACCTGAGATGGCTGTGGGCCAAGGAGTCCCTCTGGACGGCCAGAGCCTGCCCCTTGCCCCTTTTCACTTCATTTCTCACTTGCCTGAGTCCTTTCGTGAGGCCGTTTTTGAGCCACGACTTTCGTGATGCGCCCTGCTGCTGCCCTCAGTTCCCGCTGAAGCTCCGTCCATCCCAGTTCGCGGAGTTTGGGGCCCGGCATGAATATATAGTCCAGGCCCTTTGGCAGCTGGTCCTTGTTGAGCCTGAACAGCTCCCTGAAGATCCGTTTTGCCCTGTTCCTCTGAACAGCCCTGCCAAAGCGTCTTCCAACGCTTATCCCGATTCGGCTGTAATCCAGGCCATTTGGTGCAAATACTATGGTAAAGCCTGGAGTCCTGATCCTCTTGCCTGCCTTGAAGGTGCGGCTGAAATCCTCCCGATCCTTTATCCTTTCCGCCGGGGAGAGGGTGTGTCTCCCCTTTCTCAGCCTCAAACTCTCCTAGACGCAGAGCCGCTTCCTGCCCTTTGCACGCCTGCGATTCAGCACCTGCCTTCCGGCCTTTGTGCTCATTCTCTTCCTGAAACCGTGTGTCCTCTTCCTCTTTAGATTGCTTGGCTGAAATGTCCGTTTCATTACTCTGAAAGACTCCTTACGTTATCTTGTATGCGACCTGAAAGAATCAAAAAATCGCCTGAAATCTCTGCTTGCTTAAGCGTCCACTCTTTACTAACTGGCAGGTGATATGTCAAGATCCCCTACATGGCCAAGGTGAATCTGGACTACAGTCACAAGGGGGTTTTCACCAGGAGGGGCAAGGAGATCCTGGGGGCAGTGGATATACACCTATCATCTCCGTGCCTTGCAGTCGTGAGCGGAAGCTCCGGCTCTGGGAAGAGCACCCTCCTGAGGTCGATAGCTGGCCTCGTGGAGCCAGCCGAGCCGAGATGGGGCCTTTGTGGGAGGCAGTATCAGCAGGGGGAGCTCCCCAGGTGGAGGAGCAGGGTGAGCCTGCTCATGCAGGATGCCCCTGTCCTTGATGGTTCCGTAGAGGAGAATCTGTCCTTTCCCTTCAGGCTGAGATATGCAGGCCCCAGGAGATTCGATCCCCAGGAGGCAGGGAGGCTCCTTTCTGAAGTGCGCCTTGATGACCTGGATCTGGATGGGCCTGCCAGCAAGCTCTCCGGAGGGGAGCGTCACAGGTTGTCCCTGGTGAGGGGGCTTCTCTGGAGCCCTGACGTGCTCCTTGCAGACGAGCCCCTTACAGGCCTCGAGCCCGAGCTTGCAGATCACTGCTTTGAGCTTCTCAGGCTCTATGTGCAGACAGAGGACAAGATAGTCATATGTGTGCTCCACGAGCACCGTTTTTCCGAGATGGCCGACCGCAGGTTCAGGGTGGAGGATGGAAGGTTATATTGAACTGTCATACATAGACCTGCTGATCGCCACCCTCCTGGTGGTGATGGCAGGTGCCATCTCTGTGGCCCTGCGCCTTGGCCTGGTGAAGACACTGTCATGGGCTGCAGCAAGGTGTGTGTTGCAGCTCGGCATGATCGGGGTGGTGCTCAAGTATATCTTCGATCTCGAAAGCCCGCTCCTGGTCATGGGCTGGCTCCTGGTCATGCTCTATTTCGCCTCGAGGGAGGTGGTCAGGAGGAGCAAGGGCAGATATCCAGGGCTCCAGCTCGATGCCCTGTTGACCATGTCCGTTGCGGCCATTGTCGTGGGGGTTGTGGTGACGCAGGCGGTCATAAAGGTGCGGCCCTGGTACGATCCCCAATATCTGATACCCATTTTCGGAATGCTCTTTGGAAACTCCCTGAATGGCATCTGCCTCGGCCTGGACAGGTTCCTCGAGCACCTGAGGAGCAGGCGTCAGGAAGTGGAACTGCTGCTGGCCTTCGGTGCCACCCGTTCCGAGGCCTTGAGGCCTGCCTTCAGGGAGGCGGTGAGGACCGGCATGATCCCCATCATCAACAACATGAGTGTCGCCGGCGTGGTCTCCCTGCCAGGGATGATGACCGGCCAGATAGTGGCAGGCGTCTCACCCATGCAGGCAGTGGCCTATCAGATAGTGATAATGTTCATGATCGCTGCTGCCAATGCCGTGGGCTCAATGACCATCGTCTGGCTGGCAGGCAGGAAGATGCTCGGGGATTACGGGCTTTCTGAGGGCTGAAGGCAGCCAAAGGCCATCCAAAAGGGACGGCCTGTTGGCCGCTAATCGTACCAGCTTGTGAACTCGTCCACCTCTATGCGCGGCTGCCGGAAGTTGTTGCATGGGGCGGATTTGTCCTCATAGCCCAGGGAAACGGCACAGATAAGGCTGAACTCCTCCGGGATATCGAGGATCTTGCGCACGATATCCGGGTGCTCTGCCAGTGAGGCCTGGATGCATGTGGCAAGCCCGTGGCCCTGGGCAGCGAGCACCACGGTCTGGATGAAGATGCCCATATCGACCAGATACCCGGTTCCCATGCAGCGTGGCATGAAAAATAGCAGTCCCACAGGGGCCCCGAAGAAGCGGTAGTTGTTGAACCAGGCCTCTTTTCTCGCCTCCACGTCCTTGCGGTCTATGCCAAGGGCGCTGTAGAGGGCAAGGCCGCACTCAAAGCGCCTCTTCTTGTAGGGGCTTTTCCATGTCTCAGGATAGTAACTGTAGTCTCCAGACACAGGGACCCCCTCGGCCTTGGCCTCGAGGATCGCATCGGTCAGGGCCCTTTTGGTGCTTCCCTTGACTACGGCCACCTTCCATGGCTGGGCGTTTGCACCTGAAGGTGCCCATCTTGCACACTCCAGTATGGAGCGTATGGTGTCGTTGTCCACGTCCCTGTCCAGGAAGGCCCTTACGGACTTCCTGTTTTTTATTGCGTCAAGTACATCCATGTCTATACTATCTTCATGTAAAGATCGCCTGTTTTCTTGATCTTGCTGCTTCCATCTCCATCTGTTGGGTCTCGAACAGGACGGATCGAGACGAGCAAGATGGGATGGCTGCACAAAAATAGTAGATACCTTTTCAAATGTCAAAGATTAGGTTTCTAAAACTTTCATGAATGAAGGTTCATTTATGGCCTGGCAGATCCCTTCTTTTATTTCAGCATGTTGGATCTCCGGCCAGGGCCTTGGACTGTAACTGTAATTGCAAGATATTTCTGTAAAGGAGGAGTCCAGTAATGAGGAGATACCTTTTTAGCAAGACTGTTGCCGTGTTTCTGGCAGCCGTGTTTCTGGCAGCTGCTGCTGGCCCTGCAAGCGGGGCCTATACCAAGCAGGAGGCACTGATAGACGAGGCGCTCATCACCTTCAAGCGCTGTGTGGCAGATCCGAACATGAAGTGGTTCCGTGAGCACCTGAAGAATGCCCGCGGTATCCTCATATTCCCCAGTTTCCTGAAGGGCGCCTTTTTGATAGGTGCTGAAGGGGGCACAGGGGTGCTTCTGGTCCATGACCTCAAGACAGGCGAGTGGAGCCAGCCGGTCTTCTATACCATGGGTTCGGCATCCATCGGGCTGCAGATAGGGGCGAAGTCTGCCGAGATGATCCTCATGGTCATGACGGACAAGGGGACGGATGCGCTCCTTTCGACATCCATCAAGCTCGGGGCGGACGTGAGTGTGGCAGCAGGCCCGGTTGGGGTCGGGGCAAAGGCCGAGACCATCGATATCCTCGCCTTTTCGCGGGGACAGGGCCTCTTTGGCGGGGTCAGCGTGGAAGGCACCGTGATAGTGCCGCGGGATGATTGGAACAGGGCCTTTTATGGCAAGGACGTCCGGCCTGTGGACATCATAATAAGGCGTGTGGTTTCAAATCCGAGCGCCCTGCCCCTCATCCAGGCCGTCAAGTCCGTGTGTGATGGCAAGGAGCTGGAATAGGAGTCAGGCCTTTTGCTCCCACTTCTTGTAGAACATCTTCCAATATAGAAAGGCGGACAGGGCTATTATGGCCGGTATCATCACCACTTCCGGCCAGGCCCTGTTTTCTGCATTGATGAGGGAGAGGGTGGAGAGGATTGCAGTAAACTTGTATCCGATCCCCCGGAATCTCCTGATCTCATACAGGAGCCAGATGTTCACCGTAGGCACCACCATGGCCGCCAGCATGGCTATGGAGATCCCCCCAAATGAGAGGGCGAAGTAGAGTTTTTTCAGGGTCACCACCAGGAGCAGGGCAAAGAGGGCCACGTTTGCCAGCATGTAGCGCCTCTTGTCTTCAGGGTAGGGTACGTTCTTGAGGTAGAACTCCACCTCCCCGTCGGCATCGAGATCCTTCAGACGCTCCTGTATCTCGGCCTTGGTGAGCCCCTTTTCCAGAAGGGCCTCTATCTGGCCCTCAACATCCCTTCCAAGCCTCGACAACTAAGTGCCCCCTTCTGTTGCAGCGGCACGCTCCATGAAATTGTCGAGCATCCTGAAGAGGATCTCATGCATGGCAGAAAAGTCGAAGGCCTCTGCCTTTTCCAGGAGTACTTCGGGTTTCTGGATGTAGGGAGAGTCCTCGAGGAGTTCCTGGCCGCAATTTTTCACCAGCTCCTCAACCCCATGCCTCGTTGCCTCTATGTGGAACTGGAGGGCAAGCACCCGGTCCTTCCAGACAAATGCCTGGTTGTGGCACCCTTCCGAGCTGGCCATGTGCCAGGCCCCTTCAGGTATCCAGAAGGTGTCCCCATGCCAGTGAAAGGCATCGAATGTGGCAGGGATGCCAGAGAAGATGGGCGAGTCCCATGCAGGTGGCGTAAGTGAGACAGGGTAGAAACCGATCTCCTTGTAGAGGTTTGGAAGCACCTTTGCCCCGAGGCTGTGGGCCAGGAACTGGGCACCTAGGCAGATGCCTAGGATGGGCCGCTCCTGGGAGATGGCCTCCTTTATAAAGGCGAGCTCCTTGTCCATCCAGGGATACTTGTCCGTATCCGAAACGCCCATCGGCCCCCCCATGACAACGATGAGGTCGGCCCCCTTTGGCCCTGGCAGGGTGGGATCCTCGAAGAGCAGGGTCTTCGTTACCTCTGCACCCCTGGCCTCTGCCCAGTCCAGGATGGCAGCAGGGGTCTCAAATGGTACGTGCTGTAGATAGTGAACTCTCATGACCTCTATACTCAACTGTTGCCCATCTGCTGCTTGAACAGTGCCTGCTGGGCCAGCTCTTTTCTTTTCTTATAGCAGTTTCTGGCAAGCTCCACGTCTGCCAGATAGTGGTCGAGCTCCTGCATGGTCAGCGCCTGCGGTCCGTCACAGAGGGCCATCTCCGGCCTTGGATGGAACTCCACCAGCACCATGTTGGCACCTGCTATGATTCCCTGGGCCGTGGCGTGGAATATGTCGAGGATTCCGTCCGGGGCCCGGTCCTTTCCGCCTACCGAGTGGGTGGGGTCTATGCAGACAGGCAGCCTGGTAAGGCGCTTCACCACCGGGACATGGGCGAAATCCACGAGATTTCTGTGCGGATCACCCAGCCTGGTCTGAACGCCGCGCAGGCAGAACACGATGTTCCTGTTGCCTTCACTTGCTATATATTCGCAGGCGTTCAGGGAGTCCTCGAGTGGCAGGGCCATGCCGCGCTTGTAGAGCACCGGATACTTGGTCTGTGAGCCAGCCGCCTTTAAGAGCTCGAAGTTCTGGGCATTTCTGGTCCCGATCTGGAGCATGACACCTGTGGGATTACCCGCCTCTTCCAGGGCCTTGTCGATCTCCTCTATGTGGATCTCCTTCAGGACCTCCATGGCGATCACCTTGATGTCGTATTTGCCTGCAAGCTCGAACAGCCAGGGAAGGCAGGCCTTTCCGTGACCCTGGAAGTCATATGGGCTTGTCCTGGGTTTATAGACGCCCATTCGGCAGGTCTTGAGCCCTACCCGCTGCATGTTCCTGAATATGGTCTCCACGTTCTCGGGCGTATCCACGGCACATGGGCCTATGAAGCAGTGGAAGGTGTTCTGGTTGAATTCGATCCCGTTGTAGTTGAAACCTATCTCGTCCAGCTGGCCACCGTGCTTTCCTATCTGGCGATACTTGCTCGATACCCGGACCACCTTTTCAACGCCCGGCATCCGCTGGATGGGCTCCATCGGCACATGATGGGTCGGGCCTATGAGGTAGATCTCCGTTACCACACGCTGGGTGCCGCGTACCCCTGAGGTCCTGGTCTTCACCTCGGGGAACTGGGCGAGAAAGTCGAGCAGTTGCTTCATCTCCGGACCCGAAGGGTCCACGTCCGGCTTCATTATGATGATCATGGTCTTTTAAAGGCTCCTTAAGATTTCAAGAATTTTAACTCAGGGGAAACAGCAGACTATTCTTTCACAAAAATCTGCTTTGTAAAGTCTTTTGGAGCCCATGTGTCGGGCCTAAAGGCGCTTTCTTCAAAGTAGGTCCAGGCCTAGCGCGTGGATTTTGCAAGCTCGTCGTTTGGAAAGATTGGAAAGAGATGGAAGGAGAAGAGGGCCTATGAATCTATCTGGTGCTTAAAAGCGGCTGGTAAACGGACAGCCATGGAGGGGGGCTAATAGAATATCTCTGCCACCTGATGGGCATCCGATTCGGCCTGGGCCACTATCTCCGAGGCCACCTGCTCACCAACCCCCAATACGTCCCTGAGCATCGTCTTCAACATCTCATCATCCCGATCCTGATACTCCCCGGAGGGATAGCGCAGGGAGGATACCGCAATGATCGCCCGGTCTATATTCATCTGTCCACTACCGTTCAAGCTGTGGTGCTGGCCGATGGCCTCCTGGAGATAGCCGGGGAAGTTCCACTCCTCTGCCATGAGCCCGCCCACTGCCTGGTGGTCGAAGCCGAAGGTGGTCTTCTCTATCTGGGCAAGATCGCTTTCCGGATCACTGTTCCAGGTCTCGAGGGCGACGCAGTAGTCGCTCTTCTTGGCACTTATCAGCACAGGGATGGCCATGTCTTGGAGAAGGCCTGCAGTAAAGGCCTCGAGCTGAGTGGCAGGATGGAGCCTTTTGGCAATGGCCCTTGCCAGACAGGCCCTTTTGGCATTGGTGGTCCAGAATGTTCTGGCATCGAGACAGACCAGATTGTCCGTTGGCACCACATCCTTTACCGCAAGGGGCAGGATCAGGGACTCGAGCCTCGCCCTTCCGAGCAGGGTGACGGCATGGTGGATGTTCGAGACCTTTTTGGCAAGCCCGAAGGCAGCAGAATTGACGAACTTGAGGGTCATGACGTGCATGCCCGGATCCGACTCCACCAGCCGCGCTATGTCGGCAAGGGCGGCATCTGGATCCCTCAGCATCTCGAGCACCCTCATCACCGCTGCTGGAAAGGAGGGCAGCTCATAGCCCTCCAGCAGCTCCATTATCAGCTCCTTCGAGCCCTTTTTCTTCAGTTTGAGAAAGCTCAGTAGTCCCATGTTCATCTAATCGGCACGTCTTGCCATTTTGTTACTGAAGATGGAAAGAAGCCCCCCAAGCATCATGTATCCTGTTATGACCTCGCTCATCACCACCACCTGGCCCAGCCATGTGGCTGGCACGACGTCTCCGAAGCCGAGGGTGGTCAGGGTCACGATGCTGAAATAGAGATTCGACAGCCAGGTGGGGTGCTCCCCGTAGTCTATACCCACCATGGAGTAGAGCCATGCGAAGAACATGGCCTGCACGAAGATCCACATGCACCACCTGGACATGCTACGGCCGCAGTCGCTGGTGATGAGCCAGATGTAGTACATGAATCTGGTGAAACGGCTGTGGTTCTTGAACTCCATGAGAAAGTTCTGATCGTTCACGAAGCGCCTCATGAGATAGGCACCTGCAAAGTTGATATCCCTTATGTCGGTTCCGATCCACTTCGCATTCTCATAGCCCTGGATCAGCCTCAGCCTTGCCCGCCTCAGATCTGCGTTGGAGAAGTTTGCCCCATGCACCCTGGCCATGGACAGGTCGGCCTCCTCCATCCTTGCCTCGGTGAGGTCGGCATAGCGCAGATCCGCCTCTCTGAGCACACTGCCCTTCAGGTTTGCACAGCGCAGATCCGCCTCCTTCAGGCTCGCCTTTGTAAAGGAGCAGAGCTCCATCCTGGCATTGAACATGGTGGCTCCATCCAGGCGCACCATGCCGAAGCCTGCCCGGATGGCCCTTATGCTGTCCAGGTTTGCACCGCTCAGGTCTGCCCCGTTCAGGTTGGTCAGGCGCAGGAGGGCCTCTTTCATGTTGGCGCCTCTTAGCTTGGCGTTGAAGAGATTGGCCTTGGTGAGATTGGCTGCAGACAGGTCGGCCCCTGAAAGATCGGCTCCTGAAAAGTTCACTCCTGAAAGGTCGAGGCCATTGAGGTCGAGCCCCTTCAGGTCGGCCCCGGAGAGATCTATCTGGTGGCCTTTTCTTTTTTGCTCTTCTCCCTGGAGGGTCCTCAGTAGCTCGATCTGCTCTATTGCGTATTTTCGATCCATTGGTGGTTCTTTCAAATGGGGCGGTTTTAAAGGCTGCCCCGATTTTCCCTTGCGCGTTTACATGATGAAATCTCGGTCTATTTACCATATCGAATGTTGAACAGAGTCCTTGAATGGATCGAGAGCTTTCGTAGGTTCAGGAATTCATCCATCTTTCCGAAAGAGAGTTAAGAGAGATGAAATCAGGAGGTGAAAAGAGCATGGCTTTAAAAGCCCTGAACAGGTTTAGGATAAGGACCCAGATCACACTCGGTTTTGTGGGAGTGCTTTTTGTTGTTCTGGCCGCATCTGTCTATATATACGAGACAGTACTGAAAGAGGGGATGCTCAATGAAAAGAGGGCAGCAATGGCAGAGCTCGTGGAGTCTGCCCACTCCATTGTTTCCGACTTTTACAAACAGGCCAAAAAGGGGCTCATTACAGAAGAGGAGGCCAAGGAGCAGGCCAAAAGGATCTTAGCATCTATGCGCTATGGGAAAAACGGCTACTTCTTCATCAACGATTTTGCACATCACTGTGTAATGCACCCCATCAATCCCAAGCTCAACGGAAAGGACCTGTCCGGCGTAAAGGACGCAGACGGCAAATATCTCTTCAAGGAGTTTGTGAAGGTCTGTAAGGAAAAGGGCGAGGGCTTTATCTTCTATAAGTGGTCCAAGCCAGGCCACGATGAACCTGTGGCCAAGGTCTCTTTCGTAAAGGCTTTTGAGCCCTGGGGCTGGATAATCGGCTCAGGTGTCTATATCGATGATGTGGAACAGGCCCTTATGGCCTACAAGATCGATGGGCTGATCGTCCTTGGGATACTGGTGGTGATCATTGGGCTCTCCACCTTCTTTCTGAGCAGCTCTGTTGCAGGCCCCGTTCAGAACCTTGCCATGAGACTCAAGAAGCTCTCATCCGAGGATGCGGACCTGACAAGACGGATCCCCCTGGATGTGAAGGGAGAGGATGATTTAAGAAACGAGATCGATGCCATCGGCTGGTACTTCAACAGCTTCATGGATCAGCTGCAGGGCATGGTGAAGGAGATAACCGAAAGGACCCAGGAGCTTGAAAGACAGATGCAGGACCTGGTCCATGATGCCAAGGTCATGAAGGAGGACATGGAGGCCATCGACCTGTTCACAGACGAGGTGCGCGATACCATAAATGTCACCAACAAGACCGTATCGGGTGTTGCAGCGGCAATGGAGGAGATGGCATCTACTGTCTCAGAGATCGCCCAGAACACCTCTCAGGCGAGTATGGTGGCCAACGACGCCAGTTCGGAGGCATCGAATACAGAGGAGATAATAAGGCGTTTTGTGGAGTCTGCCGCAAAGATCAGTGAGGTGAGCCAGCTCATCGGTGTCATAGCCGAGCAGACAAACCTCCTGGCCCTCAATGCCACCATCGAGGCGGCACGTGCAGGCGAGGCCGGAAAGGGCTTTGCCGTAGTGGCCAACGAGGTCAAGGAGCTTGCAAAGCAGACCGGAGGCTCTGTGGACGAGATCAACGTGGTGGTGGAGGCCTTGAGGCGCGAGTCGCAAAACGCCACCAAGGCCATGGGTAAGATACTCGAGACCATCCAGAGGGTGGCAGAATTTTCAGAGAGCGTGGCCTCTGCAGTGGAGGAGCAGACGGCCACGACACAAGAGGTGAGCCACAATGCCCAGGATGTATCGGGCAGGATAGACTCTGTGGCAGAGCTCAACCAGAAGATCGAGGACCTGTGCAGAAAGGCCCATCAGCAGGCAGCAAGGCTTGATGAAGTGGTCTCGGAGGCAAATAGGGGAAGCCAGGAGATAAGGGGGATGCTGTCGCGCTTCAAGGTGTGACGGGGTGTGACGGGCCTTTGGTGGCCTGCTTGTGATGGTGGCCAAGGTGGATAGGGGCTCCATCACAGGGGAAGCCGTTTCAGCAAGGACTTTATCCGCCCCTTTATGAACCTTGTCGGGCTGAAGACGAGAGGGGAGAGCTCAGATGGCAATATGAACGGCTCCTCTGGTCCGGCCTCCTCGGGCCTCAAGGCCGGATATGTGATCTCATCCGGCCTTGAACCTGGCAGCCCCCTTTTCATGGCGGCCCTCCAGAGCGGCACCTTCTCTGGCAAGGCACCTATGGCCAGATACAGGGCCGTGTCGAGGGCGATCTCGGAACGTGATGCTGCCAGGAGATCCATCTTCAGGGGGCTCCCCCCGGTAGGGCCGGTGACGTGCATGGCCGTCAGGCAGTCTGCAATGGTTATCCTGTCTGGCAGTAGCCTGCCGATGTCCAGGATCATGTCTGAAAAGGCCGCCCTGTCTCCTCCGAATCTGGTGTGACAGAGCGCCTTTCTGAATCCGACGACAGTTCCGAACAGGTTTTTTACCCCGCAGGTGATCCCCATCTGGCAATGGGCCTTAAGCCTCGGAAGGTTGACTATGAGGTCGGCCTCGAGTGCCGTGCGCGATATGCCGAGTGCTATCCCGGATGGAAGCATGAGCTTTTGGGGCTGGGAGAGTGTTGCAACCCCTATCCCGTTTCTCCTCAGGGTGTCGTAAATGCCTGCACGCTTGAGCACTCGCTCTGCACTGCCAAAGGCCGGGGAGTCTGCAACCGTTACGCGGGCGCCAAGTGCCTTCGCAGCCATTGCCGTTGCCACTGTCACCTCAGGAGAGGTGATGGCAAGCAGCTCTCCAGGCTTCACAAGGTTCGGTTTTATGAGCACCTGGAGGCCTGCCATCCCCTCTGGCCTCAGCCCCTCGATGAGCCTTGAGATCATGGAGATTTTGGACTCAAGCCCTGGTCCCAAATCTCCCTGATGGGGATGACCCTGATGGGCGCCTGCCTCTCCTCCTGAAGGGCAGCGATCGAGCAGTACCATCTGGTTTGAGACCTCTTTCATCATGCCCATCAGGAGAAGAGGATTTCGAGATCCCTGGGCGAGAGCCTTGATAGCATGTCTTTGCTCCCGCTGAGGACCGAGCCTGCGATCCTTCTCTTCTTTTTCTGAAGGCCCATCACCTTTTCCTCGACAGTACCCTTGGAGATGAGCCTGTAGGTGACCACCGTCTTGGACTGGCCTATCCGGTGGCTCCTGTCTATGGCCTGTAGCTCCACTGCAGGGTTCCACCAGGGGTCAACGATGAAGACATAGTCCGCAGCCGTCAGGTTGAGGCCAAATCCGCCAGCCCTCAGGCTTATGAGAAAGAGCCTGAGCCCCCTGTCCTCCTGGAACCGGTTCACCATCTCCTCCCTCTTCTTTTGAGGGGTCCTGCCGTCGAGATAGGCATAGGCCATTGCGTATCGGTCGAGCTCCTGCCTTATGAGGCCGAGCATCTTTGTGAACTGGGAGAAGATGAGGGCCTTGTGGCCGGAATCGACGGCCTCCTTTATGAGATTCATGAGCCTTTCAAACTTTCCAGACCCTGCATCCATGCCCACGAGCTTGGGGTGATTTGCGGCCTGCCTGAGTCTCAGGAGCCCTTCGAGCACCTTGAACCTCGACTTGTTGGCCCCCTGCCTCTCCATGGCCTCCGCTATGGCTGCCCGATAGTGCTCTCTAAGGCGCAGGTAGATGTCCTCCTGGTCAGGGGTCATTGGGCACATGATGAGCTTTTCCACCTTTGGCGGGAGCTCAGAGGCCACCTCCTCCTTGGTCCGCCGCAGGATGAAGGGGCGTACCAGCCTCTTAAGCGTCTCGAGCGGGTCCCTGTTCCCGCTGTTCACCGGCCGGACATATGCGTTGAAAAAGCTCTCCCGTGGCCCAAGGAGCCCAGGATTCAAGAACTCCATCTGGCTCCATAGTTCACCCACATGGTTCTCGAGGGGGGTGCCTGTAAGGCAGAGCCTGTGTGCCCCATCCAGCAGGGAGGCGGCCTTCGAGGAGATGGAATCCGGGTTCTTTATGGCCTGGCTCTCGTCCAGGATTACATAGTTGAACTTAACACCCCTCAGAAACTCTATGTCCCTCCTCATGATCCCGTAGGAGGTGACAACAAGGTCATGGTCCGAAAGGGCCTTGAGCCCCTTGCGTCTCTTGATGCCTGCATAGTTGAGGACCCGGAGCCCCGGAGTGAACTTCGAGGCCTCGTTTATCCAGTTGAACAGGAGCGAGGTCGGGGCCACCACCAGGGATGGGGCATCAGGCCTGGTGCCCGGGCGGGATGCAAGCCAGGCCAACACCTGGACCGTCTTTCCAAGGCCCATGTCGTCGGCCAGTATCCCGCCGAGCCTGAGCTCTTCCAGGAACTTGAACCATCCGAGCGCCTCTTTCTGATAGTCCCGAAGGTGACCCCTGAATTCAGGAGGCGGCTCTATCCTTTGGATTCCGCTAAAGGACTTCAATCTTCGAAGCCTCTGGGCAAACTCCTCGTCCAGGTCCTTGACGCATCGGGCCTCATCCAGCAGATGCCCTATGAGAAGGGCCTGGGACGAACGGAACCTGAGCCCCTTTCCCCCCTTTTTTGTCCCCGTAAGCCCAAGCCGCAGGAGATCCAGGTTCTTCTCTATCCATTTGGATGGAACTATCCCTACATCACCCGAGTTGAGCCTGATGGTGCTCTCTCCCTTGAGGTAGGCCTCCAGGAGGCCCGGAAGAGAGACGCTCTCGCCGCCAAAGTCCACGCTGCCATGGAGATCGAACCAGTCTATGCCGCTTTTCACAGAAAACCTGCTGATCTTTCCCGGCACGAATCTCTTGCGGCCCTTGGCCTCCAGGATGATCCCGCTTCTGTCGAGATCATCGAGCACCTGGGCTGCGGAATCGAGCCCTATCTCGGCCCTGCCGTCATGGTCAAGCTCTATCCCGGCCCTTGAAAGCAGCCCCAGAAGCTCATCCTCCTTCTTCCTGTCTCTCCTGACGATCATCCATCTTTCAGGATCGAAGTGCTCAGGGCCCTCATCTAGGCCCTTGGCAGGTATCTCAGCGCCCTCATAGACGAACAAGGCCCTGCACTCTATGGAGCCGGCCTTGAGCTCGAGATAGAGCTTGAGCGCAGGGCTCGCCCCATCGAGGCACCTCGGGGCCACCTCCTTGGAGAATCTGAAGATATCCCTTCCTGAGACTGCCCTCTGCCTCCTTATGAGCTCTGGGAGCCGTTTTCTCGCCACCCTGAGCCCCCCTCCTGTCTCCTCTGCATGCATGAGGGCCCTTACTGCCTGGAGCCTCGGGCCGTGAAGGGCAAACAGGCGTTGCCGGTGGATGAAATAGACAGGTTCCGTGTCGAAGAAATGGATTGGTTCCGAAAGGCCTATGGCCCTTTGTCTCCCATCTTCATCACAAAGGATGATGCGGGGCCTTAATCTCAGGAGCCCGTCGTCGGATTCGATGCTTTCCGTCCCTTCCAGGGCCACATCGATCCTGAGCTGTGCATCCGGCTCCTCGGCCATGGAGATGGCCGTGATCTCGATGCCCGAGACCGCATCCTCCAGGCTGAACCTGCCTGTCTCTGCAAGGAGCGGGAGCATGACATCGAGCTCTCTAGAGGTTACAGGTACGTACTCAAGCCTTTTCGTCATCCCTGGCCGCCCATAGATATGGTTTCTGGCCAGGCACTCTTCGATCAGGGGGATCAGCAGTCTGTCTTGCCTGGTGCGTCTTGCCGGATCGGATGAACGGTGCTGAAGAGGCCTTATCCTCCCGAATGAGCCGTCTTTCTTTACATATCTTTCGCACACGGTGATGAAGTAGCCCATCGGATCGTGCTTGAGGGTGAACCAGAGTATGAAGCTCTGGGGTGCAAAGGAGGGCAGGGGGGAAGGTGTTGTCTGCTCTTTGCTCCAATATTTTTCACTAAAGAGCTCCAGGGGATCGGACAGCTCCGGCAGCTCCGTGCTGCGCGGCATCCAGCGCCCTTCGTCTGCCACCAGAATGGTCGCCCAGAGATGCTTGCACGGAATACCCTGCCTGAAGAAAGGGCAGGTGCAGGATGTCTTGATCCTGGTGGGGTCCCGCCTGGACCAAGAGAGAGTCACTCGGTACTGCCTTGTGCCCCTGACCGTTGCCGCCACCCGGCCCTCGTTCATCTCCTTGATCTGGACCCGGTTCTGCCGTGCATAGCTCTCTCCCCGCATCTTGATTATGGGCAGAAAGAGCTTCTCAAGGCTCTTTGAAAGGACGGGTTTCCGGGGCTCGGGCCTCGACTGGCCGGACATGAAAAGGCGCTCCTTAAGGATCGATTCAGAATTTTTCAAAAAAATGGGCGAAGAGATATGATACCCCAAACAGGGGCGTATGTTAACAGTCCATAGGATCTTCGGGACGGTCTATCCCGATTGCAAAGAAGCCCCTGATCGATACTAAAAGATGTTGAAGTGATCCCCACCTTTTTCAACAGTGGGTATCATCTGTTTTTACTTAGATGGAGTAAGCAGAAAATGAAGGTGGCCTTTGGGCCATCTCCTCCTATTTCTCCCGAAAGTAAGGAAAAACAATTGATCGGGCAGGAGGGTTCCCTCCCTTGAGGGAGGGAACCCGGTCAGGGCTATATGGAAGTGTTTCGGTCTGGATGCATCTTTAACGTGGAGACTGGACCACAATGTAGACTACCTGACTTCCAGAGTAACTCCTGCGGTACCAGTCGGAATCGCATCGATAATACTCCACCCCATCCACGGTCAATATCTCCGGACTGCAGGGAAGAGTGGTCACGTAAGTGGTGTCCCCTGAAGAGGCCACCGCACCCCCGACCACGCCCCCGACGATCACACCCGTAGCGAAACCGCCATGATGGTGGTGATAATGGTGCCTGTCGATCTGGTCCTCGATAAACTCTTGCCTTTCTTCCTGCAGATCCTCTATAAAGTCCTGCCTGTCTTCCTGGCGTTCGTCCATCCATTCCTGCCATTCTTCGCGATTCTTGGCCACCTTCTTCTGGGCCTCTTGGCGTTTGCTCTCTGTGGCCCGATCTCTTTTGGGGCGATGGGGTCTTTTCACCTCTCGACTGGCCTCTCGATTGGGCCGGACGGGCCGGGCCGGACGGGCGGATCGATCTCGTCTGGGAGCAGGTCGGGCCTGTACAGCCTTACGTGAAGGGACCCTCCTGGGCGCCCTCCTGTGGACCCTCTGTGGAGGTCTGAAGGAGCCCCTGCTGGCCACCCCGGCACGCGAAAACCCGCCTCCACCTCGACGGCCTCTGCGGGCCTCGATATCGGAAACCAGAAGGCCTACGAGTATCAGGGAAATAAAAATGAAAAGCAAATGACGAACCTTCATCTCAAAACCTCCTTTAAAGGCTATTTACCTGGGGTCTTGGTCTTTTCTGCCGGGATGACAAAGGGAACCTCTTCGGCCCCTGCAGGAGGAACGAAACGGAACATGTCGTCTGAGACAGAAGGCGAAAGATCCCAGCGGAGAA
>CAZNKD010000082.1:0-12333 GCA_964573615.1 uncultured Desulfobacterales bacterium | reverse complement strand
GAATCCACATACTCTGCACCAAACCGTTTTTGAAGAAACCGGATCACAGGCAACTGCACCCTGCCATCCATACAATTGACCACACTGCAAAACCGCATCAAAGGCCCTCCCAAAAAGAATCTCTTTGCATCCCTTCACCTTTTTCCAAGACAGGCTTATGACCAATAGATGAAAATATGCAGATGGACCTGATTCAGTTTTTGAGGCTGTTGATAGGGGCCGGGATCCTTCCTCCAAACCCCACGAAGCGGCCGGATCTGCCCGTGTTTCTCACCTCTAGAATAGCGGACTCACCAAAAAGCCCCCCAAAGGCCACCATCTGTCCGGCCTCCTTGCCGGGCACCGGAATGATCCTGACGGCAGTGGTCTTGTTGTTTATGACCCCTATGGCTAGCTCGTCTGCCATGATGGCAGAGATGGTGGCAGCATCCACGGAACCGGGCACGGCGATCATGTCCAGGCCAACCGAGCACACAGATGTCATGGCCTCCAGCTTCTCGAGGCTGAGGCTCCCCCGGGCAACGGCATCCGCCAGCTCTGCATCCTCACACACAGGTATGAAGGCCCCGCTCAGGCCACCTGCACTTCCGCTTGCAAAGGTCCCTCCCTTTTTCACCGCATCGTTCAGCATGGCCACGATGGCAGTGGAGCCAGGAGCCCCGATCTCATCCACCCCGAGGATCTTCAGGATCTCTCCAACAGAGTCCCCCACCCTTGGCGTAGGGGCCAGGGAGACATCGACCACCCCGAACCTCACACCCAGGATCTCTGCCACCCGGCGCCCGATGAGCTCCCCGCACCTGGTGACCCGAAAGGCGGTCTGTTTGATCTCGTCTGCAAGGTCATGGAGTCCGGGATTGTCCTTCCGGCCAAGGCGCCTTTCAAGGGCCCTGGCGATCACCCCGGGCCCGGAGACCCCGACATTTATGGCGGCCTCATGCTGTCCGTAGCCGTGGATGGCACCGGCCATGAAGGGGTTGGCCTCCGGCTGGTTTGCAAATATCACCAGTTTGGCCGCTCCGAACCCGCCGGCATCCGCACTCCTTTCAGCCGTCTCCTTGACCGTCCTGCCAAGGATTGCAAGGGCGTCCATATTGATGCCATATTTGAATGAGGCTGCATTGACAGAGGCACACACCTTGGTCGTGGCGGAGAGTGCCTCCGGGATGGCTGCGATCAGCTCCCGGGAGCCGGCACTCATGCCATTTTCCACATTGGCGGAAAAGCCCCCGATGAAATCTATCCCGATCTCCTCAGCCACCTCATCGAGGGCAGCGGCTATCTGCAGGAAATCCTCGATGGAATATCCCGCCCCTATGGCGCTTACAGGCGTGACGGCCACCCGCTTGTTGACGACAGGCACGCCATACTGCCTGGACACCGCCTCGCATGTCTCCACCAATGCGCCGGCATAGCGGGAGATCTTGGCCTTGATGTTCGCACAGGTCTGCTCCAGGCTGCCGCCGCGGCAATCGTGCAGATCGATCCCCATGGTGACCGCCCTGACGTCCAGATTCTCCTTCTGGATCATGTCAACGGTGCCGAGTATATAGTCTGAACGCAGCATGGGTCCCGTTTTTTCTAAAAGATCCTTATCTCGTTCGTGGCCCTGAAGATGTCATAGTGCTGGAGCACCAGATTGAGCCCCTCATCCCTGGCGAACTCCTCCATGTTCCGCCTCAGGCCCTCTATGGAAGGACACCTGCTCGTATCCACAAGCAGGATCATGATGTAGCGGTCCTTGTCCTCGGCCTCTGTGGTGAACAGATCCAGTATGTTCACCCCGTTTTCTGCGCAAAATCCTGCCACCCCAGCCACGAAACCTATCCGGTTCGGCCCCTCTGCCGTGAGGACATAGAGATTCTCTCCGGGAGTGCTCCCCTCTTCCGGCAGTTCGTCTCCTATCTCACGCACCAGTACGGAAAAGGCATCCCTGCCCTCCCCTCCGAGGGAGCGTATGCGTTCAGCAACCTGACTGCCCTGCACGCCTGAGGGAAACGAGGCATAGATGATCATGGTCAGATAGTTGCGAAGCACCTGCTGCCTCATGTCGGCGATATCGCCATCCATGGAGGCCACGGCCCTGGAGACGCCGGCCACGATACCGGCCCTGTCCCACGCCATCACGGATATGACATAGTGGCGTCTTTTGCCCTTAGCAGGATCTGACATACGGCCCTATCTCTTCGCCCCTCTCCTCACCTCTACCGAACCGGCATGGGCAGTGAGCCCCTCGATGCGGGCAAGCAGGGTGACGTCGTCTGCATCCTGCTCAAAACCCTGACGGCTGTAGGAGATGATACTGGTACGCTTGATAAAGGTATCGACCCCAAGGGCTGACGAGAACCGGCTGGTCCCCATGGTTGGCAGCACGTGATTTGGCCCTGCGATATAGTCGCCTATCGGCTCAGGGGTGTAGGGGCCCAGGAATACCGCCCCTGCATGTCTGATCTTGGGCAGAAGAGCCCAGGGCTCCTTCACCATGAGCTCCAGGTGTTCCGGCCCCACACGGTTTGATATCTCCACTGCCTCGTCCAGGTCCCTCGTAACAAGGATCAGCCCGTTCGCCTCTATGGAGGCCCTGGCAGTCTCCGCCCGCTCGAGCCGGCCAAGCTGAGCCGCAAGTTCGTCTGCCACAGCCACAGCCAGCTCGTGGGATGTAACGAGGGCGATGGAGGTGGCCATGGGATCATGCTCTGCCTGAGAGAGCATGTCTGCAGCCACGAACTCCGCAGGCGCCGAATCGTCTGCAATCACCAGGATCTCGCTCGGGCCTGCTATCATGTCTATGCCCACCATGCCCGAGACCAGCTTCTTGGCTATGGTGACAAAGATGTTGCCCGGCCCGGCGATCACATCCACCCTTGGGATGGTGTCGGTGCCAAAGGCCATGGCTGCCACGGCCCAGGCGCTGCCGGCCCGGAATACCCGATGGACACCGGCCTCCCTGGCAGCAGCCAGGATATAGGGGCTGACACCTCCATCCTCCGTGGGCGGGGTGGCAAGGACGATCTGCCTCACCCCGGCGATGGCAGCAGGGATGGCGTTCATGAGCACCGAGGAGACGAGGGGGGTTTTGCCCCCTGCACCGCCTGGCACATAGAGGCCTGCACAATCAACCGGACGCACCATCTGGCCCAATATGGTGCCGTCATCCTTGGGCATGAACCAGGAGTCCGGAAGCTGTCTCTGATGAAACCGCCTGATGTTGGCAGCCGCCTTCTTGAGGGCAGACATGAAATCGGCATCCACCTGGCTACACGCCCTTTCCATCTCTGCGCCAGAGACCTCTATCATGGAGGCATCGAACCTGGGGGCATCGAACCGCCTTGTGTACTCCACGACTGCCTCGTCTCCGCGCCTGCGCACATCGTCAAGGATCTGGGCGACCTTGGCCTCGATCTCTCCAGGCAGCTCAAAGCTCCTTGCAAGGAGGGCAGAGAGCCGCTTCCTGCCCTCTTCCTGGCTGCTGGAAAAGGGGCCTACCGCACTCAACTCCACACTGCTGCTCACCTTCTTGGGGCCTCCTGTGTCTATTTGAGCCTTATGGCCACATATCTGCTGAAGTCACCATCCTTTATCCTGAACAGGACCCGGCTTCTGGACCTGTTCAGGGCCTCCAGGAACTCCTCCATGTTGTGAACGCGGATCCTGTTCACCTCGATGATGAGCTGGCCCGGCCGCATGCCCACAGAGGCGGCCGCACTGCCTGGCTCCACCTCGGCGATGAGCACACCCTGGCCCTCCTTGTAGCCGAACTGCTGGGCCAGATCCGGTGTGAGCTCCTGAACTGCAAGGCCGATCTTCTTGAGGATATTGTGCCGGTTGATGGAGACCGCTGTGGTGCCTGGCTTCTCCTCTATAACTATCTTCAGCTTCTTTCTCTTTCCGTCACGCAAGATCTCAAAAGTCACCTTGGTGCCAGGAGGCGTCAGGGCGATCTTGTTCCTGAGCTCGCCGACATCGGTGACCTTCTGGCCGTTGAGCTTCAGGATCACGTCTCCGGCCTTCATGCCGCCCTTTGCAGCCGGAGAGTCCTCGGCCACCTCGGCAACGAGCACACCCTCTGCCTTCGAAAGGCCAAAGCTCTTGGCAAGGTCTTCGTCGATCTCCTGGATCACCACACCGAGCCAGCCCCTGATCACCTTGCCATACTTGACGAGCTGATCCTTGACGGCCCGGGCCATGTTGATGGGGATGGCGAAACCGATTCCCATGTAGCCGCCGCTACGTGAAAATATGGCGGTGTTCATGCCCACCACCTCACCATGGATATTGAGCAGCGGGCCGCCGGAATTGCCCGGATTGATTGCCGCATCCGTCTGGATGAAGTCCTCATAGTCGTTGATTCCGAGCCTGCTCCTGCCCTTTGCGCTCACCACGCCCACGGTGACCGTCTGGGTGAGGCCAAAGGGGTTTCCAATGGCGATCACCCACTCGCCCACCTCCAGGTCGTCGGAATTGCCAAGGGGCAGCACGGGCAGGTTGTCGGCATCGATCTTTATTACTGCCACGTCCGACTGCGGATCCTTGCCCACCACCTTGGCCTTGAACTTCCTGCCATCGGACAGCTTCACGCTGATCTCGTCGGCATCGCCCACCACATGGTTGTTGGTGAGGATGTAGCCATCCTTGCTGATGATGAAACCAGAGCCCTGACCACGCTGTTTGAACTTTCTGGGCTGGCGCTGCCTGAACTGCGGACCGAAGAAGTGCTGGAAGAAGGGATCGTTGAAGAATCCGAAGGGATCACCGCCGCCAAAGGGGCTGCCTCCGCCCTGCTCCACCACCTTCTCCACCTGGACGAAGACCACTGCCGGCTTCGCCTTCTTGACGATCTCGGCAAAGGCCTTGGATGTCTTGTCCAGTATCTCGATGGCATCATCGTCCATGGCCCAGGCATGTACACTCTGGCACGGCATCGCACCCAAAAAGAGGGCCATGGCCATTGCCGCAAGGAACATCCTCGCCCTTATGAAAACCGTTTCTCTATTGCTGTTGCTCATGAGTCGCCTCCTAATCACGAACTTTCCGAATCGTCGTCGTCCATATCTCTCATATCGCTCGATGCGAGCCTCTTGAACTCCTCTGCACTCATGACCTCTTCCACCAGGAGCCTTTCGGAGACCCTTTCCAGCACCTGGCGATGGTCATGGATGATCCTTTTCGCCCTCTGATACTGCTCCTTCATCACCCTTCTGACCTCTGCGTCCACCTCTGCCTGAAGCTCAGGGCTCATGGACTGCTGCTCCGGCATACCCGGTATCTGGAGAAAAGGGCTGGTCTCCCTGGACAGGGCCATTGGGCCGATCTTTTCACTCATTCCGAAGCGGCATACCATACTGCGGGCCATCTCCGTTGCAACCTCTAAATCGTTCTGGGCCCCTGAACTCACCTCTCCGAAGATCTCCTCCTCGGCGGCCCGCCCGCCCAGTGAGACACAGATCTTGTCCAGAAGCTCACCCTTGGTCATCAGATAGCGCTCCTCCTCAGGGAGCTGAAGTGTATAGCCAAGGGCCGCCTTGCCCCTGGGGATGATGGATATCTTTGCGACCGGGGCCGCATTGGGGCAGTGAAAGGCCACCAGGGCGTGACCCGCCTCATGGAATGCCACACGCCTGCGCTCCTTTTCGCCAAGGCGCCTGCTCTTTCTCTCAGGCCCGGCAAAGACCTTCTCGAGGGCCTCCTCCAGGTGGCGCTGGGTGATCTTGTCCGCCCCTTCCCTGGCTGCCAGCAGGGCGGCCTCGTTCATTACGTTTGCAAGATCAGCCCCTGAAAAACCTGGTGTACGGAGGGCAATGGCACGAAAGTCCACGTCATCCGCCAGGGGCTTCCCACGGGCATGTACACGCAGGATGGCCTCGCGCCCATTCACATCCGGGGCATCGAGCACGACCTGGCGGTCGAAACGGCCTGGACGCAGGAGAGCGGGGTCCAGGATCTCGGGCCTGTTCGTGGCGGCAAGCAGGATCACGCCGGTATTGGGTTCAAACCCGTCCATCTCCACCAGGAGCTGGTTCAGGGTCTGCTCACGCTCCTCGTGTCCGCCTGTGATCCCACCGCCCCTGAACTTGCCGATGGCGTCTATCTCATCGATGAAGATGATGCATGGGGCGTTCTTCTTGGCCTGTTCGAACAGGTCCCGCACCCTGGCCGCCCCGACGCCCACGAACATCTCCACGAACTCCGAGCCGGAGATGCTGTAGAAGGGCACCCCGGCCTCTCCGGCAAGGGCCCTGGCCATCAGGGTCTTTCCTGTGCCCGGCGGCCCGACCAGCAGCACCCCCTTGGGGATCTTGGCACCGAGACGCTCGAACTTGGCAGGCCTCTTGAGGAACTCCACCACCTCCTTCAGCTCCTCCTTGGCCTCCTCGCATCCGGCCACATCGTCGAAGGTGACTCC
Source organism: uncultured Desulfobacterales bacterium (assembly GCA_964573615.1). Classification (GTDB taxonomy): domain Bacteria; phylum Desulfobacterota; class Dissulfuribacteria; order Dissulfuribacterales; family QOAL01; genus JALSKY01. Next base: position 5,930 of record CAZNKD010000082.1, on the reverse strand, counting down.
TGTATCCTTCTCCACGACCACCTTGGCCTTCGACTTGCCGATGGGCAAAAGGCCCTTGCCCGGGCTGCCCATGCCGCGTATGAGCAGGAACCAAAGCCCCACCCAGAAGGCGATGGGGATGATGGTGCCCCAAAACAGCTGGCCGAGAAAGCTCTCACGGCTCCCCTCGTAGCGCACACCCGCCTTGTCGAGCTCTTCCACCAGTTTGGGGTCCTTCACCCTGACGGTCTTGAAGAGTAATATGTCTCCTGAATGGCCGGTCCTGTTGCCAAGTATCTTCCGTATGTCCGAAAGGGCAGGCCGCTGGCTGGATCCAAACGGATTGAGACCGCCGGAGGGCCTTGCCACATCTATCTGTTCCAGCTCCTTTCTAAGGGCGTTGAGCTCCTTTTCCGTGCCTGTGAAGATCAGACCGGTGATCTCGGTCTCATCGAGACGCACCTCGAGCACCCTGCCCTGCCGAAGATATGTCTTGAACTGGGAGTATGGGATCTTTCTGGTCTGCATGGAGATGAGAAGCTGCGGCAGGACCAGGATCAGGATCAGACCAGCGATCCAGTAGAGAGAGGTGAAGACCAGCTTTTTCTTCTTGTTATCCTGTTCAGGCTTTTTCATGAAGGGCCTTGAGCCGTGTTATTCGACCTCCAAGAGGGCAATCTCAGCGAGGGATTTTTTTGCCATTTCTAAGAAACAATAATACCAGGGGGCGGCAAGTCAAAAGGCCGTGTGCCATCATGCATCCCCCTTCTCCTTGAGCCTCTCCAGTATGTGGCCCACTGCCTGCCTTGCAACCAGATGGGCCGGCTGTGATGCATCCAGCCTGACTATGTTCTCATCCCGCATCGAATCGTATATCTCGGAGACCCTCTTCAGGTAGTCCAGGGCCTCGAAGCTGTTGGCCCCGCTCCTTGAGCTCTTGATGCGCTCCACCGCCCTTTCCGGATCGAGCTCAAGCAGCAGGACCAGATCCGGTTCCAGGGCGAACTGGCGGTTCTTCTCGATGATCTTCCCTGGATCCATGCCCCGGGCCCCTTGATATGCAGCAGTGGAGTAGTAGTAGCGATCACATATGACCACCCGTCCATCCTTGAGGGCGGGGATTATCACATCCTCCAGGTGCTCCTTCCTGTCCTTCATGAACAGTGAGAGCTCCTCGTCCTGGGGCAATCTTTCAGTGGTGAAGCTCTGCCGGAGTTTCTTGCCCCACTGCCCCTTGGTGGGCTCGAATGTGAGCAGGGTGTTGATGTCCCTGTTCCTGAGCTCCTGGTAGATATTCGAGGCCAGGGTGCTCTTTCCAGTACCATCAATCCCCTCTATCACCACGAAAAGGCCAGGATAGTCCCGGCTCTTTGCGATATCCTTTTCCATCTTGGATGGTCTCCTTGGCTCTGAAATGCCGCCCTATCTTCCGCGTCTCACAGGGCGTTTCCTCAAAAGCACATAGGTCACCCCCGGGCCGCCATCCCAGGACGGGGCACTGGAGTAGGCCAGTACCCAGCGTCTGAATCTTCCCCTGGTCAGAAATTCGGTCACCACCTTCTTGAGCACAGGTTCCTTCTTGGAGGAAAGCCCGCGCCCATGGATATAGGCGATGCAGCGCCTGCCTTCTGCAATGCTGTCCGACATGAACTCGTTGCACACCTCCAGGGCCTGGGCCGCAGTCAGTCCGTGAAGATCGCAATAGGCCTGGATGGCGTACTTGCCCCGCCTGAGCTTTCTGACCACCTGGGGATTTTCATTTATGCCGGGCCCCTGGACATACTCCGGGGTCTTCTCGACGGCCAACTTCTTGCGGCCGGCAACCAGATCCTTCAGTGCCCTGACCACCTCATGGCCTTCGGCCTGCTCCTTGAGCCGCTGGTTTTCCGCCCTCTTGCACCTGCCTGCCGCCTCTCTGGGATCAAAACGGTGTGAAAGGGGCTTTACCCCTTCCATGGCCCTTAAAAAGAGCTCTGTGTCAGGATCGAGGGCCCCCGCCTTCTCGAAATGGCCCCCTGCATCCCTCAAGCATGACCGTCGTACCCTGTCGGAGGAAGATTGCGGCGTTGCCGAAGGCCTTGAAGGGGGGTTTTTCTGCACCCTTTCTCCATCCTCCTTGCAGACCTTCCTGCTGGACACCCTGGGCATCTGCCTGGAAAGGCCCCTGGAGCCCAGAAGCTCTTTTAACGCCTCAAAGGGTCTATTTTCGAGCTCGCCCCCCAGAGATGCCAGATCCAGACCCTGACCGGATGCGGCAGCAGGATCGATCTGCTGCCCTTCATGCATGCCAGAGGCAGGCCTCTGGGCCCTGGGTGAAGATCTGCCCTTCTTTCTCTTCCTCTTTGCGGCCATATAAGCCATCTATAACATGGACAGGGCCATGAAAAAACCGTGTCTTGTACCTTGGGGACTCTGCCTCGATCCACTTGATGCCAAAAGGTGGGGCATATCGCGGGTAGCAGAACAGCCCTCGCCTCTGTTCGGAAACTTCAAGGTCCTCCGAGGTCTTGCTCCACTGAAGTGTCCAAGGGCCTGAAAACAGACAGGTTCGGCCAGTTTCCATGGCCTTTTCCCTCACATTCAGTGAACTCTCTGTCTGGCCAGCAGCCTGCGCTGAATCCACATATGCCCATCATAAACTATTATAACTGCCAATTTCATCTCTGAGTCTTGAAACCGCTAACCTCGAGCAATCCCAGTTGCTGCCATGCCCCATTGAAATTATAAAAATAAAAATTTTCTTGAGAAAATAATCCACAGGTGATAAATTTAAATAAAATTGTTATCTCTGTTGAGTCTCATCTGGTCGAGTTTAACTGAAAAATAACACTCAAAGAGATAAAACCTACAAGGGGTTTGAGGCGTCCCATCAAATTTGACATCCATCCAAGGTTAGGAATGGCATTGATGGCAAATAGCAACATAAATTTCGGCCACCAGCAGGTGAAACAGAATTTTTTAGCCAGAAAATATTGAGATGGACTAATGCCCAGATAAGAAAAACATTGGTACTCTACTTTATTACTGAGAACTCTTTCTATATGACATCTGATCCCAAGAATTTCAATGCTTCAAAAGCCATCAATGTCATATAGTAGTTGATGATCCCAGTAATATGAGACGGCAGGGACATTCTTAATCCAAAAGGCCATATCTCAATAACCATTGATGAGCGACATATCAGGATCTACCCTTATCAGAAGGTGAACGGGCCCTGTCATTAAAAAAACAGAATCAACCAGGACACATAGTCTATCCCTATTTTTTCAAAAACTTGAAAATCACCAGATTTCATTGGGTTTGGTATTCTGAGATTTGCTACTTTTAAGTATTTGCAACAAGGTGCTGAGCCATAGCATCTCTAACGCCCTTGATACTATAGGTTTGCGCATCTTGCTTGGGAAGCCATAAGGCCGTCAATATTCCTATTAGAGCCTACATAATTCTTAAGGAACGAAAAAAGCAGATCAATCTGAAACATCACCTATATAGAGCATTTGCTTCCGTATCACTATGTAGACAGCACCTTATAGTATCAAACTTGCTAGCTGCTCCAAAAATGAATCCAATTAAATTTAAAAGGTCAAGAGGACAAAAACAGAACTCAAAAACCCAAAAAACAAGGAGACAGCAAATGAAACTCTCTCATGAGCAAATCGAAAGGATACGTAAAGAAGCAGAACAGTATAAGGTTGCTGTTGAAAAAGCTGGAAATGCCGCTGTAGAACTCTGGAAAGCCCGTATTAATATGGCAATTGCTGTGGGTGAAGCAGAATCTATCGATGACATAATTAAGCCAGGGGATGCAGTGAGTTGGGGTGACGGCAATTGCCAATGTTCTGCTAGGCCAATCATTGGTATGGAGGAAGTTGAACGTAGATAACTAGTCGGTTCAATTTATTATTTTTGAGCATCTTAGTAAAAATTGAGCAGACGACCTCTCTCCGAGTGAGGAATCACTTCAGGATGCCCTCTTGACCTCATTTTCGGATAAAGCAGTAGGATGGAGTAAATTGTCATGGATTATCAGCCGTTGTGGAAATCGTCTAATTTTAATATGTGGGCCCATCATTCCGATGGGACATTGTTTGTTGTAAACATTTTTAGTGGTGCTTTAGTTCGAATCAGGGCTGAAGAAGTTGATTATGTGTCTGCGATTTTGGCCGGTGAGCCCGTGAAAAATCCAAAGGGCATTTCCGCAGTACTTGCCCAAAATGGCATGTTGGTTCCAAGCTTTGTTGATGAATCGCAAGAAGCTCGCCATTTGTACGAATATTTATTCAAAAAGAATGATCGCCTTCATTTAACCCTATTACCCACAACACAGTGCAACTTTCGTTGCAAATATTGCTACGAGGACTTTCAAAGCAGCAGGATGTTACGGGAGATCACCAACTCTGTAGTCAATCTTGTTCAAAGGCAGGCAGCAGCTCTACATACATTATCCATTTCATGGTTTGGCGGTGAGCCCTTGTTGGCATTGGATATTATAGAAGATTTATCTTACAGGATAACCACTATATGTGAAGAAAATGAGGTACGCTATTCTGCTAACATGACCACAAATGGATATCTATTGACACAACCAGTGATAGAACGTTGCTTTTCTGTCGGAATTTCCAAATTCCAAATCACGCTGGACGGGCCGTCAGACATCCATGATGCTTTGCGCGTGCTTGCGAATGGGAAGGGCACATTTGATACTATCTTTGCAAATCTCCTTAACCTACGGGATAGTAAGAACGATTTTCATGTTAGAATCAGAGTGAATTTTACCCCTGCAACGATACCGTTCCTTCCTGAGTTCATACGATTTTTAGGAAATGAATTCGCAGCGGATTCCCGTTTCTCAATCTACTTTCGAGGTGTTGGTGATTGGGGAGGGGAGCACGATAACTCCTTAAAACTTTGTAATCAAAGAACGGCAGACAATCATGAAATTCAATTCATGTCATTGGCACTCAAAGCAGGTTTTGGCCTGGATTCGTGGAAAGAAGCATTGCAACCATTTGGTAGCGTTTGCTACGCAGCAGATCCTCAACAATTTGTCATCGGGACAGACGGTAGTGTCTACAAATGCACAGTTGCTTTTAGCGACCCTCGTAATCAAATTGGCATGCTTAGACCAGATGGCATTCTTGATATTGATGAACAATTACATCATGCTTGGACTTCCTCTGGAGAAGAGATTGATGCAGAGTGTCAGATGTGCGCCTTTCGTCCCGCCTGTCAGGGCAATGCTTGCCCTTATGCAAGACTCAACGTAGGGGAGAAGCAATGTCCCCGGGCTATGAATCATCTGGACAAATTTCTTCCGCTCTTGGCAACTGAGGCAACTATTTTAAATCAATAAAAATGATCATTAAACACATTGCACAGGCTATAGCTGATTCAATTGTAACTATCGGTATCCGCGATTCTGCCGATGAAGTGGCTAATAAGGCTGTAACCCTTCTAACAGAGCCTCTATACTTGTTTTTCGGACATCCCAATTGGCCTTCCGCTGTGACATTAGAAGGGCTACCCTTTGAGCTATCTATAGCTATCAAAAGTGATGGGACTTCAGCCATTCGGTATCTCATAGATGTTACCGATCATCGTCAGGGCCTATCAGGTAATTGGAATCAATATTTGAATTACGCGAAAAAAATATTGGAAATAAGCCCCGACCAGGCTCTTCCTATTTGGAAGCTTTTTGCTAAACACCTGGATGGATTTCCTGCAACATGGCGTACTCGCGTAGGGCATGGGGTTGGCTATGGTCATAATGGGCTCAGAAGAGGGACTTTATATTTCTCAACTGGAAAGTTCACCTACAATGAATTAGAAAATAGATTTTCAGATTATATCTATGCAATTAATGAAATAATAAAGAAGTATGGCGGGCAATATCCCGGTAATCTCAATAATATTGCTTATGATTTTGTTAATGGAAAAATTGTAAAAACCAA
>CAZNKD010000081.1:0-32721 GCA_964573615.1 uncultured Desulfobacterales bacterium | reverse complement strand
ACCATGGGCACCCTGATCGGAGCAGACATCCTGCACCTTAAAGATATCCCGAAGATACAGGCCCCCCTCATCTCCATCGGAGGGGCAGGCACCTTCGACGGGATCTTTCTTACCGGAATAATCGCTGTGCTGCTGGCTTAACCTGCTATAGCGCTATAGCAGACGATAGGCAGGCTCTCTTGGGTTGATTCTCTCTAACGCTCTTCGTCGATCCCGAAGATCCTGCACACAGCAGCCAGGGCCTGGTCCCTCTCCTCGGAATCTATGCCCTTTTTTAGATAAATGATGGGGTCATGGAGCAGCTTGCCTGCAAGGGACTTGCTCAGACGCTCTATGGCCGCCCGCTCCTTCTCACTCAGGTTTGGAAGCCTCTTCAGGGTCTTTTTCAGCTCCCTCTGCCTGACCTCCTCGGCCTTCTCCTGGAGCCTTTGGATTATGGGGACGATATCCAGGCTGTCGAGCCATCTTGTGAACTTGATCACTTCCTCTTCCACCATGCGCTCGGCCTTCTTGGCCTCTTTCTGGCGCTCGGCCTTGTTCTCCTCCACCACCTCCTTGAGCTCGTCGATGTCATAGAGATAGACGTTCTCTATATCGTTGACGGCCGGATCTATATCCCTTGGAACGGCGATATCGATGAAAAAGAGGAGCCTGTGACGCCTTGGCCTCATGATGGACCGGACCAGATCTGCAGGAATCACTATGCCTGGCGCACCGGTGGAGCTTATGACTATGTCCGCCTCTATGAGGGCGCTGTCCAGCTCTTCCAGGGACAGGGCCTTTCCCCCAAGCTCGCCAGCGAGCTGGACCGCCCTTTCCAGGGTGCGGTTTGCCACCATCAGGTCCTTGACTCCGTGGGTCTTCAGGTGCTGGGCTGCAAGCTCGGCCATCTCTCCTGCCCCAACCAGCAGGGCCCGCTTGCCCGACAGGTCCCCGAAAATCTTGCGGGCGAGCTCCACTGCCGCATAGCTTATGGACACGGCCTGGCTTGCGATCCTGGTCTCCGTGCGTATGCGCTTGGCCACGGAGAAGGCCTTGTGAAAGAGACGGTTCAGGATCTGGCCAGAGCTCTTCTTCTCGGCGGCCTCCCGGTAGGCATCCTTCAGCTGTCCCAGGATCTGGGGCTCACCGACTATCATGGAATCGAGGCTCGATGCCACCCGGAATATGTGTCTGACCGCCTCGCTGTTCTCGAACCTGTAGAGACACTCCTCTACGCTGGCCCCCTCAAGGCCTGCGGCCCTGAGCCAGGCATCCATGATCTGGCGGCAGCACTCGTCCCGGTCCCTGCAGCTTGCTATCACCTCCACCCTGTTGCATGTGGACAGGAACACCACCTCCTCGCACCCATCGAGGGAGGCAAACATGTCGAGGGCAGGCCTGTCCAGCTCCCTCAGGGCAAGCCTTTCACGCACCTCCACAGGGGCGGTCCTGTGGTTCACGCCCAAAAGAACTATCTCCTGTCTATTTCGAGCCTGCGACATAGGAATGGGCCCCTGGCAGCAGATAGGTCACACCGAGAAAGGTGAACACCAGGGTCAGATATCCGATTATGGTCATGTAGGCGCTGCGTCTTCCGCGCCATCCAACGGTCAGCCTCTGATGGAGAAGGGCTGCATACAGAAACCAGGTGATGAGGGACCAGGTCTCCTTTGGGTCCCAGCTCCAGTATGCGCCCCAGGCCTTCTCTGCCCAGATGGAGCCGGTGATTATCCCCAGGGTGAGCAGGGGAAAACCGATCTTCAGGCACCGCTCAGCCATGACATCGAGGGTCTCCAGGGAGGGCAGGCGCTTGAATATGGCCCCGAGGCGCTTGCGCTTTATCTGCCGCTCCTGCAGCAGATACATGAGCGAGATCAGAAAGGACATGGTGAGTATCGCATATGAAAGCAGACAGATCGCTGCATGAAAGGGGAGCCAGAGGCTTCTGAGCACTGGGGGCAGGGGGGCTACAGAGCCGCTCTGGAGCGATACCGCCGCCACGGTGATGAGGGTGATGACCGGTGCCACAAAGGCCCCGAGGTTCTTCACCTTGTGTCCATACTGAAAGAGGAGGAAGTTTCCAGAAAGGGCCAGGGCCAGAAACGACAGGGTCTCGCCCATCCCGGTAAAGGGCGGATGTCCTATGGCCACCCAGCGCATCCCAATGGCGGCCACATGGACCAAGGTGCCCGCAAGGAGCACCATGAAGGAGACCCGTTCGGCATCCTTGCGCAGGGTGATCATGTGCACGAGATAGCCAGCAGTAGCCACCACATAGATTATCAGCGTTATCCTCAGAAGGAAAATGTCCATCATCCTCTACCTGTTGGCCCTACCTGTTTGCGCCCCTACCTGTTACGGAGCACCCTGGCAGCTGCATCTCTGCCCTCGGGCCCGCAGAGGCCCGCAGCCCACTCCTCCACCCTGGAGACCTGCCCCTTTCCTATCCACTCGGGCACCCTCAAGTCCGCCACCTCGGCGCACCTTTCTAGGGTCTCCGGAGAGGGAGGGGCCTCTGCACCAGCCAGGATGAGCCGCCTTAGCTCCCCTGCAAGCTCCACGAACAGGCCCCATGCCTCCGGGAATTGTGCCTCGAGCCTCTTTCTGAGGGCCTTGGCCAGGGCCGGGCTCTGCCCTCCTGTGGAGATGGCAAGGCATAGATCCCCTCTGCGCACCTGGGAAGGCACTATGAAGCTGCACACCTCGGGCCTGTCCACCACATTGCAGAATATCTGCCTGGCCTCGGCCTGTCTGAAGACCTCCTGCTGGACGGCCTCGTCATCTGTTGCTGCAATTATGAGCCAGGCACCTTCACAATCCTCTGGCAGAAAGCCCCTGGGGCGCCACTCTATCTCCCCTGACCTTACAAGGGCATCAAGCTGTGGCTCGAGCTCGGGGCTTACCACCTCCACATCCGCCCCTGAAGCCAGCAGGGCCTTCACCTTCCGCCTGGCCACCTTGCCGCCCCCCACGACAAGGACCCTGCGGCCAGTAAGGTCACAGAACATGGGATAATAGCGGGGTTTTGGCACTCTGGTCTCTTCAGTCATATATGATTCCGCCAGGCAGCTGCTACGGGATATAAGGCGCTATGATAGCAGCAGCTCTGCCTTAAGGCAATTGGCCGGAAAGGACCCTGCCCACCAGGTCATAGCTATGGGCCTCGGTGATCTCCACCTTAAAGATCTCCCCGGCCTCTGCCATACCTTCATTGATCAATATCTGGCCGTCTATCTCAGGTGCCTGATACCTGCTCCTTCCTGAGAGCAGAAGCTCAGTCTCCTGGCTCCTTCCATCCACCAATACATCCATGACACGGCCGACAAAGCGCCTGTTTCTCTCGGCAGATATCCTCTTTTGAAGCTCCATGACCCGACCCCTGCGCTCTTCTGCAATCTCCCTTGGCACCTTGCCGGAAAGGCGGCTTGCCGCACACCCCTCCTCATCCCAGTAGGTGAAACATCCGAGATGATCGAACCTGAGCTCTTCCACACCTTCCAAGAGCCTTGAAAAATCATCCTCACCCTCTCCCGGAAACCCGGTGATCACCGTGGTCCTGAGGGCAGCATCCGGCATGAGTGCCCTGATGAGGCCGACCTTCTCCCTGATCAGGTCGAATCCGTAAGGCCTTCCCATACGCCGGAGTATCCGGTCCGAGGCGTGCTGGATTGGGATGTCGAAATAAGGACAGATCCTGGACTCCGAGGCCACAAACTCGACGAGCCTGGCTGAGAGCCTCTCGGGATAGAGATAGAGCAGGCGAATCCACGGCACCGAACTCTCCTCGACTATGCGCCCAAGAAGGGCGACCAGGTCCGTATCGCCCGATTTATAAGCCGTCACGTCCTGGGCAACAATGGTGATCTCCTTGGCCCCATCTCCTTCGAGGGCCTGTATCTCTGAAATGATGGACTCGGGCCTGCGGCAGACCAATGGCCCCCTGATCCTTGGGATGAGGCAGTAGGTGCAGCGGTTCGAACACCCTTCGGCGATCTTGACATATCTCTGCCAGGGATGGGTCACCCTGAAACGGCCCTTGTCCGAAACGTCCCCCTGCCCCAAGGTGCTGCGCCCGGAACCGGAAAAGGCCTCTTCCAGAACGGGCCCGAGATCCTTGGGGTCTCTGCCGCGAAAGAAGAGGTCCACCTCCGGAAGCAGCCCTTCCAGTTGCTGGCCATAGCGCCACACGAGGCATCCAGCCACCACCAGGGGCTGGCCCTCTGCCTTTTCCTGTGCCAAGCCGAGAACGGTCTCGACGGATTCTGAAACGGCAGGCTCTATGAATGCGCAGGTATTGACCAGAATGATATGGGCCTCACAGGGATCATTCGTCAGCTCAATGGGGCCAAAGCGATCCCTCAAAGAGGCCAGGTATTGTTCGGTGTCAACCAGATTCTTGGGGCAGCCGAGGCTTGCCACAAAAAGGCGCAGACCTCCGCTTGCAACCATGTTTTTTGGGGACATGCAGGACAAAGGGGATCAGACCCAGGACTCTTTCTTCAGGTCCTTGATGCGGTTGTTCTCATCCACCCAGACCAGGCGGGTATAGCCCGAGCTCATCTCCGCTTCCTGACACATGACATAGGTGACGATGATAATGAGGTCTCCAGGGCACCCCTTTCTGGCCGCCGCCCCGTTCAGACAGATGGTGCCAGAGCCGCGCTCCCCCTCGATACAGTAGGTCTCGAAGCGCTCTCCATTGGAGATGTTATAGATGAAGACCCGCTCAAAGGGACGGATGTCCGCCGCATCCATGAGGTCACGGTCGATCTCGAGACTGCCCTCATAGCTGAGGTCGGCATCGGTCACCACCGCCCGGTGGATCTTCGATTTCAACATGGTCCTGATCATTTCGACTAACTACTCTTCCAGTGAAATCACCCTGTTGTCTATCAACCTGGTATCCCCAACGAAGACCGCCAGGGCCACAAATACCCGGCCAGAGATCTCATCCACGGGCTCCAGGCTATCAGGGTCTCCTATAAATATATAATCGATCCTGGTCTCTGGGTAGGCCGAGATCAACTCTTTCATCGCCCCTGTAACGCGATCTGACCTATCTTCTCCGCCTCTCACAAGGTCTTCTGCAAGATCCAGGGCCTTTTTCAGGCAAAGGGCGCTCTTTCGCTGGGAGGGGTCAAGGTAGCTGTTCCTTGAGCTCATGGCAAGCCCGTCTGCCTCCCTTACCGTAGGGTGAGCAACGATCTCCACGGGGAAATCGAGGTCTTTGACCATCCGCCTTATCACCTGGAGCTGCTGATAGTCCTTTTCACCAAACAGGGCGAGATCTGGCTGAACTATGTTGAAGAGCTTGGCAACTACAGTGGCAACGCCCCTGAAGTGTCCGGGGCGGCTTGCCCCGCAGAGCCCCTTGCTCAGCCCCTCCACGCTCACCCAGGTCTGGAAGCCAGGCGGATAGAGCTCTTCAGGCTCCGGCATGAAGACCAGATCCACCCCTGCCTCGGCAGCCAGCTTTAGATCGCGCTCTATGGCCCTGGGATACCTGTCCAGGTCCTCGTTTGGCCCAAACTGCGTAGGGTTCACGAAAATGGAGACCACCACCCTGTCAGCGATCTCTCCCGCCCGTTTCATGAGGGCCAGATGCCCCTGATGGAAATAGCCCATGGTAGGCACGAAGCCTATCTTGAGCCCCTTGGCGCGCCACGGCCCCACAATGCCCCTTACCTCTTCCTTGCTCTTCACCTGCTTCATTGGCCACACGCCTCCTTGGCCGAACAGGCCTCGTGGTCCATGAGCCCAAACTGGCTTCCCAGGTCCTGGGGAAGCAGCAGATCTGCAGGGCTTCCGGCACAGAAACAGCGCTCCTTCAAAAACTCCAATATGGCCTCATCTCCGGTGATGATCTTCATCTCTCCATTGGTGCGCTCGACCAGGACCGGTATGGCATTTATGTTCACAAGCCTCAGAAACAGGAGATTTATCCGGGGATCATACCCTTCGATCCTTGAAATGCCGGGCAGAAGCCCCTCATCGATCTCCTTTATGGGGTTGAACCGGATCTCGCAAGCACTGCACCCCTTCAGGGCATCGAGCACCCGCCTGCAGTGGGGACACGAGTCGGAAAAGATCAGATAGGCCAACCGGTTTGGCGTGGAACAGGTCTTAACACCATAGGTGCCCTGATCCAGGCTCACCTTCCCGGGCTCCCTGATGCCAAGATCCACCCTTGACACAAGCAGCACCTGTAGAGACATGAAGAGCAGGCCCCGCAGGAACCAGCTCGTATCGTATATGGCGGAAGCGGCCAATATCAGGGCCAATATGGTGAGACAGTAGGAGCAGAACTGCCCTGCCAGAAAGACCTGTATGCTGAGCAGGATGCCCTCGGCCACCATGGCGGCCATGAGCAGGACCAGCATGGACTGCCGGGCCCAGGGCCTTTGATAAAAGAGAGAGAAGAGAAAGAGGGAACCAAACAGCAGTGCCCCTCCAAGGCTCATGAGCACGGGGTCTATCCTCAAAAAGCCCTCTACCACCTTGCAGGACTGATTAAGGCAGACCTCGGCACCCCTCAAGGTCAAGAGGGCGTGCCCAGCGGTCAGCACTGTCCCGACTGCAAATATGATCCTCAGGATGGACAACCTGATCTTTCCCATTTCATCCCTGGCTGAAAACGGTCTTAAATAGCATGCAAACGATAGAAAAAAACGGACCTGGATGCTATCTTGAGAAGAATCTCAAAACACGTATCGGAACATGAGGGCATATTGGCCACATCGACAGAGCCAGCCGTCAAGACGAAAATAAGATTAACAGGCCCCACTTGCAAATGAAACACCCAGATCGCCTGCCGGCAATGGTCTTCTCCGATCCGGAAGGCAACATATTCGACCACCCCCACCTGAAGATGGCGGTAAGACGCGGCCTTTCCATCGGGCCGCCAAGACTCGAGGAATTGATACCGCTTCCGCCCGGAAGCGAGCTCTTCATCCTGCCCGGCACCCTTCCTGTGGGATGGGATCCCAGGAGAAAGAGGTTTGAGCTGTTCGATGCCGATGCAGGAACAGGGATGAGCGGGCAGATGCCAAGCGCCGTTGCCGCCTTCATGGCCCCTGCCTATACCATGACCGGCATCTGTGCCTTTGAAAAGCTCGATCCTGCCTCCCGCCCCTTGCCCCTATTCGCATATACGGCAGTGGGCTGGTGGAAGGGAAGGTTCTGGGTTGCAGGCTTCAGGAGTGACAAGGACAAACGCCAGGACCCGGAGCGCTTCGACCAGGATGAGGTTACAAGGAGGACCATGGCCCTTCTTAAGGCCCACAGGAAGAACAGGCTCATCCAGCACCTGGGAAAATGCAGTCTCACCTATGGCTGCCCTGCTGCCAAAAACCTCTTTCTTGGAAGATATGAGGCCCCGCTACCCACCTCGCCCGTCTGTAATGCCAGGTGTCTCGGATGTCTCTCAAAGCAGCCGCCAGAAGGGCCTCCGGCCACCCAGGACCGAATCTCTTTCGTGCCAAGGCCGGCCGAGATTGCCGAGACCGCCCTTCTCCATATAGGCAGGGCAAGAAGGCCTGTGGTGAGCTTCGGCCAGGGATGTGAGGGCGAGCCGCTCCTTCAGGCAGAGACCATTTCAAAGGCAGTGGCAAGGATCAGGAAAAAGAGCGCCCGGGGAACGATAAACCTGAACACCAATGCCAGCAGGCCGGATGCCTTAAATGAGGTCATAGAGCAAGGGCTCGACTCCATAAGGATAAGCCTGAACTCTGTGCGAGAGCCCTATTATACCGCCTACTACAGGCCCAAGGGATACGCCTTCTCGGATGTACTGGGCTCCTGGCAGCTGGCCAAGAGGTGCGGCCTTCACGTATCGCTCAATCTCTTCGTCTTTCCAGGGCTTACCGATGAAGAGGAGGAGTTCGCCACCCTGTGCGGCATGATAGAGGAGTATGGTCTGGACCTCATCCAGCTCAGGAATCACAATATAGACCCCGAATGGTACCTGAGAGAGATCGGCTACAGCCCCAAAGGAGAGGGGATCGGCATCTACGACCTCAGAAAGAGGCTGAAAAAGAGGTTTCCGGCCTTGAAGTTCGGATACTTCAATCCGGCAGTGAGGGACTAAAACCTGACCAAAAGAGAAAGGGCGCCAGGATCTGGCGCCCTCTTTTGTCTTTGAGCTATCGCTTTTTTTACGTTCTTAGAAGAAGTGCTGGTACTGGATCCTCACCCGGATGTCGTTCTGGTCGCTGGGATTGGAATCCCTGGAGATACCAAGGGCAGCGGCATCAGCAGCGCTGATCTCGTCAAAGGTCCTCTGGAACCAGCCCACCTCGGCAGAGATATACTGGTTGAAGCCGTGGAGATAGTAGTTGACGCCAAGCCTGTACTGATAGAGCTTGTCCTCGACGGCCATCCCGTCTTCCGTCTCCACCAGGCCAAGGCCACTGGCGAGGCTGTTATATACGTTGTTGTCCTCAATCCTCTCCAGCATGGCGAACTTGGCAGTAATCTCCCACTTCTTGGGCACGATGAAATAACCGAGGTTCACTCTCATGCCCCAGCGATCCCATGTATCCTCCATGTCTCCATCGGGGTCCTGGATGAACTCTTCCCAGGCGCCTTCGAGATCCAGGGAGAAACCCATATAGCGGAAGAGCAGTGCGGCATCGAAACCGTAGTTTTCGATGTCATGTGTATAGCCTGACCTGCTTCCTGTTGCAGGATCATAAACATATTCCGCCTTTTCCCGATTGGTGAATGCACCGAGGACCAGGGCCGCCAGCGGGGTGGTGTTGTAGCCGTAATCACCCTGGGAGAAGTAGGAATTGAAACCCTTGGGTCCCAGAGGCCCCTTGGGATCCGAACCAGGCAGGAAGTTTATGCCCAGCCGAGCCACATAGAGCATCTCGCTGTCATAGTTGGCTGTTGCCTGGGTGTCGCGACCGTTATAGACACCGACTACATAGTTGATGAACTGCTTTTGACCGAAGAGATCCAGATCACCATTGATGTTGATACCCTGGGACCTGTAGAGGAGCATTCCGCCGGTGGGGAACTTGTTTCTCTGCAGGTGGCTGCCTACCCTGAGCCTGGCATTATCACCAGGAATATCATACATTCTGGAGCCAAACTTGTCCTTATCCACCTCGGAGTCGCCTGTAAAGATGGTACGGTCACAGCCGTTCTGTCTGAAACCACTCTGCCAGTACTCCATTCCGAAGGGGATCTTCATACGGCCGAACTGGACCCTGGCATACTTGTACTTGCGCCATACGATGAAGGCATCATGGGTATGCACCTTGCCTTGAGGTTCCAGCTGGATGTGCATGAAGTATTTCCAGTCCTTGTTGGGTGCATAGCCGTCAACGAAGAGACGGAGACGGCGCATGGTGAAGGAACTGTAGTTTTCCTGGTTGGCAGGGATATCATCGTCAGTCCATACGTATGTATAGCGCATCTGGATTCCGGCCCGCAGCCTCATGAGATAGTCCCTGTTCTTCTCAGGGTCCTGGTATCTTATGCGGAAGCCGTTCTTCCACTGGACGGACATCTTGGATCTGTCGGCCTTCCACTTCTCAAGCTCTGCCACCTTCTTCTCAAGCTCTGCAGTGTCTGCGGTTGGAGCTGCCTGGCCCTGCTGAGACTCAAGCACCTGGATCCGCTGCATCAGCGCCCTTACCTGTGCCTTCAGGGCATCTATCTCCGTGTCAGGAGCTGCTCCGCCACCAAAGGCAAAGGCAGGAAGCAAGAGAAATACAAAGAGAGCTGAAAACAGCAAAAACGACCTTAAACCCCTGGATGAATCTTGCATATTCCCTCCTTTCTTCTGTCTGGTGCCCTACCTTCTCTTCTCAGGCACCCTAAGCATGTTCTACATGCAGGGTTTCAATCGAGTCAAGCCCCTGCATGCCAACCCTATCCAAAAAGGGATGGAGGGCCGATTGGCGAAGCAGCCCCCATCCTCACCCTTAGAACTCCTTAAGCTCCACGAACTTAAGGGCGTGCGTGGTGCACTTTGTAACACAGGCCGGCTTCAATCCCTGATCGAGCCGATCCTTACAGTAATCGCACTTGACGGCCTTTCCCGTGGCCGGATTGTACTGGGGTATGTGCCAGGGGCACGCACCGGCGCAGGCCATACAACCGATACACTTGTCATCCTCGATGAAGACGATGCCATCTTCCCGCTTCTGCATGGCCCCTGTCGGGCATATCGGCACACAGAAAGGATCTTCACAGTGATAGCAGGAGCGGAAATGATACTCCGTCTTGGGAACACCCCTTACGTTCTTCAGGGGCTCATGGCTTATCTCGCAGAGAATCGGTCCTACAGGCAGGTTCTTGTTCACCTTGCAGTGGACCTCACAGCCATGACAGCCTATGCACCTCTTGGCATTCAGGTAGATAGTGTATTTGTTCATAGCTCCACCCTCCTCTTGGGATTCCTTGGGCTCCTGCGCACAGTGACGAACTTCTCACACAGGCACAGGCCGCCACCTGCCGGATCCATGGCAAGCAGAAGTCCCTCCATGAGCTTCTGATCACTCAGGCCTGCATGATAGGCCCTGGACTGGAGTGGCACCTGCCTGCCGAAGCCGTGAACCGTATAGACGGCCTCGGGGTGGATGAACTCTGTGACATGGACCTTGACGGTCCCCTTCACCGTGTCTGACACAACATCTGCCAGATCCCCCTCCTTGATGCCCAGCTTGTCTGCAGCCCGCCTGTTCATCCAGAGGGTGTTCTCTGGCATGAGCTCGTTCAGGAGCGGGTTGTTGATGGTATGGCCATGGGCATGGATGGGTGAGCGGCCAAATACCAGCCTGAACTTGCCCTTTGGCGGATGGAGCGGGGATTCATAGGGCTTGAGAGATGGCAGCCCTGCCTCCTCGAGCTTCTGGCTGACAAACTCTATCTTTCCAGAGGGGGTCTTGAACTTGCCCTCCAGATCTTCCCTGTCATACATGATGGGTTTGTCCGTAAGAGGCACGAAACCCTTTTCGTCAAAGTCCTCTATCTTGAAGCCCGTGGGCTCAAGCTGCCAGTTCCAGAGATCCTCGATGGTCTCGTACGGGAAGTAGTTGCCAACCCCCAGCCTGTCTGCCAGGAGCTTGAAGATCTCCCAGGCGGGCTTGGTGTTGAATCTCGGCTCCAAGGCCCTTCTGCGCACGATAAAGCGAGGCTTTGGCCCCTTCTGGGTGGCGATTATGGAATCGCGCTCCAGATAGGTGGACTCGGGCAGTATCACGTCGCTGTACCAGCCGAACTCGCTGTAATGGGTATCGATGGAGATGAGAAGATCCACGTTCTCCAGGGCCTCTTTCTGTGCCTGGGGATCGGGAAAGCAGTTGAACGGATCGTGCCGGTAGCAGATGAGCGACTTGATGGGGTAGGGCTCTCCAGTGACCATGGCATCGTAGAATAGATGAAAGAGTCCCGGGCCCTTGTCGAAGTGCTTGTAGAGCCAGCCCACACCGTCTGCCCTCTTCTCTGTGGGCTTTGGAACCTGGGCATCGAGGCTCCTTAGCCCCTTGACCCCGCAGTCTCCAGGCCCTTTCACGAAGATCTGGCCTCCTTCGGTCTCGATATTGCCCATGAGGACATTCAATATCTGAAGGGCCCGGCTTGCATAGAAGGAGTCCTTGTAGCGCGAGAGCATCCAGCCGGGATGGAATATCACCTTGGGCCTGTGCTGGGCGAGTTGCTTTACGAAGTCCTTGATCTTCTTGGGCTTGACGCCGCACTCCTTGGCAGCCCACTCTGCGGTATAGGGTTCTATGAAGGCCTGCAGCTCATCGAAACCCGTGGTGTACTTCTCGATGAATGCCTTGTCATACGCCTCTGTGCGAAGCACCTCATGGATCATGCCGAGGGCCAGGGCATAGTCGGTACCGGGCCGCACCTGGAAGAAGTTCTGTGCCTTTATGCCTGTAAGGGTCTGGCGCACATCCACATAGGTGAGGGTGCCGCCCTTGTCCAACATGTCCATGACCTGCTGCACCTCGGCCACCCGTAAAGAGGCCAAGATGTTTCTGCCAAAGAGCACCAGATGGTTGGCGTTCTTTATGTCATAGACAAAGCCCTTCCTGCCAAGCCCGTATATGGACTGACTTGCATGATGGACATTCCTGCCACAGGCGCTGTCGTGGTTGGTAAAGTTGGGTGAGCCCAAGGCATGGATGAACGCCTTGAACAGGTCCATGAATGGGCCTCCACGGCAGCTCAACATGATCGCCCTTGCACCATACTTGTCTATTATGCGCTCCAGCTTTTCGCCCACATAGTCGATGGCGGTCTCCCAGCTCACGGGGTCCCAGTTGCCGGCCCCGCGCCCCCCCCTTCGGATCAGCGGTGTCTGCGGACGCTCACTGTCCTTGTAGAGGGCGATTCCAGCAGAGCCTTTGGCACAAAGGGCCTGCTTCAAGATGTGCGGGTTACCTTCGATCCAGGTAACCTCGTCATCTTCCACCTCGACTCTTATGGGGCATCTGACAGAGCACATTCCGCACATGCTCCAGACTGTCTTAGCCATAAATCCTCCTCGCCTTGATTGTTGGTTCAGTGTGAATCATGGGAAAACGGAACAGGTCTATGCATCTGCCCTCTTTGCCGCTCCAGCCATAGCCTTGCAGGATGCAGCCCCCTGCCTTCTGCCAAGACGCTTCCTGAGCCTGTTCAGCAGAATCAGCCCAGGGATATAGCCCAGGAAGAAGGTAGCAGGCACTGAAAGCCCAGGGATGCCGAGGCTGTTTTCCGGAAAGGCAAGCAGAAATCTCGGCCCTCTGAAATCGGGCAGCCAGTCCAGCCAGAAGAGGGTCAGGAAGATGGGCAGCAGGTAGACCATGCCAAACCATGAAAATTTATAGGCAATATAGGTATTGTAGATCTCGTCTATCTCATCATCTGTAGCCTCAAGGAGTACCTTTTTAAGTTTCCAATCCTTCAGGGCCGGAAGGTATTTCTGGATCTCCTGCTTCTTCGAGATCCTGTGCTGAAACAGGGCCTCCTTCTCCTCTATCTTGAGCACTCTCTTGATAGTCACGGAGACACCTGCCGCCAGCAGGCCTATGAAGAGCACCTGAAAGAACGGGGGAACCCCTATTCGGGAGAGGGGGGCTATGGTCAACCCATAGAGTCCCTCTCCCAGGGGCATGGCTGATGCCGCGACCACATTGAGCCACAGCCAGTTGAGGGTATCCAGGAGGGTTTGCAACATCCGGCTTCCTTACCTCATGAACCAAAGGAGCTTGGTGTACTTCATGAACACGATGATCAGTGCCAGGGCCAGGAGCCTCTTGAGGAAGATCTCAGGCAGCTTCTTCTGGATCTTCGGCCCCACCATGCCACCGGCGATGGCACCACCAGCGATACATACAGCCATGAGCCAGTCAGGGGAGTAACCGAGGAGGATGTACTTGGCGATACCACCACACGACGTGGCAAAGGTGCCTGCCAGAGCAATGGGCACTGCCAGGTACATGGGATAGCCCATGATACTGGTCATGAAGGGCATGAACATGAAGCCGCCACCAACTCCAAAGGACGCGGCAATCATTCCCATGATGATACCGCCGAGGAGCATTGCCAAGGGGCGGGCCACAAAGGTCTCACCCCAGAACCGCATGTTGAACTTGATGAAGTTGAACTTGTCGAACTCCACCTTGCCCATCTCTGCGGCCTTTCCTGTCTTCTTGGCCTCGGCGATGGCCTGATTGAACTTCTGGACGACTGCCTTCAGGGCCTTCTTCTTCTCGATCGTGCTGGGCAGGCTCTCGTGGAAGAGCTTGAGGCCGATCACCAGACAGATGATACCGAGATAGAACTTATAGGCCTTGAGAGGCAGATACTTGGCAGAAAAGGTGGGCCCAATGAAGAATGCGCCAATAAAGATGCCTATCGCGAAGAAGATAGCAACGGGCCATGCGAACCTACGTTCCTTGAAGTAGGTGATGAGCCCTGTTAAGGGAGAGCAAAGGGTGAGGAAGAGGTTGGTAGGCTTGACTGTATTGGCGGCATTGATTCCAATGGGCCCTTTTGTCCCGAGTACTGTGATCTGGAAGGCTGCTGTGAACAGGCCTCCTGCTGCACCCATGATCACGAAGAGGACACCAATGAGGAAGGCACCGAGCAGGACCACCAGAGGATTCATGTAGGTATTGGCTGTCTTGAAGAAGAATCCTGCCGGCTTGACAACATAGGTGCCGATCTTGGAGCCGTTGGCCCAGATGGCCATCTTTGTGCCAGGGGCAATATTTTTATACGGGGTAAGCGTTACAGTGAATTCACCCGTATTCTTGTCGTGCTTGATGGAGACGCCTTCGTTCCAGGCCTCCTTCTGTATGTTGTAGTCGGTGAGAATCATGCGGGCATTACCACCACCCACCGGCCTTTCCTTGGTAATGGTGTTGATACCGAACTTCTTCTCATGGGTGAAGATGAGAAAATCCCACTGCTTCTTGCTGCTTATGGGGCCGAGATTCGCCTTGGCGTCATCTGGAATCTCCTCCCACTTCTTTATCTTGTTGACCCGCACGATGTACTTGAAGGGCGGAAATGCAAAGAGGCCCTTGGTCTGGCCCATGGCCACGCCCTTTGGGGTAGCAAACTTTTCTGGAACGGTGGTAACCATATAGTAGATGGGCGGGATGCCTGTATCCCCAAACTTCTTGGTGAGCTTTTCCCGCTCTTTGGCTCCATTGGAGTCAGAGGGCTTGAAGAGCTGATCCGTGCAGAGAACCAGGTACAGATCCTGGCCCGGCTCGATCTTGCCCTTGATGGTCACAGGTTGTCCGGCACCATACTCCTTCTGGTCCATGGAGCCTTCGGACTGCGCCGACACGGTGCCGGCAATACAGAAAATTGCCAAGATCAGAAATGTTAGAATCTTCTTATGCATGTCTACTCTTTCCTCCTTCCTTAAAATGGCCTTGAGAGGGCAGATTCGGCCTCAAGGCCGTTTTACTGCTCTCCTTTTTCAAACCTGTTCTCCCCGCGTCTTTCTTCCTCATAGGCCCTCATGTCTCTTCCATCTACACCTCCTTGCCGATGAGATTTATAGGAAGAAGAAAGGCTCTCCCTTAATGCTGTGCAGAAGAGAGTCGCAATTGATGGGCCAGAATGGGGAATTTACCCCAAAGAGGAAAGGTGTGTGTTTTCAGAAGGTTATAAAAAGAGAGAAGCGAAACCCAAAGGAATGGGAAAGAGAAAATGCAACAATTTTGTTGCAGTGAATCAATTAGGTTGCAGATTGGGGGTTATTTTTATCTTTAAAACTCGATGATTTGATCCCATATCTTCTCAGAAGCCGCTGAAGGGCCTGTCGTTCCATTCCGCCAAGCCTTGCTGCCTCTGTAACATTGCCCTCGGTGCGGGTCAGGAGCTTTTCTATGTATTTGACAGAAAACCTGGCTATCAGCTCCTTCTTGGCCTCATTGTAGGGCTTTGAGAGCAGGGCCATCATTGCCGCATCACCACAAGGAGTACACGGGTCCGAGTTGTCCGCACTACCAATGTCATCAGATTTTATGGTGCCGGTCTGGTTGAGAAGCACAGCCCTTTTGATCACATTTTCAAGCTCACGGACATTCCCCTTCCACTGCTTCTGGGTCATGCAGATCAGGGCATCTTCTGAGAAGCTGATCCCGTTCTTGTCATACTTTACGGCATACTTCTTCAAAAAATGGTGGGCCAGCACAAGTATGTCCTCCTTGATGCTCCTCAAGGGCGGCATATCCACGGTGATAACATTCAGCCTGAAGAAGAGGTCCTCCCTGAAGGTGCCCTCGCCAATCATCTTCTCCAGGTCCCTGTTGGTGGAGGCGATCACCCTCACATCTATCTTGAAGTCCTTGGTGGTGCCAAGCGGCCTGATCTCCTTCTCCTGGAGCACCCGGAGGAGCTTGGTCTGGATGGACACAGGGATATCGCCGATCTCGTCCAGCAGTATCGAGGAGCCCTCGGCCTCCAGAAAGAGGCCCTTTTTGTCATGGGTCGCACCGGTAAAGGCACCCCTGGCGTAACCGAACAGCTCGCTTTCAAGGATGTGTTCCGGTACCGCAGGGCAGTTTACGGTGATCAGGGGCCTTTTGCCCCGCTTGCTCAACTTGTGAATGGCCCTGGCGGCAAGCTCCTTTCCTGTGCCGCTCTCGCCCCGTATGAGCACGGTCTCGTCTGTATCTGCGATCTGCCTGATGAGAGAGCGCACCTTTTTGATGGCCAAGGAGTTGCCGATCAGACCAAGGGTGTCCTGGTCCTGCATAAGAGAGTGGCTAAGTTTTTCATTCTCCTTCAAAAGGAGGGTGCGTTCGACCCCGCGCTCCACGGCCAGCATGAGCTTCATGTTGTCAAAGGGCTTTTCAATGAAATCATATGCCCCGAGCTTTACCGCCTCCACGGCCATCTCTACTGTGGCATAACCGGTAATCACGATAACCGAGATGAAGGGCTCCTGCCTCAGGATGCTTTTCAGGAGGGTTAGACCATCCATCCCTGCCATCTTGACATCGGTTATGACAACGTCTGGATGCCACTCGCCAATGATCTTGATGGCCTCAAAACCATCGTTGGCAGTGATGACAGAGTAGCTGTTGGTGCGCTCCAGCATCCTCTGGAGCATGCGGCACATGTCTATCTCGTCATCTACTACTAGGATCTTGGCATTTCTCTTCTTGGGAGACATGAGTTGAAATCTTAAAATCCTGCAATCAACGGGATCGAAAAAGGGCCAAGGCATCTCTGGCCCAGCAACGCTTTCTGCTATCTTCCTCGCCTGAGCATATACTCATGGCCTGGGTCAGGGCTGTCCCTTCAGTCCTGCCACAGGAAACTCGATCCTGAAGACGGTTTTGAGCCCCTTTGCCCTGTGACGCTCCTGCCAAGGAGGCGAGATACACTCAATTGATCCATTATACTCTTGAATGATTCCATAGGAAACACTTAAACCGAGGCCTGTCCCCTGCCCCACCGGCTTGGTGGTGAAAAAGGGATCGAATATCCTGCCCTTTATCTCTTCTGGCACCCCTGGCCCGGAATCGCCTATCTCGAGGATCACCTTATCCCCTTGGCGAAAGAGAAAGATGGCGATCTCCCCCTTGTTTCCAATGGCCTGATGGGCATTGCTCAAGATGTTCAACACCACCTGATTGATCCTGTCCTGATTGGCGAGTACTGGCGGCAGGCCCTCCTGGAGCTCCAGATGGATCGCTATCTGGTCCATCTCCAGCGGGTGCTTCAAGATGGCCACAGTATTTCTGACACACGCCTCCAGGCTCACCTCTCCGGACTCAACGCTCGCATTCGAGGATCTGGAAAAACTCAGAAGGTCCTGTACGATCTTCTTGCAATTCTTGGTCTGGCGCTCGATGGTAACCAAATCTTCAACAGCGGGATTGCCTGCACCGAGGTCGTCCTTGAGCATCTGGGTGTAGCCCAGGATAATGCCCAGGGGCGTGTTGACCTCATGGGCGATGCCGGCGGCAAGCTGGCCTATTGCCGCCATCTTCTCGGAATAGATGAGCTTTTCCGTCATCTTTTTGTACTCGGTTATATCCTTGGCAATGCCCTCACAGCCGATGGCCTTTTCCTGGTCGTCTTTGATCGCCTCTGCCGATATGATGAGATAGATGATTCCGCCATCCTTTCGTCTGAACCTTGCCTCAAAATCCTTGATGAAGCCGGATGAGCAGATATTGGAGTAGTATCTCTTCCACTCCTCTCTGTTTGCAAAGAACTCCTTCAGTTTTCTCCCTCGAATCTCTTCCAGACTCTTGTAGCCCAGAAGCTCCACGCCGCTCCTGTTCATGTCTGACACCGCTCCGGAGCCGTCACAGAAGAAGATCATGTCCCTTGAGCCCTCGAAAAGGCGCCTGAACTTCTGCTCCGAGATGAGAAGCTCCCGGCTGCGCTGCTCAACCCTCTCTTCCAGGGTCTGGTTCAGCTCTCTCAAGGTGGCATGGGCCTCTTCAAGCTCGCTTTTTGCCTGCCTGAGGGCCCGTGCCTCCCCCCTGATTATCTCTATAACGCTCCTGACGTTGGGATAATAGAGGGTCAAAATGGCCACGGTCACAAAGGTCATGGTGTTTAGCCCGCCGCTTATGGGGGCTATGGCGCGCCAGAACTCTGGATGCCCGAGCAGAACGAAGAGGAATCTCAGGGCATGGCCGAAACTCCTCGATACGGAAAAGGCGACAAAGGCCATGGAGAACCAGAACAGATAGGAAAAGAGGACACTTTCAGGATGGGAACACCTAAGCCTCCAGGCCTCCTTCAGGGCCACCACAGAGAGGAAGACCATGAGGCCCGCCCCGACGAAATCCACCAGATATACGGGAAACAGAGGCAGCCCGGCACTCATGCCTCAAGCTCCCTCTCGGATGCAGGGCCACTCTTTGCAAAGGCCTTGAGCCCCATGACCAGAAAGAACATGGCAGGCACACAGAGCAGGTGGTCGTTTCTCAAGATATAGTAGAAGATCTTCTCGGCAGTATATGGGGGAAGGAGCCTGTGCTCCAATATCTCCAAGGGGGTGTGCAGTGCCTCTTCCGGTATCTTCAAGGAGAGATAGTGGGCTATAAGGGTGTCGATATTCCAGAGCAGAAAGAATATCAGGCTAAGCTTCAGATAGCGCCACGGCCTGTATGGGGCCGGAGGGTTTCGCCAGATGAGGACCAGAAAGAATATTATGGCCGCTATGAAGAGCAGGTGGCCCATTATGTGGACATAGAGCCCTTCTGGGGGCCCGTGAATCTGAACGGCAAGGGCCGGGCAAGGGGAAAGGGCCAGAAAAATCAATAGTGAAATCAGAGAAATAAAGATCTTCATGACGAATGGATGCCTCTAAAAGAGCGATGTGTCAAGGCCCTGGCCCAGGATGAGGGCCATTCAGGGCAAAGCGGCAAATGGGGGAATAGATGGGCCCGTCCGGGGTGAGGTCGCTCCTGTAGAGCACGACATCAGGCACATGGAAGCTCAAGGGCTCTATCTGCGTCTCAAAAAAGGGATGGATCTTCTTGTATACAGAAAACCTCTCCCTGATCCGGCCCACGGTGATATGAGGATGGAAGGGCTTTCTTTCCCGTTCAAACCCCAGGGGCTCAAGGGCAGTGTCTATGGCAGAGTGAAGATCCAGGAGCTCCCTCGACTCCTTGAGCCCGACCCATAGGACCCTGGCCTTGGCTGCAACAGGGAAGGCGCCTGGCCCGGAGAGGGTGAGATCCATCGGGGGAGCAGCTTCCAGTCGGGCAGAAAGGGCCTGCCGGATCAGGTTGATGCCGTGTTCTGGCACCTCTGCCAAAAACTTCAGGGTTACATGGAGATTTTCAGGTGCAACCCATTTGATGCGGCAGGGAAGACGCCTCCATTCCCTCCTGAGATGGGAGGCCAGGACCTCCCTGACCTCATGACTCAAATCTATAGCCAGGAAGCTTCGAACCATAGGCCAGGTACCTCCTCAGCCAGTCTAGGGCCGTCTCGGAGGTGATACTTCTGATCTCATGGCGGCTGCCGGGAAACAGAAAGCGGTGGACCATGATCTCGTCTTCCACGGACAGGGCGATAAAGACCGTGCCCACAGGCTTTTCAGGTGTGCCACCGCCAGGGCCTGCAATGCCGGTTATGGCTATAGCGCACTGGGTGCCCGAAACCCTCCTGATGCCGGCAACCATCTCCCTTGCCGTCTGGCTGCTGACCGCCCCATACTGCTCAAGCGTCTTGGCGCTCACACCCAGCTCCTCCATCTTGGCCCGGTTGGAATAGGTCACGATGGAGCGGTCGAACCAGGCCGAACTTCCAGGCACGTCTGTCACCCTCTTTCCAAGGAGCCCGCCTGTGCAGGATTCGGCTGCCGAGAGCATGAGCCCCTTCTCCATGAGCAGCTCGCCAATGGTGGCCTCCAGCGTGCCCCCGTCCATCGCCACGATATCAGCCCGGAACTCCGCCTCCACCTTGGCCACGGCCTGCTCGAAGACCTCATCCACATGGGGGCCGTCTTCACCCTTGACGGTGATGCTCAGATGCACCTCTGGAAAGACCGGATAGTAGCCGATCCTTATGCCTGAATCGAGCTCGTAGAGGTCATAGAGCCGCTCATTGACCTCCATCTCCGTAAGTCCGAAGAGCCGGAAGACCTTCTGCCTGATCTCGCGCCGCCTTGGATCGAGCTCGTTGAGCCTGGGTATCACCCGTTTCACCAGATGATCCTTGAGCTGATCCGGAACCCCTGGCAGAAAGAAGAGATAGACCCCTTCATAATCCAGCTCATAGCCTGCAGCACAGCCATCTGGATTGAGCAGCCTCGCCCCTTCCGGAAGCATGGACAGCTTCTCCTTGAAGGTGCGGGACGCCTTGTGGCCGGTACGCCTCTCCATCTCTCGGATCTTTCTGGTTATATGGGCATTCTCGACGAGCCTCAGGCCCAGGGCCCTGGCCACGGCCTCGTTGGTTATATCGTCACTGGTAGGGCCGAGGCCGCCACTTATGAGCACAAAGGCGGCCCGTTTAAGGGAGGCGTGGAGACACTCGTCTATTATATCGGGCTCATCACCAATGACCGTGATGCGCTTTATCTCATGGCCGGCCTCAAGTAGCCTTGCAGCGGCAAAGGTGCTCGTGGTATTGAGCACCCTGCCCGAAATGAGCTCATCCCCTATGGCAATGATTTCGCCCTTCATCCCTAACTCTTGATCCTAACTCTTGGTCCCTTGTTCCCTTGGCCTGCGCCCTGCCTGCTTACATCTCTAGAGGGGCAGGCTGTAGCAAAGAAGCGGATTAAGACAAGTCGAGCAAGAAGACGGGATCTAGATGTGCCAGTGGACCTCGGCAAGAACGGTCCATATGAGATTGGCCCAGATGCCAGCGGCCACATCATCCATGACTATTCCGAACCCCCCGCTCAACCTCTCTTCTAACTGTTTTACCGGAAAGGGCTTCCATATGTCAAACAGCCTGAAAAGGGCAAAGAGGGAGAGGGCGGAAGTCAGGGTGAAGGAGTGGAAGGCAAAGGCGGCGGTCATACCGGCCACCTCGTCTATGGTGACCAGGGAAGGATCCTTTGTCCCAAGACCCTTTTCCACCACATGGGCCGAGGCAATGGCCAGGGCCGTCACCAGGACAACGGCCAAGACCTGAACCGGCCACGAGAAGGTGGTTATGAGCCAGCACAAGGGCAGGGCGGCTGCGGCCCCGGCAGTGCCAGGGGCCTTTGGGACAAAGCCCGTGCCGAATCCGCTTGCGACAAAAAGGGCCGCCTTGAAGCGAAAATCCTGCCCTCCTTTATGGTCATTGGCCATGGATCAAGCCTCTTCTTTCCCCTGTCCGCCCGGCTCCTTCAGAGGCAAAGGCCGCACCTGGCCGGAGGCAAGGACTGCCTTGTAGACCTGGCGAAGAGGCACCCCGAACCTCTTAGAAATGGCCCTGCACTCCTCATACTCGGGCACGATATCCGGCTCCCTGCCGGGCCTGAGGATCTCCTTTGCCTTTACGGGACCGAAGGGTGTACCTATCACCACCTGGCGTCTTTTCAGGATCCTTCTGTGCTCCCGAACAACCCTTATGCCAGAGGTGGAACTCTCCCTGAAGATCACCTCACAGAGGGGGGCCTCCATCTCCGGTCTGGCCAGACAGACCACCTCTATCCCGGCCCTGCCCTTCTTCATCTGCACCGGCACCACCCATACATCCAGGGCACCGGCACCAAAGAGTCTCTCACACAGGAAGGCTGTGATCTCAGGATTCATGTCATCTATGACGGATCTCAGCTCGACCACCTCCTCCAAAAGGGCATCAGCCAGTCCGGGGCCCTTTCCCCCTGCTCCATCCTCATAGAGGATCACACGGAGCAGATTTGGCCGCCCCTCAAGATGCCTGGTACCTGCCCCATACCCTGTCGCCTTCAGCCGGAACATGGCGGATGGCTGTGCCTGCTCTGAAAGCGCCCTTGTGAGGGCGGCCCCGGTCGGGGTGACGAACTCGAAGGGCTCATCCTGCCAGGTCACCACCGCCTCCCTCAAAAGCTCCATGACAGCGGGGGCGGGCAGGGGCAGGAGGCCGTGGGCACACTCTACAAATCCCCTCGAAAGGGGCAGCGGGGAAGCAAGAATCCTATCGACTTCGAGATAGTGGAAGCCAAGCACTGTGCCCACGATGTCCACCAGGGCATCGGCAGCTCCCACCTCATGGAAATGGACCTGTTGCCTGGACACTCCATGCACCCTTGCCTCGGCATCGGCCAAGAGCTCAAAGACCTCGATGGCCTTTTCCCGCACGGCCCCGGGCAGAGGGGCCTGTTCGATCCGCCTCTTTATCTGGTCCAGGTGCCTTTCCGGCTGCCCTGATGCCTCAAGCTCGACGGCAGTGCCACTTATACCCGCCCTAGACACCTTGGAGATCTTGATGGAAACCCCTGAAAGCCCCAGACGATCTGGGAGGGAAAGAAGCTCCTGCCTGGGCCAGCCCAGCTCCAGCAAGGCCCCCAGGAGCATGTTGCCACTTATCCCGGAAAAGGCATCGAGGTAGGCGAACAGGGCCACGGCATGCTACTCCTTGAGACTCCTCTCCTCCACCCAGGCATAGATCTCCTCACGCCATATCCATGCGGGGATCACAACCACGGCCGTTATGACCAAGAGGGCCACAAAGCCCGCGATATTACCCTCATAGATTGCTGCCCCCTGCCAGGTGAGCATGAGCGTGCCTGGAATGCGGCCAATGGTGGCAATGACCACGAATACCTGCCACGGCATGCGGCTGAGCCCCAGTAGATAGCAGAGAAAATCCTTTGGAAAGCCTGGAAACACGTACATGAAGAAACAGACAAAGAGCCCCTGGCGCTCCAGTAGCTTTTCAAACTTCCAGTATAGCTCGGACTTCTGGAGCCAGGGCTGTACCACACGGCGAAACTGGCGGGAGATGGAGAAGGCCAGCAGCGATCCTATGCCAAGGCCAATGGTGGAATATACCAGCCCCCACCACTTGCCGAAGATGAATCCACCAATGAATCCTGTGGCCTCTCCGGGGATGGGAGAGACGATCACCTGCAGGATCTGAAGGGAGATGAAGGCCACAGGCCCCCAGATCCCCTTTGATATGATGAACTGCCGGATCTCCTCCCGGTTCTCCAGGATATGGAGCAGTCCCTGACCGGCCCAGACCACCTGGTGCCGAAATATCCAGATGAGCAGCACAAGGCCCGCCGTGGCCACCAGCGCTGCTGCCACGGCCCTACGCATCCGGACCGTGCTCTTTCCTGGTGCTGTTGAGGTCGTGCCAGGTGAGTATGGTGTCCCGCCGCCAGTTCCAGTCATCCTTGCCGGGATAGTCCATGTTGTAGTGGCCGCCTCTGCTTTCATGCCTCATGGAGGCAGCAATTACCACGAGTTCGGCCACCTGGGCAAGATTTCTGAGCTCAAGAAAGTCTCTGGTGATGATATATTCCCAGTAGTGGCGATTTATCTCATCCAGGATAGGAACCAGGCGCTGCCTTGCAAGGGCAAGCCTCTTGCTGCTCCTTACGATTCCCACGTAGTTCCACATGAGCCGCCTGATCACGTCCCAGTTGTGCGAGATGAGCACCGCCTCGTCCATGTCCACGGCTCCGCCGGGATTCCAGTCTGGCACCTGGAGCCTTGGCCCAGCAGACAGGGACTTGAACAGATCCCCTATCCTGGAAGCGGCCCTCCTCGCCATTACCAGCCCCTCGAGCAGGGAGTTAGAGGCCAGTCTGTTGGCGCCGTGAAAGCCGGTGCAGGCCGTCTCGCCAACGGCAAACAGGCCCTCGATATCTGTCTGGCCCCAGGGGTCTGTCACCACTCCCCCACACATGTAATGGGCAGCCGGCACCACCGGTATGGGCTCCTTGGTGATGTCGAAGCCAAACTTGAGGCAAGACTCATAGATATTTGGAAACCTGCGCTTTATGAATTCCGGATCCCTGTGGCTGATATCGAGATAGACACACTCCTTGCCGCTCTTTTTCAAAACCGTATCTATGGCCCTTGCCACAACGTCCCGGCTCGCCAGCTCCTTCTCCTCTGGAGCAAAAAGGTGCATGAAGGGCCTGCCCTCGGGGTCAAGCAGACGCGCCCCCTCTCCCCTCAGGGCCTCAGAGATGAGGAAGTTCTTGGCCCTGCTGTGATAGAGGCATGTGGGGTGAAACTGGACGAACTCCATGTTGGCCACGCGCGCACCTGCCCTGAATGCGATTGCTATGCCGTCTCCCGTGGCCACATCCGGGTTGCTGGTATAGAGATAGACCTTTCCGGCACCGCCTGTTGCCAGAACCGTCACCGGTGACAGAAAGGTGTGGATCTTGCCGGTTGAGACCTCTAGGACATAGGCCCCCAGACAGCGCTCCCCCCCGTCCTGCCTTCCCATTGCAGGCCGCCCTTTCAGCTTCCCCTCGGTGATGACGTCTATGACGATGAAGTCCTCAAGGAGCGTTATGTTGTCTCTGGCCAGGGCCTGATCAACAAGCACCCGCTGTATCTCACGGCCTGTGAAGTCGCCGGCATGGACAATCCTGCGCCTGCTGTGGCTTCCTTCGATACCTAGATCGTAACTGCCGTCTTCCCGCCTGGAGAAGGCAACCCCCAACCTATCAAGCTCCCTGATACGCTCCGGGGCCTCGCGTACATAGGCCCGCACCACATCCTCGTGACAGAGGCCGTCTCCTGCCCTCAATGTATCGAACTCGTGCAGGAAGAAATGATCGTCAGGGGAAAGGACAGCGGCGATGCCGCCCTGGGCAAGTGCGGTTGCCGTCTCATTCCTGCCCTTTTTCGTCACCACGGTGACATGGCCGATCTCGGAAAGGCGCAGGGCAAGGCTCAAGCCCGCAATTCCGCTGCCGACTATGAGAAAATCTGTTTCCAAGCGGACACTCTCCCCTTCCCAATTACTATCTAAGCCGCTTCCAGGTCTTTACGGGCCCTTTCCCATATGGGCCCAAAGGCCTCCGGAAAGAGCCTGGCAAATTCGGGCAGCATCATGAGCATGATCTCCCGCATGGAGGGGTCTGCAGCCCTTGATGCCCGGAGCCTGAATATGTGCTGCCACTCCTCGAGGGTTGCATGGACCATGATCTCTGTCTTGCAGGAGTTTGGAAGGACCGTCCTTGCCGCCTGGGGGGAGGATGTCTCGAGCAGCTTCAGATAGGAGCGCTCTGTCTCCTCCATGGCCTCCTTCCAGGTCTCGTACTCTGCCGAGCCCTCTTCAAAGAAACATGGCTTGATGAAGGCGACCTCGCCTCCGAACCTGGCCTCGCCGTAGCGGCAGTAGCGCTGGGACTCCTGGAGGTAGGAGGCCACCCTGTGCCGCACAAGCTCATGGGTTACGGCCCTGTTCACGGTGATATGGCACAGAAGCGCCCTGTGCTTGAGGAGGTGCTCAAGGGGGAGGGAGTCCACCTCTTCTGCAGACAAGAGGCTGACCGCCAGATCGTGCCGGGGCCCGGGGATGTCGATATCCTCATATATCACTGGAAGACGCCCTTTCAGCAGTAGCGTCAAGGCCTGCACCAGGGCCTTTTCAGGATACCTCCTTGCAAGGTCCCTGAATGAGCGCGGATTTCCTGAAAGTATCAGGACCCCATCATCAAGGAAGGAGGCCTGACAAAACCTTGGGATATCCTTGAAGAATTCATAGAGCAGATCCTGACCGGCCCCCTCGATCCTGAAGACCAACTGGGCCATCTCTATGACCGATTCATGCCCTCTTTTGACAATGCCTCTTATGAAGGGCACCGCACTCTGCTCTGTTATCTTGTCCTCGCTCTTGTAGCAGACCCTGCCGCACCTTTCGATCTGCTCCAACAACCTGCCCTGCCTGAAATAATGGTCAAGAATCTCGAAGCCTGGGGGGATTACCTTCATTGTCTCCCGCCTTCCTGATGATTAAGGTTTAACTGCCTGTTGACACTTCTGCCTGGGATTCCGAAAAGATAGAACACATAAAGATTGCGTTTACCAGACCACGCATTATATATTTACCACTTTTAGAATTTTTTGGAACGTCTGACCTCAAAAGACAGGAGGCAATATGGCACGGGTCACTGTAGAAGATTGCCTGGAAAGGGTACCGAATCGGTTCCTGCTGGTACACCTGGCAGTAGAGAGGGTGAAGCAGCTCAGGAAGGGGGCAGAGCCCCTGGTGAAGTGCAAGAACAAGGAGATCGTCCAGGCCCTCAGAGAGATCGCCGCAGGCAAGGTCACCTTTGAAAACCTGGATGAGCTTGCCAAAGAGGCCGAAGAAAAGCGGCTGATGGAGGCGCTCAACCGCGAATTCGGCCAGGGCCAAACGGCCTGAAAGGGGCACTAAGGGCCATAGCAGGACTCTGAGCAACCATGAAACGGGACTATTATGAGATCTTAGGGGTTTCCCGCACGGCCACGGTGGAAGAGATCAAGAGGGCCTACCGCAAACTGGCCCTCAAGTACCATCCGGACCGCAACCCCGGCGACAAGGAGGCAGAAGAGCGCTTCAAGGAGGCCGCAGAGGCCTACGAGGTGCTGAGCGATCCAGAAAAGCGCCAGCGTTACGACCGATTTGGCTTCGATGGGCTTGGTGGCGACTTCTCGTCAGGGTTCAACAGGAGCACAGAGGATATCTTCTCTGCATTCAGCGATCTGTTCGAGGACTTCTTCGGTTTCAGTTCAGCAGGTGGCAGGCGCTCAGGAATGGGGCCTGAAAACGGCTCAGACCTGCGATTCGACCTGGTCATCTCCTTCGAAGAGGCTGCAAAGGGGACAGAAAAGGAGATCGAGATAGAGAGGCTCGAGCTCTGTGAACAGTGCCAGGGCTCCGGGGCTGCGCCCGGCAGCCAGGTGGTCACATGCCCCACCTGTGGCGGAACAGGCCATGTGGTGAGAAACGAAGGCTTTTTCCGTGTCTCTTCCACATGCCATCACTGCTCCGGCAAGGGGACCATCATTACCAACCCGTGTCCCGAGTGCCGCGGCCAGGGCAGGACACGCCAGAGGAGGCGCGTGGCGATCAGGATACCGGCCGGTGTGGATACCGGCTCCCGCCTGCGCCTGCGCGGTGAAGGGGAAGCGGGCCTGCGGGGTGGTGCAAGGGGAGACCTGTATGTTGTGATCCACGTGGAGGCCCATGAATTCTTCCAGCGCAGGGGAAACGACATCTACTGTCAGGTGCCCATCTCCATGGTCCAGGCCTGTCTGGGCGATGTGATAACGGTCAGGACCATAGAGGGGGAAGAGAGGCTCAAGATACCGGCAGGCACCCAGTCTGGAGAGATATTTCGGCTCAAGGGCAAAGGCATGCCCGATCTTCGGGGTTTTGCCCCAGGGGATCAGCTCATAGAGATAAAGGTGGTCATCCCCAAGGAACTGACCGATAGGCAGCGAGAGCTCCTTGAGGAGTTCCAGGAGATAGAGAAAGAGAAGGAAGAGGGCGTCTTCAAGAAGATCTTCAAGAAAGTGGGGTTCAAGGGGTGATCCATGGGTGCTGATGGCTTCACCCACCTGGACCCGAAAGGCAGGGCATCCATGGTGGATGTCTCTGCAAAGGAGCCCACCAGGCGTGAGGCTGTGGCCTCGGCCATGGTCTTTATGTCGGAGGCCACATTCAAGCGCCTGTCAAACAGGGATATCCCCAAGGGAGATGTCTTCTCTACCGCAAGAATAGCGGGGATCATGGCTGCCAAGAAGGTGGGTGGGCTCATTCCATTGTGCCATCCCCTGCCCCTGGAGTACGTGGGGGTGGACTTCGAGCTGCTCGCCGAAAAGAACGCCGTGGAGATAAGGGCCACGGCGGCAATAACCGCAAAGACAGGCGTGGAGATGGAGGCCCTCACTGCCGTCTCCGTGGCCGCACTTACCATATATGATATGTGCAAGGCCCTGGACAAGGGCATGGAGATCTCACAAATCAGGCTCTTGAGAAAGAGCGGGGGAAAGAGCGGCGACTGGCACAGGAGATAGGCGGGGTTCTTGCCATCGATGGGGGACATCAATGGTAGGGAGAAGGGGGTAGGAAGAGGAGGTAGGGAGAGCGGAGGAGAGCAGATTCGTGCCAAATCGATAACTTTCGGCATGCGCCTGCCTTAAAGAGCGCAAGGGCCCTGGCACAGGCTGATGTCATCTGCAAGGGCCGACACTTGTTTCAGGAGGATCTATGGATCAGGCACAGTTGGACTATTTCAGAAAGATGCTTGAAGACAAGCTGGCCGAGCTGCTGGGCGAGGCTGGCAAGACTCTCGAAGAGATGACGGCCAACGAGGCCAATGTAGCAGACCCGGCAGACCGGGCCACCATTGAATCAGAGCGCAGTTTTGAGCTAAGGATCAGGGACCGGGAGAGAAAGCTCATAAAGAAGATTCGCAAGGCCCTTGAACGCATAGACGAAGGGACATACGGTATATGTGAGGAGTGTGGCGAAGATATAGGGGTAAAGAGGCTTGAGGCACGCCCTGTGACCACGCTCTGCATAGAGTGTAAATCCAAGCAGGAAGAGGAAGAAAAGGCCAGAGGGATATAGATGATCGATCCTGCCCCCAGGCCTGCCATCAGAACAGAGGAATTGCTGAAAGGGGCTGCCGACTAAGAAGATGCCAGAGCTGCGGCGCGATCCCATCATCGGCCGATGGGTCATAATAGCCAGGGACAGGGGCAAGCGCCCCTATGATTTCGTAATAGAGCCGGAGAAGACCAAAGGGGGATTCTGCCCGCTCTGTCCAGGACATGAGTCCACCACCCCGCCGGAGGTCCTCGCCTATGGCAGGGAGAGCCACAATCCCAACGGGCCTGGCTGGAAGCTCAGGGTCGTGCCCAACAAATACCCGGCCCTGGTGATCGAAGGGGATCTGGACAAGCGGGGAGAGGGCATCTATGACAAGATGAACGGTATCGGTGCCCATGAGGTGATAGTTGAGACCCCGGATCACAACGAGACCATGGCCACCATGAGCGTTGAGCAGCTCTCCCTGGTATTCAGGGCCTACAGAGACAGGATAATAGACCTTGCCGGAGACAAGCGCTTCAAATATATCATCGTCTTCAAGAATAAGGGAAAGGCGGCAGGGGCCTCCCTGGAACACTCGCACTCACAGCTCATAGCACTTCCCATCATCCCGTATCTCATCCAGGAAGAGCTAAACGGCTGCCTCAAATACTATGACTACCGAGACAGATGCGTCTTCTGTGATATAATCAGGCAGGAACGGTCGCAGAACATAAGGGTGGTCTGCGAAAACGACGAGTTCATAACCATCTGCCCCTTTGCCCCCAGGGCGCCGTTCGAGATGTGGTTCATGCCAAAGAGGCACTATAGCCGCTTCGTGAGCATGAATGACGAGCAGCTCTACAAGATGGCCGAACTCTTCTCAATAATCATGAAGAAGCTGGATGCGGCCATCCCCAATGTGCCCTTCAACTTCATGCTCCACACGGCACCACTGAGGGAGCATGGCCTGGAGTACTTTCACTGGCACATAGAGATCATGCCCAAGGTGAGTACTGTGGCCGGATTTGAGTGGGGCACTGGTTTCTATATAAATTCTCTGCCGCCGGAAGAGTCGGCAAGGGTGCTCAAGGACATGGAGGTCCAATAGGCACAGGGCAGATGAGGGCCCCGGCAGGGCAATGGCACAAAACGAGAGGAGGCCATGAGCGAAAAGAAAACCATCCTTGTAGTTGACGATGAAGAGAGCATTCACCTGCTCTACCGGGAAGAGTTCGAGGAAGAGGGCTATAATGTCATCTCTGCCATGAGCGGCGAAGAGGCACTGAAGCTGTTCAAGGAGAAGGAGCCAGACCTTGTGGTCCTGGACATCAATATGCCGGGTATGGACGGCATCGAGGTGCTTAGGCAGATGAAACAGATGAAGCCCGACGTGCCTGTTATCCTGAGCTCTGCATATCCCGAATACAAGCAGGATCTGGCCTCTTGGGCATCGGACGACTACATAGTCAAATCTTTCAGCATGGATGAGCTGAAGGAGTCGGTCAGAAAGCACCTCCAGAAGAAGGGGGCTTGAGCCACCGGCACCTTCAGACAGCAGCCCTTATCGAATTCAACAGTTCGAATCCAAGCAGGCTGCTCTGGGAAAAGACGGCTCCTATCGCCCTTAGGCCTTAGGCTGGCTCCATATAGAGCGATATGGTCTGATCGCCGGTAGAGCCGGCGGTGGCAATGGTCAGCCCATATCTCTTTATGAGAAAATCCAAGACACCAAACCCCACGCTCTTCTCGATGGGGATCATGAGCGCCCTGGCATTGTGTGTTATCCTCAGGGCAACCTTCCCGTCATGAAGCTCTGCCTTAAGGATGATCCTCTTCTCCTCCAGCCCCTTCATGCGCTTCATGATGGCCTGAAGGATATAGACCACGGCATTGGTCCAGGCAAAACTGTCTCCCCTTACGGGGGGCAGATCGGTGGCCAGCTCCTTCTCTATTCGAATGGACCTGAATGCGCTATGAAGCTCCATTATGGCAAGCGCATCCTCGATCAGGGATCCGATCGAGGCAGACTCTTCGCCCTGAACAAGCTTGTCACGCTCCCGCCTCTTGGCAGCCACCCGGCAGAACTCCACCACATCGTCGAAAAGCCTGTTTATGGTGTCGAGTTCCTTTGCCCACTTGGCCACCTCTTCGCTGCGGTCCCCTCTGGCAATGGCCTGTTTTATCCGCATCTGTAGCAGATCCAGCCTTCCAACCACGGCAGAGAGCGGATTTACTATATCATCCAGGAGTTCATCGAAGATTTGGCCCAACATGAAGTAGCGTGACTGATAAAGGAGATTCTCTTCCCGTTTATTTATGCGCTCTTTGAGCATGCACAGGGAGGAGACATCCCTGACCTCTACCATCAGGGCCTTCTTTTTCCCGGACAGGGCGATAGGGGTCACCGTAATATTGAAAAAGCTCTTTTCCTTGTCGTCCGGGGCCTGAAACGGGATGGCCTGCAACACTATCTGGCGGGGATCGCGAAGGGCCTTCTCCAGTATCTGCTTGAAATCGAATCTTCCATCCTCCAAAAAGGCATAGAAGGACTCGAGACTCGACAGCTCCGCCCCCTTGAGGGCCTGTGCATCGAAGGCGAGCCTTGGAAAGTGATTGCTCAGGGCCAGGATGGAGAGATTCTCATCCAGGAGGACCACAGGATTGTGAAGGGCATCGAGCATATCCTGAAGCAGGGGACTTGCCAGGAAGGCCGTATCCATCCTGCTGACCAGTGCAGAGAAGAAGAGGGGATAGTCCACCTCCTCTTCAAAGGCGATCCCGGCACTTTTCCTGCCGTCGGAACCGCCGACCCAGCAGATCCTGGCAGGGACCTCCATAGTCCTGGCTTTCCTATTGAGGGGCTTGATCCATACCACATCCCCCTCTTGAACCGGTAGCTGCCTGAGGGAGATCCTCATGCCGGCCGGAGATATGTCACGCACCTCGGCCTGTCCTAAGGCCCTCTTTCCCCTTTTCAACTCAACAGGAAACCGAAGCGGAAGCCGCTCGAATTTCCGCCTTTCCTGGAGAAGCTCTTTTTGACCCATCAGTCTCGATTTCCCCTGTTTATCCCCTAAGATCATTGAAGTTAATAGGCTTTCCACCTAACTTAGTGCAAGAAAAGGGCCATGCCTTTAATAAAACTGCTCTCCTGATAAGCTGATAGAGATGGAAAGAGAGGGGATGGTTAGGCCACAAAAGAAAAGCTCTTCCTTTAAGGGAAAAACTTTTCTCTCACCTTGTGCGAAAAAAATTCTTAGAAAAGGTCTAGAGGCAGATGACTGGCCCTATTCCTCTGAGGGGCTTACGCTTATAGTGTTATAGCCTGCAGTAAAATCGTCTATGTCAACTCCGTAATCCTTCATTTTGTAGAGCAGGGCCTTGTAGCTGATCTTGAGAAGCTTGGCGGTCTGTTTCCTGTTTCCCTTTGTAACCCTTAAAGCCTCCTCAATCACCACCTTCTCTATCTTGGCCTGGGCCCTTTTCTTGACCTCCTTTAAGGGAGGAAAGCGCTCGGACATCTCACTTTTCACGTCCTTTATGACCGAATCAAGGAGATACTCGTCTGGTTGCCAAGGGCTCTTGGTCTCCTTCTCCTGCTTTGGACCCTGGACCTTGCGAGAAAGTTCCTCGATAAGCGGGGCCTCATCCCCGGTGACGATGAGCTTTTGGATCAGGTTTTCAAGCTCCCGAACGTTGCCAGGCCAGTTGTACTGCATAAATAGCCGCATGAGCTCTGGTGATACGGATAGCAAACGGCGCTTTTTGCCGAGGCTCCCGCTGTAGCGGCTCAAAAAATGCCTGATGAGAAGGGGGATATCCTCCAGGCGATCCCTTAGGGGAGGGACTATTATCTTGATTATGTTGATCCTGTAATAGAGATCCTCTCTGAACTGGCCTGCCTGGATATCGGCCTCGAGATCATGATGGGTGGCGCAGATTATCCATGTGTTCACCTTTATGTCCTTGACACCGCCCACCCGGCTGAACTCGCCATCCTGCAACACCTGGAGCAGTTTTGCCTGAAGGGCTGGCGACATGTCACCGATTTCATCCAAGAAGATGGTGCCATCATTTGCAAGCTCGAACTTTCCAGGCTTTGGTTGGTTTGCACCGGTGAAGGCACCCTTTTCATACCCAAAGAGCTCGCTTTCAAGGAGCTCTCCAGGAAGGGCTGCACAGTTGACCTTCACAAAGGGCTTCTTCCGCCTGTTTGATTCGTCATGGAGGCTCCTGGCCACCAGCTCCTTGCCAACACCGCTCTCACCGTTTATCAAGACGGTAAGACCGGTATCTGCCACCTGCTTGATCAGTTTTTTTACT
>CAZNKD010000080.1:0-14213 GCA_964573615.1 uncultured Desulfobacterales bacterium | reverse complement strand
GCAGCGGATGTTGAAGAGGCTCATCGGTGAGGATATCGAGCTCGAGATCAAACCCTGTGAGGAGAAGGCACTGGTCCATGCAGATCCAAACATGCTGGCCCAGGTCATCATGAACATGGTGGTAAATGCCAGGGATGCCCTTGATAAGGATGGCAGACGCAAGATCTCCATCCAGGTGGACAGAAAGATCCTGATGCCGGAAAAGAGTGCTGAAAATCCGGAGGGGCGCTCGGGCTATTTTGCCGTGCTCACCATCTCGGATACCGGCTGCGGCATGGATGAGGAGATCCGGAAAAAGATCTTCGATCCCTTCTTCACCACCAAGGAGGTGGGCAAGGGCACAGGGCTCGGCCTCGCTGTGGCCTACGGCATAGTGGAACAGCATGGCGGCTGGATCTACTGCCAGAGCAAGCCGGGAGCGGGTACGGTCTTCAAGGTGTTTTTGCCGGAATACGATCCATCTGGAGAAATGGAACAGGATATGGATCTCGATACCCCTTTCACTGCCGGAGGGCCTGCCTGGGTCGGCCACGGAAGGAGCGTTCTCGTATTGGAGGACGATCCCATGGTCCTGGAGATTTCAAGGGAGATGCTCGAGGCCATAGGTTTCAGGGTCATCTCGGTAGCCACCATCAAGGAGGCCAGAAAGGTCCTGGAGCAGGAGGCAGATATGATCTCGCTGGTGGTAGCCGATGTGGTGCTGCCAGATGGAAACGGAGTGGATTTTGCCGGCGAGCTTGCCAAATGGCTCCCGGAGCTTCCCGTCCTGCTCGTGAGCGGATACGTGGATGAAAGGCTCCACATAGAGAAGATACGCGGAAGAGAGATCCCCTTCCTTTCAAAGCCCTTCACCGTAAAGGACCTTGAAGAGGCCGTTGCAAGACTTCTGCCCCCAAAGACCCTTTTGCGGGTGGTGTAGCAGGAAGATGCCGGCACAAGGCCCTATGCGGATTTCCTGATCCCCTCATTGTCTGGTTGCCTGGCTGTCCCTTGTCCCCGCCTTGCATCTGCCCCTTTGGCGCTGGAAAACGCCGGGGCCATGTAGTAATATCCATCTTTGCGAAAAAAACAGCCCTCTTGCAGCCGGTATTCACGAGGGAAATCATCACGATACAGGAGTGACTATTCATGGGTCTTACCGTTACAGAGAAGATCATTTCGAACCATCTGGTAGAGGGAGAGATGGCACCTGGAAAGCCCATTGCCATCAAGATAGATCAAACGCTCACCCAGGATGCCACTGGCACAATGGCCTATCTGGAGTTCGAGGCGATAGGAATCCCAAGGGTGAGGACAGAACTGTCTGTCAGCTATGTTGACCACAACCTGCTCCAGAGCGACTTTAGAAACGCCGATGACCACAGGTTTCTCCAGTCCATAGCCGCAAGGTATGGAATCCATTTCTCACGCCCCGGAAACGGGATCTGCCATCAGGTCCATCTGGAGCGCTTTGCAGCCCCCGGAAAGACGCTTCTCGGCTCGGACAGCCATACGCCCACGGCAGGTGGTGCAGGGGCCCTGGCAATAGGTGCCGGCGGGCTGGACGTGGCAATGGCCATGGCAGGCCAGCCCTTTCATCTGAACATGCCGGAGGTGGTGGGCATCTATCTGACCGGCAGGCTTCAGCCATGGGTCTCGGCCAAGGACGTGATCCTCGAGCTCCTGAGGCAGCTGTCGGTAAAGGGCGGGGTCGGAAAGGTCATGGAGTACTTCGGCCCGGGTGTGGAGACCCTAAGCGTTACCGACAGGGGGGCGATCGCCAATCTCGGCACAGAGCTTGGGGCCACGAGCACCGTGTTTCCTTCGGACGACGTCACCAGGGCCTTTCTGGAACTCCAGGGCAGGGCTGAGCAGTGGCAGGAGCTCAGGGCGGATGAAGATGCAAGCTACGCCAGGGTGATAGAGCTCGACCTTTCGGCCCTCGAGCCCATGATCGCCTGCCCCTCTTCGCCGGACAACGTGGTGAAGGTGAAGGAGGTGGCAGGAAGGCCGGTTGCCCAGGTGATCATCGGCTCCTGTGCAAACTCTTCATATCGCGACATATGTGTTGCCGCCGAGGCCCTGCGAGACAGGCAGATCAGCAAGGATGTCAGCTTCGAGATAAACCCGGGTTCCCGCCAGGTGCTCGAAAACGCCGATGTGGCAGGGGCGCTCAAGCAGCTCATCCATGCAGGGGCCCGTATCCACCAGTGTGGCTGTCTGGGCTGTATCGGGATGGGCCAGGCCCCGGCCACAGACACCATCTCTCTCAGGACCTTTACCAGGAACTTTCCCGGAAGGAGCGGCACCAAGAACGACCAGGTCTATCTCTGCAGCCCGGAGACGGCGGTGGCCGCTGCTGTTACAGGGGTTATCACCGATCCGAGAGAGCTTGGCGAGGCCCCGGAGGTGGCGATGCCGGAAAGCCTCATCATAAACGACAACGGCATCATCCCTCCCCCCGAAGACGGTTCTGATGTCGAGATCGTCCGAGGACCGAACATCAAGCCCTTGCCGGACTTCGAGCCCCTTCCGGAGGATCTCGAGGCAACGGTGGTCCTAAAGGTGGGTGACAACATCACCACAGACCACATCATGCCGGCAGGCAGCAAGATATTGCCGCTCAGAAGCAATGTCCCTGCCATCAGTGAGTATGTCTTTTCGGCAATAGATCCCGAGTTTTCCAAGAAGGCCCAGGCTGCAGGCAGGGTGATAATCGTCGGGGGTGAGAACTACGGCCAGGGTTCGTCCCGGGAGCATGCGGCCCTGGCCCCCCGCTATCTTGGGGTGAGGGCAAAGATCGTAAAGAGCTTCGCCCGCATCCACAAGGCCAATCTGATAAACTTCGGCATCGTGCCCATGACCTTTGAGGACCCTGCCGACTACGACAGGGTGGAACAGGGTGAGACACTGACCATCCCGGGTCTGAGACAGGCCCTGCTTGAAGGTGCCGAGACCGTGACCGTGCGGACAGGAAGCGGCCAGACCTTTCAGGCCAGGCTGGACCTTTCAGAGCGCGATCGGTTCATCCTCGGGGCAGGAAGCCTGCTCAACTGGGTGAAGGCACAGTTGGGCTCCCAGTAGGGCGGACGGGGACCCGGTAAGGGGCTTTAGAGAAGGGGCCATGCCGGACAAGAAGATCTATCTGCCAGATGCCAGGACCAGGCTCTACGGGATCATCGGGGATCCGGTGGAGCACAGCCTGAGCCCCGTGATGCACAATGCGGCATTCAGGGCCCTTGGCATGAACGCGGTATATCTGGCCTTTTGCGTCAAAAGTGCCGAGCAGGCCGCCGACTCCATCAGGTCGCTCAATATAGATGGAGTCTCTGTCACCATTCCCCACAAAGAGGCCCTTATCCCCTTCCTCGACGAGATCGACCGTTTCGCCTCAGAGATCGGGGCTGTCAACACCGTAAGGAACGAGGCCGGCCGCCTGATAGGCACCAACACCGACTGGATCGGGGCGGTAAAGGCCCTTGAGGAGAAGACGGCCCTCGGCGGCAAGAGGGCCGTGGTCCTGGGGGCGGGAGGTTCGGCCAGGGCCGTGGTTTACGGCCTGTCCGAGAGGGGGGCCAGGGTCCATGTGGCCAACAGGACCATAGAGAAGGCCGAGAGACTGGCCCGTGAGTTCTCATGCAGCTTCTCCGGCCTCGATGATGAAAAGGCCCTGTTCGGTGATATCTTGATCAATACCACATCCGTGGGCATGGCAAGTGGCGGCTCCCCAGGGGATGAGATCCCGGTGGAGCCAGATGTGACCGGCCGTTTTTCTGTGGTGATGGACATAGTCTACAGCCCGCTCGAGACCCGTCTGCTCAAGGAGGCAGGGGCCAGGGGCGCCCGGGTGATAGACGGGCTTCGTATGCTCCTTCATCAGGCCCTGGCCCAGTTTCAGTTCTGGACCGGCACCAAGGCCCCGAAGGAGGTCATGGAAGAGGCACTCTACTCTGCATACAAGGAGAGAACTGGTTAGGAATATGTCTTACAAGCCCTTCAGGATATCTGTTCCAGGCTCCAAGAGCATAACCCAGCGGGCGCTCGTATGTGCGGCCCTGGCAAGCGGAAGGAGCAGGCTTTCAGGCCCCCTCGATAGTGAGGATACCTCCTATCTGCGCTCTGCACTCACAGCCCTTGGTGTCGAGATCGATGACTCGGCGCCCGGACACTGGGTGGTCAATGGCTCGGCAGGCACCCTTTCTGCCCCGTCAGGGCCCATATATATGGGAAACAACGGCACAGGGATACGGTTCATGATATCCGTTGCCGCCCTTGCCCCCAAGGGGGCGGTCACAGAGCTCACGGGCAATCGCCGTATGGAGGAGCGGCCTGCCGCTCCCTTGCTCCGCGCCCTATCCGACTGGGGTGTCCGGGCAGAGAGCATAAAGGGCACGGGGTGTCCGCCCATCAGGATCGAAGGCGGCGGTATCGAAGGGGGCAAGACGGCCGTGGCCGCCTCCATAAGCAGCCAGTTCCTGTCATCCCTGCTTCTCGTGGCCCCCTACTGCAGGAGGCCTGCGGTCATCGGGCTTGATGGCCCGCTGGTGTCCCGGCCCTATGTGGATATAACCACCGCTGTCATGAAGGCCTTCGGGGTAGAGGTGTCCGAGAGGGACAACGCCTTTTTCGTGCCTCAGGGCGCATACGAGGGCAGGCAGTACCTGGTCGAGGGGGATGCATCCAGCGCATCCTATTTCTTTGCCGCTGCAGCAGTTACGGGCAGTGCGGTCACGGTCACCAATCTGCCTCCTGAGCCGCTTCAGGGGGATGCCGCCTTTGCAGACATCCTCGGTTCCATGGGATGCAGGGTGGAGAAGGACGCCTCCGAGGGGACAACGGTGATCGGCCCGGAGCAGGGCCGCCTGTCCGCAATCGAGATCGACATGGGCAGATGGCCCGATGTGGTGCCTACCCTGGCAGTGGTGGCAGCCTTTGCCCAGGGCACCACGGTGGTCAGGAACGTGGCCCACCTTAGGGTGAAGGAGACAGACAGGATCAC
Organism: uncultured Desulfobacterales bacterium; assembly: GCA_964573615.1. Taxonomy (GTDB): domain Bacteria; phylum Desulfobacterota; class Dissulfuribacteria; order Dissulfuribacterales; family QOAL01; genus JALSKY01. The sequence continues at coordinate 9,235 of CAZNKD010000080.1, read as the reverse complement.
CGCGGTGGTCAATGAACTTAACAGGATCGGTGTCGAGGCAGGCGAGCTCGAAGATGGCCTGTGGGTGAAGGGGGCCGCAGATCCGAATGCCCTCAGGGGGGCGCTCATCCAGACCTATGACGATCACCGCATTGCCATGTCCTTTGCAGTTGCCGGGCTCAGGGTGGCCGGCATAGAGTTTCAGGACAAGAGCTGTGTAAAGAAGTCCTTTCCGGACTTCTGGCAGCGCTGGCAAGAGCTTGTCCGCGCCGTCCGGCAACAGGGTTGATCCCGATGGCGCGAAAAGTAAAGAAAATTTTTCTCACCGGCTACAGGGCCACCGGCAAGACGTCTGTGGCCAAGGAGCTTGCCAGGATGCTTGGTTGTGCCGCCATCGACAGTGACCGCATGATAGAGAAGCAGGCGGGCAGGACCATCTCAGAGATCGTGGAGGACGAGGGCTGGGATGGTTTCAGGGCCCTGGAGGCCCGGGTGCTCAAGGAGCTTCTTGCAGACTCCAGGCCCCTTGTTGCCGCCCTTGGGGGAGGGGCGGTGCTCCATGAGGATGTGATGGAAGAGGCCATGAAGCGATGCTTCGTGGTCCTCCTTACGGCCCCCATAGAGGTGATCTGCCGCAGGATGGCCAAGGACAGCAAGACGAGCTCGACAAGGCCGAGTCTTACCGGCAGGGATATATATGACGAGGTGGTATCCGTCCTCGAGGAGCGCGGGCCCCTCTACAGGAGGTTCAGCCACATAGAGGTGGATACCCAGGGGCGAAGCCCCCATCAGATAGCCGACGAGATACGTCAGGAGTTTCAATATGTCAGGTAACAGCTTCGGCAAGGCCTTTCGGATCACCACCTGGGGAGAGTCCCACGGTCCGGCCCTCGGGGTGGTGATCGACGGCTGCCCGCCAAGGCTCTCCCTTACAGCGGAGATGATCCAGGAGGCCCTGGACAAGAGGAGGCCCGGAAAGGGCGGTGCCGCAGAGACCACGAGAAAGGAGCCGGACCGGGTGGAGATCCTGTCAGGCGTCTTCGAGGGGCGCACCACCGGCACACCCATAAGCCTCATGATCCGTAACCGGGATGCCAAGAGCTCCTCCTATGACCACCTGAAGGGGCTATTCAGGCCCGGACATGGTGACTTTACATATCTGAAGCGCTACGGCATACGTGATCACCGGGGGGGCGGCCGCTCATCGGGGCGTGAGACAGCGGCCAGGGTGGCCGCCGGGGCCGTGGCCCAGAGGGTACTGGATCTGGTCGATATCAGCGTGGTTGCCTATACCGTGGCCCTGGGTGGTGTGGAGGCGGAGGTCAGGGACCTGTCCATCATCGAGGAAAACAGGCTCTTCTGCCCCGATCCTGCCGCGGCCAAGGAGATGGAGGCGGCGGTGCTGGCCGCCAGAAAGAGCGGCGACTCCCTTGGCGGGATCGTCGAGGTGACGGCCCTTAACTGTCCTGCCGGCCTCGGGGATCCGGTGTTCGACAAGCTGGATGCCGAGATAGCAAGGGCGCTCATGTCCATCGGGGCCGTAAAGGGGGTGGAGATCGGCTCGGGATTCAAGGCGGCCTACTCTACAGGCTCCAGGAACAACGATCCCATCACCCCGGAGGGCTTCTCTTCCAACAATGCAGGGGGGATCCTTGCCGGCATCTCGAATGGGGAGCCCATCGTGGCCCGGGCGGCGGTAAAGCCCATCCCATCCATCATGATGGAGCAGGATACCATCGATATCGAGGGCAGGCCGGTAAAGCTCTCTGTCAAGGGCAGGCATGATGTTTCCGCCATCCCGCGGATCGTGCCTGTGATGAAGGCCATGATCCAGCTCGTCCTGGCCGATCATCTGATAAGGCGCTTTGCCCTTGAGATAACCGATCTTGCAGGCAGGATCAGAAGAAAGGAGGGGCCAATTGTCTGACCATTCCCACAGCGGAAGCCCAGAGCTTCAGGCCCTGGCCCCTGTCCGCACCCCGATAATAGGGATCATAGGCGGCAAGGGGCGCATGGGGCGCTGGTTTCACCGCTTTTTTGAGGAGCAGGGCTTCCATGTGATCATATCCGATATAGGCACCCGTTTGAGTCCGGAAGACGTGGCCGTTGCCGCAAATGTGGTGATACTCTCCCTGCCCATGAACGTCTTTCCGGAGGTGGTCGAGCAGGTAGGGCCTCTGGTCCCAAGGGAGCACCTTCTGACAGATTTCTGCTCGCTCAAGCAGACCCAGGTGGAGTGCATGCTTGAGCACAGCTCCTGCGAGGTCATCGGCACCCATCCACTTTTCGGCCCTGGTGAGCCCGGCATAGAGGGGCACAGGGTGGCCATCTGTCCTGCCAGGGGTGAGCGCTGGCTTCCCTGGTGGAAGCGGCTGTTTCAGCTGGCGGGTGCGGCCACCCCGATTTTCACCCCCCAGGAGCATGATCGCACCATGGCCTGGGTACAGGCCCTGAACCACTTCGTGCTGCTCTGTCTCGGAAAATCCCTTGAGGAGGACGGCATCGACTTCCGGCACGTGATCGAGCTTGCAACCCCGAGTTTTGCCCGCCAGCTCGACATCCTGGCCCGGCTCTGTTTTCAGGACCCGGAGCTCTATGCCTTCATCCAGATGGCCAATCCCTATACGGACGCGGCCCTTGAGACCTTCGACAAGTATGCCCGCCAGCTCCGGTCCATTGTCGCCGGAAAGGACCGGCCGGGGTTCGTCAAGATGTTCAAGGAGGTCCAGGAGCTTGGGCCGATGATACTCGAGCTCAAGGAGGAGGCAGAGAGGCAGAAGGCGGCCTCTGTGGAAAGGGCCGCCCGGTCTAGGTCGGATGGCCCTCCTGGAGGGTGTGCAGGCTGCGGAGGAGGCCCTTGCAAGACGGATTCCTGAAGGCCAAGGGCGACGGTGTGGTGATACTGCTCCATGTCCAGCCCGGGGCAAAGCGCACCGGCCTGAAAGGCATACACGGCGGCCGCCTCAAGCTGGCTGTCAATGCCCCTCCTGTGGATGGAAAGGCAAACCGGGCCTGCCGCCGGTTCCTGGCAGAGCTCTTTCGTGTGCCAAAGTCCCGTGTGGAGCTCGTCTCCGGGGCATCGAGCCGCCAAAAGGGCTTTTTCATCTCGGGCATTGGCCTTGAAGAGGCCGAAAAGAGGCTCTCCCTGTGAGGACGGCCCGCTATTTCTTGGCCGCTGCCACCTCCTGCTTCAGCCTTTCAAATAGCTCCGGGGTCTTCTTCAGCCGCCTGATCACCCGCTCCTTTCCTATGGCCACCATCACATCGAATATGCCCGGCCCTTTCAGCTGCCCTGTCACCACTGTCCGAAGGCCGTTTATGATGACACCTGCCTTCACCTCCTGCTCCTCGGCAAAGGCGCGAAGGGCGCTCTCGGTGGTTTCGAGATCCCAGGGCTCCACCCCTTCCAGCCGCTCGGCCAGCGCAGGCAGGAGCTCCTTTAGTATCTCGTGCTTCAGCAGATTCTTCCTGACCGCCTTGGGGTCGAATTCATAGTCTTCCGCGAAATAGGCCCGGCCCAGGGTGGCAAAGTCCTTGAGGGTGTGGAACCGGCTCCTTATCATGTCCAGGGTCTCCAGAAACCACTGCCTCTTTTCTCCCTCATAGGCAGGGTCCCAGATGCCCTGGGCCTGGAAGTCCGGCTTGATCATCTCTGCTATCTCCTCTATGGGCAGGTGCCTGAGCCACCAGGCATTGATGCTTATCGCCTTCGGATCCGTGAAGAACTTCGGGTCCCCCTTGCGGTAGTTGAAGATGGAGTTGGCCTTGCTGATCCGCTCCAGGCTGAAGGCCTGGATCAGCTCCTCCTTTGTGAAGATCTCCTGGTCTGTGCCGGGGTTCCAGCCGAGCAGTACCAGAAAGTTCACCAGTGCCCAGGGTATGAAGCCCCGCTCCCTGTACCACTGGACCGAGACCACCTCGCCGTGGGTCCTCTTGGAGATCTTGCGCTTTTTGAGATCAAGGGTCAGGGGCATGTGGGCAAAGACCGGCGGGGTCTTTCCAAACGCCTCGTATAGCAGGATCTGCCTTATGGTGTTGGTCATGTGGTCCTGGCCGCGGATGATGTGGGTGATGCGGTCCCGAATGTCGTCGACCACGTTGCAGAGCAGGTAGAGGGGCCTGCCGTTTGATCTCACTATCACGAAGTCCTCTATCTCGGAATAGTCCTTCTCGATCCGGCCGAGCACCTTGTCGTCATAGCCGATCTTGCCGGTACGCTCCGGCACCTTGAAGCGCACCACATAGGGCATGCCTGCCGCCTCCTTGGCAGCCACCTCTTCCGGGGTGAGCCTGCGGCATGTGCCGTCATACTTGATGTCCCGCTTCTCGGCAAGTGCCCGCTTCCTCTTCTCCTCGAGCTCCTCCTTGGTGCAGAAGCACTTGTAGGCCTTGCCCTCATCCAGCAGGCGCTGGGCCATGGCCCTGTGCTCTTCCGCATACTCGCTCTGGAAGTAGGGGCCTTCATCCCAGTCGATACCGAGCCAGGTGAGCCCGTCCAGAATCCCCTCGATGGATTCGCGGGTGGAGCGCTCGGCATCGGTGTCCTCGATGCGAAGGATGAATTTGCCGCCATGTTTCCTGGCAAAGAGCCAGTTGAAGATGGCGGTCCTGGCACCGCCTATGTGGAGATATCCCGTGGGGCTCGGCGGAAAGCGTACTATGACCTCCTGGCCGGCCTCCTTGTTTCCTGCTTCCTTGCTGTTCTTTTCCTTTTCCATTGGGTCCTGCCCTTCCTCTCTATCTCTTCTTTTTTGACTTTCCGCCCTTTTGCTGCTGGGCGAGCCTCTTTTCTATCTTGGCCCAGGTGTCCCTCAGCTGGACGGTGCGGTTGAAGACCGGCGCACCCGGCCCGGAATACCTGGTATCGACGCAGAAGTAGCCCAGCCGCTCGAACTGCCACATGGAGCCCGGCTCTGCCTCCTTCAGGGACGGCTCAAGCAGGCAGCCGTCCAGGATCTCGAGGGAGTCGGGGTTCAGGGAATCCATGAAGTCTGCCCCGCCAGATCCCGGATAGGGCTCGCGAAACAGCCTGTCGTACTGGCGCACCTGGGCAGAGAAGGCGTGGCGGGCAGATACCCAGTGTATGGTCCCCCGGACCTTGCGGCCATCCGGGGTGTTGCCTCCCCTGGTCTCCGGGTCATAGGTGCATCGTATCTCGGTGATCTCCCCGGTCTCCGGGTCCTTTTCGAACCCTGTGCATTTTACGATGTATGCGTAGCGCAGCCGCACCTCCCGGCCAGGCGCCATACGGTAGAATTTCTTCGGGGGATCCTCCATGAAATCCGTGCGCTCGATATAGATCTCCCGGCAGAAGGGGACCTTTCTCGTCCCGTAGGAGGGATCCTCGGGGTTGTTTATGGCCTCCATCTCCTCCACCAGGTCATCCGGATAGTTCTCGATCACGACCTTCACCGGGTTCAGGACCGCCATGCGGCGCGGGGCCGTGCGGTTCAGCTCGTCCCGAACGCAGTGCTCCAGAAGGGCCACATCCACCACGGATTCCTTTTTCGCAACCCCGATGCGTTCACAGAAGTCCCGGATTGCCGCAGGCGGATAGCCCCGCCGCCTCATGCCGCTGATGGTGGGCATGCGCGGATCGTCCCAGCCGTCCACGTGTCCCTCCTCCACCAGCCGGATGAGCTTTCTCTTGCTGAGCACCGTGTAGGTGAGATTCAGCCTTGCAAACTCGATCTGCTGGGGGTGACACGGGGTGCCGAGCTCATCCAGGAACCAGTCGTAGAGGGGGCGGTGGTCTTCGAACTCCAGGGTGCAGATGCTGTGGGTTATCCCCTCTATGGCGTCTGAAAGGCAGTGGGCAAAGTCATACATGGGATAGATGCACCACTTGTCGCCGGTGCGGTGGTGGGGTACGTGCATGATCCTGTAGATGACAGGGTCCCGCATGTTCAGGTTGCCGGAGGCCATGTCGATCTTGGCCCTCAAGACCCTTTCGCCATCCTTGAACTCCCCTGCCCTCATGCGCCGGAACAGATCCAGGTTCTCCTCGACACTGCGGTTGCGGTAGGGGCTCTCCTTGCCCGGCTCGGTGAGCGTGCCCCTGTATTTCCTGATCTCCTCCTGGGAAAGATCGCAGACGAAGGCCTTTCCCTTCTTTATGAGCTGTTCTGCATAGTCGTAGAACTGATCGAAGTAGTCCGAGGCATAGTAGAGGTGTTCACCCCAGTCGTAGCCCATCCAGCGCACATCCTCCATGATGGCGTCCACATACTCCTGCTCTTCCTTGGTGGGGTTGGTGTCATCGAAGCGCAGATGGCATCTGCCGCCAAACTCCGCGGCAAGCCCGAAGTTCAGGACAATGGACTTTGCATGCCCGATGTGCAGAAAACCGTTGGGTTCAGGGGGGAAGCGGGTGATCACGGTATCGTGCTTTCCCGACTCCAGGTCCTGTATCACTATGTTCCTGATGAAGTTTGAAGGCCTCTTGTCTCCATCCTTTTCAGCCATGTCAGAGCCGCTCCTGAAAAGGGGCCTGCGGACTGTGCAAAGGCCCCCTGAGATTTTTTGTTCAACCTGACTAAAGTAGATGTTTTTGTGTCTGTAAGCAAGCCCCGCCGAGGCCACGGCTTTGCCGGTTCCCGGCCTCTCCGGCTCGGGCCGCCTGCAAGGGGGCTTTCCGTGAGATATGGGGTAAAAGAACTGGCTGATTTCATTGGGATTAATTATAGTTTAGATCATGGATCGGATTTTCAAGCTCCAGAGCCCATTCAAGCCGGCAGGAGACCAGCCAAAGGCCATCGAAGAGCTGGTGGACGGGCTTGGCCGCGGCCTTGAGCATCAGACGCTTCTCGGCGTCACCGGCTCAGGCAAGACCTTCACCATGGCCAATGTGATAGCCCGGATGGGAAGGCCTGCCCTCATAATGGCCCCCAACAAGACCCTGGCTGCCCAGCTGTTCAACGAGTTCAAGCAGCTCTTTCCTGAAAATGCTGTGGAATACTTCGTGAGCTACTACGACTACTACCAGCCGGAGGCCTACATCCCCTCCACCGACACATATATAGAGAAGGACTCCTCCATCAACGATTTCATAGACCGGCTCAGGCACTCTGCCACCTACTCCCTGCTGACCAGAAGGGACGTCATCATCGTGGCCAGTGTCTCATGTATCTACGGGCTCGGCTCTCCCGAGGAGTATCATGAGATGCAGCTCTACCTGCGGGTGGGTGAGGAGCTTTCGAGGGATGAGATGCTCTCCCGCCTGGTCACCATGCTCTATGAGCGCTCCGATGCCGATTTTCACCGGGGAACCTTCAGGGTGCGGGGTGACATCGTGGAGATATTCCCCGCATACGAGGAGGAGCGTGCCGTGCGGGTGGAGCTGTTCGGCGACGAGATCGAGCGAATAAGCCTGATAGACCCGCTGAGGGGAAAGAGGCTTGCCGACATAACAGATATGGTGATCTTCCCCTCCAGCCACTACGTGGCCTCGAGGAGGAGCCTCGACCGGGCGATAATGGAGATCAAAAAGGAGCTCGAGGAGCGCATCCGGTTTTTTCAGATGGAAAACAGGCTGGTGGAGGCCCAGAGGATAGAACAGCGTACCAACCTGGACATAGAGATGCTTCAGGAACTCGGCTACTGTCACGGCATCGAAAACTACTCCCGTCACCTGACCGGCAGGGCGCCGGGACAGCCGCCGCCCACGCTCCTGGACTATTTCCCGGACGATTTCATCACCTTCATCGACGAGAGCCATATCACGGTGCCCCAGATAAGGGGCATGTATGCAGGGGACAGATCGCGAAAGCAGACCCTCGTGGATTTCGGTTTTCGCCTGCCGTCTGCCCTGGACAACCGGCCGCTCATGTTCGAGGAGTTCCAGCGCGCCGTGGGGCAGGTGGTCTATGTCTCGGCAACCCCCGGGCCCTATGAACTGGAAGTGTCTGGCGGTCGTGTGGTGGAGCAGATAATCAGGCCAACCGGCCTGGTGGACCCTGCAATGGAGGTCCGGCCTGCCTCCACACAGGTTGACGATCTGCTGGAAGAGATCAGAAAGGCGGTGGCCCGGGGGGAGAGGGTGCTCGTGACCACCCTCACCAAGCGCATGGCAGAGGACCTGACCGATTACTACGCCTCTGTGGGGGTGCGCGTGGAGTATCTCCATTCTGACATAAAGACGGTGGAGAGGAGCCAGCTCATAAGGGGGCTCAGGCGCGGGGAGTTCGACGTGCTCGTTGGCATCAACCTGTTGAGGGAGGGCCTGGACATGCCGGAGGTCTCTGTTGTGGCAGTGCTGGATGCAGACAAGGAGGGCTTTTTGCGCTCTGAAAGATCCCTCATACAGGTGGCGGGCAGGGCGGCCCGTAACGCAGCAGGGCTGGTGATACTCTATGCAGACAAGATCACGGGAGCCATGAAGGCGGCGCTTTCCGAGACCGAAAGGCGCAGGCGTCTTCAGATGGAGTACAACGAACGGCACGGCATAGTGCCAAAGAGCGTTCGGAAACAGGTGGATGATGCCCTGTCCTCCCTGTTCGACCAGGAGCAGGCAGCAGCCAGTGCTGTGGAGGAGGATGTCGTCCCCTATGGCCGTCCAGGCTCCAGGAAGGAGGCACAGGCCATGATCGAGCGGCTCGAAAAAGAGATGAGAACGGCGGCAAAGGCCCTGGAGTTTGAAAAGGCGGCAGGGCTCCGGGACAGGATCAGCCAGATCAGGCAGGACTTCGGGCTGGGATAGAAAGAGGGAGGGCTCTAAACGATATCAAAGATGATATATGGAGATGATATCCGGGCCAGCAGATCCCTTTGAATCCATGCCTCCAGAACCTTTCTAACGGAATATACATATTATCTCGCTGCAAAACTATTTGTCTAATTGGGGGCTTGTGTTTGCATGTTCATTTTCAGCAGAGCACCAGGCCCAAAAAGCTGCCAGAAAAACGGCAGTTCGGAATTGTTAATCTTGTCTTGAAAAAATTCCGATGATACAAAAATGAGAATGGAGATGGATTTTTGGGGAGAGACCAGGTTTTTTTCATCAGTATAATTTAATGTTCGGTCAAAAATTATTATAGAGGGTTATATTATGCCGTTATCACTTGGAGACTTAGGCAGAAGCTGTGGGAATGTTCTTGCACAAATTAGTTGCTTACCTGCAAATTTATTCCTTGAAAACAAGCAAGAAGACTTTCTTACTACATTAATGACGGTTGACCTTACAATATGTTTGGGATCTCCATCAAATTACTTTATAACTCAATATACAGGTAATGGAATCCGACGTGCAGATATCGCT
>CAZNKD010000079.1:0-39197 GCA_964573615.1 uncultured Desulfobacterales bacterium | reverse complement strand
AGGGTCATCCCCCTGCCGTCTCGACACTGGGACAGGCGTATCATCATGGGCAGGTTCACTCCTGTGATCACCTCCACCCTGTCCTCTTCCAGAAAACTGAGGGTCATATTCGCAGGGGTGCCACCAAACATGTCCGTTAGGATCAAGACCCCTTGTCCCTGATCCACCCTGGAGATGGCCTTCTTGATCACCGCCTGCATCTTCTCCACCGGCTGGGAAGGGTCTATGGTCAGGGCCTCTATCGCCTCCTGGGGCCCAAGGATAAATTCGGAAGTCTTGAGAAGTTCCTGGGCCAGATCTCCGTGTGCAGCGATTACGACTCCTATCATGATTCTCAAGCCTCTTTCTCCAGGTCTCGGTGGGTGATTACCACATCATGGCCCCTTTGGCGAAAGAAATCCTTGATCCACTCGGCTATTGCAACGCTTCTGTGCCTGCCACCCGTGCATCCGACCGCAACCACCAGATAGGATTTGCCCTCCCGTTGGTAATTTGGCACCAGAAAGCCGAGCATTCGTTCGAGGTGGGCCAGAAAACGGCTGGTCTCCTGGTCCCTCATCACATAGTCCTTCACGGGAGAGTCACGCCCGGAAAGGGGCCTCAGCTCGGGCTCAAAATATGGATTTGCCAGGAAACGGACATCGAAGACCAGATTGGCATCTGCAGGAAGCCCGTACTTGAAACCAAAGGAGATGACATGGATAAGGAGACGGTTCAGGTCCTGACGCTGTGAGTAGAGGGTCAGCACCGCCTCCCTCAGCTGATGGACGTTGTAGCCAGAGGTGTCTATGTACTTGTCCGCAAACTCCCTTATCCCTCTTAGGCGTTTGCGCTCCTCTGCGATCGCCTCTGCAATCGGGGTGTTCTCCTTGTGCTGGAGGGGATGCCGCCTGCGCGTCTGGCTGAAGCGCTGGACGAGGACATCGTCTGAGGTATCGAGAAAGAGCAGTTCCAGGTGATAACCCGCCCCCTTTACCTGGTTGAAGATGGAGGCGTACTGATCGAGAAAACCCCTCTCTCTCAGGTCCATGACCATGGCGATCTTTGGGGGTATCTCGGAGCTCTTTTCAGCAAGTGACAGGAAATCCGGCAGGAGTGTTATGGGCAGGTTGTCCAGACAGTAGTACCCCATGTCCTCAAAGGCCCGGAGGGCCGTGCTCTTGCCTGAGCCGGACATCCCCGTGATCACCACTGTCTGAATGCTCTTATTTCCCCTGTCCACTCGTTTGCCTTTTAAGCCCGGCGAAATCCAGCCCCAAAGCCTACCTTATGACAGACTCCGCCTGGCCAATGACCTCCTTTATGCCTGCGGCATCGGCTGCAGCCATGAGGCCCTCAAAGGTCTTCTGGTCCTTGAGCACCCTGGAGACCCTTGCCAGGATCCGGAGATATATGGGAGCCGCATCGTCTGGAGCCAGCAGCAGGCAGATTACAGAGACGGGACGCTTGTCCAGGGAGTCGAAGGGCACCCCCTTCATGCTCCTGAACAGGATGATGGTGAGGCGTTCAAGGCCCTGGAGCTTGCCATGAGGGATGGCGATGCCACCACCTATCCCAGTGCTGCCAAGGGCCTCCCGCTCCTTGAGGACCCCGAAGACATCGGATGCCTTGAGCTCCGGGCGCACCGCCTCCGCCTTTTCGGCAAGGAGCCTAAGGACATCCTCCTTGCTCTCTGCCTCCAGGTCGGTCTCTATGCAGTTGTCGCAGAGATAGTCCAGAATCCTCAAAGCTTACGGTTCCAGAAGGCCCAGCAGTCCGTCTTTCCGCCAATATATGACGTTGACCTGGTTGGTGTCTGCGTTCTTGAAAGCGAGAAATCCCATGCCGCTGATCTGGAGCTGATCGGCAGCCTCCTCGATGGACATGGGCTTTGGATGGATCTTTTCAACTATGATGACCTCTTCAGGCTCTTCAGCCTTGGTCTCATCCACAGGGATTGCCGTCTGGGGCTGCTGGGCAGACGAGCGCTTCTTGCCCTTCTGCTTTAGTTTCTCCCTGAACTTCTTGAGCTGCCTCTCTATCTTGTCCAGCACCAGATCCACGGCCGCCCGAAGATCCTCATGCTCCTGTTTCGCTGCAGCCCTGATCCCGTCGCCGGTCACTACCACCTCGGCAAAATTCCTGAATTTCTCTTTCGAAAGGACCACATGGATATTCATGGGAGAGTCGCTATAGCGCTTGAGCCTGGAAAAACGATCTTCAACATAGTCCTTCAGCCCGGCATCGTGCTCCATGTGCCTGAATGTCACGTTTATCTGCATACCTTTCCTCCGTTTCCGTTAACGCCCGCTGGAATCAGATCTTCGGCCTCTTTCTCCTGCTAGAGGGCAATATGCCCAGCTGATCCCTGTATTTGGCAACGGTCCTCCTTGCAATCTTGATATTGTCTTTGGCCAGGATCTCCACGATCTGCTTGTCACTGTAAGGCTTGGTGGGATCCTCTGTCTCGATGAGGCGCTTTATGCGCTCCTTTACGCTCTGGGCAGCCACATCGGAAGAGCCGTCCCGCCTGGGAAGCCCTGTGCTGAAAAAGAACTTCAGCTCGAATATGCCCTGGGGGGTGTGGACATACTTGTTTGTGGTCACCCTGCTGATGGTGGACTCGTGCATCCCAACATCCTCGGCCACATCCCTTAGGACCAGCGGCTTCAGATAGGCAATCCCCTTGTCCAGGAACTCGCGCTGAAACTTTACGATACTCTTTGTGACCTTGTATATGGTCTTCTTGCGCTGCTGGATGCTCTTCATCAGCCAGACAGCGCTTTTCAGCTTGTCCTGGATGAACTCCTTTGCATCCGCCGGGGCCATGCCGTTCTTAATGGCCTCCTTGTAGTAGGAGCTGATCCTCAATTGCGGTATTCCGTCTTCGTTGAGGGTGATGACGTAGTCATCATCCACCTTGTAGACATATATGTCCGGGACCACGTAATGGATCTCTTCATCACTGTAGGCCCGGCCCGGCCTCGGCTCCAGGCCCTTGATCACCTCTATGGCCTGGACCACCTCTTCGGGGGTGCGCCCGGTGGCCTTTGCGATGTTCTGATAGTTATGGAGCTCCACCTGGTGAAGATGGTCTGAGACCAGCTCGCGCACCAGGGGGTCCTCTATGCCCAGGTGGTCTATCTGGATGAGCAGGCACTCCCTGAGATCCCTGGCAGCCACCCCTACGGGATCGAACTTCTGGACCTTGCCCAGCACCCTTTCCACCTCTTCCGAGGAGGCACCGGTCTCTGCGGCTATCTCCTCAACAGAGACCTTGAGGTAGCCGTTCTTGTCCAGATTTCCGATGATGAACATGGCGATCTTTCGCTCATCGTCATCGAAGTCGGACAGCTGGAGCTGCCATACCAGATGCTCTGTCAGAGAGGTGCTGGAAGAGATCAGATTTTCGTAGTTGGGAAGCTCCTTCTCCTCGAAGGAGTAGGAGGGAAGTGCCCGCTTGTATTCATCGTCCCAGACCTCCTGCCAGTTGGTCTCCTGGACAGCCTCCTTGTCCCAGGGTGTCTTGGCATCTTCCGAGGAGGACAGGTCCGGGACCTCCTGATCGTTCCACTGCTCATGGATCTCCGCAGCGGTGGGCTCTGCCTGGGAGCTCTCCACCTCTGAAGGGGCGTCTGTGGCCTCCTCCAAGACCGGATTGGACTCCAACTCCTGATTGATCTGCTCTATGAGCTCTATACGGGACAGCTGCAGCAGCTTTATGGCCTGCTGCAACTGCGGGGTCATTACAAGCTGCTGGGTCAGCTTGAGGTTCTGTCTCAGTTCAAGGGCCATAAAATTTTAAAAAGAAAAATCCTCTCCTAAATATGTCTCGCGTACTATTTTGCTCTTCGCTATCTCTTCTGGCGTGCCTTTTGCAATAACCTTGCCTAAGTTTACAATATATGCGCTGTCGCACACCGTCAAGGTTTCCCGAACATTGTGATCGGAGATGAAAACCCCGATCCCCTTGTCCTTGAGCCCGCGGACTATACCCTGAATATCTGCCACTGCAAGGGGATCCACCCCGGCAAAGGGCTCGTCCAGCAAGATGAATTTCGGATCCGTTGCCAAGGCCCTGGCGACCTCCACCCTGCGCCGCTCCCCACCGGAGAGCGAACGGCCCTTTTGGTCTGCAAGCCCAGTCAGGCCCATCTCCGAAAGGAGCCTGGAGACCTCCTCTTCCATCTGCTGCCGTTTGAAGCCACGGTTCTCCAGTACTATACGTATATTATCGGCAACTGTGAGGCTCCTGAAAACCGACGGCTCCTGTGGCAGATAGGTGATCCCGAGTCTTGCCCGCTCGTGAATGGGAAGGCTTGTTATGTCCTGGCCATCCAGGAGAACCCTGCCCCCGTCCGGCCTTATGAGACCGGCAATCATATAGAAGGTGGTGGTCTTTCCTGCCCCGTTCGGACCAAGAAGCCCCACGATCGATGAGCTGTACAGGATCAGATCGACCCCATCCACCACCTTGCGGTTCTTGTATATCTTGACAAGGCCCTGGGCCTCCAGACTGGCCCTGGCCTCCGTCTCCGGCCTTGCTGCTGCCGACAGCGCTTCCTGGGCCATGTTCACACCCCCATCCAAATGACGCCCCTTTCGCCTGTATCACTCTGCATGGCTACTCCCCGTCGGAATAGACGACCGCCTCCACACGGTTCTTGCCGCCTTCGACCACGCTCCTGTCCTCATTCAGATAGAAACGGATCACATCACCCTTTATGGAGTTGTTCCCCTCCCAGACCTGGGCGTCTCCCTTGAGAATCAGCACCTCTCGCTTCTTGTCATATAGCGCCATATTGGCAACGGCCCGGCGCTTATCCTGGATCACCTTTACATGGCCCTTGGCAACGATCTTTTTGAGCCTTCTGCCCTTCCTGACACCCTGATCGTCTTGGGGCCCCTTCTTGGCACCGCTCTTCTTGCTGGTCTCGTAATAGACCTCAAGCCTGTCCGAATAGATGGTGACATCCCCGCGTTTTGTGACCACATTGCCCTTGAAGACCACACTGCCCTGCTGATCCAGGGCCTCCATCTCGTCACTGGTGATCCTTATCTTGGTCTCTGACCCTGCCGCCATGGCCTGGGAAGAAAGGGCGGGGCCAAGCAGCATCAAGGCCCCCAAAAGGACAAGAAGGCCAAGCCGCATTGCGGCAAGGCAGAAGCCCGCACCTCTGGCCGATCTCTTCGAGTTAAGTGGACATTTTTTCATGATCTCAAACCCCTTTAAACACCTGCCTCTTTTTCAGGTATGAGTGCAACCGGCCTCTTCATCACCAGCCGGTGCTCCTTAAGATAGTAGATAAATCCATCTCCTTCGAGCCTCGAGCCGTTGTCACCCTCCATTATCGCCCTGTCCGGACTCCTCACCACCCCTTCCTTCTTGATATATCTGAGGCTGTCCGTCTTCAGGACATATCCCTGGGAGGAATAGACCCTCACGTTTCCAAACAGCTCCATGTCACCGGCCTCGAGGTGATAGATCCCCATGTCCGCATCTATCTCCACCGGCTGGGAATCCTTGAGGACTATGTGCACCTTGTCGAATTCTATCACATCCCTGTCCTGATAGAACCTCGCAATGTCTGCATCCACGTCCCAGACGGCATCGCCATCCTTCGCCTGCCGGGCATATCTTACACCGTGCAGCACCAAGTTCGCCCGCATCTTCCCGAATTCGGGACTCCACAAAAAGGGCTCGTCTTCCCCGTGCTCCACGACGAGGAGTGTGATCACTGCCAGCAGGCCCAAAAGGCCGGCCCCAAATATGAAATTCTTAAGCTTCATGAGCGCTGCTAAAAATACATTTGCAAAGGGAGCAAACCGGGGTCTGGCTCAAGGCCCAGGGGCATCCTGACGCAGATAGCCCTCTACGGCGCTGTCATACAGCCCTTTGGCCCTAAGGATGAATTCACACACTTCTCTGACGGCACCTGCACCGCCTTGGCGGTTGGTTATGAAGTCCACATAGGGAAAGATGGCAGGCTGGGCATTGGCTACCGCAACGGAGAATCCGACCTTCGTGAGTATGGGAAGATCCACGAGATCGTCGCCGACTGCCGCCATGCCGGATGGATGAACCCCAAGCCTGGAAGAGATCTCGCGGAGGGCTGCAGCCTTGTCCCCAACCCCCTGATAGAGGGAGGATATACCCAGCTCCCTGGCCCTCCTTTCAAGCGCGGAAGAGCCCCTTGCAGTGATTATCGAGGCGGCAATGCCGGCACTTGCGAGCAGTTTTATCCCCAGGCCGTCATGAACATGGAACGAAAGCACCTGCTCGCCAGATGTGGTGTAGACGATGCGTCCGTCTGTCAGGACTCCGTCCACGTCCAGGATCAGATGCCTCACCCGGGAAGCCCGCTCCTCGGCCCTCTGTCTGTCAAAGGACCCTCCGGCATCATTCATGGGAAGATCCCTTAGCCTGGACTGCGCCCCTGATACGGGAAAGCACCCCCAGGAGCTGGCTGGCACTATCCAGAGAGATGCTGTTCGGGCCATCACAAAGGGCCTTGTCAGGCGTGGGATGGACCTCCATAAAGAGCCCGTCCACCCCAACTGCCATGGCTGCCCTGGCAAGGGGGGCCACAAACTCCCTCTGGCCTGCGGAACAGCCGTCGCCCCCTCCAGGTAGCTGGACGCTGTGGGTGGCATCAAAGACCACCGGAAAGCCGAAGTTCCGCATAATGACCAGGGAGCGCATGTCCACCACCAGGTTGTTGTACCCGAAGCTGACCCCGCGCTCTGTAAGGAGGATCGCCCTGTTTCCGGTAGAGAGCACCTTTTTCACCCCGTGTATCATGTCCCAGGGGGCGAGAAACTGGCCCTTTTTGATATTGATGGGCCTGCCTGTGCGCCCGGCAGCAAGCAGCAGGTCGGTCTGGCGACACAAAAAGGCCGGGATCTGTATGCAGTCCAGCACCTCGGCTGCGGCCTCGGCCTGTCTGGGCTCATGTATGTCTGAAATCACGGGCACGGAAAGCGCAGACCTTATCTCCGCCAGCATCTCCAGACCCTTTTCGAGTCCCGGGCCACGATAGGAGTTGATGGATGTCCTGTTGGCCTTGTCAAAAGAGGCCTTGAACATATAGGAAAAGCCTGCCTCCTGGGCCGCCCTCTTCATGAATGCACAGATCTGCTTGGCCGTATCAAGCTCCTCGAGCACGCATGGGCCTGCGATCAACAGGGGCCTGCAACCTGGCCCCACCTGGAATCCGCCTATCTCTACCTTTTGCATATTGCCGCCCTTCTGCTCCATCTACGCCCTTTTGCCCCCTTCACGCCGGTTGAGGGCGGCCTGTATGAAGGAGACGAACAGGGGGTGAGGCTCGAGCGGCCGGGACTTGAACTCCGGATGGAACTGGCAGCCTAGGAACCATGGGTGTTCCCCGATCTCGACTATCTCCACCAGCTCACCATCCGGGCTGAGGCCTGCCAGCGACAGCCCTGCTTTCTGGAGTACCTCTCGATATGAGTTGTTGAACTCGTAGCGGTGGCGGTGCCGTTCGAATATCTCCTCCTTGCCATATGCCTTGTGGGCAAGGCTTCCCTCCACAAGGCGGCATGGGTATGCCCCAAGACGCATGGTGCCCCCCTTCTGGCTCGACTCGTCACGCTTCTGTATGGTGTCGGTGCGGTAGTCGTACCACTCCTTCATGAGATAGATCACAGGATCGGGGGTGTTGACCGTGAACTCCGTGCTGTCTGCCAGGGCAAGCCCTGCCACGTTCCTGGCGAATTCGATGACTGCCAGCTGCATACCGAGGCAGATGCCGAAAAACGGAATCCCCTGTTCCCGTGCATAGCTGATGGCCTCAAGCTTTCCGGGGATCCCCCTGGAGCCGAATCCGCCAGGCACCAGGATCCCGTCTGCACCAGACAGGCGCTCTTCCAGGGCCTCTCCCCTGATCTCTTCCGAATTGACGTAATCGATCTCCACCCTGGCGTTGTTGGCCACCCCTCCGTGGAACAGGGCCTCGTTCAAGCTCTTGTAGGACTCCTTGAGGTTCACATACTTGCCCACCATGGCGATCTTCACCGTGTACTGGGGCTGATTTATGCGGGCCACGAGATCCTCCCAGGGAGTGAGCACGGGGGCGCGGGTCCACATGTTCAGGCTCTCGACTATCCTCTCGTCCAGCCCCTCCTGGTGGAAACGCAGCGGCACCTCGTAGATGCAGTCCACATCCCTTGCGGTGATCACCCTGTCCTCCTTCACGTCGCAGAACAGGCCGATCTTGGCCTTAAGGTCAGCCGGCAGGTCCATCTCCGTCCTGCAGAGCAGGATATCCGGCTGTATGCCGATGGAGCGCAGCTCCTTCACGCTGTGCTGGGTGGGCTTGGTCTTGAGCTCTCCGGCAGCCTTTATGAAGGGCACGTATGTAACGTGGATATAGAGGGTGTGCTCCTTTCCAAGATCCCCCCTCAACTGTCTTATGGCCTCGATAAAGGGCAGCCCCTCTATATCACCTATGGTGCCGCCGATCTCGACGATGGCGATGTCCGCCTCGCCATCTAGCTGAAGCACCGCCTGCTTTATCTCATCCGTGATGTGGGGGATCACCTGGACCGTACCGCCCAGGTACTCTCCCTTTCTCTCCTTGGTGATGACGCTGTTGTAGATGCGCCCGGAGGTATAGTTGTGCCGCTGGCCAAGCTTGGCATGGGTGTAGCGCTCGTAGTGGCCAAGATCCAGGTCGGTCTCTGCTCCATCGTCTGTCACGAAGACCTCCCCGTGCTGAAAAGGATTCATCGTGCCTGGATCCACATTTATGTAGGGATCGAGCTTCTGCAGGGTAACCGTAAGCCCCCTGGCCTCAAGCAGCGCCCCGATGGACGCAGCAGCAAGTCCCTTCCCAAGGGAAGAGAGCACGCCTCCTGTAATGAAGATGAACTTTGTCCTCATTCCTGCTCCTTTTTAGACATGATAGGCTATCTCTTGCGGAAACCACGAAAAGGAAAAAAGCCTGTCCACTCGACAGACCCGACAAGGGCCTTCAAAAGACAGGGCCGCGGCCCTGCCCAAAGGGATTGGCAGGCTGCCGCGGCCCCTTTTAGTCACCGGGTTTTCCATTCAACAGTTCAAAAGATCGGGCTCCAACCGCCTCTATTCATAGAAGAACATGGGCTCCATGAGCTTTATGCCACCTGCGCCAACGGCATCTATGGCCTTTTCAAGGAGATCGTCCGGCACCTTGAAGATGAGGACCGCCTTCTCCCCGCCCCCGACAAAGGCATAGGTATAGTCCACATTGATGTCGTTCTCCGTCAGGATGCGCACCACGCTGCAAAAGCCACCCGGGGTATCCGGCACCTCCACAGCGAAGACCTCCTGCTCCTTGACGGTAAAACCGGCATTCGAAAGGGCGCTTCTCGCCTTTTCGGGATTGTTCACCACCAGGCGCAGGATTCCAAACTCTGCCGACTCCGCCAAGGCAAGGGCCCGGATATTGACTGATGCCTTTTCCAGGGCCTCTGTAACCTCAAGGAGCCTGCCCTTCCTGTTCTCAAGAAATATGGACAACTGCTTTACTGCATACTTGCTACTCATGATGCCATCCCCTCTGCTTCACGCCTGTCGATTATCCTTTTGGCCTTGCCCATGGAGCGCTCAAGGGTCTTGGGCTCCACGAGTTTTACCCGCACATTGATGTAGAGCTCGTTGAGCATCTCGTTCTGCAGCTTTGCCTTGAGGGTCTCAAGGGCACCGATACCGTCTGCAAAGGTACGCTCATCCACCTCGACCCATACCTCAAGTTTATCCAGCACGCCCTTTTTGTCCACCACGATGACATAATTGGGTGTGATGCCCTCGACCTTGGTGAGCACATGCTCCACCTGGCTGGGGAACACGTTTACGCCATTCACTATGAGCATATCGTCAGCCCGCCCCTTCACAGACTCCATGATCACAAGGGTGCGGCCACATGGACAGGGCTCTCTGTGCAGGACCGTGATGTCCTTGGTGCGGTATCTGATGATGGGAAGGGCCTGTTTGGTGATGGTGGTGAAGACCAGCTCGCCCTCCTCCCCATCGGGCAGGACCTGACCTGTGTCGGAATCTATTATCTCCGGTATGAAGTGGTCCTCCATCACATGCAGGTTTCCATGGGGACAAGAGGCGGCCACCCCGGGGCCTATGATCTCAGAAAGCCCGTATGCCTCTATGTAAGTTATGCCCCAAGCATCCCTCAGGGCCTGGCGAAGGCCCTCTGAGGCAGGCTCTGCGCCAAAAAAGCCCGCCCTCAGCTTGAAATCCTTCTCAAGGTCATAGCCCTCATCCTTGGCAACCTCCGCCATGTGGAGGGCAAAGGACGGGGTGGAACACAGGATGGTTGCCCCGAAGTCCTTCATCAAAAGGAGCTGCCTCTTCGTGAAACCGCCGCTTGACGGGACAACCGCACCCCCTACCGCCTCGGCACCGTAGTGGAAACCAAGCCCACCGGTGAAAAGCCCGTAGCCATATGCGTTGTGGACGACATCGTCCGGGCCGACATCCACCATCTTCATGGTACGGGCCATGACCTCTATCCAAACAGCCATATCGTGCCTGGTATATCCAACCACCGTGGGCTTTCCTGTGGTGCCGGAGGAGGAGTGTATCCTGACCACCTGATCCAGGGGCACCGTGAAGAGCCCAAATGGATAGTGATCCCTGAGATCCTGCTTGGTGGTAAAGGGCAGTTTTGAAAGATCCTTCACGGACTTGATATCATCCGGCTTTATGCCCAGTTCATCGAACTTCTTCTTATAGAATGGTACCAGGTGATAGACCCTCTGGGCCGTATCCCTGAGCCTTTTGAGCTGCAGCCGCTCAAGCTCCTCCCTCGGAGCTCCCTCGATTTCGTTCCACATCTGCCTTGTCTCCTCTCACGCTGATATTGGATCGGCACTGTCAAAACAGTGCCCAAAGGGGGTCCCAAACATGCCATTTGGCCAGCCCTGAAATTGATGCCTGATTTTTTCTACATAAATTTTCACAAGGCTTCAAGGGCGGCAGCCCTTCCAAGAACAGGCTCTGGTCACTTCTCGATGCCCACACGGGCCTTTACGCCCTGATCGTAGTAGTGCTTTATCTTCCTGCACTCCGATACGAGATCTGCCCGCTCGATCAGGGCAGCCGGTGCGTTCCTGCCTGTGATCACCACCTCTATTCCGGGAGGGAGCCGATCCAGGAAGGCCGTGATATCATCCAGCTGGAGCACCCCGGAGCTTACCGCCACATTTGCCTCATCCAGTACGATCATCTGAAACCGTCCTGTCTCTGCGAGCTCGAGCGCCCTTTGAAGCCCGGCCCTGGCCCTCTCTATATCCCCCCTGCCGGGACGCCCTCTTACGAATCTGCCGCTTCCAAGCTGAATGATCTCGATCTGCGGCGAGAACCTTGAAAGGGCCTTTATCTCACTGAACCGGCCCTTTTTCAAAAACTGTACGAACAGCACCTGCATCCCGGCACCCAGGGCGCGCAACACAAGGCCCAGGGCAGCAGTGGTCTTGCCCTTTCCGTCACCGGTGTAGATGTGCAGAAAGCCCCTTTTCCTACTCGTCACTGTCCTGCTCCGACTCTGGCGCCAGGGCCTCGTCCAGGCGCAGGAGCTCTTCCGCCTCCCTGTTGGTACCGAGGAGCACAGAGAGCCATCTGCCGCTTTCACTCCTTGAAAGGGCGATCTTGAAGAGCATGGTGAGGGGCACGGAGAGCAACATGCCAACCGGCCCGAAGACCCATCCCCAGAAGGCCATCGAAAGAAACACCACCAGGGGGGAAAGGCCCACACCGCTTCCCATGACCCGTGGCTCGAGGATGCTCCCGATGACGGTATTCACTGCCAGGAAGATGATCGCAGATATCATTGCGTGGGCTGCACCGAGCTGCACGAAGGCCAGGAGCACTGCCGGAACTGCTGCTATTATGGAGCCTATGTTCGGGATGTAGTTCAGCAGGAATGCAAGAAGCCCCCATAGTACCGGAAAATCCACCCCCTGGATCCAGAGGGCAATGCCGATCAGAAAACCCGTGGCCATGCTTGTGAGCGTCTTGATGGCAAAGAAGCTGTTTATGCCGCTGAAGATGTTCTCCACCTGTGCCTCGCTGCCAATGCCGAGGCGTGCCAGGAGCTTCATCTTGTGAGACATCCCCCCTGCCTCTATGAGCATGAAGACCAGGGTCAGGAAGATGAAGAAGGTATTGGTCACGAGCTTTCCAAGGCCCCGCAGGGTGGATGCGGCAAAATGCATCACCTGGCTCGGATCTATCTCTTTGAGCACCTCGAGATTCTGCTCGGACATGCCCCTTTGTCTGGCCCAGGCAAGAAACTGGCTGTACATGGTGGTGAGGCGTTCCTGATAAAAGGGCATGGCCTCTGAAAAGTCCTTGAAGGATGTCCCGATGAGCGCACCCATCAGCACCCAGACCAGAAACAGACAGACCAATACGATCAGCAGTGATATGGCAGAAGGCACCCCCTTGTTGGTCAGCCAGAGCAGAAACGGAGAGAGGATCACAGCGATAAAAGTGGCCAAAAGCAGCGGGATTATGAGGGAGGATGCAGCCTTGATGCCTGCTATCACCACTATGAAGGATGCAAGGCTGATGAGCATCCCGTCATGCACTGTTCTTCCGTCTTCTTTCATAACCAGATCTATCTCATCTCCTCAAAGGGCCATATCACGTATGATAAAATTTCATGGTAAAGATGGCTATTCCACATCTTTTTTCTGCTCCTCCTGCCTGATCCTCCTTTCCACCTCGCCCTTGCTGCCCTGATCCTGCGGCACAAAGATGGAAAAAGGCGCCTTGATGACGTTGACGATCAGCTTTTCGAAGATCCCGGTCACTGCCCTGGCCTGCTGAACGTCGATCTTGGGATCAGCCACGTCTCCGCTTACCTTAACAGGAATGACGAAAAGAGTCCTATGCTTTCCGCCTATTATCGCCCCGATTATCGGCACGTGGCTGATGATGGTATCAACGCTCTTGAGGGGAGAGACGAAGAACATCATATCGAGGGTGAGATCCTTCAGGTTCATGCTCCCTGTGGCGTAGAGATTGAGCCCCCTGCCCTTTACCACGGCCTCTTCTATCTCCATCTTATCAGGCTCCGAGATGAAGGCCTTGAGCTCCAGCTTGTGGTAGGGAAAGCCAGGGGCACCAAAGACATTGCTCTGGCTCACAGAGAATAGATCCGTCAGATTCAAGATGCCAAGGATGCGTGATAGAAGCCCGCCCTTGGCGATGATGCCGTCTCTGCCCTCGAGCTTTAGATATCCATCCGTCCACTCCTGATCCACACCATCCAGCAGCAGATCGAAGGTAAAGGGGCCGGCAAGGCGCCTTTCAGGAAGCCCCATACAGCCAAAGAATCGGCTGAACTCCACACTCTTGCCATCTGCGGTCTTCATATGGATGTGCTTGAGCAGCCTGTTTGCCTCATCCTTCTTGAGGCTGACCTCCAAGATGACGCCGCACATGGCATCGGATTCCACCTCTACCCGCCACAGGTCCTTGGACATGAAATCGGCAGAGCCGAGGATGTTCTCGATCCGCATCTCGTGGCTTGGCATGGAGGGGATCACACTCCTGAGATCTATATCGAGGCTGTCGACGGCAAAGGCCAGAGCGCCCTGGAGGTCCATGCGAAAAGACGCCCCCTGCACCCCCTTGGCGGCCCTGCCATGCTGTCCCTTGTCCGGGCCTGGCAGGAGGGCAGCAGAATCGAGGAACAGGGCCTTGAAGTCTTCTACCGTCCTGTTTGAAAGATGCGGCACGGAAAGATCGCCATATATCCTTAAAAGGCCAGGGATGATAGTGAAATCGGATGAGAAAATGAACTGGTCATCCATATAGGAGGCACCAAAGGCCACACTCCCCTCTGAATCCCTTGCACTGAGAGTAATATGGCGGAACTCGAGGGATTCATCCTCTGTGACAGGGAAAAAGAGCCGGCCGGCCTCGAGCTCGCCATCGAGATCGATCCTGGTGCCCTGCTCATCGCTGGAGACAGCCAGTGAGAGGTCTCCTGAAAAACTCCCCCTAAGGAGCCAGTTGTCATCAAGGATCTCATCCAGATGAGTCGAATCGAGATACCCCTTGAAGGTGGCTCTCAACCACACGGGCTCACTCGGCAGGTAGAGGAAAGAGGCCCTTGCCTCCCTGCCCCCGGAACGGATCACCAGCTCCTTGAGCTCCATGGGGGACAGGCCGCTATCCTTGTGACCGCCCTTGGCGGCAAAGTCGAAGGCCGCAGATATCTCTGCCCTCTTCCAGTATAGATCGCCTCTGACCAGAATATCCCCTCTGCCCCTCTCATTGTACTTGATCACAAGGCCCCTGACAGTGCACGGGGTCTTGGGGGCAAGGCGCCTTGGTATCAGACCCTTTTCAACGAGGAAGCCGGAAAGCCTGTGCTCCAGGAGCCCGGACATATCGAGGTTGGCCCTCATGCCATCGGCAAGATCCGCCCTTACGGTTCCGCTCGCCTTTATGGCTGAGCCAGCAGCCTTGATATTCACCCTGTTAAGGGTGAGCAGGCCGTCAGAAAGGCGGATGCTTCCGCCATTTGCGGAAATGGGCCAGGGTATCACCTCCTTGGCCAAATGGAGCTTTAGGCCCCTTGGACTGAGCCTGGCACCCCACTTGAATCGCCTGTCGCTGTCCTCTGCCCCGTGCTTCAAGGAAAGGGCCATGCTGAATGACTCGACAAGCGCCCTGCCCTCCAGATGCAAGATCCTCAAGGGACGCCTGCTGAGATCGACCCCGGCAGAGCTCAGAAGCCGATCGAGCTCCTCTGCCTGGACAGTGCCCTTCGCCTCCTTGATGGACAAGCGCCCCCTCTTTCCGAAATCGAGATAGCCGGTACAGCCAGTGATGCTGCTCTTTTTCGTTCTGAAGGAGAGCCCGGTCCACGATACCCTTTCCCCCTCATACTCCACCCTGCCTGACGAGACCTTTATAGGCCAGTCAAGGGGCCGATATATCAGCTCGCCCTCAACCGAGCCCGCCCTCACACGGACATGGATATCGCCGCCCTCGGGCGGTCTTGTCAGCCATAGCGTGCCCGAGGCCTTTCCGGCCAGCACCTCTACGTCTTCCAGGTGTGTCCTGAACTCCTTGGAGTCTACAAACTTGCCAAGTGACCAGTAGATGTCCTCAAAAGGCGCCTCGAGTTCTGCCTCCACATCTATCCTATGATCCTCGTGGCTGAGGCCTATGGCCGCCTTGGCACGCCTGCTTTCGGTGCCCCTCAAAAGGAGCCTTGAGGCATCCACCCTAAGGACCCCCTTTTCGATCACCAGGGAACCTGTAACGCTATCGAGCCTCAGATCCGCATCTGGGATATAGACCGGCATATCCTCCACCGCAGCCTCGATCCTCCAGGGGTCGAGATCGTCCATATCCGAGACCTTGCCCTTGTAGCCGACAGATAGCCGTTCGGCTCGCCCACCCAGGACGACATCGGTTATATGCATGGCCGTATCGTCCCAGGGAAGAAGCGTACGCACAGCGCGGCGCAGCGCCAGAAGGTCTATATCCCTTCCAGCCAGATCCACCTCCAAACTGGACGGGCCTGTGGCAGCCGCCCTGTCTGAGTCTGGATGGCCAAACTCCACGAGGACCTTACCCTCGAGGGCCAGTTTCGGGGCCTCAAATTCGAGTTCCCTGAGATATAGGGCAAACAGGTCCTCCTTCACCCCGAAATCGGCCTTGAGGCTGCCGCATGAAAGCAGCACCTCACTGCCCTTGGGCTTCACGGTAAGACATGGGGAAAAGGCCGTTATGTGTCCGTTTATCTCACCACCCAGCACACCGGAGGCGATAAGAGACAGATTCAGCTTGCCTGCATCGATAAGACCCACAGGCGTCTTTCTATCCGCGGGCTTGAAGGCCAGGAAATCGAGCCCGTCCACCCTGGACTTCAGATCAAACCTGCCGCCCTGGATGCTGAACCTGCCCGTCGTCTCTATCCTGTCGGCCAAGGATGAGCTCATGGTGAGCCTGCACTCCAGCTCTTCATGGGACATGTTGACGGCCCCGTTCACATGGGAGAGAAAAAGGCGCTCCCTGAGCATGGGGAAGAGACCGCCGCTCACCCCGGATGAGAGATCGATCCGGCCGTTTTTTATGCCAAGCACCCTGATTGGTGGCGAAAAGGTCGACTCCTTCGAAGGCTTTGGAAGCCTGGAAAGATGAAAGGCGACATTCACCAGGTCCACCCTGAGGGGGAGAGGATCGAGGCAGAAGATGCCAGGGAGATAGACACTGATCTCCACCTGCTCCGACTCCAGTGTAAAGTCGTCTGTCTTGGCCAGGCTCTTTCCTATGAGCAGCCTGGGATAGGGCAGCCATACCCACTCCATCTGCCCAAGGCTCAACTCCTTCAGATTGAAGGCAGCGGCCTTTTCCTCGATGGCCTGGCGCAACCTGGGATCAGAGACGATCCTTCCGGGCAGAAAGGCTACTGCCACAAAGATCAGGACCATGAGCCCAAGGCATATGAAAAGGATGATTCGCTTCATAATAGATATCGTAGATATTGCTTGCTAAAGACTTGGCCCCCTGGCAGAGATCCCCTCTATTGCCGTAACAGCCTCTTCCGCCATCTCCACTATCTCGCTGATGGCCTGGAGGCCGGCCAGCCGGGGCTGGCCGAGCACTCTCTTCAGCCCTCTCAAGGCAGGGGCGATGAAGGGCCGGAAGAACTGCCGCCCCATCACAGCCGAGAGGTATCCGTAAGCACCAGCTGCCTGAAGAAGCCTCATGAGACTGAGCATCCAGAAAAGGTCCCTGTGAAAGGCCCTGCCTCCAGGCCCCTTCTCTCCGCCGGTAGCGCGGCCATGACCCTCTGGGCAGCTCCTTTGCCCAGGCAGGTGTTTATAGACCTGGATGAGATAATAATCAAGGAGCTCTTCCCTCAAGGACCATGGCAACTCCACATAGGGATCGTGGAGTAAAGAGGCGAGATCATAAAGGGGTGGGCCGAGCCGGCCTGCCTGGAAGTCTATGACACAGATCGAGGCTCTGCCCCCTTCATTGCCTCTCAGCATCAAGTTCCTGCTCTGGAAGTCGCGATGAAGAAAATAGATGGCATACTGCTCTGAGGCCACCTGGCTGCAGACGACTCGGGCCTCTTCCATGAAGACGCTCTCAAGGGCCTCATCCGGCCTGAGGCCCAAGCAGGTCTTGACAAGGGCATCGATAAAGTAGCCCGCCTCCTTCTCGATACAAAGAGGCACATCATAGCTCGGCCCCTGCCAGCACCATCCGGTATCGAACCCCTCGGCCCCAAGAATCTGCATATCGATCAGCAGGTCCAGCACTGCACGATATTGGCGGGCCAAGCCTTCATGATCCCGCCTTTTCAGTGCATCGATAGCGAAATCATAGAGATGCAGCCCTCCGAGGTCCTCCACGATCAGCAGTCCGGAATCCGGATCGAATTCGAAGATCTCGGGTACAGGTATCCCCTGCCTCCTGAGATGGGTGCCGATGTGGAAAAAGGCCCTGGCCTCCATCAACCCTTCTGGGCCAGGGGCGGGTATGATCTTGACCGCATCTTTCTGGTGCCAGCTGAGCCTGAAAAAGAGCCTCTTTGATCCATCTGGCGAGATGGCCTGCTCCCCTTCCTGCTCCCCCCGAGGGGTTTCATCGGTTTCAGCCCTTTTAGGGCCATTTTCCGTGCCGACTGTCATGACATCAATTTATATCCGGTCGCAGGCAAGCGCCAGATGGAAATCACACCCCTCTTCCGAAATGCAGGCCGATAGCAGAGGGGATGGAGGCCTCAAGGCCTGCACCCGATCTCATCCATGAAGTGGGGGAAGGGGGCTAATCCCTTGGGCTTGGAGGTTGTCTTGAGCGGAGCCTGGCCGCTATCTCCGAGGCCCTATCGTCCAGATCTCCCGCAGTGCCGCACTTGGAGCTTCCGGAAGCAAAAGGCCCCGGGCGGGCCTGTCTGGCAGGGCCTTTCGAGACATGGAGATGGCCCAGTTTCGTCTCCAGCACCGGGCCTTCATCGCCGTTCAAGGGGTACCAGAGCGGGAATCTGACCCCGGAAAACCTGTGGAGCACCCAGGCCACCATGGAGATCAGGAGTGCCGAGACGGCGACCACGGCCACGTCCTGCCACCGCTCTACCAGCCCAAGGGCGGCGATCAGGGTGGTGGATGCAGCAGGAGGATGGACGAGCCCTGTAAAGGCCATGATGCTCCCGCTGGTGCCCAGGGCCGCAGCGGCCATGAATACCTGCCCTGCACAGAGCCCCTCGTGGCCGCAATGGACCATCTTGCCAGCCAGGAAGAACAGGATGCCGGTGGTCACTCCGATCAGGTGGCCTGCCACCGTATTGCGAGGAGAGGAAGAGGCCAGGGACGGGGCATAGAACTGAAGGAATATCGTAGGTCCAAGGGAGGGGAAGATGAGCTGCCAGGAGCTCAACATGGCAGCCCCTCCGAGGATTGCCATGCAGACGAAGCTCGAAATCAGCACATAGACAGAGGTCATGAGCCTGGCATCCACCCTGGTGGCCCAGAACCAGAACCTCATCCGGCCAAGGCGGGCAAGCCCCCAGAGCAACTGGTCTTCAGCCCCGGCTTGGTGTATTGTGTCTCTGTTAGTGGGCTCTTTCATCTCCGGGCAGGCCTAAAAAATGGGCATATTCAAGAAAATCGAAAAACTCAGACGCTATTCCGCCTTTGCCACAGGCGACTTCGAAAGGATCTTCGAAGACCTCGAGGTCCCTCCATGTCCTGAGGTGGTGACCACCCTGATGCGGGAACTCGATAACCCTGATATTGAGATCGGGGAGATCGTGCGCATACTTGAATCCGATGCGGCCCTGAGCGCCCGGATAATCGCCACTGCAAACTCTGCACTCTATGGGCTTGCATCTCAGGTATCGAGCATCTCGAAGGCGGTGTCTCTATTGGGACTCAAGGAGATCGGAAACATCGCCCTGGGCTATGCCCTGGTAAAGGCCAGCAGGGACCCAGACAGGGATCTGTTCGACATGAGGGCCTACTGGTCTGACACGCTGATGAGGGCGATATTTGCAAGGGCCCTGTCCGCCAAGAGCCACCTGGGGGAGCCGGAAGAGGCCTTTGCAGGGGCGCTTTTTCAAGACATCGCCATGCCGGTGATAATGGGACAGTGGTTCGATGTATATGCCAGGGTCTTCAACAGCTGGATCAGACAGGGGGGTGTACTCAGCAGGCACGAAGAGGAGATCCTTTCATGGACGCATGCCCAGGCAGGGGCCTGGATAGCAGGCAAATGGGAGATGCCGGACATCCTCATCTGTGCAATCGGCCTCCATGAATCCCCTGTGGAAGACATAGGCAGGCTCGGCCTTGACGAATCGTCCCTCTTGCCTGTCAGGCTCTCATCCCTGCTGCCCTCTGCCCTTATGGCCTACGGACGAAGAGAAATAGGTGGGGCAAAGATGCAGGCCGGAGACGATGAGGCGGCACAGGCTGACACGGCCCTTCTGGTCTCAGAGGCACAGGAGATGGGTATCTACAGGAAGGCCCTGGCAGAGCTTGTCGCCAGCTCGGCGGATCTCGTGGAAGACCTTGCCCTGGCACTCGGTGTAAAGACCGCCGGGACCGGGCTCTACCGTGCCACGGCAGAACTCGTAGAGGCCGCCTGATAGCTTGTCATGCACCATACATCCTTGTCATCTGTCAAAAGCTTTTAAGATGGCCGCTTGCGGGTCATTTCGGGTCATAGAGAGAAAATGTCATTTATAAAGGACGGCATAAAGGAGATAGGATGGATGATCGGCGGCATGGCCCTGGCCGCCCTCTTTGGCAGCCTGCTCGTGATCGCCTACCAGGGCAGGCTCCCCTTCCTTCAAAAGGGTGAGTGGCTCACCTGTCTCTGTCAGGACCAGACGGGCAGGCAGGTCGAGCTCAAGGTGATGTATCCAAGCTATCCTGCCGGACCGATAAGGCTGAAGCTACCCGATGGAACCGAAAGGGAGCTCTCCATGGTAAAGGCCCCAAAAGGGGCAAAATACAGCGATGGCACCCTGACCTTCTGGGATCAGGTAAACATGGCAGAGATCCGCCAAAACGGGGACCTCATCTACAGAGACTGCACCATACTCGAATAATAAGGGCGGCTTTGCCCCCCTTTTTCAGGCCCCCTCTTGTGCAACTTCCTACACCTCCATTGATCGGGCCGATTGCTCAGGCCTTGCTATTTTGGCCTGCTATTTTGGCCTACTCAGGACAGTATCGCCCAATCCTCCGGAAGCAGCTCCCCGATGGTGGCCCCGGAGCCTGCCTCCACCTTTGAAAGCCGCCTCATGAACGACTTGAATCGCACGGTCTCGTCAGGCGGCACGATGAAACAGTTGAGGGCCCTGTTGGTCTTGATGGCCTCCCCTGCCTGGGCCGGACTCATACGCCCTGCCACTACCGGAAGCAGATCCAGGACGTTTCCATAGAACCCGTCTCGGTCGATGTGCTCCAGGATCTGGTATAGGGCCAGGTTGACCGTGACCAGAAAGGGCTCCATCCGGGCCTCACCGCCTTCCACGCAGACAGATGAAGAGCTCATGGCACGGCAGGCAAAGGGCCTCCATTCATATAGGCTGCAAAGCCCCTGCTCTGAGAGGAAGGGGCAGGGATCAAAGCTCATTGGCGAGGTCTCCTCCGGGATCTCCTTGCCCTTCATGCACAGGGCGGCGCTGGTGTTTATGGTGGTGCTCGGCTGGAAATGGGGCTCGGCCCTCATGGCCTCGGCCCTTTTGACAAGCTCCTCGCCCCCTGATCCCATCCGGGAGACGCCCTCGATCAAGTATGCCACCTCCAGGGATGTGGAGCTCACACTGTTTGTACAGCAGACATGACACCCCTTTTCACACGCTATCGAAAAGCCCTCCAGGAAATCGTCATAGAAACGGTATATGGCCTCGAGGGCCGCGGTCTTGTCCATCTTTTCTGCATCTCCTTCTGATCATGGTCTGTTGCCCCCATCCTAAGCCCCTCGGCATGTGAGCGAAAGGGATAGGAGCGAGCTCGTATGGAAAAATCGGTCCGTTACAGGTTTGTCCTTGACATTTCAGCCAAGTTCTTTTAGTTATCCTGATGCCTCTCAGTAAGGCATATTGTTGAAGTGTGCAAAAAGCAAGGAGCTGCAATAATGAAAACTCCTCTTCCCAAGGTGGATCAGATCGAACGAAAGTGGTATGTGGTGGACGCCAGCGGCAAGGTCCTGGGGCGTCTTGCCACCCAGATCGCCATGAGGCTCAGGGGCAAACACAAGCCCGAATATACACCTCATCTCGATACCGGCGACTTCATAATCGTGGTCAATGCCGAAAAGGTCAAGCTTACGGCCAGAAAGCTGGACCAGAAGAAGTACTACAGGCACAGTGGATATCTTGGCGGGCTCAAGGAACGTACGGCGCGCCAGATGCTCAATGACAAGCCGGAAGAGGTGATCAGGCTTGCCGTCAAGCGGATGCTGCCGAAGAACAAACTGGCCAGGCACCAGCTGAAGAAGCTCAAGGTATACCGTGGCCCAGAGCATCGCCACGAGGCCCAGAGGCCGGAGCCCCTGGAGTTGGGAATCAAATAGAGCAGGAAAGGGAACATGGACAAGATATACGCAACCGGAAAGAGAAAGAGTGCAGTGGCCAGGGTCTGGATCTGGCCCGGAAGCGGAAGGATAACGGTAAACGGAAGGGATCTTGACGAGTACTTCGACGTGGAGACCGCAAGGCTGGTCATCAATCAGCCCTTCGAGATCACCGGCACCCTCGGCAAGATCGACGTCATGGCCACAGTCAAGGGCGGTGGCAAGAGCGGGCAGTCCGAAGCCCTGAGGCATGGAATCGCAAGGGCGCTCCAGACCATGGACCCGGATCTCAGGCCGGCCCTCAAGAAGGCAGGGCTCCTCACCAGGGACGCCAGGGTGAAGGAGCGCAAGAAGTACGGCCTGGCCGGTGCAAGAAAGAGGTACCAGTACTCCAAGCGTTAAACCGGTTCCTGCAATTTTTTGCCGAACATAGCAGGAAGTTCAAGGGGAAGGTCTCAAACAGACCTTCCCTTTTTTTATTTTTTTCATATAGTCGAGGGTTGTACGGGCTTGAAGTTGCAACAAAAGCGGATGCGCTAAGGAGGCTTGAGGGATATGGCAGTGAAGATCGGTATCATAGGGGGCTCAGGCTATACGGGAGTGGAGCTTATGAGGATTCTGGCCCTCCACCCTGAGGCAGAGCTGGTGGCCATTACATCGAGGCAGCACAAAGGGAAATCCGTAACCCAGATATTCCCCTCGCTCCACTGCTTCGAGGAGCTCGTCTTCATGGAACCGGATCTTGAGGCCATCGCCCAGAAGGCAGACCTCATCTTTACGGCAGTACCCCACCAGACCGCCATGGAGGTGGTGCCCTTCTTCCTGGAGCGGGGCAGGAAGGTCATAGATCTCTCTGCCGATTTCAGGATCAGGAGCCAGTTGGTCTATGAAAAGTGGTATCAGGCCCATTCCGCACCGGAGTACCTGGAAAAGGCGGTCTACGGGCTGCCGGAGGTCTATCGAGACGAGATCAGGCAGGCGGACCTGGTGGCCAATCCCGGCTGTTATCCCACGAGCTCCATACTGCCCCTTGTCCCCCTTCTGCGCTCAGGTCTCATAAAGCCGGCCCCCATAATCATCGACTCCAAATCCGGCACGAGCGGAGCAGGCCGGAGTGCATCCGTAGCCACACTCTTCTGTGAGGTGAACGAGGGTTTCAAGGCCTACAAAGTAGGCTCCCACAGACACACCCCGGAGATCGAACAGGAGCTGTCAGCCGCATACGGAAAGGAGCTCAAGATCACCTTTACCCCACACCTGGTCCCAATGAACAGGGGGATACTCTCCACCATATATGCGGATACCGAACCAGATGTCACAACGGAGACCATCATCTACCGGCTGAGGGAGTTCTATCAAGGCTCACCATTCGTAAGGATCCATCCCGAGGGGGTCTTTCCAAACGTCTGCCATGTGAGGGGCACGAACTATTGCGACATGGGTGCCCTGGTCACAGAAGGCGGGCGGCTGGTCATGGTATCTGTCATCGACAATCTGACAAAGGGTGCCTCTGGCCAGGCGGTGCAGAACATGAACCTCATGTTTGGCCTGGACGAGACCCTTGGCCTCATGGCCCCTGCCCTGTATCCATAGGACCGCCGCAACTCTTTTCAAGAGGGCGGTTATTTGGGATTCGAGACAGAAGGGCACTTGGAACGAGAAAGACAGATAAAGCTCACCATCAGCTATGTGGGCACGGCCTATCACGGCTGGCAGAGGCAGGATGGAGCCTCTACCATCCAGGGCGTCATGGAGGAGGCGCTTGAAAGACTCCTCAAGGAGAAAGTTTCGCTCCTGGCCTCTGGCAGGACGGATGCCGGTGTCCATGCCCTTGCCCAGGTGGCCTGCTTTCGCACCAGCCGCACCATACCGTGTGAGGGGATCGTAAAGGGGCTGAACTCCATGCTCCCGGAAGATATATCCGTCCTGTCTGCAGAGCTGGTGCCGCCGGAGTTTCACCCCATTGCAAGCGCACGGGCAAAGAGATATTGCTATCAGATCGTCATAAGCCCGGTGAGGCTGCCCCTTTTTGTGAACCGGGCATGGAGAATAGGCATCCCACTCGATCTGGCGGCCATGAGACAGGCGGCAGGCCATCTTGTTGGAACACATGATTTTTCGAGCTTCCGGGCAGCCGGCTCCTCTGCCCAGAGCAGCATACGCACCTTGTTCAAATTGGATATTGACGAAAGGCCCCTGGAGGAATATTCAGAAGTGCACGCCTCGTTGATCACCATTACCGCTGAGGCCAATGGCTTCCTGCGCTATATGGTACGGAATATCACCGGGCTCCTTGCAGAGGTGGGGATGGGCCGACTGGCTCCGGATACCGCATCTGCCATACTCGAGGCCCGGAACAGACAGGCATCGAGCCCGACGGCACCAGCCTGCGGGCTCTATCTGACCAGGGTATTCTATCCGCCGCTGCCATAGGCAATAGCCGGCAGGTTCCTGGTGGACTTCGAGGCAAAAAAATCACATCAGACAGGAGAGACTCGAAAATGGGCAACAGACCAACACTCGCCGACAGGGTGAAAAACCTGAAGCCATCGCCTACCCTGGCGGTGGATGCAAAGGCCAAGGCCCTAAAGGCACAGGGCGTGGATATCGTGAACCTCTCGGCCGGAGAGCCGGACTTCGACACACCGGACCACATAAAGGAGGCGGCCATCAGGGCCATCAAGGAGGGATTCACCAAGTATGTGGCCGTTGGCGGCATTCCGGAACTCAAAGAGGGCGTGATCAACAAGCTGAAAAGGGACTACGATCTCGAATATGCACCTGAGCAGATCCTGGTCTCTACCGGGGGAAAGCAGTGCCTATACAACATAGCCCAGGCCATCTTGAACCCTGGGGACGAGGTTATCGTACCTGTGCCGTACTGGGTCAGCTATCCTGCCATAATAGAGCTAGCAGGCGGCGTGCCCGTCTATCTGGACTCCAGGGCCGAGGACAACTTCGCCATAGATATGGAGAGGCTGCGGTCGCTGGTAAGCGACAGGACAAAGGCCATCATCCTCAACAGTCCATCCAACCCCACCGGAGCCGTCTACTCCAGTGAGGACCTGAGGGCCATTGGCGAGCTGGCAATGGAGAAGGGCTTCTATGTGATAACAGACGACATATATGACGAGATACGCTTTGACGGCAAGGGGCCAGAAAACCCCGCATCCCTGTGCCCTGAGGCAAAGGACTTCGTCATCATAGCAAACGGGGTCTCCAAGACCTATGCCATGACCGGCTGGAGGATCGGCTACATGGCCGGGCCTGCCGATGTGGTCAAGGCATGTACCAAGATCCAGAGCCAGAGCACCTCCAATGCCAACTCCATTGCCCAGAAGGCTGCAGCCGCTGCCCTTTCAGGCCCACAGGATTGTGTAAGGCAGATGGTTGCCGCATTCAGGGAGCGTGGCCAGTATGTCATAGGGCGCCTAAGGGCCATGGATGGGATCACCTGCGTAGAGCCCCAGGGTGCCTTCTATGTCTTTCCGGACGTGTCCGCCTACTATGGGAAAAAGGCGGGAGACAAAGCCATTGCCGGCTCCCTGGACATGGCGGACTATCTGCTCGAAAACGCCAAGATCGCCTGCGTGCCAGGCATAGCCTTTGGTGCCGATGACTTCATCCGTTTTTCCTATGCAACGGACATGAAGACCTTGGAGGAGGGGCTGAACCGGTTCGAAAAGGCCCTGGCAGCCCTGAGCTGAAAACTACTTTTAAAGCAAGGGAAGGGGGCACAGCAGCCCCCTTTTCTCTTCCATTTGCACGAAAAAGGGCCGGCTCCCTTTGAAAGGAGCCGGCCCTGTCGATTTTCTGCCTCTTTATTTCAGGGCTACTGGATCCCGAGCTCCTTTTCCTTTTCTGCGACCAGGAGCCTGGTCTTCACAGCCGTGTCAGGGGTAAGGCTCATGGAGTCGATGCCGCACTCCACCAAAAAGGCAGCGAAGTCCGGAAAATCGCTGGGTGCCTGACCACAGATGCCGATCTTTCTGCCCTTTTCCTTGGCGGTATTGATCACCTGGCGCACCATGCGCTTTACGGCCTCATTCCTCTCGTCATAGATATGGGAGACCAGCTCGGAGTCACGGTCCAGCCCCAGGGTGAGCTGGGTCAGGTCGTTGGAGCCGATGGAGAAGCCATCGAAGACCTCAGAGAACTGATCTGCCAAGACCACATTGCTCGGGATCTCGCACATGACATAGATCTCGAGACCGTTTTCGCCCTGCTTGAGCCCGTATTTCTCCATGACGCCAATGACCTTCTTGCCCTCCTCCACAGTACGGCAGAAGGGGATCATGGCCTTGACGTTCCTGAGCCCCATCTCATCCCGCACCTTTTTGAAGGCCGCACACTCAAGGGCAAAGGCGGGCTCGAAATTGGGGGCATAGTAGCGCGAGGCCCCGCGCCAGCCGATCATGGGGTTGTGCTCCTCGGGTTCGTATATCTGCCCGCCTATGAGGTTTGCATATTCGTTGCTCTTGAAGTCGGAAAGACGCACGATCACATCCTTCGGATAGAAACCCGCCGCTATGGTGGCAATACCCTGTGCCAGGGTATCGGTGAAGAACTGGGCCTTGTCCTGATAGTGCGGGGTCTTTTCATCAATGGCATCCACGATCTCCTTGATCTTGGGATCGCTTGCTGCCTTGGCCTTTAGCTCCTCATAGTTGATCAGGGCCAGCGGGTGTATGCCGATGTGTGAGTTGATGACGAACTCGAGCCTTGCAAGCCCGACACCGTCATTGGGGATCTGGCCCTGGGTGAATGCCTGCTCGGGGATGCCCACATTCATCATGATCATGGTCTTGGTCTTGGGCACATTGGCAAAATCTATGCGCTCCACCTCGTACTTCAAGAGGCCCTCATAGACCTTGCCCTCCTCGCCTTCGGCACAGGACACGGTGACCTCCTGACCGGTGCTCAAAACCTCCGTACCATTCTCCGTTCCTACGATACACGGGATTCCAAGCTCGCGGGACACGATGGCTGCATGGCAAGTCCTGCCGCCACGGTTGGTGACGATGGCAGCGGCTATCTTCATGATGGGCTCCCAGTCCGGATCGGTCATGTCGGTCACAAGGACCTCGCCCTCGTTGAATGTGGATATCTGGCTTGCATCCTCTATAACATGGACCTTGCCCTGGCCGATCTTGGCACCCACGGCCTTGCCGGTGACCAGGACTTTTCCGGTCTCCAGGAGCTTGTAGGTCTCCATGTAGTTCTTGTCCTTCTGGGAATGGACGGTCTCGGGCCTGGCCTGAACTATGTAGAGATCCCCTGTGCCCACCTTCTCTCCGTCACCATCCTTGGCCCACTCGATATCCATCTGCTTGCCGTAGTGCTCCTCGATGATGCAGGCCCACTTGGCAAGAGTTATGAGCTCATCGTCGCTGAGCACAAAGGTGTGACGCTCCTCCGGCGTGGTCTCCACATTCGTGACCGGATTCTTCGGATCATCCGTATAAATCATCTTCTTCTGCTTGAGCCCGAGCTTCTTGCTCACTATTGGCCTGAAGCCCTCCTTGAGGGTGGGCTTGAATACATAGAACTCGTCCGGGTTGACCGCACCCTGCACCACGTTCTCACCAAGGCCCCAGGCCCCGGTTATGTAGACCACGTCGGTGAAACCGCTCTCTGTATCCATGGTGAACATGACGCCTGAGCTTGCGCTGTCGCTGCGGACCATCTTCTGAACCGCTATGGAGAGATAGACGTCAAAGTGTCCAAAGCCCTTGTCGTGACGATAGGATATGGCCCTGTTGGTAAAGAGGCTTGCAAAGCAGCGGTGGCAAGCATCTATAAGGGCATCGGTGCCGGTGATGTTGAGATAGGTATCCTGCTGGCCTGCAAAGGATGCGTCTGGCAGGTCCTCGGCAGTGGCAGAGGAGCGAACAGCCACGTCCACATTGGGGCCATACTCCTCCTCCATCTTCTTGTATGCGTCAATGATGGCCTGCTCCAGATCTGCAGGAAACTTGGCATTCAGAATTATCTCGCGCACCTTCTGGCCTCTTGCCTGAAGGTCCTCGATGTTGTGGGTATCCAGACCCTCCAGGGCATCCCTGATGGCCTGTTCGATGCCGCCCTCCTTCAAGAGGTGCTTGTAGGCCTCAGCGGTAATGGCAAAGCCGTTTGGCACCTTCACACCCTTGCTGGTCAGATGTTGATACATCTCACCGAGCGAGGCATTCTTCCCACCTACCAAGGGAACGTCCTTTATCCCTATCTCCTTGAACCACAAGATGAATGGTTTGTCACTCATCACCGACAACCTCCTTGAATGTTGGACTACTCTACAAAAAGAGTGAATCTTTACTCATGCCCCCAATTTAGCAGCCGTGTTGCGCTTTGGCAACGATTTAGCCCCCAGGCTGGCGGCACACCAATGGCGTCTTTCTACAGGATCAGAACTGCTCGAGCTCCTTGGTGCTGATCTTTCGGCTCTTCCTCCTGAAGGTGTCGGGATCCAGGCCATGCTTCTGGAGCAGCTTGTAGAAATCGGCCCGGTAATAACCGGCATGTTTGGCAGCCATGGAGACATTGCCCCTGGTATAGCGCATGAGTTCCTCGAGATAGCCCTTGGTAAATCTGAACCGGGCATCCTTCAGCTTTGGCAGGTTGGAGATGTCCAACATGGCGGCAAGCTGGGTGGAGGCAAGAAGATCTGCGGTAATCACCTCTTTCTGGCTGATGGCCACGAGGAAATTGACGATGTTTTCGAGCTCCCGCACATTTCCAGGCCAGTCATAGCGGCAAAATGCATCTATCACGTCCTCTTCCACCCACTTTATGGCCTTGTCCATCTTGCGGGCTGCCCGCTCGAGGAAATGGCCCAGAAGCAGAGGGATGTCCTCCTTCCTCTCCCTCAGGGGAGGCATGGTTATAGGGGCTACCTGAACCCTGTAGTATAGATCCTGGCGGAATTTCCCCTGATCCACCAGCTTCTTGAGATCCTGGTTGGTGGCCACCACCAGGCGCACGTCCACCTTTCTGACACTGTCGGAGCCGAGGGGCTTGACCTCGCCTGTCTCAAGCACCCTCAAGAGTTTGACCTGCATGGATTCATCCATCTCGCCTATCTCGTCCAGGAAGAGGGTACCCTCATGGGCAGAGAGGAACACACCGTTTTTGGTGCCGACTGCCGAGGTGAATGCGCCCTTTACATGGCCAAAGAGCTCATCCTCGAGCATGCTTTCAGGGACTGCGGCACAGTTAATGGCCACAAACGGGCCTTGGCTCCGCTTCGAGTGGAGGTGGATAGCCCTTGCAGCCAACTCCTTTCCGGTACCGGACTCACCGGTGATGCTGATGGTTATGTCTGTAGGGGCTATCTGCATTATCTGCCGAAAGATGGCCTTCATCTTCGGGCTCTTGCCGATGAGGTCTGCAAACTTGTTTGCCCCATCCATCATGCTCTCAAAGTCGTGCACCTTCTTCAGCAGATTGCGCTTCTCTATGGCCTGCTGGATCTTTACCTCCAGCTCCTTGTGGTCCACAGGCTTGGTGACATAGGAAAAGGCCCCGGCCTTTATGGCATCCACGGCCTGGTCGATGGTGCCATATGCAGTAAAGATGATGGTCTGAAGATATGGGTCGTGCTCAAGGCATTTTTCCATGAGCTCCTGACCGCTCAGGTTGTCCATACGCTGATCGGTCAACAGCAGGTCGATGTCGCTGTTTTTCTTGAACAGCTCCAGGGCCTCCAGGGGATCGTTGCTCTCGATGACCTTATAGCCCAACAGCTCCAGGCGCATCTTCATAACATCCGTTATGTCCTCTTCATCGTCCACGAGAAGGATGGTCGCCTTTGATGGGGCCTGTCCGGCAGGGGCCTCTGATACCTGCTGATCTTTGGCTTCACTTTTGCTTATAAGTTCTTTTAGCGCTGGCATGCTTCTATTTTTCTTGTAATCTCTCTGTTTTCTGTATTAAAAACACGGCATCGGCCATGAAGATCTGGACCTTTACAATATATCAAAAACTCCTTATCGGCTATCTTATTTTGCTGATAATAGTGCTGCTACCATGCCTCTTTTCCGTCTATTCCATCTACCGGCTGGAACGCACGGTCTCAAACTTTCAGTCAGAGACCCTGGAGATATCACGGGCCCTGGAGAGCGCGCGCAACCGGATTCCCACACTTGAGGCCGAGGCCCGGAGGTTGGTGGTCCTCCACAAGCTCGACTCGGTGGATATCATAATCCCGCTGATAACGGAGCTGGAGATGAGCATAGACCCGGACCTCATCAAGGGCCCAAGGGAGCTAAAGGAGACATATCAGGAGTTCCAGAAGAACCTTGCCCTTTTCCGGAGCCTGATCTCGGATGCCTCAAGCACCATAGGGACCAATGAACCAGGGCCTCCGAGCCTGGCGGATGAACTGAGAGAGCAGGAGATCAAGCGCCTCAGCGCCAACCTGATCCATCTGCTGGCCAAGGCGGAACAGATAAAAGAGCACGAGATATCGAGACGTTCCGAGTATCTATCATCCCTCATCAGACACATAGAGAATGTCACAGTGATCCTTCTTGGGGTAGCGGTCCTGGTTGCCCTCATCACCCCCTGGCTTCTGGCACGAACCATAAAAAGGCCCATAGAGCGCCTTCAGGAGGGGACCAAGGCCATCGGTAAGGGAAGGTTCGATCACAAGATCCCTGTGGACAGGAGGGACGAGTTTGGTGAACTCGCCCACTCGTTCAACGAGATGGCCCTGCGGCTGAAGGAGCTCGACAGGCTGAAGTCCGATTTCATAGCTGTTGCAAGCCATGAGCTCAAGACCCCTCTTGCGGCGATGATAGAGGCATCGAAGCTCCTTTCGGAACCGGCCATAGGGGAGCTGAATCCCAAACAGGAGAAACTGGTGACAGTGCTCAACAAGAGCATGGAGCGGTTCAAGGATCTGATAGAGGAGCTGCTCGACCTGTCGCGTCTTCAGGCCGGCCTGGTCCAGCTCGACAGACAGAAATGCAGGCTTTCAGAGCTTGTCCAGGAGGCGGTGGAGGCCATTCAGCCGACTGCCCTGGCTGCGCGGAACGAGATCATCATTGAAACAGAAGGGGATGATACCCATATTTCCATTGACAAAAAACGATTTCTAAGGGCCCTCATCAATCTCATAGACAATGCGGTAAAGTTCAATCCCGTCTCTGGTAAAGTCAAGATATCTGCTAGAGT
This sequence comes from uncultured Desulfobacterales bacterium, assembly GCA_964573615.1. Classification (GTDB taxonomy): domain Bacteria; phylum Desulfobacterota; class Dissulfuribacteria; order Dissulfuribacterales; family QOAL01; genus JALSKY01. Next base: position 8,467 of record CAZNKD010000079.1, on the reverse strand, counting down.
GAAGAGGGAAAAAGATGATGGAAAGGGGCTTTTGTTCATTGCGGTAAGCGATATGGGCCCCGGGATCGACATGCAGGAGCGCGACAAGGTCTTTGAGAAATTCTATCAGATCCAGCATATCAGGAAACAGAGCGGCAGCGGCCTAGGCCTTGCCATTGCTCGAGAGATCATCACTGCTCACGGAGGCAAGATTTGGATAGAGAGTCCACCACCGGAAGATCTGGCAGTAGAGAAGGGGCATGGCACCGTATTCTTCGTGGAATTGCCCTGCTGACCACACTTTTATGGGTTTCAGGCTGTATTCAGCAGCCACCTCCGCCTGTCATGGTGGAGTGCCCAGAGGATAAAAACGAGATCTTCGAAGACATCGGGGAGCTATATGTCACAGACGATGAAGAGCTCGCAATAGCACGCCTGAAGACCGCCCTCAATGACCCAGGCACCCGCTGCAGGGCAGCCTTCTACCTCTTTTTCCTGGCGGAAAAGGAAAGAGACAAGTGGGTAGAGATCCTGAACTCTCCAGAGTGCAGCGAAGGGGCAGATCTTGAAAGGGTGATCATCACAGACCGGATAAAGTTTCAGTCCAAATTCAGAAGGTGCAAGAGGGACAGAAAATGGCTCCGGCTCCAGCTCAAGAAATGCAAGGCTGAAAAGGAACAGATCAAGAGAGAGAACGAACAGCTGAATTTCGAGATCAAAAAGCTCGAAGAGATAAGGAGAGAAACCGAACGCCTGCGACTGGAATAATCCTTCCTTCAATTTTTTCTTGACCTTTTAAGGGATTCATAATATTTGGATCTTAATGGGCCATTATTTATTTTTCATATTTACAAGACTTATTTTATTCTATTTAGTCGGATTGCTGCTACTGATGCAGCCAAATTGTCTGCGTGCTCAACCTCTTAAGGGTCCAGATCAAGCACTTGAGACAGCAAGACAACTTGTGCGCAAAAACAGGATTCCTGAGGCGATCGCCATCTTGCGCCCCCACACCAGTGATCCATTCCGATATCCGGCCATATATTCAGATTATTTGGTACTACTCAAATGGAACGGTCAAACAGACAGGGCACTCGAGCTATTTTCCAGGTTACCTGCCACATTCCCGGCCAGGCCCTATCTGCTAAAGGAGATGGCAGATGCGGCATATGCGAAGGGCAAATATCTGTTGGCAGCCAAAACCTACAGGCGCCTTGCCTGGTTCATGCCACAAGAGCCCGGGATAGAAAAGAAGATAGTCAAATGCTACCTCAAGGCGGGAAGGTTCGACAGTGCTGATGCCCTCATTCAAAAACGCCTTAAGGAATTTCCCGGAGATCTAGCCTTCTGGATGCTCAGATTGGAGCTCTTGACTGATAGGGGCGAGATACAAGAGGCACTCGATCTCTTTGATTCCCTGTGTGAAAGATTCCCATCCAGGCTGGCCTTCATCAGTGCAAAAAAAGCCAGTTGGCTGCAAAATCGCGACAGGAACGAACTCATCGAGCTTGAAAAGGCTCTGCAGAATCGGCCTGTATGTAGCTGTAGCCGCCTTGAAAATCTGATCCTGATCTCGTCCATCCTACAAAAGTACCCTGCCACCATAAAGACATGGCAGGATGCCAGAGGCTCTGGATGCAGACTTTGCTCGACTGCGCTCAACAATGTGGCATGGGCCCTATTCAAACAGGGACGCCATGAAGAGAGCCTCGCCATCTACCATGAGGCCTGTATTCAGGACCAGATATCGACCAATCCCTGCCACATACGCCAGGCCTATCCCCTTGCAGCCCTCGGCAAGGGCAAGGAAGCACTCAGGCTACTCGATCAAATCGGTGCCAATGACCTCGAAGGCCTCTTTGCAAGGGCCTATGTACTGGAGCAGCTGGGGCGCTACTGGGAGGCTGTCAAGGTCTATGACAAGATCCTGGACCTCACCCCGAGTGTCGCAGCCCAAAAAGCAAGACTCATGGACGTATCTGCCCTTGGGGCGGTAAGTCCCAGCCTAGAGGCGGCCCTAAAGAAGTTCCCCAAGGACGATGCCCTTTACCAGTCACTACGTAACGACCTGGCAGTCAATTTCATCCGGTGGAAAGAGCCGGAGACTGCAGCACAGATACTGCAGGATATCATCAACAGGCGGGACAACCTCAGGAGCCGTTTCGATCTGGTCGTGGCACTTGCTGATGCCAAAGAGATGGAGGCTGCGGCCCGCGAATATGAAACCCTGCTCAGGAGGGGGATTGATATCCCTTACTGGACCCATGAAGCAGCAGGTAGGGCCTATATCTATCTCAATAGATTTGAAGATGCCCTGGAGACCTATGAACGGGCCCTTGCGATAAAACCGAGGCTGAATGCAGCCAGATTCGGCAAATATTATGCCCTGCGAGAACTTCGGAGGTGGGAAGAGGCCAAGCAGGTGCTCGATGCACTGGACAGGGATACAAGGCCCTGGAGAAAGAAGGATGGGGTCTGGAAGCCTGTCTGGGACAAGGCAATCATCAAGCAGGAACAGGGCTGGCTCCTTGCCTATCAGGACCGCCTGGAGGACTCGGAGCAGATCTTCTCCGACTGGCATGCCAAGGCACCGGCCAATACCAGCTATAGAAACGGGCTCGCCCACGTCTGGCTCTGGCGGGGCTGGCCGCGAAGGGCCAAACAGGAATTCGAGATCATCAGGACCCTCGACTACCACAAAGAAAACCGCGGGGCCATGGTGGGCTATGCATATGCATTGAACAGCCTGAACCATAAAAAGGAGGCCAGGCAGCTGGCCCAAGATCTGCTGGAAGAGGCCCCGAAGGAAAAGGCCATAAAGCGGCTGAACCGCTATCTGAAGATAGAGCAGATGCGGGAATTTAGAGTCGATGCCATAGGCTATATCGATGAGGAGGGGAGCAACGACGTCTGGTTCAAGACCACTGCATATCATCCCCTCTGCCTGCACTCTCGCATGTTCGTATTCTGGCTCTGGAACAGGGCGAGAACAGACGATTTCACTGAATATATGAACCGGATCGGTGCGGGCATCGAAGGGAGGATCGGGGAAGGTCTCCGTATCACCCAGGCCTTTTCCACCAACCTTTACGGCGGGGGTGACTTTGGATCTGCCACATCTCTTTCTTATGACATAAACGACTACTGGCAAATTCGGGCCTCAGCCGACACCTGGGCAGTGGATATACCTGTGAAGGCCAGGGCAGACGATGTGGATGCCCGTAAATATGGTTATGGGATCACCTGGCGGCAGAGCGAGTGGAGACAGATCAGTTTTGACCACAGGATATATGACTTCTCAAAGGGTGACACCAGCAAGGACAACCTGCGAAACGAATTCATGCTCTCCTACCAGCAGGGCCTGTATGCACGGCACGACTGGCTGATCCGTTCCATAACCGATGCCTATTTCTCCACCAACAACCACGGCGGAGAGACTTACTACTACAATCCAGACAACGATTTCAGTCTTGCAGAAACCCTGATGATCCAGCAGACAGTAAAAAGGCTGCCTGAAGAGGCCTTTATACACCGCATCTTTGTAACCCTTGGATTCTATCAGCAATCATCCGAAGGGGTAGATCCGCTCTTTTCCATGAAATATGAACAGGAGCATAAATTTTCCCCTGTACACAGCTTGATCTGGGGTGCTGGTTGTTCAAGCAGGGCCTATGACGGAGACTCCGTATGGAGTGCTACAGGTTACCTCACATGGCAGTACAGATTTTGATTAAAGGCATAAGAATATTCTTTCTGGCGCTCTTGCTGACGAGCCTTGCTCAAACAGCAAAAGGGCGCACGCTCCAGGAGATCCCCGACATCCCGGAAGGGAAATATCTCGTCCTCTGTTACCATTCGGTTCAACCCAATCCGCCTGCCTGGAGCAAATATACCATCTCTAGGACAGAGTTTGCCCAGCAGATGGACTATCTCAAGCAGCACGGATTCACCGTGGTATCGTTCCAGCAGATCCTGGATGCACATTCAGGTAAGGCCCAGCTTCCTCCAAGACCGGTGCTGCTCACCTTCGATGATGCCTATCTCTCCTTTTACGATTATGTGCTGCCCATACTGGAACGCTATGGCTATCCTGCTGTTCTCGCAGTGGTGGGCACCTGGATCGACAAACCACCTAAGAAGCTGCCAGAAAGGCTCATGACATGGAAGCAGCTCAAAGAGGTGGCCTCACACCCCTTGGTGGAGATAGCATCCCACTCATACAACCTGCACAGGGCTATAAGGTACAACCCTGCAGGGAACGTGGCAGCTGCTGTGAGTGTAAGGCACTACCTTGCCGAAGAGAAACGATACGAGACGCTGGAGGAGTACAAAGAGAGACTGAGAAAGGACTTTGCCGCCCAAAAGGACCTACTCAAGGAGAAGTTGGGTGTTACACCGAGAATCATGGTCTGGCCATATGGCAGATTCAATGCCATAAGCCAGGAAATAGCAGTGCAGTCCGGCATCATAGCGGATTTTTCCCTGGAAGTGGGCTTCAATACCCTGGACAACCTCCATGGCCTACGGCGACTCCTGATTGAGCAATATGACGAAGCCTCGGAGTTCAAAAAGGCCATAAAGTATCTGAGCTGGCCTGAAGAAGGAATAAGGGCGGTCCAAGTCGATCTCGACCTCATATATGATCCAAAATCCTATGAGCAGACGGACGCCAACCTTGGAAAGCTCATCGACCGACTCTTTGAGATGAAGGTCAACACCGTCTTTCTCCAGGCATTCTCAGACATGGAGGGATCGGGAAACATAAAGAGCGTCTATTTCCACAACAGGGTCCTTCCTGTACGCGCTGACATATTCAGCCACGCAGTACACCAGCTCTCCATAAGGAATATGGCTGTATACGCCTGGATGCCCACCATAGGGATCGTGCTTCCGGATGAGGAAATGAACCGGAGGCTAGCGGTAAAGGAGATCAAGGAAGATGGTTCGATAAAACCATCCAGTTCCTGGTACAGGCGTCTTTCTCCTTTTTCGGATGAGACCCGAAGGCTCCTGACCATGCTATATGAGGATCTGGCAGCCAACAATCAGATCAGCGGTATCCTCTTTCAGGACGATGCCTATCTGAACGATACGGAAGACCTCAACAGCGCCGCTCTACCGGTAATCGAGAAAATATTTGGGACCACTGACATCACGAGGCAGATGCTCGAAGAGGACTCGGCCAAGAGTCGTCTGTGGTGTCAGGCCAAGACCGATCAGTTGACTAGCTTGATAGCAGAGCTGAAGAAGGTGGTAAAACGCTACCGTCCATATGCGAAATTCGCCAGAAATATCTATGCCCGGGTGCTCATGGAGCCGCGATCCAAGCTCTGGTTTGCCCAGGACTTTGACCAATACCTGTCTGAGTATGACTTTGCAGTGGTAATGGCATATCCGGTCATGGAAGAGGCAAAGGATCATGATGAATGGCTGGACAGGCTGGTCACGACCGTAGCCCAGAGGCCTGAAGGACTGGAAAAGACCATATTCAAGCTCCAGAGCTACGATTGGAAGCACGATCGCTGGATGCCGACCAGCTGGCTCTATTCATCCATAAGAAGGATACTCAGCCGAGGAGGCAGGCATATAGCCTACTATCCAGACAACTTCTGGGAAAACAGACCCAAGATCGATCTGATAAAACTGGAGATGTCCACTCAGGACTTTCCTTTCAAGAAACCGAGATAACAGGCCATGAAATTCTGGGCAGATATACTCCTTTTCCTGAATCAGTTCCTATATCTCTATCCGGTCTTTATGTCCTTGGTCTGGATAGTGGGCGGACTCATCTTCTTCTTCAGGCGTGAACGCCCACCCCTTCCCTCCGATCTGACTGAATTCCCCTTTTTCTCCATTCTCATACCGTGCCACAATGAAGAGAAACACATTGAGAAAACAGCCCGGTTTCTTCTGGAACTGGACTACCCAGACTATGAAATCATCTTCATCGACGATGGCAGTACAGACGGCACCGGAGATGTTATCAGACGACTATGCAAAAAGCACGACAGGATAAGAGGCGTATATCTTAAGCAGAATCAAGGCAAGGCAAACGCCTTGAATGCAGGCTCTCTCGTTTCCAAGGGAGAGTTCCTCATGACAATTGATGCTGATGCATTGCTGGAGCCCCAGGCCCTCAAGGCAGTAGCATGGCACTTTGTCAAATATCCGCGTGTTGGCGCAGTAACGGGAAATCCTCGGGTGCTCAACAGGACATCCCTTTTGGCCAAGATCCAGGTCGGGGAATTTGCCACCATAATCGGCTTGATAAAACGAACTCAGCGCCTGCTCGGAAAGCTCCTGACCGTATCCGGAGTGGTGGCAGCCTTTAGAAAAACGGCCCTCTACTCTGTGGGTTTCTGGGATGCCAATATGTTGACTGAAGATATCGATGTGACATGGAAGCTCGAAAAGAGATTCTGGGACATAAGATATGAACCCAGATGTGTCGCCTGGATTCTGGTACCCGAGACATTGAGAGGCCTATGGAGACAGCGGCTCAGATGGGCCATGGGCGGCATCGAGGTGATCATCAAACATATGGATGTCTGGACCGACTTGCGTCAAAGACGGCTCTATCCTGTCTATATAGAATTCTTGCTCAGCCTGTTCTGGGTCTATTCCTTTTGGACAGTCACCATCCTATGGGGGGTTCAGGAGCTTTTTGGAATAAATTTTTCCATGGAGCTCGTCCCATTCATACCACCACGCTGGGCAGGTGCAATACTCGGTGGGCTCTGTCTGGTGCAGTTCATGGTCAGCCTGCTTATTGAACACAAATATGAAAAGAAGATGATCCGGTATCTGTTCTGGGTCATCTGGTATCCATTCGTCTACTGGCTAATAAATGCCCTGACTCAGGTAATAGCCCTGCCCAGGGTGTTGTTGCGCTCGAGATCTGACAGACTCGCCACCTGGAAAAGTCCGGACAGGGGTCTTGGTTAAGGATGGAGGCTAATGACAGAAAAGGACCTTGAAAAACAGGGGAAGGACAGGCCTAAGATCGAGATAATCGACACTCCTCCCTTAAAGAGTTTTCTCAGAAACACTGTGGAATGGACCATTACCGCAGTAGCCTGGGCATTTTGGATCTATCTGCTCCTGCCCCTGGTCAACCTCATACTATGGCTGGTTGGAGGCGGAATCTTCTATCGGGAAGTGATTGCCAACCAGGGTCTTGAACAGTTCATCTATATGTTCAAGACAATGGGGATATATGTACTTATAGCATTCATAATCATAAGGGGATGGGGCTATTACAACTACTGGATGTTCGGCAGGAGAGAGCGGAGGAAGTGGGTTCAGGAGGTTACCATCCAGGAACTGGCAAGGATGTTTGAGATCCCTGAAGAGGAGCTTAAGCGTTTCAGGGAGATGAAGGAAATTGAATGGGGCTATAGATTTGCCATCTCACGGACGGGACCAGAGAGAAGAAGATAGGCCAGCCAAAAACAACAAAAGGGGGCAGTCCAATGGAATCTGCCCCCTTTTATCGGCAAACCTGATTCCCTGTTTTATTAATCAGTTCTCTGTAACACCCCGCATTCTTAAAATCCCCAAAATCAGAAGCCCGGCGCCGATCAAGAGTACTGTTGCAGGCTCCGGTACAGGGGCAGGGGCTTGATCATACTCTACTATAAATATTGATTTGGAGCCGCTGCCAGTGTCATTCCATGTACCAAATTGGTCACCATCATTAACCGAATAATAATTATACATCATCAGATAGTTTTCACTACCATCCTCAACATACCAGTCTTGATTTTCAGTCCAGTCATTTGGTTCGTAGTAATCATCATCCCATCTGGCCCAATTTGAATAATCCCAGGCCTCACCTGTAATCCAGCGCCAGCCAGTAGCAGCAGGATTATCACTATCATTTAAGTCGGGATCCTGATATCCCCCTAGCCAGATCCAGTTATCACTTGAATCCAAGATACTCACGATAAATTCATTTTCTGCGGAAGATGTCACTGTGGCCAGATATCCACCCAGACCTGAGGAAAAGTCTCTGGCATAATCCCAGCTCACCCCGTCATCATCCAATTCGTCCACCTCCCAGGTACGAATTACCTGATACCAGTGACCGGTTTCATCACAATAGAAAGGCGTGGCCTGTACCGCTTTAGAAGCAAGCAAAAAGGAAAAAAATATCAAACAGATCAAATATCTTGGCATATGCCGTTCCTCCAAATCTTTTTTGAATAAAAAAGCAACAGCTATGCCAAAATCAAAGACAAAAATAAAAATAAATGAGATTAAAATAGGTAAATAAATAGAAAAACAGAGAGGAGTGAAAGATTTTTTCCATCAATGGAAAAATTTTTCCAGAAAAGAGAAAATAATTTCAGCGTCGCCTCACGCTTATCCTATCGACCACCTTGCGATAATAGACCTGGTCCACCTCAAGGTTTATGGGCCTTTTGCGCATCATGTTGATCTTTGTGACCAGCACGTTGAGCTTCTTGACCTGCTGATATTTGAGTCT
>CAZNKD010000078.1:0-18663 GCA_964573615.1 uncultured Desulfobacterales bacterium | reverse complement strand
GCGGTGCGCCTCTTTCCAGGTATCTCGAAAGCTGTCTGGCAGGATTGAGACACCTCTGGCCATTCAACAGGAAAAAACGCTCGAAGAGGCGCTGGTAGCTGCTCCAGGCATGCTGGTCCTCCTCGAGTGACCCATCCCTCTCCTCCTTAAGGCCACCGAGATAGTTTATCTTGGCATCCAGATCATCCATCATGTGGAAGACCATGGCCTCCTCTGTCATGGGGAGCACCGGCGAGCCGTACTCCCGCCTGCCGTGATGGCTCAACACTATGTGCTTGAGATGGAGGAGGGTGTCGCTTTCAGGGTCCAGGCCTGCCCGGAGTGCGGCCCCTGCCAGCATCTCTATGCCCATGGCGATATGGCCCAGGAGCCTGCCCTCCTTGGTGTAGTCGATGGGCATCCTCTGCCAGGAGAACTCCTTGATCTTGCCTATGTCGTGGCAGATGGCTGCGGCCTCCAGAAGCTGCTGATTCAGGTGGGGATAGAGGCTGGCCACCTGCCTGCAAAGGAGCAGGACCGAAAGGCTGTGCTCCATGAGCCCGCCGATGGCGGCATGGTGTATGCGCCTTGCCGCCGGGGCGTTTCTGAACCCTTCGGCTATGGCCGGATCGCTGAAGAGGGCCTCAAGGAGGGCGCCAAGCTCCCTATCCTCCAGTTGGTCCACGACATCTTTCACAAAATCCCATGCGCGCTCACGATCGATCTCTGCCACCGGCACGAATGCCTCAAGCTCCACCTCGTCCTGCTCCACCGGAGCGAGGGTGTTGAGTTTCAGCTGGCACTTCTCGTTGTACTCCTGGGCCTCCGCATCTATGAGGATGTAATCACCCACATCGAACAGGCCCGAGAGCCTGTCTGCATCCTCCCAGACCCTGGCCTCCATGGTGCCGGTGGCATCCATGAGCTCGAGGGCGATATATGGTTTCCCCGCCCTGGTGGAACGTAGATCCTTGGACGCCACACAGAAGACCCCATGCACCCTTGCGCCCGGGTTTATCTCGTTTATGTAGAGGCCCTTGTCCATCGTCTATGCACTCATCCCCCTTAAAGATTTGAACCGGCCATGAAGTCCGGACCAGGATCATTCCAGTGGATTATATACAACAGATGAAGAAAAGGCACCTTTCGGCCAAGGAGGGCAGAGGAAGGAAAGGGCCGAAGACGGGGCCCTGTGCCCGAAGGGAGATCAGAGATCGCAGTAAGAGCAGAACCCCTGGGCTATGGGATAGCGCCTTCCGCAGCAGAAGGCCTTGGATGTGATCTTGGGCCCTGGGGCCGCCTGAAAGCGCTTGTATTCGTTTCTCTCCACCAGGGAGATCACCCTCTTTACATCCTCCGGCCTGAAGCCCTCTTCGACTATCTGCCTGGCAGAGAGCCTCTGTTCCAGATAGAGCTCCAGGATCGGGTCCAGCACCTCGTATGGCGGAAGGTCGTCCTGGTCGGTCTGGCCCGGCCTGAGCTCTGCAGAGGGGGGCTTGACGAACACCCGTTCCGGTATCACCGGGCTCAGGGAGTTGACGTAGCGGGCCACCTTGTAGACCATGGTCTTCGGCAGGTCCGATATGAGTGCATATCCGCCTGTCATGTCCCCGTACAGGGTGCAGTATCCCACGGCCAGCTCGCTCTTGTTGCCGGTGGACAGGACCATGTGGCCGAACTTGTTGGATATGGCCATGAGGAGATTGCCCCTGATTCGGGCCTGGATGTTCTCCTCTGTAACATCCACGGGATGACCTTCAAAGAGGTCTGACAGGGTTTCTATATAAGAGGCAAAAATATCGGTAATAGGAAGGGTTACAGTCTCTATTTCAAGCGCTTCTGCAAGCTGTCTGGCATCCTCTATGCTCTCTTTTGAGGTGTAGGCCGAGGGCATGAGGACCCCAAGGACATTTTCCGGCCCGAGGGCCCGAACCGCAATTGCGGCAGTCAGGGCAGAGTCGATGCCGCCGCTTAGGCCAAGGGTCACACTTCTGATGCCGCACTTTCCCATATAGTCCTTGAGTGCGAGTTCGAGGGCAGAGAGTATCTGGGCCTCGTCCGACTCAGACCAGCGGGAGATTGGGCCTTCACACCGGGAGATATCGATCAGCAGCAGCTCCTCCCTGAACTCGGCAGAGGCGGCAAAGAGCCTTCCATCAGGGCCTATGGCCATGCTTGAGCCATCGAAGACGAGACAGTCCTGGCCGCCAACTGCATTGCAGAAGATGAAAGGGAGCCTGAATCTGGCCGCTGCCTTCGAAAAGATCTCCTGCCTGAGCGCCCTCTTTCCGACGGTGAAGGGAGAGGCGGATATGTTTATGATGGCCTGTGCCCCCTTTTCAGCAAGCTCTGCCACTGGGTCATCGGCATAGTGCTCACACCAGGCACACCCTTCTGCCTCGTTCCAGGCATCTTCGCAGATGGTGACACCCAGCCTCAGGCCCTTGAACTCCACGGGATCGGAAGATGGGCCCGGGGCAAAATATCGAGCCTCGTCAAAGACATCATATGTGGGAAGGAGCCTCTTGTGGACCTCTGCCAGGATTTGCCCGTTGCCCAGGAGGACCGCGCTGTTGAAAAGGGGCTTGGCCCTGCCAGACGGGTTTGGCCTTATGGTTCCAAGGAGGCAGCAGGTCTCCGAGATCTGTCCCGAAAGCCCTTCGAGTGCCCGGCCTGCCGCCTCAACGAAGTCTGGCCGCTCGAGCAGGTCCCGCGGCGGATAGCCTGTCAGGGCAAGCTCCGGGAATATCACCAGCTCCGCCCCCTTGCGTGCCGCCTTCGAGCAGAGCTCTGCTATCTTGCGGCTGTTTTTCTCAAAGGCGCCTATGGTGCTGTCTATCTGGGCTAAGGCTATCTGCACGCCTGGCTTCTCTGGGGTGGTCTCCGGGCCTGCGGGAGCCGGCTCACATACCCTTCTGGCACTCTTCCACGGCCCTCTGCAGCTCTTCATCGAGCTCCTTTGGAAGCCCGTCTATCTTCACATTCAGAAAGCCGCGCACGATGGTGCTGGTGGCCTCTTCCTCATCCAGCCCCCTGGCCATGAGGTACTCAATCTCTTCACGCGCTATCCTGCCCACTGCCGCCTCGTGGGACATGTCCACATCGGGCACATGGGCCTCCAACTCCGGGATGGCATGGATCACGCCCTTTTCCGCCAGCATAAGCCCCTGGCACTCCAGATGCGCCTTTATCTCCGGGGCCATCCCGATGAGATGCCCCCTTGCCATGACACGGCCACCATAGGAGATGGTACGGGAGATGATCTCGGCCCTGGTACCCTTGGCCTCGAGCGATACCCTGGTGCCAGTGTCGAGATCGGCACCCTCTGGGGCCACTATGACGGAATTGAAGCGGGCAATGGCCCCCTCGCCCACCAGCCTGCAAGAGGGGAAGGTCTGCACGGACTTGACCCCCTTGAGGCTTATATAGTTGGACAGATAGGTGCCGCCCTCCTCCACTATGATGGCACTCCTTGGACGTACATAGACATCCTCGCCCCAGTTGTGCACCATGGTGAAGATGAGCTTTGCCCCCTTCTTCACATAGAACTCCGAGACCCCTATATGGAGTCCGGAGGTGAGATGCGGGTGTGTAGTGCAGCCCGTTATGATGTGCAGCTCTGAGCCCTCCTCTGCCACCACGATGTTGTGGATACGCTGGGCGACATCATCCGTACGGATATAGAGGCAGGTCTGGAGGGGATAGACCGCCTTTTCTCCGGGCAGGGCCCTGATGAAGTAGCCGTTGTCCAGATGCTGTCTGGTCTCTCTGGTGAAGGCGTCCTTTTCCGGGTCCAAGAGCCTCCAGTAGTAGTCGGGCAGGCCGTCGTACTTCTTGAGGGCCTCTGTTATGGGCAGCATCTCCACGCCCTGGATATGGCAGTCACACTTCGTAACACCGCAGTTGGTCTGGATAAAGGTGCCGAGCCTGTTCTTTTCATCAAGGTCCACTCCGGTCTGCTTGAGACGCTGAAGCTCCTCTTCGCTCAGCTCCTCCACGCTCTCCAGGGCCTCGGCCTCGGAGGCGGGCTTGAAGCGCTTGAGGAGCTCCTCTCCATCCATACCGGTGCCGTTCTTGCTGTCTAAAACTGACATTTTGCACACTCCTCGTATCCATGCTTCTGGATACCTTCGAAGATATCTATGGGATTTCCCTCGCAGCAGAGCCGTCCATCGAGCATGACATGGCCCTTGTCCGCTGTGACATAGTTCAGGATGAATCCCGTGTGTGTGATGATGAGGCCGCTCTTGGTGCGGTTCCTGTGCTTGTCCTTTTCAAGCAGCCTCCTGATCATGTCGCCTATTACTGTCAGGTTTTCCACATCCACGCCCGATTCCGGCTCATCGAGAAGGGTGAGATCGGGATTCTGGGCAAGGAGCTGCAAAAGCTCACTCTTCTTTATCTCGCCACCTGAAAAGCCCAGGTTTACATCCCTTTCCAGGAATTCCCCGAACCCGTACTCGAAGGCCAGCTCTCTGCCCTTTGCCGCATCTCCACCGCTGCAGAGTGCCAGCATATCCATCAGCTTGACACCGCGGAGCGTGGGCGGGCGCTGGAAGAGCATCCCCATCCCGAGCTTTGCCCGCTCGTTCAGGGGCATATGGGTGATGTCATGGTCCTTGAAGATGATCTTGCCGTGCTTTACCTCATAACCGTCAAAGCCCATGATGGTCATGAGCAGGGTGGTCTTCCCTGATCCGTTCTTTCCGAAAAGGCAGTGGGTCTCGCCCTTTCCGATGTGCAGGTTGATCCCCTTCAGGACCTCCTTGCCCTGGACGTTGACCCATAGGTCTTCTATGTGGAGCATCTGTCTGTTTCCTCCTTGGGTTGAGGCAGGGGCCGGGCTGGCCCCCATCCATAAAGATTGCGTCGAGAGTGCGTCTGAACAAGAGCCCATCACAGTGGAGGGCCTGGAGTCCCCTGGAACCCAATGCAAAAAGGCGATCAAGACCCTGGAAGATCGGCCAATTGTTCAGGCAGGGTGTGCCTTTGATCGATCGGGCCTGTGCCGTTCCCGCCGGGAACGGTCGAATCAGGCTCAGGTAAAGCGGCTTCCGCCACCACAGCCTCCTCCTGTGGAGAGGGCACTCGACAGGTTGCCAGATGCCCGTGAGGAGCTGGATGAACCGCATGAAAAGAGTGAGAACTGCTTCTTCACCCTGGATGAGCCGCACTTGGGGCAGAGGACCTCGCCCACATGCTTGCTCGACAGCACGAAGCTCTCAAATTTTACCTTGCAATCACTGCAGACAAATTCATATATTGGCATATCGTTCACCCCTCGTTATCCTGTTGCAGCCGCCCAATCGCTGTGCGGCTTAAGATTAGGCAGATAATGATTTCAAATATGCAATTGATCGTCATTGTAAGTTAACCTTTAAATATTCGGTGTCAAGGAGACCAGGAGCAGAAAGGAGCAGGCCCGCCAGTGAAGACCAGTGACGAACTCAAGCAAGTCATATCATCGGAGGATTTGGCCAGGAGGGTAAAGGAGCTGGGGGATCAGATCACCAGAGACTACCAGGACAAGGAGCTCGTGGTGATCGGTATCCTCAAAGGGGCCTTCATATTCATGGCCGATCTGGTGCGTCATATAGATCTGCCCATATCCATAGATTTCGTGAGGCTTCAGAGCTACGGATCATCCACATCGTCTTCCGGCCAGATCTCCATTACCAAGGATATAGAGCTTCCCATCTCCGCCCGCCACGTCCTGGTGGTGGAGGACATAATAGATACAGGCTATACCCTGAGATACCTCAAGGACATGCTGGCACTCCATCATACTGCCTCTGTCAAGATATGCTGCCTCATAGACAAGAAGGAGCGCAGAAAGGTGGATGTGGATGCCGACTACGTGGGCTTTGAGATCCAAAAGGGCTTTCTGGTGGGCTACGGCCTCGACTATGACGAGCAGTACAGGCATCTACCAGGCATCTACCACCTGAATCCCGGATATGAGGCAAAGGCCTTCATACCTTCTGACAGATGACAAGTGCACCATGTGATGGTGGTGCTCAACAGACCTGTTCAGCCTTCAAATAGCTAGAGTCCGCTTTATGGACAAGGCTCACGCCGTTTTATCTGGATAAGTCTGTGGCAGGACCGCCTTCTTGATGTTTTGCTCGCTTATCTCAGTAATACTGCTCAAGGCCTCAATCTGTTCTGTCGTATCCGAGATGATCTTGTTATACATGTTCAGAACATTCTGATCGAAACCAGGAGTCTCCTCGGCAGCCATTTTGAACAGCAGCATCTGATTTAGAAAATTGTTCAATATGTGTTGAGTCGAAAATATCATCGCCTTGTAAATTTTAATCTTTTCTGCCTCGACTCTCTGCTCCCTCTTCAACAGCAACAGGTCTGCCAGCCAAAAAAGAAGGAAGACCAGCGCCGCTATGAAGTATTCATCTATCTCATACTGCTCCACCGATTCGAACAGCTCGACCAGCCGATCGAAAGGATCAAGTTCAAACATATTTGACAGCACCACTATCAGGGCTGCTATCGCTGCACCTATCAGTGTCAATCTGTTGCATTTCATCTCTGTCCAAACCTCCAAAGACATGAAAAAACTATTTTAGGGGCACAATGGACATTCCTTTAGTTTTGCTGCAGGCCATCATTTTGCAAAGATATATAACGGCTGGATGAGCAATTGGATCCTCTGCAACCAAGTCCATTTCACTAAAACTTCTATCGGCACAAAATATTGGACAATTTAGATGATCACAAAGGCGATTTTTTAGGGGCAGGCAGGGCCTTCTGATACAGGCCGATATATCTCTCCACCACCCTGTCCCAGGTGTAGTTCTCCTCTATGGTCCTGGCGGCCGTGATCTGCATGTCCCGAAGCAGCTCCGGCGACTCTCTATAGATGGAAAGGGCCCGTTTCACAGCCCTTGCCAGTGCTGCTGCACTAAGCTCCTTGAAAGAGATGCCGGTCTTTCCGTCCATGACCTTTACGAGCCCGCCAGTGGCCCTCACGATCGGCAGATTGCCCATGAGCTGGGCGATGAAGTCGGTCAGGCCGCACGGCTCGTATCTCGATGGCAGGAGGAAGAAGTCCCCGGCGGCATAGATCTGATTGGCCAGGTTGTTGTCATATCCAAAGAGCACACAGAGCCTTCCTGAGATGCCCGGCACGGATGTGAGGGCCCTGAGCCGCTGCTCTATCTCCGCCTTCCCAGAGCCCAGGATGACCATGTTGAAGGAGTCTCCTGCAAGATAGCCCTTTTCGAGCATATCCACTATCAGATCGATGCCTTTCTGCTCTGAAAGGCGGGAGACCACTGTGAGAAGCGGAAGATCCGGCCGGTATTCCAGGCTGCCGGAGACCGATATGTGGCTATATCTGCCGGCCATGAACTCCACTGCCGCCTCACCGGACGAGAGCATGGACAGGAGCCTCTTTTTACACCTTCGCTTTCCGGAAAAGTCCCCCTTGAAGGGATCGAATCCCTCCGGGATTCCAAGCCGTTCGGGGTCTCTTGGATCGTACTGCTCGATATCTATTCCGTTGGTGATGCCGAGGAGGGTTATGCCTCGATCCTTGAGTGCATGGCCCAGCCAGCCGGTCAGGGCATCCAGCTCCGTCTCCTGAAGCTCGCGGGCATAGTTTTCACTGACGGTGTTCACAGGGCCGTATGAGGCACCGGCCAGGAAGGGATCGAAGGCCCCGTTCAACAGGCTGCCATATATGACCCTCCAGGGCAGGCCCGTATTTGCCTTGGCAAAGGGCAGGTCCGCCACCTCCTGATGATAGCCGAGCCCTGCATTGTGGATGGTGACAACAGCCCCGCTCCTTGAGAAAAACTGTCTGTAGCCCTCGATCTCCCGGATGAGTGCCGGCACACACGCAGTGTGGCCGTCATGACAGTGAAATAGGTCGGGGCGCATGTTCAGATATAGGCTCAGGCCAAGGGCCGCCTTCTGGTGGAGCAGGTTCATGGCGAAGTAGTCATAGTGGCCGGTGCCCTTTTTGCGCCCGGGATCGAGGAGCTCATCCTCTTCGGTATAGGTATAGATGGCCCTCTTTTCGGAAAACCTCTCTGCCCGGATCAGGTAGATGGCCACCCCTTCCCTTTCGAGCTTCAGAAAGGAGACCTCTTCACTCCTCTCCTCTCCTGCATAGTCCATCTGGACCATGAAAGAGATCCCTGTCTCCTCGGCCCCAAGGGCTTCAAGATCCAGAAAACCGTAGGCAGGCAGTACCACAGTGGTCTCGATACCCTTGCCTTCCACCAGGGCCTTGGATAGCCCTCTAACCACGTCCTTGACCCCTCCGGCCCCGGCTATCGCCCCGTATTCTCTTGCGAGCATCCAGACCCTCTTGATCTCCATTTGCGCCGCCCCTTTCAAACCTGGGCCCTGTCGAGGAGCAGGGCCTGTTCAATTTCATCATGTCCTGGTTTATTTTACGGTGCTAATCTTTTAACATGCCCAAAAAGGCGGAACAACCAGGGCCATCCTGCCCTGGAAGCAAGGGGCTTTGCCAACATGAAAGGCGTTCACAAAAACATCCTGGAGCTCATAGGAAACACACCCCTCGTGCGCATCAGGCGGCTCAACCCATACGGTGGAGTCACCATCCTTGCAAAGCTGGAGTCCTTCAATCCTGGCGGATCCGTGAAGGACAGGATAGCCAAGTTCATGATCGAGGAGGCAGAAAAGAGGGGAGAGCTGACCAGGGACAAGATCATCCTGGAGGCAAGTAGCGGAAACACCGGCATCGGGCTCGCCATGGTGGCTGCGGTAAAGGGGTATCGCTGCCTCATTGCCATGAGCGAGGCAGCAAGCCTTGAACGCCGGAAGATCATGCGCGCCTTCGGGGCGGAGATCCTGCTCACACCGGCCTCACGGGGCACTGACGGTGCCATAGAGGCGGTCTACAACCTGGCCCTCAAGGAGCCGGATAGATATTTCTGCACAGATCAGTTCAACAATCCAGACAACTGGCGTGCCCACTACTACACCACAGCCCCCGAGATATGGGAGCAGACGGAGGGGGAAGTCTCTGTTGTGGTCGCCTCCATGGGCACCACAGGCACCCTGATGGGGCTCACCAAGAGATTCAGGCAGCTCGATCCGGAGGTTCAGGTGATAGGCGTGGAGCCCCCCCTGGGCCACAGGATCCAGGGGCTAAAGAACATGAAGGAGTCCTACAAGCCCGGCATATTCGACAAGCACCTGCCGGACCGGATCGTCTCCTGCAGCGATGAAGAGGCCTTCGATCTTGCAAGGAGGCTTGCCAGGGAGGAGGGGATCTTTGTCGGCATGAGCTCCGGCGCCGCCCTTGCCGGGGCGCTCAAGGTGGCATCCGGCATGGATAGCGGCACCATCGTGGTGATCTTCCCGGATGGCGGGGAGCGCTATCTCAGCACCACCCTTTTCGAGCTGCCCGAGGATACAGAGGGCAGCACCAGACAGATGGTGCTCAGGCTCACCAATACCTGGAGCAGAAAGAGGGAGCAGTTCGAGTCCCTGGAGCCCGAAATGGTCAAGATCTACTCCTGCGGCCCCACGGCATGCGAGTATATCGGGCTCAACATGGCAAGGCGCCTTGTCGCGGCAGATGTGCTCGTAAGGGTGCTGGAGTCCCTGGACTACAAGACACACCACGTCATGAACATAACCGATGTGGATGACCGGACCATAAATGCGGCCATAGAGCAGGGGCTTTCCCTGAAAGAGCTCACAGATGGCTATGTGGAGGCCTTCTTCCAGGACGCAAGGAGCCTGAACATCAAGGGGGCCGATATCTATCCCAGGGCCAGCGAGCACATCCCGGAGATGGTCGAGACCACGCGAAGGCTCCTGTCCAAGGGATATGCCTATGTGCGCCACGGCTCCGTATATTTCGACATCTCCAAGCTGGACGGCTATGGAGAGCTCTCCCGGGTGGACCTGGACCACATAGACGTGGGGCGCACGGTGGATCTGGATGAATATGAAAAGGACAGCCCCTACGACTTCACCCTCTTCAAGCGTGTCAACCTGACGGAACTGAAGCGCGGCATAGGCTGGGACACGGACTGGGGCAAGGCTCGCCCGGGCTGGCACATAGAGTGTGCGGCAATGAGCATGAAGTATCTGGGGGAGCTATTCGATATCCACACCAGCGGCATCAACCTGGCCTTTCCCCATCATGAGAACGAGGTGGCCATAGCACGGGCACTTACAGGCAACCGCCTTGCCCGCTACTGGCTCCACAGCGAGCTGGTGATAGAGGACGACATGAGCGGAAAGGGCCAGGGGCCGGTCACCCTCCGCCGGCTCTTTGAAAAGGGCTTTTCCGGAAGGGAGATCAGGTTCTACCTCCTCAGAAGCCACTACAGGAAGCAGATAACCTTTTCGGAAAGGGGCCTCACCGAGGCGGCCAGGGGCCTTGCAAGGCTCGATGCCTTCATAGAGGACCTCTTGTCGTGCAGCTTCCTCCACAGGCAGAGGGTGCTTTCAGACGACGTGAGCGCACAGATGGCCCGGCTCAAGGAGGATTTCATGGCCGCCTGCCTGGATGATCTCAATATCCCCAGGGCCATGGGGCTCGTCTTCGGGGCCATAAGGAGGCTCAATCCCCAGATAGCCAAGGGCGAGCTTGGAAGGGCCGATGCCAGGCTCATACTCGAGACATTGAGGGACCTGGACGATATCCTGGCGGTCATGAACATACCTGGCGGTGAGGAGGGCCTGGACAGGTACATGGAACTGGATGCAGACACCGAGCGCCTCCTTGAGGAGAGGGCCGCTGCCAGATCGGCCAAGGATTGGCGCAGGGCAGACCTCATCAGAAAGCGCCTGGAAGGCCTTGGAGTAAAGGTCATAGATACCCCAGGGGGCCAGAGGATCAGACTCCTTGCAGGCCCGCCCGAATCAGACGCCGGGTCCAGGAAAACGGAACCAGATTAGGCCCTTCGCATGGCTGGATGCCAGATAGACAGTTGCCGAAACTCCAGCCGGGGCAGCGGTTCGATAGCCCGCTCCGCCAGGAGCGTGAGCATTGCCGTGTTCCTGTCCCGCATCCTGGGGCTTGTGCGCGAACAGGTCCTTGCCGGACTCTTTGGCGCCGGCACTGCCATGGACGCCTTTGTGGTGGCCTTCCGGATACCCAATCTGCTCAGGGACCTGTTTGCCGAAGGGGCGTTGAGTTCGGCATTCGTGACGGTCTTTTCGGAATACAGGGAGAAGGGCGACAGGGATTCCACCATCGCCCTGGTAAACTCCGTCTTCACCGCTGCAGCCATCATCATCTCTTGTATCTGCCTTGCAGGCATGGCCTTTTCAGAGGATCTCGTCCGCCTCATGGCACCCGAGTTTGCACAGGTGCCCGGCAAGATAGAGATGGCCAGGGACATGACCATCATCATGCTGCCCTTTCTGCTCATGATCTCCATGGCTGCACTGTTCATGGGGCTTTTGAACACGAGCGGCTACTTCTTCATCCCCGCCTTCGCCTCTGCCTGCTTCAATCTCGGCTCCATCGTGGCAGGCACTGCCCTTGCCTTTCTATTCCCCAGGTTTGGATGGCCTGCAATATACGGCATGGCCGTTGGGACACTGAGTGGCGGGGTGATGCAGATGGCCGTACAGTTGCCCCTGGTCATAAAGGCGGGCTACAGGCTGAGGCCAAGGCTCGACTTCGGCCATCCAGGGCTGAAGAAGATAGGAAGGCTGCTTGTGCCCGCCATAGTGGGTCTTTCTGCAACCCAGATAAACATCTTCATAAACACCAATTTCGCATCCAGATGTGCCGAGGGGAGCGTTGCCTGGCTCAACTACTCCTTCAGGCTCATGTTCTTCCCCATCGGGCTCTTCGGGGTGGCCCTGTCCGTTGCCACGCTGCCATCTGTTGCAAGGCTTGCGGCAAGAAATGACCTGAAGATGGTGGGCGAGACCCTGGTCTCTTCCCTCACCATGGTCTTCTGCCTCACCATTCCGGCCACCTGCGGCCTCTGGCTGCTGGCAGAACCGATCGTCTCCCTCATCTTCCAGCACGGCAGATTCTCGGCCTTCGACACCCTGATGACGGCCCAGGCACTGAAGTTCTATTCCATAGGCCTCATGGCCTATTCGGCGGTAAAGATAGTGGTGCCCGTATTCTATGCCCTGAACAGCGCCAGGTGGCCAGTAATTGGTAGTTTTACCGCTGTTGCCGCAAATGTTGTGATCATCTTGATGACCCTGGACAGGTTCCAGCACAGGGCAATCGCCCTCTCCACCTCCCTTACCATCATCCTGAATTTTCTGCTCCTGGCCCTTGTGCTCTACAGAAAGCTTGGTGGCTATCCTGTAAGGAGGCTCCTTGCCGCTGTCTTGAGAGTGGCTGGCGCCTCTGCCGTCATGTCTGTGGCTGTCTTTTTCACCATCAGCGCATTTCCCTGCAGTGCGGGGCTGCTCTGCACCGGCCTCAAGGTGGCCCTGGGCATGGCAGTGGGCATCTCCGTCTATGGAGCGGCCGTGTGGTTCTTGGGGGTCGATGAGCTCCGTGACTTCATAAGGGCGCTCTTGAAGAGGAGATAGCCGGCCCTTTGCCCCCTTCCAAAGGGGCTGGCTCCCTATTCAAGATGGATGCAATAGGCCATTTGGGGTTGACAGAAAAATAGCCATATGGCTATATACCCATCCATGAACGGATCAATCCTCGACAGGATCAGCAGAAGGCTAAAGGCCATCTCCGATCCCACAAGAATCAAGATCATCGTGATGCTCTCCAGGAGGGAGTGCCGGGTCTGGGAGCTTACAGAGGCCCTGGGCCTTGCCCAGCCCACCGTGTCACGCCATCTTAAACAGCTCGAACTGGAGGGCTTTCTGTCCAAGAGGCGGAAACGCAACTGGGTACTCTACAGGCTCGACCCCCGGGAGGAGTGCTGCAGGCGGCTGCTGGCCATAGTGGTATCGAGGGCAGAGGAGGACCCTGAGGTCCAGGAGCTGCTGAACAGGCTCATCTCTCTGGAAGAGAGGGATGAAGGGGAAGGCCCATGAAGAGACCGGAATCCGTCCGCTTCCTCCTGTTTCATCTCTGGCTGATGCTCCTTCTTGGCCCCATGCTCTCACCTTGCCTTGCCGGTGAAGTGCTAAGCCTTGAAGTGTTAAGCCTTGATGATGCCATCGATTTTGCACTCAGAAACAGCCCGGTCCTGTCTGCAGCCAAGAGCGAGGCCGAGGCGGCACGGTTCGGGGTCAAGGCCGCCAGGGGCCAGATGCTGCCCCAGATCCAGGGCTATGCGGGCTATGACCGCAAGAGCGATCCTGTAGTAGTGGTGCCCATAAAGGAGTTCGGGGGCAGGCCTCCCGCCTTCAGCAGGGATCAATATCGGGCAGGCATCTCTGTAATCATTCCCATCTATCAGGGCGGCCGCCTATGGGCCAGGCTGGATGCGGCAGACTACACCAGGCAGATCGCCTCACACACCCTCTCCTTTACCCGGCAGGACCTGATTGCAAACGTCACAAATCTCTTCAATCAGGTCCTCTATCTCACAGAGCTGTCGAGGGCCCAGGAAACGGCCCTCGATGCCCTGAAAAAGGCGCGCAGGGATGCCAAGGTCAGGCTGGAAATAGGCAGGATCGCCCCTGTGGACCTCATGAGGTTGGACACCCAGGTTGCCAGGCAGGAACAGGCCCTCATCACTGCAAGGGAACGGGAAAGGAGGGCCCTTTCAGCCCTGTCCATGCTCATGGGCTGGGACAGGCCAAGGCTGCCGAGACTCACCGGCCGCCTCGACCGCAAGGAGAACACCCCCCCTGCCCTCCCGGGGCCTGATGAGCTTGTCGAAAGGGCCTGGAGGCAGAGGCCTGATATCAAGGCGGCCCAGGCAGAGGTCCGGAAGGCGGAGGCAGAGCTCGAATATGCAAGGGGCAGCCACCTTCCAAGCCTTGGGCTCGTTGGGGACTATTCACGCCATGCGGGCAGCGGGCTTCACTATGACGAAGAGGTCTGGACAGGCGGGGTGGCACTCTCCATCAACCTCTTCAGCGGCGGCACACTCTCCGCCCAGGTCGGACAGGCTGCAAGCAGGCTGTCGGCAGCCAGGCAGAGGCTCCGTGCCCTAAAACTGAAGGCCAGACAGGAAGTCCTGGATGCACTGTCTGTCCTGCAGGAAGCGGAACAGAGACTCGAGGTATCGACAGAAGCCGAACGCGCTGCAAAAGAGGGCTACAGGATAGAGCAGCTCAAGTACGACTCCGGGGCGGGCTCTGTGACCGACTGCCTCCTGGCACAAGCGGCCTGGCAGCAGGCAATGGCAGACAGGGTCAGCGCGCTCTACTACCTCAAAAAGGCCCTGGTCGATTTGAGACTCGCACTCGGAGAGGTGGACAGGGAGGTTTCCACAAGATGAAGAAGAAGATCTTGATCGCCCTGCTGATTGTGGCGGTGATTGCGGCAGGGATCATGGCAGTCAGGCACAAGAAGAGGGAGCTGGCCTCGGCCCCACTTCCCAAAAGGGCCTTGGCCACTGTCGAGACCGCCACGGCCAGGTTCGGCTCATATCCGGTAATGATGCGCTATCTGGCCAGGATCAGGCCAAAGGTCGAGGCGGACGTCGCCCCACAAATCACGGGTCAGCTCGTGGAGGTCTGGGTACGGGAGGGACAGCAGGTAGAAAGGGGAACCCTTCTTGCCAGGCTCGACGACAGGAAGGAGACAGACCGGGTCCTGGCCCTCGAGGCGGAAACGGCGGCTGCCAGGAGCGCCTATGAGACACAGAAGGCCGTATATCTGCGCGATGAGAGGCTCTTTCATGAAAAGGCCATCAGCCAGGAGGCCTTCGAGCGTTCAAGGAGCGCCAGGGATGCTGCCAGGGCCAGGCTTAAGAGCCTTGAAAAGGCCCTTTCAACCGCCAAGACGGAACTCTCCTACACCAGGCTTCTTGCACCCTTCAGCGGCATAATCACCAAGCGCCACCAGGACCCCGGGGATCTGGCCCTGCCTGGACGCCCTGTCATAACCATGGAGGCACCACAGGAGGGCTATTTTGTCGAGGCCATGGTCCCGCAGGCCGATCTGCCAAGGATGAAAAAGGGGGCGCTGGTGGAGATCTTTCCTGGGGCCCGCATGGATGGCGCGGCCCTGCAGGCCAGGATCTCCAGGATACATCCAGCGGTTGGCAGCTCCATGCTCGCAGCCATAGAGGCGGATCTTCCCTCCTCCCCCTTCGGCCTTCCGAGCGGGGCAACGGTAATGGTACAGGTGGAGGCGGGAACGGTTACCGGATTCAAGGTGCCCTTGCGCGCCCTTCTTGAAAACAGCAGTGGCGACTGGATCTATACCCTTGACGAGGACTCCCGGATATCCATAGGGCGTGTGAAGGCCCTATGGAAAGGGCCAGACTATGCCGTGGTGGCAACAGGGGCCCTGACAGATGGCGCACCGGTCGTAGTGGCACAGGAGAGCGCACTTCTGCGCCTCCACCAGGGCCAGGAGGTGATACAGAAAGGTGGCTCAGGTGTTGAGAGATAAGGGAAAGGAAAAACGCCCAAGGCCTGCAGGGATGGGCATGGTCGAAAGATTTCTTTCAAATCCCCATCTGATAGTCTCCTTTATCATGCTGGCAGCGGCCATGGGCTTCATCGCCTTCAGGTCCATGCCTCTGAACCTCTTTCCCGATGCCAACTACCCCTCCATCTCCGTAATCATTCCGTGGCCTGGCGCCTCGGCACACGACGTGGAGGACAAGGTCACACGCCTGGTGGAAAAGGAGCTCTCCACGGTGGACCTTGTCAGGAAGGTCCGGTCCGTCAGCCAGGACGAGATGGCGGCAGTAAGCGTTGAGTTCGAATATGAAAAGGGGCTCGATGCAGCGGCCACGGATATCGCAAACGCCCTGAAACGGATAGAGGCAAGGCTTCCATCCGAGATCAGGCCCCCGGAGATCTTCAGGGTGAGCGATGCCACAAGCCCTGTCTTCACCATTGCCATAGCCCCACGGCCTGAGGCGCACCTCGATCTTGAAAAGGTCCGCCAGCTTGCGGACAACGAGATCAGGGAGGAGTTTCTGCGCATAAAGGAGGTATCCAACGTAGAGGTATTCGGCGGATTTCTGCCCGAGATGGTGGTGGAGGTGGATCCGGCTGCCCTTCATGCCTACGGCCTCTCCCTGGAGCAGGTGATCTATGCCCTGGAGAGCCAAAACCTGAACATACCAAACGGCCTTATCATAAGGGACGATGGGCAGTATCTCATCAAAACGGCAGGCGAAAGCCTTGAAAAGGCCCGGCTTGGGGCCATCGTGATAGGAAATGTCCAGGGAGGCCAGATACATCTGTCGGACGTGGCCAGAATCAAGACCGGATACCGGGAGCGCCAGAGTCTTTACCGGGGAAACGGGCAGGCCGCCATAGGTATCAACATCCTCCGTCCTGAAAAGGGCCATGTGACCAGCACCATCGAGGCGGTGGAAAGGGCGCTTCCTGCAATAAAGGCGCATCATCCCGAGCTGGATTTTCAGATAGCCGACACACAGAGGGATCTAATCAGGACCAGTATCTCCAACATGGTGGATGCCTTGAGGGACGCCATCATCATGACAGTGGCCGTGATCTTTGTGATGCTTGCAAACCTGCGCATCTCCCTCCTGGCTGCCATCTCCATACCCTTCACCTACTTCCTGACCTTCGCGGTCATGCATCTTTTTGGCTATGAGCTCAACATCGTCACCCTTACCGCCGTCATCGTGGCCGTCGGCCTGCTTCTGGATGACGCCATAGTGGTGATCGAAAACATCGAGCGCCACCTGAGACAGTATGGAAAGTCCATATCCAGGGCCGTTATGGACGGGCTCAACGAGATCATCATGGCGGACTGGTCAGGCACCTTCACCACGGTGATCGTGCTCCTTCCCATAATGTTCATCGGCGGCTATGTGCAGCGCATCCTGAGGCAGTTCACAGTGGTGCTCGCCATTGCCCTGCTCTCGAGCTTTATCATCTCGGTGACCATCATCCCCCTTCTTGCGCCCTATCTGGTTGGACGCTCCGGAGGACAAACCCTTCCGGAACGCATGGCAGGCCTCTTTGACACCCATGTTCTGGACCCGATGAGAGGCTTCTTCACCCGCCTGTCACAGTTTGCCATGGATCACAAGCTGCTCTTTGTCGTGCCGGGGCTCCTGCTCCTGGTCATAAGCGCACGCCTGGTCATGCCCCTTGCTGGCAGGGACCTGATGCCGCCCATGGATACCGGCATAGTGAAGATAGCCTTTGAGATGGAGGCGGATTCGGCCCTCTCGCAGACGGAAGAGGCTGCCAAAGAGATCGAGGCCATAGTGGCCGGGATGCCTGGGCTGCGTACCATGTCCACTGTGGTGGGTTCGGAGACAGGGGTCGTCAGCTTTGGCACAGGGCGAATACCACAGCAAGGGCTCATAACTGCCCACTTCGTGGACCGTTTTCACCGCTCGAAGACCATATGGCAGATAGAGGAAGAGATAAGACAGAAGGCTTCAGGAATCCCTGGAATAAGGGCCCTGGATGTATATGACTTTGGGGCGACACCGCTCTCATCCATTGCTGCCCCCGTGGACATAATGATCTCCGGGCCTGACCCCGCCATCCTCGACAGGATCGGACGAGAGGTTGAAAAGAGGCTCTGGAATGTAAGGGGGCTTACCAGTATCAGCCGGTCCTGGAACATGGACAAGGCGGAGATGCTGCTCGAGGTGGACCGCGAAAAGGCGATGGCATACGGACTCAGTCCCGTAGAGATCAGCCGCCAGCTCGCCTCGGCCATAAAGGGCAGCCCGGCCTCCACCCTCAGGGTACCCGGTGAGGACGGCTATCTCATCAGGGTGCGCTATCCTGCAGATCAGCGGGACTCCCTGCCGGACGTGATGTCGATCTACATAGAGTCTGAAAAAGGGCCGGTTCCTCTAAGAGAGATCGCCTCTGTCACCAAGGCCAGGACCAGGACCAAGTTCACACGTCAGGGCCTGGAGCCCACCCTGGACATCTATGGATACCGGGCCACGGCCGCCATCAGCCACCTGCAGGAACGGATCGACAATGCCCTTTCAGGCCTTGTGCTCCCCCCGGGATACAGCTTGAGCCATGAAGGTGAGGTGAAAAACATGGCCGAGGCCGGCACAAGGCTGGCCAAGGCCCTGGGCCTTGCGGTGATCCTCCTCTATTTCTCCCTGGTAGCGACCTTCAAGTCATGGATCAATCCGGTGACCATCATGGTGGCCATCCCCCTTTCCATAATCGGAGCGGCATGGGGCCTCGTCCTTGTGGGACGCCACGCCTGCATGCCTGCGAACATGGGCATGATCCTTCTTGCAGGCATAGTCGTGAACAACTCCATCCTGCTCATCGACTTCATAGAGCAGGCACGGGCCAAGGGCTCTTCCATAAAGGAGGCCACTGCGGAGGCCGTACGGGTCAGGACCCGCCCCATACTCATGACGGCCTTCAGCACCATCGTTGGGATGGTGCCCATTGCAGCCCAGAGGGCGATCGGCCTGGAGAGGCTGTCACCGCTGGCCGTGGTGGCAATCGGGGGCCTTCTGGTATCCACCTTTCTCACCCTGATCTACATACCCATATTCTATGACCTGTTCGACGGCCTGAGGACACGGGCCAAAAGGTGGATACGAGCAAGGACGTCCCAGCCATAGCATGCTACACCTTAAAGCGTGACATCATTGCCAACAGGTCTCCTGAAAGCCCCTGGAGCTCCTCGGCCACCTG
>CAZNKD010000077.1:0-6511 GCA_964573615.1 uncultured Desulfobacterales bacterium | reverse complement strand
AGCTGCTTCACGCATCCCTGCAATCATCTATGTATCATGCGATCCCATGACCCTGGTTCGGGACCTGCTCATATTGAGGGCAGGCGGCTATATGGTTGCAGATCTCTGCCTGGTGGACATGTTCCCACAGACCGCGCACATAGAGTCTGTTGTCATGCTGGTGCGAAAAGGACTGTAGGTAAAAAGAAAAGGGGCTGGATGTAACATCCAGTTTCCAGCCCCATGGCTTTTCGAATGCTTTTTATGGGATTACTAAAGAGGAATATACAGATAGGTTATAGGTGAATTGGCCTCGGTATAGTCCTCATTTGCTCGGATAGTGCCTGTATTATAAACACCATCATCTAGTTTGGTGTCGATCTCCAATGCAACATCCCAAGGGAGATTCTCTAAGCGAAAATAGTGTCTGAGAGCAGCGCCAGCAGCTGGTCTGGTCCAAAATACCCTTATTTTGTCGCCAAAAACATGATTAGGGATGCTGTCTTCCCCATTTCCATCGTAATTGCCGTTTATGTAATTTGAGAGTACCAAATCTTCAAAAAGCATGTCGGCTTCCGCAGCACTTATTTGTCCATCACCATTACCATTGTGAGTGTCTCCTGGGGGTAGATTGGGTTTATTTTCATCCCCAGGATAAACTCCGTATTTGTCGTAAAAACCGAATATGGCTGCTCTGATTCCATCAACCTGTTGCATAAGATTCTTTACCCTAGCGTTTTGGATGAGCTGCTGTCCCTTGAGGACTCCGCTTAGCAACAGCCCAATAATGATCATTACAATAGCAATCTCCACCAGGGTGTAACCGCGACTGTTTCTTTTCAAGAATTCGAGTTTCATTTGCACGTGCTCCTTAACCACTGATCTAATGATACTTTTTGTGCTCTATTGCTGCTATCGGACTTAAGGAGGGAGTACTTTAGGGGGTCTCAGAGATTTTTTTTGCAGGATCTGCCAAGAATCAGGAGGGCAAGGCCGGACAGGAAGAAGAACAGGGTAGAGAGCAGGGCAGCCCTGATGGAGCCCGAATATTCACGGCTGATGGCGAATAGCAGCGGGCCTGTAACAGCGGCGAGCTTGCTTGCCACAGAATAGAAACTGAAATATTCGGCACTCATGCCGGCTGGCACCATGGAGGCGAAGAGCGACCTGCTGAGGGCCTGAGTCCCTCCGAGCACGGCCCCGATTGCCAGAGCAAGGACCAGATAGTCTGCCGGCCCTTTGAGCAGAAAGGCCGCATATAGGATGATAACTATCCATATGATAAGCCCCAGGCATATTGCCCATAGTGCCGAGATCCTCGATGCCAGCCATGAAAAGGAGAGGGCCCCGATGGCGGCCACTGCCTGGACCCCGAGCAGGGTTGAGGTGAGAAAGCCTGTGGAGAGCCCAAGGGCCTGCCTTCCGTATATGGTGGCCATCTGAATGACGGTCTGGATTCCCTCGTTGTAGAGCAGAAATGCAATCAGGAATCTGAAGGTCTCCGGTCGGGAGATCATCTTCCGTACCGCGGATAGGATGCTGGCAGGGGCAGAGGCTATCGCCCTTGAAATGGGCCTGGGCCTTCTGCCCCCTGTTGCAATGGGTGGGTCCTTGAGCCTTCTGGCTGCTGGGATGGAAAAAAGGGCCCACCAGGCCCCGGAAAGGACCATTGCCACCTTGATGGCCTCCGAGGCCGTCATTCCAAGCGAGCCGTGAAAGGTGATCAGGCCTGCTGCAATGAGGAGATTCAGCCCCCCTCCCACATAGCCCAGGGCATATCCTCGGCTCGATGCCTCATCCAGGCCTCCGTGCCCCACCAGAATGGGCAGAAAGGAGTCATAGAAGATGTTTGCAGACACGAAGCAGACCTGGCAGAGCATGAACACCAAAAGGGTCTCCATGACCATGCCGGGGCCCATCAGGGAGAGGGCGGCGGTTGAGGCAGCCCCGATCATGGCGAACAGGATCAGAAATGGCCGCCTCGTGGCGGAAAGGTCGGCGACTGCCGACAGAAAGGGGGCGGCAGCAAAGACCAGAAGGGCGGCAGCACCATTTGCAAGGGCCCAGAGGGATTCAGGTGCCAGGCCCCCTATTGGTGTGGCCACCTCCTGGCCGGTTACTATGCCCTTGGCGAACCATGCAGGCAGGAGGGTCACGGCTACCGTGGTCACATATGCGGAGTTGGCCCAGTCGTAGAGATACCAGGCCCTGAGCCTCCTTGAGACGCCCCTTTCATCGGTGTATCCTTGTTGACTCCCGGCCATTTGCCCTTTACTGTCTCGCCATCTTGGTTCAAAGGGATTAAATTGTCCCTGTGGTGTTCGGATGAATCCTATCCTTAACAGCGTATCGAAGAAGAGTGTAGCATGTTCATAGACGAAAGATCAGACAGGCCCCTTGCCGTCTGCCTGGTGAGCGGCGGGCTCGACAGCTGTGTTGCAGCAGCCATTGCCGCTGAGGAGTGCGACCTCGCCTTTCTCCATGTGGGCTACGGGCAGCGGACCCAGGAGCGGGAGCTCAGGGCCTTTGGTGAGATCGCAAGGTTCTACGGAGTAACCAGGATCCTCACTGCGGATCTTTCATATCTGAGCAGGATAGGCGGTTCGGCCCTTACGGATCCATCCATCGCCGTTCCTGAAGGCAGCCTCGGAAACGGATCAGACCGGCAGATCCCGGTCACCTATGTCCCATTCAGGAATACCCATATGATAGCGGTTGCGGTCTCCTGGGGCGAGGTGATCGGGGCTGAACGGATCTATATAGGCGCAACCGAGGTGGACAGCTCCGGCTATCCGGACTGCCGCGAGAGCTATTTCAAGGCCTACAACAGGCTGATAGAGGAGGGCACACGCCCTGAGACCCATATCGAGATCTTTGCCCCCCTTTTGAAGATGGACAAGGCCCAGGTGGTCAAAAAGGGCATGGAGCTTGGCGCTCCGCTGCATCTCACCTGGTCCTGCTACAAGAACAGTGACCTTGCCTGCGGCAGGTGTGATTCCTGCCTGCTTCGACTGCGTGGCTTCGAGCGGGCCGGGGTCAAGGATCCGATCCCATATGAAGAGGGATAGGGTGAAGGAAGGGAGACGTCTGATGCGGGCCCGGGCCCATCAGCCACAGAAGCGGTCATGATCATGGATAATCGACAGAATGGTAACAGGACCATATATGAGTGCAAGCAGTGTGGTCACTGCTGTCACGGAATAGGAACCGTCGCCGTGACCCCGGAGGAACAGGAGAGGATGGCAGAATATCTGGGCCTGTCGCTGGCCGAGCTGACGGAGCGCTATCTTCTGGTGCGCCCGCACAGGACGGAGATGAAGGTGGTGGATGGCCACTGCATCTTCTATGGAGACGACGGTCTCTGCATGGTCCATCCCGTAAAGCCCTTTCACTGCCGGCGCTGGCCACTGCATCCCAGTATCCTCCATGATGAACAGGCCTGGAAGGCCATCAAGGCGGACTGCCCCGGCTTTCGAGAAGACGCCACCTGGCAGGAGGCATGCCGCCTCGTAAAGGAGGCCGGATATGGCTCTTGACAGGGCAAGGGAGCGTGCCTTCGTGGCGTGCCCCTTCGACATGCTGAAGGAACAGTTTCTGGAAAGGCTCCTGCAGGAGCGGATCAATCCGGAGATCGGCCTGAACGGCGCCATCATGTCCCGATATACCTTCAGGGCCTTTCATTCGGTTGCAGGGGCCCTCGAAAGGGCCCAGCTCAGGTGTTCCATTCATGCCCCGTTCATCGATATATTCCCAGGTGCGTTCGATCCTGTGATCCGCCAGGTCTGCATGAACCGCATACGGGATGCCATAGATCTGGCAGTGCTCTTCGGGGCCGAACACGTGGTGATGCACACCGGTTTCGAGCCCACCATGTTCGGCGAGGTGAGGGATCAGTGGCTGGTCAATTTCCTCTCCTCTCTGGAGCTGATCCTTTCCCATGCAGAGGATGCTGGCGTGCGGATAATGCTGGAGAACGTCTTTGAAAAGGACACCTCCCTCCATCAGCGCATATTTGCAGAGATCCCCTCGGACCGGCTCGGTTTCTGCCTGGACATAGGCCACGTGATGGCCTTTTCAGAAACCCCTCTGGAGCAGTGGCTTGACGATGTGGGAGAGCGGATAGGCCACCTCCATCTCCATGACAATCGGGGCGGCTCAGACGAACATCTGGCCATTGGCGAGGGAGAGGGCGACTTTGACCTGCTCTTTTCCTGGCTTTCCAAAAGGGGGATCCATCCGGTGATCACCATCGAGGCACATGATGCGGACAGGGTCGTTCCTTCCCTGAAGGCCCTGGAATCCCTGCTTGGCAGATACCCTATATAGATCTTCCGGCTGTCCCACCTCTGGCTCTGCTTGGCAAGCGTCCTTTTTTATCCAGAAGGGGCCAAGATTCCGAATATCGTTACTAAGGGCAGGGTCAAATCCCTACCAGTGCGGATCGGATCCCTGAAAAAAACGCCATCCCAGGAGGTCGACAGATGATCGTAACAAACGTGGAGCATGTGCCTGGAAAGAGGATAGTTGAACACTACGGCATCGTGCAGGGCAGCACCGTCAGGGCGAAGCACATAGGCCGCGATTTCATGGCAGGCCTGAAGAATCTGGTGGGGGGTGAGCTGAAGGGCTACACGGAACTGCTCAGCGAGGCCAGGGACGAATCCTTGAGGCGTATGATCGCCCAGGCCGAGAGCATGGGGGCAAATGCAGTGATAAATGTCCGCTTTGCCACCTCTTCGGTGGCCCAGGGTGCTGCAGAGCTGTTTGCCTATGGGACCGCAGTGCGTGTGGAGTAGGGAGGTGCAGATGGACGATCCTTTAATCATCCAGGCCATCAATCTCCTGCTTCCCCTGGTCCTTCTGATCATGGGCTATGTTGCAGGCTCCATAGCCGAAAGGCGCCACTACAGATCCATCGAGGAGCGTGAAAAGAGGCTGCTTGGGCTGCCTGCCGTCACACTAAGGCAGATGCCAGGCCATCAGACGGAACGCGCGAGTCTGGTCATCGGAAGTGCCGTGATATCCATCGACTATTTCAAGCGCTTCCTCGCCATCTTGAGGAATATCTTCGGGGGAAGGGTCTCTTCCTATGAGAGCCTGATAGACAGGGCAAGGCGTGAGGCCGTGCTTCGGATGAAGGAGCAGGCCGAAGAGCTTGGCGCAGACATAGTGATCAACATGCGCTTAGAGACCAGCGCCATAGGTGCCTCTGCCAACAGGAAGAAACAGATCGGCAGCGTGGAGGCCATAGCCTATGGAACGGCCCTTGTGCCCAGGCCAGGCGCCATATCCGACACGTCCGAGGAGTGAGACTTGCGGTTCCGGCCAAGGAGTGCAGACTCCTCGGTAAACATCCCAAAGACACACCCTTTGAAGGAGGTGGCCCTGCTTGCTGGCGGGTTCCTGGCCCTGATCTGTGTGGCATATCTCGCAGTGGGTCTTCTGGCCTCCTGGATAGCAGAGAGCCTTCCTGTGGAGGCAGAGAAATGGCTCGGCCAGAAGATGGCCAGCAAGGTCACCGGAGAGCCCTCAGGGCCCCTGAAAGAGCGTGTCGATAGACTCGTTGCCCTCCTTCCCCAGGACTCGCCCCTAAAGGATTATGACTTTGTCGTCTATGTCTCGGATGATCCCCAGGTGAACGCCATGGCCCTGCCGGGCGGCACCATCGTGGTGTGTCAGGGCCTGATAGACATGGTGGAGTCCGAGAACGAACTGGACATGGTCCTTGCCCATGAGCTTGGCCACTTTGCCCACCGGGACCACCTGAAGCGGCTTGGCAAGGGCCTGATCCTCAATTCTGCGCTCTGGCTCCTGTTTGGAAGAAACGGAGGGGCAGATCAGCTGATGGTTCCCATCCTTTCCGGGCTCGAGGCCCGCTACTCCCAGGCCCAGGAAGAGGCAGCAGACCTCTACGGCATGCATCTGCTCTATCTCCGGCATGGTCATGTCGGCGGGGCCACAGACTTCTTCAAAAGGATCATGAAGGGCAGAGGCCATCCCCACTTTGCCTATCTTCTGGCAAGCCATCCCCATCCAGAGACCCGAATGGAGCGTCTGAGATCCGAGGCCGAGAGGCGGGGCTGGCCCTTCCGCCCTGTAACCCCGCTGCCACCCGAGATCGCAAGGCTCAAGGGCCGCACCGGGGATTAGGGGGGCAGGCGGCCGACTGCCGGCATCCTTTTTTGTTTCCCTGCCTTGTATTAAAAAGGTTCTACTGGGTCGCTATCTGACCCAGGGGGGATGGTATCATACATGCCTCAAGGAGTCGCAAGTCCCTGACTCATGGATATCTGACGAAGATGGAGATGGCATGAAAAACAAGGAAAAACAAGGAGGTCATGATGATTTCACCCATAGCAGTCGATCTGGGCGCCAAGTTCACCGGCATATATACCGCAACCGTTTCCACGGATGGAGCCAGCATCTCCAGCAGGGCTGCTTCCACCATCGTGGTTCCTGAAGACGGTAGCAAGATCACCTGGTCCCAGACGGCAAGACGCCAAAGGAGGCACCAGGAGAGGAACATCAAAAG
>CAZNKD010000076.1:0-23327 GCA_964573615.1 uncultured Desulfobacterales bacterium | reverse complement strand
GTGTCTTCCTTGATGCCGAGTACATGGCGGCCATCAGGACCTTTGAGGAGAACGAGCTTTCCTACAGGGGCAAGGGAGCAACGCCCAAGGTGTGGAATTTTGAGGCTGGCTTCAACTACAACTGGTGGCGCAATCTGGAGGTGGTGTTCAAGTATGCCGGTTCTGACAAGGCCCCTGAGCTTCCAGAGACCCGCTTTGGCATCTGCCTGAACCAGGAGATATTTGACAATGTCATAGCCTCTTTTGGCTACATCCACGACGACTATGACGACTACGACCCCGCCGGTGATCCGGATGAGGTCCTGGACAGAAAGGACTTGGTCTTCTGGCAGCTGGCCGCCGAATTCTAAGGCAGGATGGAAGGCGGTTTGAATTTTCAGGCCCTGTCCCAGCCGGCCCTGGCGGGGGCAGGGCCTTTTTGTCTCAAGGGTGTTTTTTCGCCTTTTTAGATCCGAGCTATATTCCTTCAAGTGTCCAGTCCACTCTTTGCTACAGCTGTTTAAACGTCTTGCATTTGCGGCTTCAGGGGGTAAGTTTTTTGAAAAACCATTTCGGGGGGACGGAGCAAGATGAGTTCATTTGAGAGTCAGATCGAGGCACTTACCCAGATCAAGGAGAAGATCGAGCCGCCCCAGCGGGTCAAGGACGAGGCCTTCATAAAGGACTATGATTCGGTCTATGCCTATTCCATCAGGGACCCGGAGGGGTTCTGGGGGCAGATAGCCCAGGAGCTCGAGTGGTTCGAGCCCTGGACAAAGGTGAGGGATATCAACATACCTGACCACAGGTGGTTCGTTGGAGGAAAGACCAATATCACCCTCAATGCCCTGGACCGGCATGCAGATTCATGGCGCAGGAACAAGGTGGCCTTCATATGGCTGTCCGAGGAGGGGGAAGAGCTTACTGCCACATATGGCCAGCTCAGGGACAGGGTCAACCAGTTTGCAAACGGCCTGAAGTCCAAGGGGATCAAAAAGGGCGACAGGGTGGTGATCTACATGCCCCTGGTGCTCGAGGGGGTGATCGCAATGCTGGCATGTGCCAGGATCGGGGCCATCCACTCGGTTGTATATGCAGGCATGGGGGCCGGTGCCCTTCGCTCCCGTATCGAGGACTCCAGGGCCAAGGCCGTGATATGTGCCGACGTGGGCTACCGCAGGGGCAAGGTGGTCAGGCTCAAGGCCACTGTGGACGAGGCCTTGAAGGATCTGGAGTACGTGGAGAGCACAATCGTTCTGAGGCGCCAGGAGCCAAAGATCGAGCTGAACGAGTGGGAGGACGATTTCTGGGAGCTGCTCGAGGCCAACAGCCACCACTGCGCCCCGGAGGTGATGGACTCCGAAGATCCCCTGTTCATCCTCTATACCTCTGGGACCACGGGAAAGCCAAAGGGAGTGGTCCATGTGCACGGGGGCTTCATGGTGGGCACCTATTATCTCACAAGGGCCTTCTTTGACGTGAAGGACAAGGACGTCTATTGGTCCACCTCTGATATAGGCTGGATCGTGGGCCACTCCTATATAGTCTACGGTCCGCTCTGTGCCGGTGCCACGGTGCTCATAAGGGAGGGGGCCCCAGACTATCCACACCCTGGTATCGTGTGGCAGATGGTCCAGAAGTACGGTGTCTCTGTCATGTTCACCGCCCCTACCGCCCTTCGGATGTTCATGCGCTTCGGGCAAGAGCACATCGAAAAGTATGACCGTTCCACCCTCAGGATACTGGCCTGTGCCGGTGAGCCCTTGAATCCTGAGGCATGGCGCTTTGCCCAGGAGGTGATCCTCGAGAACAATGGCCACTGCATCGACAACTTCTGGCAGACAGAGGTGGCCTCTCCCATATTGGGCACCATGCCCGCCATGGCCAACAAGCCTGGCAGATGCGGAAAGCCCATGCCGGGTGTGGTGGCGGACGTGGTGGACGAAAAGGGAGAGCGGGTGGAGCCGGGCAAGGGCGGAAACCTCATACTGAGGCAGCCGCTTCCCTACATGATGCGCACCATCTATAACGACAGGCAGCGCTATGAGGAGATCTGGAACGTGATCAAGGGGTGTTATTTCACCGGGGATGTGGCGGTCTGCGATGAGGATGGCTACTTCTCGGTGCTTGGCAGGTCTGATGACGTGCTCAATGTGGCTGGCCACAGGATCGGCACGGCAGACGTGGAAAATGCCCTGGTCTCCCATCCGGCAGTGGCAGAGGCTGCGGCTATCGGCCTGCCGGATGAGGTCAAGGGTGAGTCCATCAAGGTCTTCGTGGTCCT
The DNA here is from genome assembly GCA_964573615.1 of uncultured Desulfobacterales bacterium. Taxonomy (GTDB): domain Bacteria; phylum Desulfobacterota; class Dissulfuribacteria; order Dissulfuribacterales; family QOAL01; genus JALSKY01. The sequence goes on along the minus strand of CAZNKD010000076.1, from coordinate 21,064 downwards.
CATGGCCGGAAAGGAGCCCAGCGAGGGCCTCAGAAAGACCATAATCCAGCACGTGCGCCACGAGCTTGGCCCCATTGCCACCCCCAAGGAGGTGGAGTTTGTAGAAAAGCTGCCAAAGACCCGATCAGGAAAGATAATGAGGCGGCTTTTGAAGGCCCAGGAGCTTGGCCTCGAGGTGGGAGATACCTCCACCCTCGAGGATTAGCAGGCCTCAGGGGCACCAAAGATCCCGGCAGTGCCGGGGATCCTTTACAGGAGCGGATCATGAAGGTAACGAAGGCGGTCATCCCAGTGGCAGGGCTTGGCACCCGGTTCCTGCCCGCCACCAAGGTCATCCCCAAGGAGATGCTCACCATAGTGGACAGGCCCACCATCCAGTACATCGTGGAGGAGGTGGTGGCCTCCGGCATAAAGGAGGTGGTGCTGGTGACCGCCTCTGGAAAATCGGCCATCGAGGACCACTTTGACTACTCCTTCGAGCTTGAGACCTTCCTGGCCCAGAAGGGCAAGCTCGAGCTGCTGGCCGAGGTGAAACACATCTCAAGGCTCATAGACGTCGTCTCAGTTCGTCAAAAGGAGCCCCTTGGGCTGGGGCATGCCGTCAGCGTCACCGAGCAGGTGGTCAAGGACGAGCCCTTTGTCGTCTGTCTGGGAGACGATCTCGTGGTGGCAGATGTGCCGTGCGTGTACCAGATGCTCAAGGTGTTCGAGAAATATCAGGAGTCTGTGGTGGCCGTACAGAAGGTGCCAGAGAGCGAGGTGGACAAGTACGGGATCGTTGAGGGCGAAGAGGTCGAGCCCGGGGTCTACAGGATAGACCGGATCGTCGAGAAGCCACCTGTGGGCACGGTCAGATCCAATCTTGCGGTAATAGGCCGCTATATCCTCCGGCCCGAGATATATGACTGCCTTCACAGGACACTTCCGGGCATAGGCGGCGAGATCCAGCTGACCGATGCCCTGGACACGCTCAGAAAGGAGCGCGGCCTCTATGCCTACGCCTTTGATGGACGCAGGTTCGATGCCGGCGACAAGTTCGGCTATCTTGAGGCCACCTTGCACTTTGCCCTGGAGCATCCGCAGATAGGGGGGCGTTTCAGGCAGTTTCTGAAAGAGTTTGCCAAGGGGCTATAGGCCCTTTTCAGGTCGATGTGACTCTCGTAGATGTCATAGTGCCCCTCCATCTGGAGGGGCCCCTTACATATATCCTCCCAGAAGGGCATCCAGTGCCCCCACGGGGAAGCCGTGTTGCCGTGCCTGTGCGCGGAAGAAGGCTGATCGGCATGGTCTGGGGCAGGCGTAGCAGCTATCCCCATCCCGAGAGATTGAAGGAGATCTCAAAGGTCATAGACCATGACGGGCCGGCCCTGGACGAGGGCCTGCTCAAATTCATCGCCTGGGCTGCAGATTACTACTTCTATCCCCTTGGCCCTGCGCTTTCCGAGGCCCTGCCGCCAGGTTTCCTCTCTGCCAGGAGCAAAAAGAGCCAGACAATCATGGAAAAGGGATCGGGCCCTGGCCGCTCCAGACTCTCCCTGAGGGGGTGGCAGGGCGGTGCCGTCCGGGAGCTCACCAGGGAGCAGGAGGATGTGCTGCTCCAGCTCAAGGAGCTCCAGTCAAGGGGCGGTTTCTGCCCTGTGCTCCTGCACGGGGTGACCGGAAGCGGCAAGACAGAGGTCTATCTGAGGGCGGCTGAGGCAGCCCTTGATGCAGGAAGGTCTGTCCTGATCCTCGTGCCAGAGATTGCCATGACTGCCCAGGCTGCCGGCATCTTCAAGGAGCGCCTTGGTGACAGGGTCGCCCTGTTCCACAGCGGCCTTACAGAGGCGCAGAGGCGGGATCAGTGGTGGGGCGTGCGCCATGGCCGCTTCTCTGTAGTGGTCGGGACCAGGTCGGCCATCTTCAGCCCCCTTTCCTCCATCGGGCTCATAGTGGTGGATGAGGAGCATGACGGCTCCTACAAGCAGGAGGAGCGCTTCAGGTACAATGCCAGGGATCTCGCCCTGGTGAGGGCAAAGATGGAGGGGGCGCTCGTGATCCTCGGCTCTGCAACCCCATCCGTGACGAGCTATCACCATGCTGTTACCGGACGCTACCGGCTGCTCGAGATGGGCTCCCGGCCTGCAGGTGCCAGGCTCCCTGTGGTGGAGCTTGCCGACAGGAGGGGGGAGAAGGGGGGGCAAAAAGGGGGCAAAAAGGGACAAAGGGGCGAGGAGCGCCCCAAGTGGCTGTCGCCCTTGCTGGAGTCGGCCCTCAAGGAGACCCTTGGCGCAGGCAGACAGGCCTTGATCTTTCTGAACCGGCGCGGTTTTGCCACTTTTGTCTTCTGTCCGGAGTGCGGCCACGTATTCAAGTGTGAAGAGTGTGATGTGATACTGACCTGGCACAGGGCAGGCACCATACTTGCCAAGTCTGCTGCAGGCAGCAGGGGCAAAGGGGTTCTGGCATGCCATTACTGTGGCCGGGTCATCCCAGCCCTTCCTGCATGTCCAAGGTGCAAGGGGCAGTCGGTCAAGGCCTCGGGCTTTGGTACCGAACGGGTAGCAAGGGATTTGTCTTCCATGTTTCCTGATGCCCGTATCGCACGTCTTGACAGGGATACAGCGGCAAGCCAGCGTCGCATGATCGAGCTTCTTCAGGCCTTTCGGGACAATGAGCTCGATATCCTTGTTGGGACCCAGATGGTGACAAAGGGGCATGACTTCCCTGGTCTCAGCCTGGTAGGGGTGGTGTGGGCGGACATGTCTCTCAATGTCCCGGAATTCAATGCAGCAGAGCGCACCTTCCAGCTCCTGGCCCAGGTGGCAGGCAGGGCAGGGCGCAGGTCTGAGCCGGGAAGGGTCGTCATCCAGACCCACATGCCAGATCACTATGCAGTGAGAACAGCCCTTTTACACGACTATAAGGGCTTTTTTGAACAGGAGCTGGAAAAGAGGAGGGCGCTGGGATACCCCCCCTTTTCCCGCATCATAAATGTCAGGATCTCTGGACGGGATTGGAGGCGTGCAGAGGAGAGCGCAAAGGCCCTGGCCGCTGTTGCACGCTCTTCTGCAGCCCATGAGGCAAAGGGGCAGAAGGGGGCGGATGTGACAGTCCTCGGCCCTGCCCAGGCACCAAAGGGCCGCCTGAAGGGGCTCTATCGCTATCAGTTTATGCTCAAGGGCTCACCCCTTTCGGCCCTCCGGCGTGTTTGCCATGCTGTCATGGAGGAAAGGAGGCGCCTTGCCACCAGTGGGATCAGGTTCGATATAGATGCAGATCCCCTGAACTTCATGTAGGTTGTCTTCATCCTTGGCCCCTTGAGCCTGTATGAAAGAGGCCAGGGAATTTGTGAAAGAGCAGGAGCAGATCGATTGGATCAGCCACTTGAAAATCAGCTTGAAGGCCAAGGGGGCACAAGCGGCCCGGAAGGCCGGCCCAGGCAGGAAGAAAAGGATGGAAACGGCCGAGGCCCTTCCGGTCCGAAGGGAGGGCTTGCCTGGGAGGATATAAAGTTTCTCCTGGCCATGTTCGTGGTCTCTGTGGGTTTTACCCTAAGGGGCGGGCCCATGCCCGGGGCCCTGTGGGCCAGCCTCAAGGGGCTTGGGGTCTGCTATTTCTATGGTGTGGGTACGGCCTTTTTGTTCGTGGGTGTCGCAAAGGCCGTGGCCAAGGTCATGAACAGGAAGTTCAGCTATGATGCCCGAAGGTTTCTCCGGTGGGTCTTTGCCCTGGCAGCGCTCTTTGCCGTCAGTCAGTTCTTTCACGAGGGCTATCTGGTGGTTACAGGCCAGTTGCCAGCAGGTCCGGTGCGATAGGATGGGTTTGGTTGAAACGATTAACTCTTGGGGGGAAAGCATGATAAGGAAAATTTTTTCTTCTGTTTTTTACTCTTTTCTTCTGTTTTTGGCTCTTCTTATATCCACCTCCTCTGTTGTGACTGCTAAGGAGAAGATGACAGCAGACAAGGCCTATAAGGCCCATGAGGTTCTGGTCCGGTTTTATCCTGAAGTTTCAGAAAGCGAGAAAGAGGCAGTTCGCACTATGCTTGGGGCTGTCAAAATAAAGACAGTGAAAAGCATCAGGGTTGAATATTGGCGTCTGCCAGGAAATGTTTCTACAGAAGAGGCATTGGAGTTATTGAGAAACAACCCAAATGTTGAATCAGCTGAACCAAACTATATACATAGGACCAATGCCATTCCAAATGATCCATTTTTTGATAAGCAATGGTATTTATACAATTATGGTCAATATGTTAATGGCACTATAGGTAGGGCTGGTGCTGATATATCAGCTATAGAGGCTTGGAATGTTGAAACTGGTAATAGCAATATAGTAATTGCTGTCATAGATACCGGAGTTGCATATACTCATCCTGATTTAATTGACAACATTTGGATTAATAGGGATGAAATTCCTAATAATGGATTTGATGATGATAATAATGGCTATATAGATGATGTTCGTGGCTGGGACTTTGCAAATAACGATAATGATCCTTCAGATGTTTCCAGAGGACTTGTTGGAGATGGTCATGGCACACATGTGGCTGGCATCATCGGGGCAGCCAGCAATAACGCACAAGGGATCTCAGGAATTTTATGGCATACCCAGATAATGCCTTTATTGGTCTCACCCGATGGTAGTGAATTATTAAGTGATAATATAGTTTCTGCTATTGAATATGCCGTAGATAATGGAGCCAAAATTATCAATTGTAGTTTTGGAGGGCCTAATTATAGTAGTTTTGAGTATGATGTTATAGATTATGCCAATAAACATGGTGTATTGTTAATCTGTGCGGCTGGAAATGAAGGTCAAAATAATGACTTAATCGGTACTTATCCTGCCAACTATGATTTGCCCAATGTTATTGCAGTTGCTGCAACTGATGAGAAAGACCATCTGCCATCTTATTCCAATTATGGGAAAAATACAGTGGATATAGCGGCTCCTGGTGGAAATAGTTTTCTTGATAATATCTTTAGTTCTGTTCCACCGGAACGAGAAATAATTTTCTATGAAGATTTCTCAAATGGATATGATCGTTGGTTTAGTGTTGGTGTTAATGAGTCTTGGTCTTTTGTTTATGATTATCTTTTTCATTCAATTGTTGCTACAGATTCTTTAAATAATTATCATGCAAATGAATCTTCATATTTAACTCTTTTATCACCGTTAGATTGTCGAGATTATAAAGGCCTTGTTCTTGATTTCAAAATTTATTCCGATTTAGAGGATGGTTATGATTTCTGTTATCTTGAATCATCGAAAGATAATGTATCTTGGGATAGACTATATGAAATTACTGGAAAATCATTTGGTATATCAGATGAATATGTTGATCTTTCAATGCTTGATTTGAGTCAATTTTTTTTGAGTTTTCATTTGGTTACTGATTATTCAGAGAACTATCAAGGTGTCAAGATAGATGATCTGGAACTGTCAGGTATTCCCAATCGTTTTTCTGGCGATGAGTTTGATTTCATGGCCGGTACCTCGATGGCAACTCCTGTAGTCTCTGGTGTCGCCGGTCTGGTCTGGTCCCACAACCCCAACCTTTCACATTTACAGGTAAAAGGGATCCTGATGGCTTCGGTGGATTCTCTTTATGAATTGTCTGACAAGGTTCTCAGCGGAGGGCGCATAAATGCCTATAAAGCTCTCTCTTTAAGCTCGGGCTGGATAGCATTGGGTGGGGAAATCTCTCATAATGATCTGCCACTTACTGCAATGGTCCTGGCAAACGGTCAATATACCTTTTCTTCATCATCCGGCCATTTCAACCTAGCAGCTCCTTTGGATTCAAATGGCAATGTCATCCTGTTTGCCTTTGCTGACGGATTCCTGCCTGCCAAAAAAAGTATATCATTGTCGGAAGCATCTGATATTAAGATACAAATGAATCCTGCTGATGCATTCAGTCCCAAGATTTTTCTCACTATAGATTTTATAAGTGGATCATCTAAGCCCAACTGGGTCACCATCGGTGGATATGCACGCAACGAGAATGGTATTCCACTGTCAGCAATGATTCTTGCCAATGGTCAATATGTATTTTCCGATTCTTCTAACGGTTTTTTCAGCCTGGAAGCCCCCCTGGATTCAAATGGTCAGATCTCCATCTTTGCCTTTGCCGATGGCTTCATGCCTTATAAGAAGATTTTTTCCCCATAATTCTCTCATCAAAAGAAAAAATTATAATTTAGAGAAAAATTTTTCTCTATTATTTGGGTATGGTTATCCAAAGAGATTTGAAATGATCCTGTATCCACCGAGCCAGGTGCCAACCATGCTTCCAAGGCCCGGCAGCAGAAAGGCCAGAAAGACCTTGAGCAGCCTGTTGGACCACCACCCCTTTACGGAGTTGACGTCCCGGCCGGCCTGCTGGATCTCCTTCACCAAGGGAGGCGCCACCATGGCCTGGACAAAGGCGGTTACATAGCCCGCACCGATCACGGGGGTCAGGCTTGTGATGGGGGCAGCGGCAAAGGCGCTGGCAATGGTGGCAGGGTGTGCCAAGGCAGCCACAGCCCCAAGGGCACAGGCGATCCCGTTGGCGAGTATCCAGTAGAGCACGTTGTCTCCGGCAGCACCAAGCCCCTTCTGCCATCCTATTATAATGATGGAGCCTATGATGAGGGCAGGGATCGCCCAGGCTGCTGCCTTCCAAGCTGGTGAAAGGGGCGGAATCTCGGAGATCCTTTGAATATCACACTCTTTTTCCCCCTTTTTTTGCTTAAGGGCCTTGACTATCCCCTCCACATGGCCTGCTCCGACAACTGCTACAAGGCGCCTGCCCGGGGCCTGTCTTATCTTTTCCGATAGATAGCAGTCGCGCTCGTCTATGAGCACCTGTTTCATCTCTGGCATGGCCTGACCGAGCTCTGCCATGAGTTCAGAGATGACGTCACTCTTTTTAAGCTCCTCGAGCTTTTCCTCATCCAGCTCCACATCCTCGAACAGGCTGTTTATGAGTGCAGCCAGGAGCTTGCCCTTTTTCCATAAGGGCGTCTTTCTCCAGGCCCTCAGAAGGGTCACCCTGATGTCCCGGTCGCACAGCTCCACCTTCATGCCCAGCTCCTGGGCAACCTGCACTGCCTCTACCAGCTCGGCCCCTGGCATTACACCCAGTTTCTCCCCGAGCTTCTTCTGGTATGCAGCAAGTATCAGATTGGCCATGAGGGTTGGCAGCTCTTTTTGCCTGATGACCTTCTTGATATCCAGGTTCTCCCAACGGTCCTTCTGGGCTATGGCCCTGAAGCGGCGCTCATCCAGCTCTACGCAGACCGTATCTGGCTCAAGCTCTTGAATGGCCTGTCGGACCAGCTGCCTCGAGGCCTCGGAGATGTGGGCTGTGCCGACCAGGTAGATCTCCTTTTGGTCGCAGACCACCCTGGTCACATCTGTATGGTTGGCCAGATCGACGGCCCGTTTCCCTAAATCTCTGTCCATTATTCACCTATTATGGTCACTGCGATCCTTCTGCGCCGTGCCTTGTTGTCATGATTTATCACCACTGCCTGTTGCCAGGTGCCCAGCATGAGGCGGCCATCCTGGATGGAGATCGACATCGATGGCCCGAGCAGGGCGGCCTGGACGTGGCTGTGGCCATTTCCATCGTGCCACGCCAGTTCGTGCTGATAGGGGATGTCCCGAGGGGCTATCCGTTCGATGGCGTCTTTTAGATCCTGAATCACTCCCGGTTCATATTCGATGGTGGTAAGCGAGCCTGTGGAGCCGATGACATTGGCGGCAAGCAGGCCCTGTTCAATACCTGAGGCCCTGACGGCCTGGCTAAACTCAGCGGTGATGTCCTCGATGGCAGGGCCTGTGGCGAGATCTATCTCAACAACGGTGGTGTAGCACTTCATTTTTGCCTTTCCCTTTTTGCTTATCGGTCTATGCGGGATACTGCTCCTGTTTTTTCTAAATTGCCTCAAATAGGATTGCATTGCCCCAATAGGATTGCCCAATGGGGCCTTTTGTGAGGTCCAGGTTGAAACTTTAGGGGTTTAGCTCGGCTTTTGCAACAAGGGCGCTACCAATTTCAGGCGATAGGACAGGGTCAGAAAGAGAATATAAAAATGAGATAAAAAAAATCCAATTTACTCTTGACATGGATATCTGGCAGGAGTATTTTTAATAAAAATTCTCAATAGCAATTGAGAATAGGAATTGATTATAGGCTTAAGCTCAAAAAAGCCGTTTTATATGCGAGGATATAGAAGACATGCTCAGGATGACACATCAGAGAGAGATCATAATCGAGGAGCTCAGGCGGCTCAACAGCCATCCCACGGCCGACGAGCTCTATGAGATCGTAAGAAAGAGGCTTCCCCATATCAGCCTTGCCACGGTCTATCGCAATCTTGAACAGCTCTCTGAGGCAGGTATAATTAAAAAGTTGGAGTATTCAGGTCGTCAAAAGCGTTTCGACGGTAACACGGAAGACCATACCCATATCCGCTGTATCAAGTGCGGCAGGATTGCCGACGTCAAGACGAAACCAGTGTCCGATTTTACAGATCTGGTGGAGGATGCCTGTGGCTATCAGGTGCTGGAAGGGCATGTGGACTTTCTGGGCCTCTGCCCTGCCTGTCAGGCCGATAGCAAGGTGAACAATACCCATCACTGATTTACAGATTACCGGGCTTGACTCGTAATTTTTCAGTGTCAATGGATAAAATATAGCAAGGAGGTAGTATTGATCATGGGTTGCAAGTGTGGATCCAAGAAAAAGGACAAGGGCATCACCCTTACGGAGGAGCAGGCAAAGATCCTGAAGGCCATGGCCGAGATGGAAGGGCCTGTGGCCAGCAAGGATATCTCGGCCGCTACGGGGATTCCATCAAAGTCTCTCAGCTGTCGAATCAGGAGTCTCAAGACCAAGGGGCTGGTTGATAGCCCAGCACGCTGCAAATACGTGATCACGGACCAGGGCAGACAGATCGCCCAGGCCTGTGAGATATAGATATAGAGTAAAGACAAAAGGAGTCAAACAAAGTGGCATCACTCAAGGGTACCAAGACAGAGAGGAACCTGTTGACCGCCTTTGCGGGCGAGTCCCAGGCCAGAAACAGATATACCTATTTTGCAAGCCAGGCCAAGAAGGAGGGCTATGTCCAGATAGCCGCCATCTTCCAGGAGACCGCCGATCATGAAAAGGAGCACGCCAAGAGATTGTTCAAGTTCCTGGAAGGCGGTGAGGTCGAGATCTCTGGGGCCTTTCCGGCAGGAAAGATAGGCTCCACCATCGAGAACCTTCTGGCCTCGGCAGATGGCGAGAGGCACGAACACACAAGCATGTATCCGGAGTTCGCAAAGACGGCCCGGGAAGAGGGCTTTGACGAGATAGCCTGTGTGTTCGAGGCCATAGCCAGGGCCGAGAAATTTCACGAAGAGCGCTATCGCACCCTTGCCAGAAACATAGAAGAGGGCAAGGTCTTCAAGCGGGATGAGCCGGTCAAGTGGCGCTGCCGCAACTGCGGCTATGTCCATGAGGGGGATGCACCTCCAGAGAAGTGTCCGGCATGTGCCCATTCAAAGGGGTATTTCGAGCTGCTCGTAGAGGCATATTGATAGACCCGGGAGAATACAGGCGGGGGGCGCTGCCCTTGGCGGTGGCCCCTTGAGCCATGATCTTTCGAGTCTGTTGACCTTTTGTCTGTTGCTATTTCAGGACTTGAGGAACTAACTGAAAAAAATCAAAAAGAGGGAGGTAAGAATCATGTGTGTAATGGTTACCAAAGAGGCCCCAGACTTTACTGCCCAGGCCGTCATGCCTGACGGATCGATCCAGGATCTGACCCTGTCCAGCTACAAGGGTCAGTATGTGCTGCTCTTCTTCTATCCCCTGGACTTCACCTTTGTTTGACCCACCGAGATCATTGCCCTGGACAGGGCAAACGAGAAGTTCAAGGAGAAGAACTGCCAGGTGATCGGTGTCTCTGTGGACTCGCCCTTCAGCCACTTTGCATGGAGGGAGACTCCTGTGGAGAAGGGTGGAATCGGCCGTATCAGCTATCCGCTGGTGTCCGATCTGACCAAGAAGATCTCATTGTCGTACGGGGTCCTTCTGGAAGATGCAGGAATAGCGCTTCGCGGGCTCTTCCTCATAGACAAGGACGGAATCATAAGGCACCAGCTGGTGAACGATCTGCCCCTTGGCAGGAATTTTGACGAGGCCCTTAGGATCCTTGAGGCCCTCCAGTATCACGAGACCCACGGCGAGGTCTGCCCGGCCAACTGGAGGCCAGGTGAAGAGGCCATGAAGCCGACACCTGAAGGAGTTGCTGAATACTTGTCAAAACACGCCAAGTAAACGGCAATTCAGGGGAGGTAAAAGAGATGAAGAAGATGAAAGGATTGTTGGCAAGTGTCTGCAGTGTGGCAGCGGCAGTCGCCCTGGCGGCGGGTTCTGCCTCTGGTGCCACCATGGGCAGCCACAAGTATGAGGACTTCAAGAGCCCCAAGAGCTGTAAGGGGTGTCATAAAGAGATATATCAGGAGTGGGAGCAGAACCTGATGGCCAAGAGCTTCACCCATGAGTGGGATCAGGTGGAGTACTTCAAGCTCGCTCTGCCCCATTCAAAGAAGCTTGAGAAGGTGGCCGGTGTAAAGGCCGGCTGTATCGCCTGCCATGGCCCGCTTGCATTCCTGGCAGGCGACATCCCGCCAAAGCCCGCATCCGAGGGCACCCGGGCCAACGAGGGTGTTTCTTGCGACGTGTGCCATACCATTACCGGCACTACCGAAAAGGAGCCCTTCAATTTCAGCTTCACCATCGAGCCGGGAAAGACCAAGAGGGGGCCGAGATCTGATGTAAAGGCCCCGCACAAGACCGAATTTTCCCAGTTCCACAAGAGTGCCGAGATGTGCGCTACCTGCCACGACGAGCAGAGCCCTTATGGCGCATGGGTCAAGGCCACATACCGTGAGTGGAAGGCCGGCCCCTATGCCAAGGAGGGAGTGACCTGTCAGGATTGCCATATGCCAAAGGCACCTGGCAAGTCTGCCAGCATGGGCAAGGAGCGCAAGGACATAGCACACCACGTGTTCCAGGGCTCTCACTCCGAGGCCAAGCTGAAGGGCGCGGTTGATATCGCGCTATATGCAGCCAAAGCAACGGCCAGCCCAGGCTCCACCCTCAAGATCAGGGCAGAGCTCTTCAATGGCAAGGTGGGCCACTATATCCCCTCCGGCTCCGCCGAGGAGCGCATGCTCTGGCTCGAGGTCTGGGCCATAGACGCCAATGGCAAGAGCCATCCTATTCCTGTGAAGCCCAAGGGCTTTGAGGGCGAGGAGTACACCATTGCAGACTCCTCGGTGCTTGCCTATCAGGCCATGGGTGAGATCATGGAGATCAAGGGCTTCAAGGGGATCAAGCGTGATGGCAACGTTCCGGACGGGGCCCGCATCTTCAGAAAGCCCTTCTTCGATCCCAAGGGCCGCATGACCATCTGTCAGTGGTACACCAAGGAGAATGAAAAGGTGGACTATCGCATTGGCCCAAGGGAGACCAAGATAGAGGACTATGAGTGGAAGGTCCCTTCAGACCTGCCCAAGGGCAAGGTGAAGATCGTAGCCAATCTCTTCTATAGCCAGATCCCAAGCAGCGTAGGGGAATTCTTCAAGCTGCCCGAAGATGAGTACAGGCCCATTCTGGTCAACAGCGCCCAGATGGAGCTTGAGGTCAAGTAAGTCATTATCCATATAGTGGGTGTGGGGCCAGGGGTGAGATCCCTTGACCTCATACCCTACAAGCCTGGCCGTTAACCAAAAAACAAAATTTAGCCGGATCCGGTCCGGCAGAACAGGGGGCAGGAGTGCCTGTCTGCCTCCTTCTAAAAGGCCTAAGGAGGTTCATCATGGCTCAGAGGCAAGAGGTCTATAGGTGTGAAGTTTGTGGAAATATCGTCGAGGTCCTTCACGGCAGTGGAGGCACCCTGGTCTGTTGCGGTCAGCCCATGACCCTTCTCAAGGAGAACAGCACCGATGCCGCCCAGGAGAAGCATGTGCCTGTCGTCGAGAAGATCGATGGCGGCTACAAGGTGAGTGTGGGAAGCGCCCCTCATCCCATGACGGATGATCACTATATCGAGTGGATTGAGCTGTTGGCGGATGGCAACAGTCTCATAGCCTTTCTCAAGCCGGCAGACGCCCCAGAGGCGGTCTTCAAGACCGATGCCGCTTCGGCCTCGGCCAGGGCATACTGCAACCTGCACGGACTATGGAAGGGGGAGTAGTAGAAGATGCTTAGTGAGAAGATGGAAAAGGCCCTCAACAAGCAGATCAATGCGGAGCTCTACTCTGCCTATCTCTACCTGTCCATGTCATCATACTTCGAGAGTATCGATCTTGAAGGGTGTGCCAACTGGATGAAGGCCCAGACCCAGGAGGAGATGATCCATGCCATGAAGATCTACGACTATGTCATAGAGCGTGGCGGCAGGGTGATCCTGGACAAGATAGATGCTCCAAAGGCGGAGTGGGACTCTGCCCTTGCAGTATTCGAGCACGCATACGAGCACGAGCAGCTGGTAACAGGCCTCATAAACGATCTCATGAATCTGGCCATAGAGGAGAGGGATCATGCCACACAGATCTTTCTCCAGTGGTTCGTGAGCGAGCAGGTCGAGGAGGAGGCCTCTGCCAGCGCCGTGGTCCAGAAACTCAAGCTCGCAGGAGACGGCGGCGGGCTCTTCATGGTGGACAGGGAGCTGGGCCAGCGCCAGCTTCCAGTGCCCATGCCCGCAGAGTAATAACCTTCAAAGCAGTTCATAAGGAGTATCACCATGGCAAGACCAGAAGAGATGTACCAGTGTCAGACAGTCAATTGTGGCTATATCTACAATCCGGACAAAGGCGACCGCAAGGGCAAGATTCCCAAGGGCACCAAGTTCGAGGATCTGCCCGATGACTGGAGATGTCCGGTATGCGGTGCATCAAAGGATATGTTCAAGCCACTTGCGGGCCCGGGCTCTGTAGTCGAGGAGAACGCCAAGGCCGAGACCAAGGCATGATCCTCTACCAAGTAGAGTAATCAAGAGAACAAGGAAAAAGGAAGGTAAAGGTACCATGAACAAGTACAGGTGTTCCATTTGCGGCTATATCTATGATCCTGAAAAGGGTGATCCTGAAAACGGCATAGATCCAGGCACCAAGTTCGAGGATCTTCCCGATGACTGGACCTGCCCCATCTGCGGGGCCGCAAAGGACCAGTTCGAGGCAGAATAGCAGAAATAGCTGGTTGGCATAGAGATATGGAGGAAGCGGCCTTTTGAAAGATCCAGATCGAAAGGCCGGCTTCCTTCAAGGAAAGAGGTGAGCGACATGGCAGACAGAAGGGATTTTCTGAAGGCGACTCTGGCGGTGACCGCTGCTGCGGCACTGTCCGGTACAGGTGAGGCCCTTGCATGCAGGCCTGGCTGTATGATGAAGGGGGCAGTCCCGGGTGGAATCATATACACGAAGGACAATCCCGGCCGCTGGGCCAAGAAGGTGGGCAGCCATCTGCCACAGGTGAATGTAGATGGCCGGAAGGTGACAATCGAGACCAAGCACGGCATGAGCGAGAAGCACTACATCGTTCGCCATACACTGGTCACCGACAGCGGTGAGGTGATCGGAGAAAAGACCTTCTATCCTACGGATGAGAGGGCTGTCTCCACCTTTGAGCTGCCGGAAAAGTGCAATTGCAAGATGCTGTTTGCAACGAGCTTTTGCAATCTACACGATCTCTGGGTGGCCCCGGTCACACTGTAAGAAGCCGAGGCAGACCCAGGTGGCTGAAACCTTAAACGCGGGGAGGCACGAAACAGATGCAGGTCTATGAGATAAAAAAAGACATATACTGGGTGGGGGCCGTTGACTGGACCGTCAGGGACTTTCACGGCTATTCCACCTATGAAGGCACCACATACAATGCCTTTTTGATGCTGGGTGAGAAGAATGTGCTCTTCGATACCGTCAAGAAGAATCTGAGCTCGGATCTGGTGCACAGGATCAGGACGGTCATCGATCCTGAGAAGATCGACTACATAGTGGTCAACCATGTGGAGATGGACCACAGCGGCTCTCTGCCCCAGATAGTCGATCTGGTAAAGCCGGAGAAGATCATCTGCTCCAAGATGGGGCACAAGAATCTGCTGGATCACTTCCACAGGTCGGACTGGCCCTATCATGTGATCGAAAATGGTGAAGAGATCAGTGTGGGTGAGCGAACCATCAAGTTTATCGAGACCAGGATGCTCCACTGGCCGGACAGTATGTTCTCCTACATCCCTGAGGAGAAGCTGCTCATCTCCAGCGATGCCTTTGGCCAGCATCTCGGCACCAGTGAGCGCTTCGATGATCAGGTGAATTGGGAAGAGCTCATGTATCAGGCCAGGAAGTACTATGCAAACATCCTGACCCTCTACTCTCCTCTGGTTAGAAAGCTGCTGAAGCAAGTGGAGGACAGCGGGCTCGAGATCGATATGATCGCCCCTGATCACGGTGTGATCTGGAGGAGCCATCCAGACAAGATCCTCCAGGCCTACAAGGACTGGTCCCACCACAAGGGTGAGAGGAAGGTCCTGGTGATCTACGACACCATGTGGCACAGCACCGAGAAGATGGCCAAGGCGGTGGCCGATGGTGTGGAGTCCGAAGGGGTGAGTGTGCAGATACTCGACCTTTCCGTGAATCACAGGAGTGATGTCATGACAGAGGTGCTGGATGCCAAGGGGATTATCCTGGGCTGCTCGACCCTCAACAACGGACTCCTTCCAAGGATGGCCGGTTTCCTGATGTACATGCGGGGGCTCAGGCCGACCAACAAGTTTGGTGCCGCATTCGGCTCCTTTGGCTGGAGCGGTGAGGCCGTTGGCCTCATGAACAAGGCCATGGAAGAGATGAAGTTCGATCTCATCCACGATGGCCTCAAGGTGAAATACGTGCCAACCCATGACTCCCTGAAGGAGTGCAGGGAGCTCGGCATACTCATGGCGCGTAAGGTCAAGGAGGCCCTGGACTAACAGGGCTCCACTCAAGACACGAGATAAATCATCAAGAAAGGCGGAACATATAGATGCGTATAATCGTTGACCGGAACGTGATCGAGTTTGAGCCGGAGACACCTCAGGAGACGGCAGAGCTGGAGGTGCTCTGGAAGGTTGTGGTGGACTGCTATGGGGACAACAAGAAGATCGTGCCCATGGGCAACTTCGTGCCTGGACACGACAAGGTGGCAAGGTTCCACATAGAGGGCGTCCAGGGCGGAGCCCCCCAGGTCTCACCGGAAAAGAAGGTGGAGGAGGACTGCACCTACTACTGCTCTGTCTGCAACAAATACAAGAATTGCAAGGCAGGCGAGGCGGTTCCCCTCTGCTGCGGAAAAGAGATGGAGCCAATTGACTGATTCAATCCTTGAAAAGAGCGCCATGCCTGCCGGCGTGGCAGGGACTTCTGCCGGGGCCAAGCCTGAAAGGCGCAAGCTGCGGCCAGGCTCCGGCAGAAAGATCAACAGGGAGGTCAAACGGATACTCGACTCCGGAAGCCTCGATGAACTCCTTGCCTACTGTCGCAAGGCACCGGCCGAAAAGGTTGTCAACGCCCTGATTCAGGCCTTTTACAGGGCGGATTCCGAGGCAAGGTGGTGGGCGATCACCGCCTTTGGGCAAGTGGCCGCCAGGGTGGCCGCCAAGGATATGGAGCGGGCCCGGGTCCTGATGCGCAGGCTCATGTGGAGCCTCAACGACGAATCGGGTGGGATCGGCTGGAGCGCTCCTGAGGCAATGGCAGAGGCCATGGCCAACTCGAGACCCTTGGCAGAGGAGTATTGCCGGATATTGCTATCCTATATCCGGGAGGATGGAAACTTTCTGGAACACCTGCCCCTAAGACGCGGTGCCCTCTGGGGTGTAATGAGACTGGCCCAGTGCCACAGGGATCTGTTTTCCGAGATCCAGGCCTGCCTCTATCTGACCCCCTATCTGTCCGATCCAGATCCTGAATCGCGGGCCCTGGCTGCTCTGGCCGCTGGCTTTGGCGGCTGTTTGGAGCTCGAGGGGCAGCTCTCCTGCCTGAAGAGTGATGGTTCAGAGGTGAAGATCTGGTTGGTCAGTGAGTGTGTCGGGGGTGGAGACGATGGCACTTCATCTCAGCCAGCACAAGAGGGGATGAGCGCAGGGCTCAAGGATATGACTGTGGCTGAGGCAGCCGGATATTCCCTAAGCAGACTTGGCGCATAGGGCCCCTGTTCAAGAGCGCTCTTCCTGGGCCTTTTCCAGATTCTTCCAGAGGGTGTACATGAACCTCTTTAGATCTGCTATCTCCTTTTCGCTCAGACCCTCAACTGCTATATCGTGGACCCTTGATCCAATGGTTGTCACCAGGTCCGACATCTGCCTGCCCTTTGGCGTCAGGAATATGTGGAAGGCCCTCCTGTCTTCAGGCACCCTTCTGCGCTCTATGTAGCCCGCCTCTTCCAGTTTGTCCAAGGTCCTGACCAGGGTGGGGCTCTCTATATAGAGTTTCTGGGCCAGTAAGGTCTGGGTCAGGCCCTCTTCTTCAAAGAGCTTTGCCAACACACAGAACTGGGCGCCGGTCAGGTTGTGCTCGGCAAGCTCCTTGTCCAGGACCTTCATGAAGCACTTGACCAGTCGGTTTGCAATAAATCCCAGGCAGTTGTCGATACTGAAGTTGAAAGAGTTCTCCATGACGTTCTCCAGAACCTTTTTGGATCCCCTTTTCTTCCTTGTCTTCTTAACCATTATCCCCTCTTTTCCTTTTTGCTATTGCCATCTTGGCCAGATCAGAGACGGTCTCCACCACCTGTTTGAAATCCATGTTGGAAGAATCGATTACAACCGCATCCTCTGCGGCCCTTAGTGGGGCGATATCCCTACTGGAATCATTTTTATCACGTTTCTTAATTTGGTGCAATATTGTTTCATATGACACCGTTTGGCCGGCATCCTCAAGCTGTCTGCACCGGCGTCTTGCCCGCTCTTCCGGACTTGCACTCAGGAAGATCTTGAGCTCTGCATCTGGAAAGACGACCGTGCCCATATCTCGCCCTTCGGCCACGATGTCCCTGCCCTCGGCGCTCCTGCGCTGGAGTTTGGTCATCAGGGCCCGGACCTCTGAAATGGCCGAGACCGCAGAGGCGGCCATATCCACCTGAGGGGTTCGGATTTGATCCGAGACATCCCGGCCGTTCAGAAATATCCGCTGGCCATCAAAGGAGATCTCGATCCCTTCCAGGTTTTCAACCACCTTCTGTCTGTCTGCAGGGTCGATGCCGTGCTCCAGCATGTAAAGGGCCACTGCCCTGTACATGGCCCCGGTATCCAGATAGTCGAAGCCGAGCCTACGGGCGATCTCCCTGCTGACAGAGCTTTTGCCCGCCCCAGACGGGCCGTCTATGGTGATAACCATCCCCTGGCTGTTACTCCACGTGCGAGATTTATGGTGCTGTCGAACCAGACAGCAGATCCCATGTATGCAATCACAAAAAAGAGAGGCAGATAGTAATTTTCTGCCACTCATTTTTTAAATGAAACAATTTTGGATCAAAAAATGGATCAAAAAATATACAGGATGAAAAAAGATGTGTCCAGACTCTTTAGCCATTTTTTTGGCCTGCAGACAGAAATTGGGTGCCAGGTGCTTTGCAGTCGGCTAATTTTCTGGCTTTTTTATGATCCTCTCTATGACAGAGATGAGCTGGGCGAGTTTGAAGGGTTTGTTGATGACGGCCCTGATCCCGTTTTTCCTGAGCTCCTCCTTGTCGAGGTCGGAACTCCAGCCCGTGAGCAGGATCACCGGCGTTGCAGGGGAGATGGAGCCGATCCGTTTGGCCAGTTCCATCCCTGAATAGCCCGGCATGGAAAGATCCGTAAGCACTAGATCGAAGCTGTCGGACTCGATCCTGCCGAGGGCTTCCTGGGCGTTGCTGCATGTGACCACCTTGTAGCCCTGCTCTTCCAGCATGACAGAGAGAAGCTCGATTATCTGGGGCTCATCGTCCACGGCCAGGATCCGTTTTTTACTCTTGCTGGCCTCTTCCCCGTCCGGCTCTGGGGGCTCATGGGAAGGTGAAGGGCCCACTGCAGGGAGTGTGAGGACAAAGGTGGTGCCTCCTCCGGGTGTGCTCTTTATCTCCACGCCGCCTCCTGCCTGTGAGACGATCCCGTAGACCGTGCTAAGGCCTAGGCCTGCGCTTCCTGCCCCCTTTGTGGTGAAGTAGGGGTCGAAGACCCTATCCTTTATCTCATCATCGATGCCTGTGCCGCTATCAGAGAACTCTATTACCACCCTATCCTTCAGGGAATAGGTACTTATTTTTATGAGCCCTCCCCGGGGCATTGCATCCACTGCGTTGAAGATGAGGTTTGTTATGGCATCCTTCATCTCGCTTGGGGGGAGGTTCACTGCCGGTATCTCACCAAGATGGAGGTCCATGCTGATATGGATCCCCCGTGCCGAGGCCTCGCTTTTCCACTTTGCCTTCGTAAGCTCCACTGTCTCGATGATCACCTGGTTTACATCACAAAGCTGCTCCTCTGCATCCCTCCCGGAAAGGTTCGATCCTATATAGGAAAGAAGTGATTTCAGTCTCTCTGCCCCGTGGCTTACGCTCTGCTCTATGTTCTTCAGCCTTGCCTCATAGGATGTCCCCTTGAGGTCAAGAAGCATCAGTTCCACATTCCCGAGTATCGCCATGAGCAGATTGTTGAAATCATGGGCGATACCTGCGGCCATACGTCCAAGGGCCTTCAGCTTCTCTTCCTGGAGATGACGCTGGGCCTCTTCTTCATGGACGGAAAGGTCATGGATGACAAGCAGGCTGCTCGTTCCCCTGTCCTCTTCCCCGTTGACCGGGTGGAGATAGATCTCTGCCGGAAATGTGGTTCCGTCTGCCCGCAACACACTCTCTCTGGCGATTCTCAGAAACTCTCCCCGGCTGTTGGCCTCTATGATCTTCAGATAGACTTCCGGAGATGTGAACAGGCTTGACAACCCTTGGGTAGATGGATGCTCTTCACTGCAGCGCAACATGGCGCAAAGGCTCCTGTTCGCCTTTGTGATCTGGCCATCCCTGTTGAGGAAACATATGCCAAGGGGAGCTGCCTTGCATGCTGCCTCTATGATCTCGAATGGGAGCCTTGCCTCGCTCTCCTGATTCTTTGCCTCCACCAGGTCCTGGAGAAAGAAGTGGCTTGCACTCAGTTTTTCCTGCACCTGACTGGTCTGGAGTATATGGCCGATGACCTGGGTGATGATCACGAGGTCACGCCGCAGGGTGTTGGGGAAGCTTCTGGGCCGGGAGGAGCTGAGGTTCAGCACGCCCTTTGAGGATATGGGCAGGCAGGCCAAGGACTTCGGGACATTTTTGGTCTCGGTGAGCCTTGGAACAAAGGTCTTTGAGCTGTCCTCGATGAATTCAGGGGAATGTGAGTCGAACACCTGCCAGGCAATACCCTGTCCCCTTTCAAAGGCCAGGTCCTTGTTGTAGTTGCCGGACTCTATGCCGATGATCTGGTCGAATCCGAGGGCTGCAGCAAGCCTCAAGGTATCCGTGTCGGGATCATAGAGCAGGATGGATACGTTTTCAAAACCGGTCTCCTGTGCCAGTATCTCCACGATCCGTCTGCAGAGCTCCTGTCTGGACAATATCAGTGAGGCCACTTCCAGCAGGCGCAGTATGATTCCGAGGGCCTGCATGTTGCCCTTTCTGGCCTCTTCCATATCGAGTAGGGCCTTTTTGAGCTGAGGTATGTCCAGTGACTCGAATTTGCTGTCCATCTTTTATTTCGTCCTGTTCCTTATCAGCCCTCCAATCCAAGAAAGAGATTGGCCATCTCCCTTGCCTCGTCCAGGCTCTGCCTGGCCTTTTCAAGCACCTCCGAGACCTGGCTCGAGGTAAGATTCAATATCTCTACCAGCGAGGGCTCAGGCGCGAACGATCCTGCTTGATGCCCCTGATCTTCAAGGAGAAAGCTGGCCATGGCCGCACCGAGCTCTGCAAGGGAGCACTCCATTTTATAGTGTGGCGCCATGGTGCCATTGTGGTGATAGCCCATTACAGCGCAGAGCGGTTTTGGAAAGTTCCAGTAGACGGCAACCGCGTAGCCTATGGCCGTGTGGCGAATGTTGAGCTCGGCCTCTGCCTCCTCCAGCGAGATCGCCTCTGTCTTTGAAAGCCTTATCAGCGCCTCGAACTCCTTTGGGCTGACAATGGCCATCACGAGCCTTCCAAGATCGTGGAGCAGGCCATAGAGATATGCCTCTTCTTTCGAAGGCTGGCCGGTGATGGCGGCGATCTGCCGGCAGATCAGGGCTGCCAGAAGGTTGTGCATCCAGAAGTGGCAAAGGTCAAAATCTGCAGGTAGCCTTGAGGGCTTGAAATCATGCACTATGCAGAGGACGATGGCTAGCTTTCTGATCTCATCGGTACCCAGGATCTGAATCGCCTTCTCAATGGTATGGACCTCACACCTGAGTCCATAATAGGCGCTATTTGCCAAACGGAGGATTTGGGAGCACAGGGCGGTATCCTGTTCGATGATCTCCTGAATCCGTTCGAACGTGCTCTGCCTCTGAGTGAGCAGAGAGACCAGTTGCACCAGTATCGGATTGGGGGCAGGAAGGTAGTCGAGCTCCCTTATTTCTTGGAGAATCTGCTCTTCAGAGGTGCTATAAAGCATATTTGGCATGGGGGGCTGGCCCATTTTTCCTTTTTGTTTATTCTTTTTTATCGGAAGGGAGCACAGGGGATATTAGGTTTATTTTGAAAAGGGAAATAATTTTGTAATTGTGGAAAATAGTTGTTGACTCTTACTGGAATAGCGCTTAGGGTGTTGCCCATTGAAACACAGCAAGGCTCAGAAGTACCAGATTTGGCGGATATTTTCCGCCCAGTAGTTTTGGGCAAGGCAGGTGTAATACTAAAGGGGACTATCCCCAAGAAAGAAAAAGGAGAGTATCCGCAATGAAGGGAACAGTTAAGTGGTTCAATGATCAGAAGGGTTTTGGTTTTATCTCACAGGAAGATGGTCCGGACGTATTCGTCCATTTCTCAGCCATCCAGAGC
>CAZNKD010000075.1:0-16199 GCA_964573615.1 uncultured Desulfobacterales bacterium | reverse complement strand
AAGGCCTCGGCGATCTTTTCCACTTGCTGCCTGGAGTGGGCTGCGCTCAGGCTGCATCTGAGCAGGGCGGTACCGTCCGGGGTGGCCGGCGGCAGCACCATGTTGACGTAAACCCCATTTTCAAGCAGCCTGTTCCAGGCGGCAAAGGCCCTTGGGATCTCCTTGTACCGTACCGGGATTATAGGGCTTGGCTCTGGGCCAAGGATGAAATCCATCTCCTTCAGCCGCCCATAGAGGAAATTGGCATGGTCCCAAAGCCTACGGCGAAGTTCTGGCTCCTCGACTATCAGCTTGAGGGCGGCCCTGGCCGCTGCGATATTGGCAGGAGATGAAGAGGCGGTAAACACATAGGGCCTGCTTGCAAACCGGAGCAGTTCCAGCTTTTCGTGATTGCTCGAACAGTAGCCTCCGACAGAACCAAGGCTCTTGCTGAAGGTGCCGATCACGAAGTCGACATCATCCTCCACCCCCACCTCTTCGGCCAGCCCCCGGCCATGCTCCCCAAGCACCCCCAGGGAATGGGCCTCATCAACCAGGAGCCATGCCCCGTACCGCTTCTTGAGCTCCACGATCCCTGCCAGGGGAGCCCGGTCACCGAGCATACTGTAGAGCCCCTCTACGGCTATGAGGATGTTCGTGTCCTTTTTGGAGAGGCGATGGAGCCGCTTTTGCAGGTCATCCAGATCGTTGTGCCTGAAGCGATAGACCTGGACCCCGCCAAGCCTGCAGCCGTCATAGATGCTGGCGTGACAGTCTGCGTCCAGTATCACGATGTCCTTGGGGCCAACCAGGGTGGAAAGGACGGCCAGATTGGCGGCGTAGCCAGTGGTGAAGACGATGGTATGGCCCTTTTTGAGGAAGGCCGAAAGCTCCTGCTCCATCTCCACATGGATGGAGTAGGTCCCATTTGCCATCCGAGAGCCTGTGGTACCAGTGCCCTGCTCCCTGACCGCCTTGCAGGCGGCTTCAATCACCTCCTTGCGGTGGGGCATGCCAAGATAGTTGTTGGTGCCGGCCAGGATGGTCCTGCGGCCATCTATTATGGCCTCGGTACTGGATATTATCTCATCCAGCACCACATTGAAAAAGCGGGCGCTGTACTGCCTTAGGCCGTCCAGGGAGGCCTCCAGCCTGCTGAATTTATCAAAGAGCCCCATTCCTTTATCCCTGCTCCGAGAGCTGACGCCCGATCTGGTCAGCCAGATCCTGAACCGTCCTGATCTCTCCCAGGACATTGATGGGGATGGTGATATCGAAGGAATCCTCTATCGAGGCGAGAATCTCCATGGATTTGAGGGAATCGATGGACAAATCGTTCTCCATATCGGTATCTGGTGCTATTTCCACGTCTGCTTTGACGTGCTCTTTCAAGATCTCTATCACCTTGGAAACGATGCTGCTGTCGGCTTTCATGGCGGAAATCCCTTCTTTAAAGGCAGCATGTTGAAATAGAGGTTCTCTACTCGATTCCAGCCAACACTGCCGTTGCCCCTGTGTAAAATAGAAAAAAACCTGCAAAGCGACATGCAGGTTATATGCAAACTTTATTTGCCTATCAGTCCATTTTCAAGGGCTATCTTGAGGCTTATACTGGGCCGCCAGCCAAGGGCGCGGCATATGGCTCTGTTGTCGCAGGTCCAGTCCGGATGAAAGATCTCCCTCACCTTCCATGGCGATAGCATGGGGTGCCGTGAAAGCATTCGGGAGGCTACGAGATTCACGTGGCCGATCATCCAGACAAGGGCCTTTGGCACGGGCAGCAAAACCACACGCCTGCCGCGAACCCGCCTGAATGTCTCAGCGACCGTTTCCCAAGAATAGCCGCCGTTACGCCCGTCATGCAATTCAAAGACGGCCCCTATTGCATCCCCTGGCACACCTTCTGAACAGAGCTCGGAGACAGCCTCTGACAGGTCATGGACATGGATCAGGGAGAACCTGTTTCCCCTTTGAGCCGGCACCGGCAGCACCCCCTTCTCCATGGCAGCGAAGAGGGGGGCGATCTCCCTGTCTCCAGGGCCATAGACTGCCGGAGGCCTTAAGATCGTCCACTCAAGACCCAGAGCGCTGTCGGATATCATCCGTTCCGCCTCCTTCTTGCTGGCAGCGTATGGGGAGAGACGGGGGTGTCTGGCCGCAAGGGAGGAGATCAATATGAAACGGGACACACCGGCCTCGACAGCGCTTTCTGCAAGCAGCCTGGTCCCGATGGCATTGGTCTTGAAGAAGTGCTCAGGCGAATTTCCGCGGACGCTTCCGGCACAGTGAACGACTGCCCTTGCGCCCTTGACGAGGCCTCTCAGGCTGCCTGCATCATCGAGGCTGCCTGCTATCCATTCGACCCCTGGCAACTCCGGAGGCCGCGGACATGAACCGGGCCTGTAGAGGGCCTTTACTGTATATCCCTTCTCTACGAGGGCGTTCAGCAGGTTCCATCCGATAAAACCCGTGGCCCCTGTGAGTGATATCCTTCCCATCTGAAGATTATAGATATAATGGAGGTCGGGGGATGGACGGGCAGATCATCCCCTCCGTATGCTCGGCCCTGATCGGCCGGCACAGGGAAGAAACGGGCGAGGATTCAGCCCAGGCTTATGACCCCTAATTTGAGGCACTGCTTCTTCGTTCCGTGACGGGAGGTCTTGCCTGAAGTGGTCTTTACCAGGGTGTTTCTCGGAACCACCTCCACATGGCACTCTATTCCGATCTCTTTGACAATCAGTGCCTTCAAGCGCTCTGCCAGATTGCGAGCCTCCTCCTGCTCGGGGTCCCTGACCTGCACCACCAGGACAGCCCTTTCTTTGCCGCTATCGTCTGTAATGGAAAAGGCACACGAGTCCCCCCGTCTGACCCCTTCCATCGCCTCTGCCAGGTACTCGAGATCCTGCGGCCAGATATTTCTGCCATTTACGATTATCAGGTCCTTGGAACGGCCGGTTATCACGAGCTCATCGCCTGAAAAATAGGCGATATCCCCGGTATTGAGCCATCCATCCTGCGAGAGCACCTCTTTCGTGGCCTCTGGATCATTGAAATAGCCCTTCATGATGCTTGGCCCGCGGAGATACAGTGTCCCGCACTGTCCGGGAGGCACGGCTCTTCCGCGGCTGTCCCTTATCTCGGCCTCGAAGCCGGGAAGCAACCTGCCACAGCGCACGAACTCCTTTATCTTTCGCGCCCTGCCATTGCTGCCGAGCTGTACGATCTCGTTCTCCTCCGACAGGCGCTCCTGGTCTATCCGGTCGACCTTCATACCTGCACCCACAGGCGAAAAGCTGACGGCCAGGGAACATTCGGCCATGCCGTAACAGGGCATGAAGGCCCTTGGATCGAAACCACACGGCCTCAGCCGGTCTGCAAAGGACTCCAGAAGCTCTGGGCGTATCATCTCAGCCCCCACTCCTGCCACACGCCAGTTTGAAAGATCCGCCTTCTCAAGATCACTGGACCTGAGACGCATGGCAGCAAGCTCGTAGCCGAATGGAGGGCTGAAGGAGATGGTGGCCCTGTTTTCAGACATGAGTTTGATCCAGAGCCCGGGGCGCATGATAAAGTCCGAGGTGGAGAAGAAATCGACGGAGATCTGCGTGCCCAGACTTGCCAGCACCAGGCCCACAAGCCCCATGTCATGATAGAAGGGCAACCACGACACGGCCCTGTCTCCGCTTCGTGCATCGAGGCCTGGGCCGGTTATCACGTGTATGTTGTTCATGACGGCCTGCTGGCTCACCATTACACCCTTTGGAAAGCGGGTGCTGCCGGAAGTGAACTGTAAATAGGCGAGCTCATCGGGCCTCAGGGGCTCAAGTTCCCTGTCACTCTCCTCCAGGGAATCGAACTCTTCAGGCGAGGCCAGCATGACCACGTCCGTGCCCCTGGCAGCATCCTTCATCAGTGGCAGATAGTCTGGAGTGGCCACCGCAAGGCTTGCGCTGCTCGATTCAAGAAGTCTTTTGAGCTGCCGCGCATAGCCCTTGGCCCTGTTGAACTGCACCACCACCGGAAGGGGGACAGGTACGATGCCGGCATATTGGCAGGCAAAGAAGAATCGAACGAAATCGGGATGGGTGTTTGCGATTATGGCCATCCTCGATCCCCTCTTCACCCCTGTGCCCAGAAGCTTTCTGGCAAGCCTCCTGGCCTGGGCCCTCAGGTCTGCATAGCTAAGCACACTATAGAGGGCGCCCCGTCTGTTATAGAAGTTGAAGCCGGTAACCCCCTTTGCAGCGTAGTCGAGGGCCTCGCATAGGGTATCGAACTCCCCGTGGATCACAGGGATTGTGTTTTCAGAAGGGGTTGGCGCAACGGGATCGAGATCTATGCCTTCCTTTACGCTCCTGCCCCTGTCACTTTCCGCATCAGTAGCTGGAAAAACAACTGCCTGACTCTGATTCATAAAGATCTGCCTTTGAGCGAGATTGCAGCTGTGCCTTGTCGAAGCAGCAAGGGCTCCTGGACACAAAAAAGCTGTTCTTGAAAGGCATGATAGTAGCAAAAAAAAGCAAGATTAACAAGGAACCATCTGTTATTGTTTGACTCTATCCGTAAAAACATGGCAATTTGTCCGCTGCTCGCTGAAAAGAACATGGCCCGAAGCCCCCTTCACAAACACATATTTCCCTTCCCGCTCATTACGGCGCTCGTCATCCTGTACTGGCAATTGGCCTGCTGTCCGCCCTGCTGTCTGCATAGACAAGCAGAGGCCGGACAAGCAGGGGGCATATCAGCCCCTGGACCTTCTTCATCTGCCTGCAATAGCGCAAAAGATGGCAGGCCCCATGCCCTTCCATGGAAGGAACTCAAGTTTGCCGGCAAGGCAACCCTGCTTGCCATAGATGTCACGATAAGCCTGCAACATGCAGAAGGGCTCTGCCCGGTGGTGGTGAGGGCAGAGCCTGGCTTCATGAACTGCCCAGTGCCCGACAGGCAGGCCCTGCTGCTCACTGTCAAGACGGTGATCTCCAGGCCATTTCTGCAGGCAGAAAGATATGAATACAGGGTCTGGTTCGACCCTGACGACCTGGATGCGATCCAACGATCCCGCTGGCGCCAAGGCCGGGACGGGTGGCTGAAACTCTATCGCTGGAAGGAAGAGGGCGTGGAGCGCATAAAGATCAAGCCCGCAGGGGATACGAAGTCGTCGGATCCGCTGACCTGGAAGGACAGGAGCAGCAGTTTCTTCCACTTCCCTCAAACGAGCACGTCTTGCAAGACGATCTCGGATCCGGTGATCCTGATATATCTCTCCTCCATCCTGTCTGAAAGAGGGTGGAGTGAAAGCTCCCCGGATGACGGAAGAGTGCATCTGTGCGCCTTTGGCAAAAAGCAGCTCCATGAGGTGGAGCTGCTGCCATCAGGAGACAGGCAGGAACCTGTAGGCTACACCATCTATGAGGGAGGAAGAGGGCCCTTTAAACAGATCAAGCGGGCCGGCCAGGTTCCCATCTCGATCTACAGGATAGAAACCAGGGCCATCGTCACACCAGGTACTGAACCGGAGGCCTTCTCCCTGCTCGGACTGGAAGGGGACATAGAGATCCACGTGGACCGGATATTCCAGGTGCCGGTGAGACTCAAGGGGCGAAACCGCCTCCTTGGAGGGATCACCCTGACACTTCAAGAGATAGTCCTTCCATAAGGGCCATTTATCTGCATCCGAGAATCTCTTCCGCCAGGGCCAGATCGCCCGGGGTGTCCACATCCACAGCTGCCCGGGCAAAGGGCATGACGACCGGCCGAATCCTGCACCCAAGGAGCATTGAGGCCCGGCTGAAGGCCTCTTTCAGGGCGAGCCGGCCTGTCAGGTACTTCAATGCCCAGAACCATCCAAAGCTTCCGATCACCTTGAGCGGGCTCTTGCGCCTTTCCTCCACCTGCCTCCAGAAGCGGACGACACCTATCCCCTTTTCATCCATGAAGCCAAAGAGGTTGCAGGTACAGAAGGCCCCCTCCCTGAACCTGTAGGATGTCCGCCGCACGGATGGATAGGCCTCTTTCACCACATCCAAAGGGGCCAAGGCAACAGCCAGGTCACACCCGCACCCGGTGGCCCTTGCACAAAAACCATCCACCACCTCCGGGGCCAGGAGGGCATGATCCGCTGTGGTAAGGAGTACGGGCCCTTTCCCGCCAGCCAGTTCAAGGGCCTTCAGGGCGCTGAGGCTTGGGCTTTCGGCATTCTGGACCCATGTGATCCAGCCGGCCTTTAGACCCTCAGCCAGGGCATCTGCCCCCTGAAACAGCCCCTTGTCAGGCCCGCACACCAGGATCGACGATATGGAGCGGCTCTCTCTGAGCGCCCTAACCACCCGCTCCAGCATGGGCATGCCACATACGGGGATGAGGGCCTTGTAGGGCACACCGGCAGCCCTTGTGAGCTCACTGCCGCCGCTTCTCTCTCCTGCCAGCACCACTGCCGTGAAGCAGGCATTGCCCCCCTTGCCCTGCCCTTTGCCGCATCCCTTCAGGCCGGCCACTACAAGATCTCCTTTTCATATATCCTGTAGATCTTGTACGGCTCTGCCCCAAGGGCCTCTATGATGCGCCTCATGGCCAGGTTGTCTTCAAGTATCCATGAGAGCTCAAGGCGATGGATGCTGCTCTCAAGCAGCCTGTTCATCACGTCCCTTATGAGGCCAAGGCTTATGGCCGCTCCTGCCAGGCTGTCTTGGTACTTCCTGAGCACCCCCATCAGAAGCACCCGCCCGCCCTCGAAATCGTGAAACTTCAGGCGCCAGAGCAGCTTGGCCCAGCCCAGCGGAAACAGACGGCCATCCAGATCCCTTATGATCTCGTTCAGATCGGGCAGCACCGCAATGAAACCGGCAGGCTCGCCATCGACCTCTGCGATCCTGATGAACTCCGGCCTTGCGAGATGGCTCATGCTCTTTCCAAGCTCCAGGTACTCATCCCTTGTGAACGGGACAAATCCCCAGTTATGAGACCAGGCGTCATTGAATATGGCGAATATGGTATGGAGCTCCTCCTCGAGCCTGGACCTGTCCAGGGCACGGCTTGAGAAATTGCCCCTTCCTGTGCCCAGGATGGCCTGGATTCGCTCTACGGCATCCTCGCTCTTCAATATCTGATAGGCCAGTAGGTCCCTTGCCTTTTCATGTCCCAGGGCCTCCACACGGTGCTGGTAATATGGCCTGGCATGCCCCATCATCATTGCAGGCGGATGGTGAAAGCCCTTTATTAGAAGGCCGCACTCCTGATTGATGGACAGGTTGAAGGGCCCGCGCATCTTCTTCATGCCCCGGCCTTTGAGCCAGCCGGCGGCAGTGTCAAGGAGTGATGCAAACAGCTCCTCGTCATCCTCTGCCTCGAGCATCCCCCAGAAGCCCGTCTCTTCGCCATAACGGTCAAGAAAGAGCCTGTCCACCTGTGCGCTTATCCGGCCAACGACCCTTCGCCCCCTGAAAGCAAGCCAAAACATGGCCTCGGCATGCTTGAAGTAGGGTGATGACCTTGAGAGGAAAAGGCGCCTTTCGAGCTTGAGGGGAGGGACCCAGTTGGGATCGTCTCGATAGAGCTTCCAGGGCAGAGAGATGAAGAGATCGAGGTCCTTCCGCCCCTCTACGGGCCTGACGATCAGGCCCTTGCTGTCCGACTCCGCCCTGTGTCTCATCTCTACACCGTCAACTTTCAATCTTGGAGGCGATTCTACACCTGGAGGCCCTTTTGTCCATTGTCGCCCGCCATGTTGTTCTATCGCCCTTTAAGTGCTACCCTTTCGTCCAGAAAATTTCCACCTATGCGAGGCTCTCTTTCATGAAGGCGATAATTCTGAGCGCAGGACAGGGCACCAGGCTCCTGCCCTATACCGAGGACAAGCCCAAGTGTCTTCTCGAAATCATGGGAAGGCCCATCCTCGGCTGGCAGCTTGAGGTGCTGCTCTCCCAGGACATCAGACAGATCACAGTGGTTACCGGATTTGGGCATGAAAAGGTGGAGGGCTACATCAGGAAAACCTACGCATCGTCCGGCGTAAAGGCACTCTACAACCCGGAATATGCCACATCTGACAATCTGGTGAGCTGTTGGCACAGCGCCCCTGAGATGGATGGCGATTTCATCCTGCTCAACGGGGATACCCTCTTTGAACCAGCAGTGCTGAAAAGGCTCCTTGCAGAGGCTGAAGGGGACATCAATCTCACCATCAGCATCAAGGATCAGTACGATGCCGATGACATGAAGGTCATCTTTGAGGGCAAGAGGCTCAGGCGTGTCGGAAAGGATCTTCCGCTCAGCCAGGTAAACGGTGAGTCGATCGGGCTCTCCCTCTACAGGGACAGGGGGCCAGAGCTCTTCAAGGAGGCCCTCAAGGAGGCGATCTCATCACCCGAGTCCAGAGGCAGATGGTATCTGTCTGTCATAGATGCCCTGGCCCGGCAGGGGCTTGTCAATGTCGTATCCATTGCCGGACTGTCCTGGTGTGAGATAGACTTTCCAAAGGATCTCGATTCAGCCATGCCGGTGGTCCACACGATAAGCCAGGAGCTCGATCTGAAGCCGTGATCGGTCACCCTTGATTGCAGAACGCTACATAATCCGTTCGGCCCTGAGGCCCTTGGCGGCCATCTGCGGGGTCCTGATCTTCATCTTCGGCTGTTACATGGCGGCCCGCTACTGGGCCCATGCAGCCCACGGCAAGCTGCCAGGCTCCGTGGTCATGACCCTCATAGGACTCAGGAGCCTCATCGCCCTGGAGCTCCTTCTGCCAACCGCCCTGTTCTTTTCTGTGGTCATCGCCATGGACCGCATGATCAGGCAGAGCGAGATGCTCGCCCTCTTTGCCTGCGGCATAGGTCTTGGAAAGATCGTCAAGGCCGTGGTCATGCTATCCCTTGTGATCTTCTCGGCGGTACTGATCATATCCCTCTGGATCAGACCCTGGGCATGGAGCCAGTTCTTTGAGACAAAGGCCAGGGCCAAGGCCAGCTTCGACCTGACCCGGATGAAACCCGGGGTCTTCTATGAGATATGGGATGGGAAACGGGTCATATTTGCCCAGGAGATCAGCCGTGACAAGAACAGGGCCAGGGGCATCTTCATCAAGACCAGGGCAGGGGGTGCGCAAGAGGGCGAAGAGTCGATCCAGGTCATCTACGCCAGATCTGCCAAACAGGTCATGGACAGAAGGAGCGGAAACCCGCTCCTCATCCTGAAGGATGGACGGGAATATGAGCTGTCGCTCTCCGGCCAGGCCGACTTCGTAATGGAGTTTGAGAGCTCGAGAATGCTTCTTGAGCCAAGGAAGATCGAGCTGGAGGAGAAGATCAAGGCCGTTGCCACCCGCAGACTCCTGAGCTCCCATGACAGGGAAGGGATCGCAGAGCTGCAGTGGCGTCTGCTCATGCCCATTTCGTCTGTTCTACTGGCCCTGTGCGCCCTTGGAATATGCCTTCGTTTCACATCTCCCCGGCGCGGCAGGAGCATATCCACTGCGGTCGCCATTGTGGTCTTCGCCCTCTTCTACAATCTGATGGCGATTTCCAAGAAATGGCTGGCACAGGGTCGGCTGCCGGCTGCCCCTGGCCTCGGTGTCGGGCTTCTGGCCTTGGCGGCATTCACCATAGTGCTCTTTTGGCCCCATATCAGGCTGCTGAGGTCAGCGCGGATGGCAAGGAGCCACGACGAGAGAGAGGGTCAATGAAGCTCATCGACAGATATGTGGGAAAGAGCTATCTGCTCTTCTTCATGCTGGTGATCCTCGTGCCCGGGCTCCTCTTCTCCCTCTTCGAACTCATCTCCCAGCTCGATGACGTTGGAAAGGGGAGCTATCAGATGGTTGATGCCCTAATCTATGTGGGGCTGACCGCACCGAGACGGTTCATAGAGATCATCCCCATAACCGCCCTCCTTGCCGGGGTGATAACCCTTGGCAGATTTGCCGATACAGGCGAACTCATAGCCATGCAGACATGCGGCTTTTCCTTCATGGCAATAGGCAGAGGGATCGTGCTGGGCACCCTTTTGATAGCTGCAGCGGCAGCGGCGCTCGACGAGCTGGCTGTACCCGGACTCGAACAAAAGGCGGCCATGATCCACATGAAGACCTCCTCCAGACAGGGGATCACCTATACAGGAAAGGGGATCTGGATCAGGCAGGGCGGCTCCTTCATAAATGTCGAAAAGCTCATAGGGCTCACCTCGGCAGAAGGGATCACCATCTACAGATTCTCGGCTGACGGCAGGCTCGAACACTTCATACATGCCTCCTCTGCCGAGATCCGGCCAGGGGGCTGGATCCTCCACGATGTCACCCTAAAGGAGATCTCCGGATTCCGCTTTGCCACATCGCACCGCTCGACCCTGGCCATAGATCCTGTGCTGAGGGCCAAGGAGATGAAGGCCCTGGAGCTGCCTCCTGAGGGGCTTTCAGCCCTGGAGCTCTGGCGCTATACGAAGGCCCTCAAAAGGAGCGGCCAGAATCCGGACCACTATCTCCTGGCCTTTTGGAGGAAATTCTCCCAGCCCCTCACGGCGCTCGGCATGGCCCTTGTTGCGATTGCCTTCATGTCCGGCCAGGCTGAACGGGGCACCATGGGTGGGCGTATCGCCCTTTCGGTGGTGGCAGGGCTCATACTCTACTTCCTGGATCAGGTCACCATGCAGGTGGGGCTGTTGTGGGGAATCAGACCGGCAGCAGTCGCTTTCGCCCCCTCGGCCGTGGCCTGGCTTGCAGCCATCTCAAGATTCAGGTGGTCTGCGGCCTGACACCGCATCCTTCCCGGGCATCCAAAGGGCATGGATGATCTGCGATAAGAGCTGTGAGGAGGAGGGCTCAAAGCTCCAGGCTGAAACCCCTTTGCCTGTCGAAATCGCCTCCATGCCTGGAAAGGATATGATCTTCCACAGCCACATGCCATTTGCCCGCCTTGCCCGAGATGGAGATGCGGTAGTAGCCTCCGCGCCTGCGATGCTGCCTGGCGGTGGAGCACAGGGCCGGAGCCGAGAGCACAAGCGCCCTTCCCCATCTATGCTCCAGAGTGCTTGAGTGGCGATAGTGGATATGGCCGAAGAGGATGAGCTCACACCCTTCCTGGATTACAGCATCCAGGAAGTCCGCCTGATCCACGAGCTGCCGCCTCGGTCTTGTAAGGCCGGCTACAGGCGGATGGTGCATCAGGACGATGCGAAAGAGCCCCTGTTGCCTGGCATCCTGGAGCATATTCCTAAGGCCTTTCAGCTGGCCTGCACCAACGGCACCCACTGCCAGATGGGGCGCACAGGCAAAGGCGGTGCAGACAGAGAAGAAGGCCGCACGGCCTCTTCTGAAGTGGACGGGAAAGAGGCCGGCCAGGGCCGGCTCCTTGGCAGCAAGCCTGAAATCAGGCAGCCTCCCTGGCAGATTGAACCTGCCTCCCAAGGCCCTTTCCATGTTGAGCCTGCTCTTTTCTATATAGAAATCGTGGTTTCCAGGGACCACCGTTACCTCTCCATATCCGGAAAGCCCCTCAAGGAAGCGCTCGGCCATCCTAAACTCCGGCACCCTGCCAAGATGGGTCAGATCCCCGGTGACACAGATCTGATCAGGGGCCTTCAGCGCTATCCGTTCCGCAACCCTTGCCAGAAGCGCATGATCCATCAGGCGGCCGCGCTTCCTGTACCAGTTGAGGATGCCGAGCAGGCGCTTTGTGAAAAGCTCGGACAGAGAGAGCCCTTCCAGAGAAAAGAGGTGGATATCTGAAAGATGAACTATTTCCATAGGAGTCAGAGGATCTGCATGTCGCAGCCTGGCCCAAGCTTCAGCGTCCCGGGTATGGACAAGGATTCCTTGGCCAAGTTGAGCCATTTTTAGTATAAAGCGGGGTGTAAGGCCATCTTTATCTCTATCGGCCCAACCATCCAGACGAATCGAGACACAAAAAGCGAGACAGTGCCATGGAAAGATATGTCTATTTCGTAAGGCCCGTTGAGATCAAGGTCTGGGGGCTCACCCCAAAGGAGAGGATCTTGAAGGTCCTGGGCCCGAGGGCGCAGGAGATCCATGATCCAGCATCTGCCCCGCAAGGGGCCAGGGTCTTGATATTTCGCGGGGACTACATACCTGAAGACAGGATCATCAACTATCTCATCGATGCCCCCGACACCTTCCTGTTCGTGACCGAGGGCAAAAGGCAGGTGGTGGTTGCCGCAAGCTGCTCTGCGGAAGATGCGCCTCTGGCAGCCCAGGTGGTTGAGTTCAGGGCCAAGCCGGGGCTCCTGCCGGGCTTCAGCCTTCACTCACCCGAGTCCCTGCCGCTGAGCGTACACCACAGGCTGAGAAAGTACGAAACGCCCTTTGTCCTGCCGGTCAGGGAGGGGCGGGTACGCCAGATAGAGGACAGGATGTTCGACTGGTCCTACAAAGGCATAACCGACCTCGTCACCAAGTGGCTCTGGCCGACCCCGGCCAAGGCGGCGGTCCGATTCTGTGTCAGGCACGGGATCAGGCCCAACCATGTGACCATAGTGAGCCTGATCCTGGTGATCATCGCCGGCTGGCTCTTCTACAAGGGCCAACTGGGCTGGGGCCTGCTGGCAGGCTGGATCATGACCTATCTGGATACCGTGGATGGCAAGCTCGCCAGGGTTACTGTGACCTCCAGCAAATTTGGGCACTATTTCGACCACTTGATAGACCTGATCCATCCGCCCATCTGGTACATCCTGTGGGGCATGGGGACCATTGCCGCCGGGCAATACATGCTGCAGACACCTGCTGGTGAGCTCTATGAAAAGATCCTCGTCTGGTACATAGTTGGAAGGCTCTGTGAAGGGGCCTTCAAGAAACTCGTCGCCGGATTCAGCATCTTCTGCTGGCGTCCTGTGGACTCCTTCTTCAGGCTCATAACCGCCCGGAGGAATCCCTGTCTGATCCTGCTTACCATCTTCTGGCTGGGCGGAAGGCCGGATGCCGGGCTATATGCCGTAGCCATCTGGACGCAGGTGACATCGCTCTTTCTGCTCTTCAGGCTCATTGCCGGCATTGTCCAGAAAATGCGCGGCACTGCCCCGAAATGCTGGCTCGAAGAGATCCGCGGCCCGGAAGACGGAATCCCTCCACTTGCAAAGAGGTGGTTCGTAAAGGGGTGAGCTGGCCATTCAGATCGGGCATACTCTTCAATCCGGAAGCTGGCAGAAACCGGAGGGGAGGCGAAAAGATCCTTTCGGCCCTGAAAGAAGCAGGCCTGGTGAGGTGTGTTGAGACACCGGAGGAGACATCTGCCGCCCTCACCGAGCTTGCCAGGGCCGGGGCAAATCACCTGATCGTAAGCGCAGGCGATGGCACGGTACAGGCGTGCCTGACCGCCCTCTTCCACAAGAGGCCATTTGGCCAGATCCCGCCCCTTTCGGTGCTGCCAGGAGGGACCACAAATCTGATAGCTGGAGACGTGGGACCAAAGGGCAGCCAGGCAAGATCTGTTGAGAGGCTGCTCAAGATCATTGCATGCCCCTGCACAGGCAATCTATACA
The DNA here is from genome assembly GCA_964573615.1 of uncultured Desulfobacterales bacterium. Lineage (GTDB taxonomy): Bacteria > Desulfobacterota > Dissulfuribacteria > Dissulfuribacterales > QOAL01 > JALSKY01. Next base: position 2,735 of record CAZNKD010000075.1, on the reverse strand, counting down.
GGAAGAAACGGGCCGTGATCCGGCTCTCTGCCGGCAGCAGTGCCGACAGAGAGGGCGCACTCGTCAGATACGGGATGTTCATGGGGACAGGGGCTGTTGCTCGTGCCGTGAGCTTCTATCAGGAACGTCTCCATGAAAGCGGCCTCTGGGGAGGGCCTGGAATAGCGCTCACCATACTCAGATATCTGTGGATCGAGCTGGTCCTGCGCAGAGGAAGCAGGAGGGCCGGCTCGCATGGCCGGCTCTCTGAGAGGACAGAGATAGTGCTGGATGGACGGAAGACGATCCAGGGCGAGACCCTGCTGGCGCTAATAACCACCCTGGAGCGGCTCTTTGCCGGCATTCATCCGTTCTGGGACGGCCCAGGCCCTTCTTCCGCCCAAGGTGTGACGAGGCCACTAAAGATGACGGTTGTAATGAGGCGGCCTTCCAGGCTCTTAAGATCTCTGCCGAGCCTGCTTGCGGGAAAGGCCCCTTCCGGGCTCAGTCAGGAAAACGGCTATCTGTCCCTTCGCTTCAGCCAGGCCGAGATCCATACCGACTCTGCCCTGGCCCTCGATGGAGAACTCATCCATGATAGATATGGCCGTGATGGCCAGGGGCATTACAGGGTGAGTTACGGGGGGCAGGTCACATTCATCTCCTGGTAGCTAGCAGAAGGCCCAAAGGGCGTGGATTCATACAGTATTCATCCAGTATGGAGATAGAAAGCGGGAGCGAGACTTGGCAAGAAAGATCCCCCAGGTACTGAGATCCACCATAAGGACCCACCTGAGTGGGCCAATCCACGAGGCTGTCCGTGCCATCTCCAACCAGCTTGTGGCCAAGGAGGGCGGCGAGTCCATAAAGGCGATCCTCCACTACGGTTCATGCCTTCAAAAAGGCGATCCCTATCAGGGGATCGTCGACCTGTTCGTCGTGGTTGACGACTACAGAAGCTACTATGGCGCAGGGCTTCCGGCGATGGCCAACCGGATCCTGCCTCCCAACGTATTCTATGAAGAGACCCGTGGCAGAAAGGGCGTTGTGCGGGCCAAATATGGTGTCATAAGCATCGGTCAGCTGAAAAGGGCCGTATCACCAGAGTGGTTTCACTCCTTTTTCTGGGCACGCCTTGCCCAGCCCATGAGGATCTCCTTCAAACGGGACGGTGCCATCCTGGAAGAGTGTGCCGACATCTCCGCCCAGGCGCTCATGACCCTGCTCGACAGGACACTTCCTGTCGTGGACTCACCTTTTTCTGTAAAAGGGCTCTGGCGCAGGGCCCTAGGGCTGACATACAGGGCCGAGCTGAGACCCGAAGGGCCAGAGCGTTTCAAAAGGCTCTGGCAGGATTCAGGCCCCTATTTCGAGGCCGTGACCCCGCTTGCCCTCTCTGCCCTTTCCTATCCGGTAAGGCGGATCTCCGGCAATGTCCAAAATGGAGAAGGGCCGTTTTTTGAGGCGATGGTGGATGAAAAGGGCGCAAGACGCTGCCGATACGGCTGGGCAGCGAGGATTGCGGCAGGAAAGGCGCTTTCCGTGGCAAGGCTGCTAAAGGCCGCCTTCACGTTTTCAGGCGGGGTTGACTATGCCCTCTGGAAGATAGAGCGCCATACAGGAAAACGGATAGAGGTGGGCCCTTTCATGAGAAGGCACCCCGCCCTTGCCATGATACTCCTGTCCTGGAGGCTGATAAAAAACAGGGCCATTCACTGACCTCTCCCCGCCAGCAGGGCAATTCATGCCAATGATGACGATTTATTTAGCTTAAGCTACCAGTGGGGTAGATCCCAAGAAGAGTCCTATGCGCCTGTCCTCGATGAGGATATGATCTATCAGCCACCTTTCAAGAAAAGACCTCAATTCGAAATTGGTAATCTCTTTTCCGTTTTTCAGATCGACCAAGATGGCTGCTATCTCATTTACAAGATTCTGATGGAGTTTCTTGTGACTGTGATATTCGGTGAAACCGATCCGTTTCATGATGGCCTCTTCATCCTTGAAATGGACCTTTACATATTCGACCATTTCTTTAATGACCTTGCCGGTCATCTCATTAATGGGCTCATGAGTAGTGTTTAGCTCAGAGAGCATCTCCACCAGCTTTTTATGCTGTTCATCAATGAGAGTTATACCTATCTCAAAATCGGCTTTCCAAACCATAGAACTTCCTCCAACAAAGACATACAAAGTAAAAGAGGGATGCTTTTGAATCCATCCCTGATCCAACAACTTTTATAGCTGTTCAATCCAACGACCTATTTACTTGATCGGTTCATGGGACATATAAATTAAAAAATGGACAATAACAGGGCCAAAAGAGAACCCTGGGAAGAGGCCCTTGAAAGAAGCATGGAAAGAGGCACTGGTTCCCCATCCAATGCCCTTACAACCTGGCCAATGTGCCCTGGCCTCCTTGCCCCTGCCACCACTATATCTGTTTCTTTATAGGCCATGATCCAAGCCATCACCGCAGCCACTGGGGAGACCCCAGCCCTGGCACATTCTTGATGAAAGTCCCAGAGGCGTGACTTGAGCCCCATGTCATGGAAATAGGGATTCCTTCGCCTCACATCCTTTTTCCCGAGCCTGGCCGTGAGATAGCGCGGATTTACAAGAAGGCCCTGTTCAAAGGGGGATATCACGCAGTTGATGCATCGGTCGCCCTCCCTGCCCGCCTGCATGATGGCAAGCCCCCCTTTGTGGATGGGGTTGAAATGGACCTGATGTGGTATGCGCTCACCGGGCCTTAT
>CAZNKD010000074.1:0-27131 GCA_964573615.1 uncultured Desulfobacterales bacterium | reverse complement strand
CTTTTTCACAAGTCTCTGGCCGTCTCTTTGGCATCTTGTTCTTGGATTCAGCCGATGATGTCCTGGAGCACAGCATCCTTGATGGGGCCCTGGCCATAGCTGAACCTCAACATCACCTGGGCTGCGCTGGCCTTGTCGGTGATGGTGATCTCATGAAAAAGGAGGGTGGATCTGGTCTGTACCGAGATGTCTTCAAGCGACATGACCGCCAGGGGTTTCGACTTGACATAGAATAGGAGCCTGCGGCCCTCTGCCTCTTTCGCTGAAGGAGAAGAGGGGGGCATGGCAGCGGCATCAGGGCTCCCGTTTTTTCCGCCTCCTTCGAGAAGCACCAGAAAGCACCTCCTGTTGGCCCCTATGCCGGGAATCCTGCCTGTAAGTGCCTTTATGGCCCAGGCTATCCTCTCCTGCGGCCTCATGACCTCCTTTACCTGTGCGAGTATCTTTTCCGGAAGCTCAATGGGCAGCTCCGTGGCCGGAGCTTCTGCTTCAGGGGCCGCCTTTTTTGAAAAGAGCCTGCTCAATGCAAAGGTGATGACTGCACGGGCATGGCGAAAGAGCTTAGGGGCAAAGTATATGAAGGCTGCGACAAAGATGAGCGTAAGGGCCATGGCCACAATGGGATGGACGAAGACCAGGCCCACACCTCCAGCCACTACCACGTCTTCGGCAACACTTGCCACCACGTTCGAGACAGGTTCGGGTGATGTGTTTATGAGCGCACGAATGCCTGCCTTCGTGGCATGAGTGGTCATGGCCACACCTGTGCAGAGCAGCACGGCGGCCACCTCTATGGCCGGATCGGTCTGGCCCAGGACCGATATGGACAGAAATGCCGCCCCCAGAGGCCGGATGGCCGTGTGGATAGTGTCCCAGAGGGAGTCGAGCCCTGGCACCTTGTCTGCAAAGAACTCCACGAAGTAGAGGATACCGGATATCACCAGAATCCCAGGGCTTGCAAGTACCTGAAGCTGCTGGAGCTCTGGAGAGAGCTGGAGCCAGCCGAGATTCAGGGCAAGGCTGGTAGCGAATACCGTGAGATAGAGGTTGATGCCGGACAGGGCCGAAAGGCCCAGGGCAGTCGCAAGAAGTTGAAGTGTCTCCATGGGGCATGCTCCATCAAGTCAGTTCCCGCCTCCTGCCCGTCATACGTTGGGCAAGGGCCTTCCAGTCGATTTCATGCAGGTTTTGAACCTGCCTGTTCAGATAGCCGGAAGAGAGGGCAAGCTTTCTCTTGGCCCTGTCCCTGAAACCATGAAAGGGCAGCATGAGCTCGAGCGCACGCTGCTTTGCCGCCTCGTCTGGTGTCAGGACATCCTGGCGCCTGGTGTAGAAGGGGTCTTCTCCAGGCCTGCATGGCCGGTTGAAAACGTTGAAGTGGCGGCAGGCAAGGGGGCGCATGGGGTGGATGGCACAGATGCCGTCCAGGAGAAACGGGCAGGGGCTTCCGGTCTTGAACTCCTCAAGCTGCTGTCTGATCCGGTCACGCTCCCTTCCAAGGAGCTTTTCTATGCAGAACCAGTAGATCCCCACAAGCTCCAGCGGATAGACGGGTATCGTGACATGTATGTGGCAGCAGCTGGAACACCCCTTGGCACAGGCAAGGCTCTCTCCCCGCCTCAGCCTCTTTCTTATGGCGCTCTCTATCGCCCGGTCCGCGGTATAGTAGGCATCGAGCAGCATGGGCAGCCATTCGAGTCTTTCCTCATCGGCAGGAAAGCTGAGCCTCTTGGCATTCAGCCTCCTCTTTTTGCCCTTTGATCCGACGCCTTTCTGTTTCTGCCTCTTCCTGGAAGGTTTCATGCTCTTTTTATCCTGTCTCACTCTAAGTACTAAATCCGCCTGAGGCAAACGGCTCGATGTCAACCATAATTTTATTGACAAGGTTGGATCAAGTAATATATTTGAGAGGCTTTTGCCAGTGCGCTACCCTTGAGTGGCCCTCCTTGATTGGGTGATCGGGGCGGCAGAAGAGGGGTTTAGTCGGTGCACGGCGATTTCCAAAAGGAAAGGGGGGATACCCTTGGCCATAGTGGTTGAAGTCCAGGACAACCTGGAAAAGGCGCTGAAGCTGCTGAAGAAGAAGATGCAGCTCGATGGGCTCCAAAGAGAGCTCAAAAACCGCCGCTTCTACGAGAAACCAAGCGTAAAGAGGCGGAGAAAGGCCCAGGAGGCCGAAAGGCGCCGCCGCAAGGCAAGCAGAAGACGTAGGCATAGATAACTTTTTGATATTTTTGGAAGACTTTTGTCTTTCTCTTATCTTTTGAGGCCCAGGCCATTACATGGCCGTCAAGTATATCGCTGTCAAGGGCCCCTGTGGTAATGCCACTTGAGCTTTTTCCCTGAGGTCTTTAAAGGATAGGAGTTTCAAAGGACACGGACCCAAAAGGGCCCAGTAGCTCATGGATGTCTCTCATGGCTGTCTGGGCCCTTTTTCTTTTTCGTATCTCTTTTAGATCTCTTTTTCAGGCTCTTTTCTCGGGCCTTTTCGCCGATCCCCCTTGCTTTTTCCTTTATGGATCACCTGTGCCCGCGGATCCCTCAGAGCCGCTGTTCATCGATCTTTTTGGCTGCCTCGGCCATGGCGCTCTTTGTGAGCCTTGAGCCCTTGGTATCGCACTCATCGTCAATGGTGCCGAAGACTGCGGTAAGGATCACGGAATTTTTGAGCCTCTGCCTCGATACCACCGGCAGGTATCTTTCATCCCCTGAGGCCCCAGGCAGGTTCTCCGTCCTGGCCTCTGCCACAAGGCCTGCCTTTATCAGGATGGAGATCGCATCATGCACCTTGTCGAGGGGCCTTCTGACCTCTTCTGCCAGGTCCAGTGCGCCCATGGGCCTTGCCCTGTCCACGGCCTTGAAGAGAGAGTTCATGATATCCAGGCACAGGGCAAGATAGAGCACGGGCTTCCAGACCTTTTCGAACAGATTGAGGCTCCTGTGGTTCTGGATGGCATAGGAGGCCTGGGCACCCACCAAGAATATTATCCAGCTCAGATAGAGCCAGAATATGAACAGGGGCAGGGTGGCAAAGGAGCCGTAGATGGCGTTGTATCGTGCAACCCCGATCTGGAGCTTGACGTAGACGGCCTGCATCACTATCCAGCCCACGCCACCGATGAACCCGCCCACTGTTGCCGGGAGCACCTTCACCCTGGTGTTGGGCATGAATCTGTAGAGTATGGCAAAGGTGCCCACCACCAGGAGGGCAGGCAGGAACTTGAAGAGGATTGGAAGGACCCAGCTCACCTTGAAGAAGGAGGCCACCTTGGCTATGAACTTTTCGTTCTGGAGTGCTGCCATCCCCCAGAAGGCAACATTTATGGACAGGGGCAGGAGTATGATCAGGGCGAGATAGTCGATCACCTTCCTGCCAAGATCCCTTGCCTCGTCCGTGGCCCATATGGCATTCAGGGCCTCCTCGATATGGCTCATCAACATGATCACCGTGTAGATCACACCAAGGATGCCGAACCACCCAAGGGCGGCAAAGTTGGTCCGCTCCACATAGTCGAAGATCTTGTCCACGGCAAGTTTCAGGTGTGCAATGGAGCCCCTGGTGCCGCCACCTGCTTCATCGCTGCCCGATCCTCTGGCCCCTTCCGAAGGGCCCTTTGTGTCGTTCGTCTCAGAGACCGCCTCTTCGATGGCGCTCTCGACTGCTGCCTCAGCGGCACCCTCAGCGGCCTTCAGTACCCCGCCTTTCGGGCCCTCTTTCTCGCTGCCGGCCTCCTTGTCGCCCATTTTTTCGACGTCACCCGTCTCTTCGCCTGTCCCCCCACCCGGCTTCACCTTGAGTGCAGGGCCGGATCGGGTCTGTTCAGCGAGCTGATCCAGCATCCGATAGACCATCGCCTTCATCTGGTCATCTGCACCGAGGCCCTTCAGGACCGCGGTACTCATGGCGAGCAGCGGAATTAGTGAGAGTATGACCGTATAGGTGAGGGCACTTGCCCTCAGGCTCAGCTGATTTTTTTCAAACCCGTAGGCGGTTATAAGGAGTATGCGAACGATCTTCCTTGCAAGCCTTGAAAATGTCGTATATGAGCCGCCTCCAAATGCGGCAGCAGGCTCCCAGGCCCAGAGCCTTATCCTGTCGATCAGCCTTCCCATCTGTTTAGGCCCCCGTTTTCATCCCTTTTGAACCATCATGGCATGTTCCTGCCCTGCCTCTGCACCATCATTCCAAACAAGACAATGCCTTGCATCTTCAATGCCTCTTTTCCTGTCGAGTAAAAGAGAAACAGATCCTAAAAAGGATATAACAACCGGTCGATTTGGTGAAGCGGCAACCTCTTTTGTCCCACATGGGACAAAATGACTTTTTGGCGCCGATCAATTAAAATTGGCTCCTATGCACTTTTCCTTCATCCATGCAGCGGATCTTCATCTCGGCTCTCCATTCAGGACCGCAGCCGCAAAGGATCCGAACCTTGCCGAGCTGCTGAAAGAGGCCATGTTCCGGGCCTTTTCGAACCTGATCGTGGAGGCCAGGAGGAGAAAGGTCGATATGCTCCTCCTTTCTGGTGATACCTTCGATCTTTCGGACATCCCCCCTGTGGTCTGGCTGCGCTTCCTTCGTGGCATAAGGGAGCTCGAGGAGGCCGGGATCCATGTCTATATGGTGTGTGGAAATCACGATCCCTATCCCTCGCTTCCCATCTCGGGAGAGGGCAGGGGCCATGTCCCTGGCAATCTGACCATATTCCCAAAGGGGCGCTGGCAGAGCCTGGTCCACAAAAGGCCCGGTCCAGAAGGCACTGAGGACACAGGAGAGCCCGTTGCCATCATATCCGGGATCAGTTTTGCCCGGCCTGCAGAGACGAGGAACCTGGCCTCGGCCCTGGAGTCCCGCAAGCATGGAGAGGGGCTATTTCATCTGGCCCTGCTCCATACGAACGTGGGGGCAAGGGCCGGGCATGAGCCCTATGCACCATGTAGTGTCGATGATCTTCTGAGACACCGGGTGGATTACTGGGCCCTTGGCCACATACATGAAAGGCTCGTGCTGCATGAGTTTCCGCATGTGGTCTATCCCGGGGTGATCCAGGGTCGGGGGTTCCGCGAGGTCGGGCAAAAGGGTGCCTTTTACTGCAAGGTGGCAGATGGACAGGTGGTGGAGCACTCCTTCCTGCCCCTTTCAGGGCTGATCTTTCAGGAAAAGGCCCTGGACATATCCGGTGCCTCCAGCCTGAGTCAGGTGGAGGAGGCCATTTTGGAGGTGGCCAGAGAAGACGGGAGGAAGAAAGAGGGGCCGAAAGGACTGTCCAAGGTCATGAGGTTTGTCATCAAGGGCCAGTGTCCGCTTTCTGGTGAGCTTTCAGACCCCCAGGTGCAGGAAGCCCTTCTGGAATCGGTCAACTGCGCCCTTGAAGCAGAATCGGAAGGGGACGCATCCAGCTTCAGGACAGTGGTTGAGATAAGGAATCGCACCATGGCCGAGCTGGACCTGGACCAGCGGGCAGAGGCCGAAGACATGGCCGGGCTGGTCCTGGCCGAGAGAAGGAGGATCCTGGATCTGGGCCGGGAAGGGGCAGAAGAGCTCAGACAGGTGCTGAGGGAGCTGTTTGAAAATCCTGCCCTGTCCCGGGACCTCGAACCCCTCACTGATCAGGAACTTTTGGATCTGGTGGATGAAGCGGCCCGTGTCGCCCTCTGGAAGCTCGAGCCTTCGGGCTCCGAGCCGGATCGCTCAGGCCGGTAGTACTTTGGATGGCATGAGGATAAGCTCGCTTCACATATCACTCTATGGCCCGTTCAGGGATTTTGACCTGAAGGGGCTCGATGCAGACCTTGTCCTGTTCCACGGCCCGAACGAGGCAGGAAAGTCGAGCCTTTTGAACTTCATAAGGGTCATGCTCTTTGGTTTCCCTCGCCCAAACACCAGGCAGGGCCGTCTTCTCATCCCCAGGGGGCCGCACCTTCCCTCAGGGGGCCAGGGGGAGCTTGGGGGAAGGCTGGAGCTCATGCTGGATTCGGACGGCAGGAGAATCAGCATAGAGAGATACCGGGGTCTTCGCAGCAGCTCCACTGCCATCTGCGACCAGGACGGGGCCGAGATATCACAGGCACAGTGGGAGGCACTCCTTGGCGGTGTGTCGAGGCAGCTCTATCTGTCCGTCTTTGCCTTCGGGCTCGACGAGCTGAAAGGGCTCGACGCCATGGAGAAGGAAAAGGGCCTTGGCGAGGTGCTCTTCGGGGCCGGCATGGGCCTTGGCTTCAAGCGCCTTCCAGAGGCCAGGGCCTATTTTTCCAAGATCGCAGAGGAGATATTCACCCCCGGGGCGAGAAAGAAGAGGATGAATCTCATCTCGAGGGAGCTCAAAGCTCTCCGTTCCGAGATAAGAAAGGCAAGGGGAGGGCTCGCCCTGTACGAGAGCCATACCTCCAAGCTTTCAGAGATCAGGCGGAAGAGGAGTGCGCTTTCAGCCGAGCGCTCCGAACTTGCAGCCAGACTCAGCCGCCTGCAGGTGATCAGGGACTCGTGGGGCCTGTGGGAGGAGCTGATGGAGATCCGCTCCGAGCTCTCTGCCAGCAATCTTTCCCAAGGGGAGCCAACCCTGGAGGATGCCGATTACAGAAGGGCCTGTCTGCTGAAGGAGCGCCTTGATAGCGCAAGGGGTGCCGCAGATGAGCAGGAGGCCAGGATCGCCCATATGGAGCAGCTCCTCCAGGGGCTTGAAGAGGGCTATCTGGGGCCGGATTTCATAGAGGAGGCCGAAAAGATCCTGGCCGAAAGGCCGTCATATCTGGATGCAAGGAGGCGGATGGAGAAGCTCCTTGGAGAGAAGAAGGCGGTCTCCTCACGCCTTTCTGCGCTCTACCGGGAGCTCGGGGTGGCTGATCAGGCAGGGATTCCCCGGTTCTTGAGCGGAAATGCCCTGGATTTTTCGTTCAATCAGACCCTTTCTGCCCTCTTGGAAGAGCTGGACGGGATAAAGAGGGCAAGGGCTGGGCTTAAGGCCGTGGAGTCCAAGCTCTTGGGCGAGCTCGAAGACAGGGTCCGGGAGCTCTCCCGTCTTGAAAGGCAGGTGGCTGACCGTGCAGAGAGCGCCTCTTTCGACCCAGAGCCCCTAAACGAGCTCTCAAACAGGCTTGCCTCCATTTACGGGCTCAAGAGCCAGGCAGAGGAGAAGCTGAGGGAGCTCTTCGATGCGAAAAAGAGGCTCGATGAGTTCCTGCTCAGAAGAAGGGAACTCGGCAGGTTTGGCACCAAGGGGCTTGAGCCCCTTGATGAGGCCCTTTCCACCAGGGCCGAGGGGCTTGCAGGCAGTTTTGACCAGCTCTCATCGAGGCTCGAGGAGAAAAGGGGCCATGATGCCGGGCTCGAGCGCAGGATCTCACGGCTCGAAAAGGAGATCTCGTCCCTGAGGGAAAGGGCGCAAGATATCATGGCCCTTCATCCAGCCCTCGGCCCTGAGTCTGCCCTCAAAGAGATCGAAAGGGCCGCTGGCTGCCTTAGGAAGGAAGAGGCTGCACTCAAGGGGCTAAAGGCGGAGAAGGAGGCTACGAAACAGGCCCTCTTTCAGCTCGATGAGGAGATCAGGGCCCAGGAGGAGAGGCTGGCTCGCCTTTCAAAACAGAAACGGCTCCTTGGGGCATGGTCAGGCGGGATCGCCCTCCTCTTTGCCGGATTTTTCATATACCTCTTCCTGTCGCCAAAGGCAGGCCACTTCCTCTTTGACGACAAGCTCTTTGGCATGGCCATGGGCCTTCTTGCCGCCCTTTTCCTTGCCGCAGGCTCCTGGATGAAGATGCGCCTTTCATCGGATATTGAGGGCGAAAGGGGCATACTTGACAGAAAGAGGAAGACACGGGAAGAGCTCTCCCTGTCTGTGGCGGATATGGAGCAGGAGATCTCAAGGCGCGAAAAAGGGCTCATGGAGAGGAAAAAGGGGCTGGCCTCAAGGTTGTCCATCCCTGAAGGCTCGGATACAGAGGCGTTTGAAGAGGCCCTTGGAACCCTCAGGGAAGAGCAGATGAAGCTGGGCGCCATCAGGGGTGCGCTCGATATCAAGGAGGAAGAAAGAAGGGGCCTTTTGGAGGAAAAAAGGCTCCTTGAAGAGGAGATCTCAAGAGAGCTTCTCGCCATCGATGGGCTCAGGGAGGAGTACCGCAAGCTGCTTCTCAGGATCTTTGAAGAGGTGGCGGGCAGAGATGGCCCGGGTGGAGGAGGTGGCGACACAGGCCACCGGCCTGACCGGGATCGAGATATGGGTGGGGCCTTTGACATAGAGCGCTTTCACCATCTCAGGCAGGGGTGCAGACAGGGGCTTCAGCTTCTGGAGGATCTGAAGGTACGGGCAGGCGAGCTAAAAAGGATACTCGAGCGGGCAAGGCAGGTGGCAGGGTCTTTCGGGGCGGGTGAGCCTGGTGCCGGAGGCCTCAAGGGTGATACAGATACGCTGATAGAGGGGGGCGGCCTTGATGGGCCTGATCTTTCTGACAGCACAGCCGGGCTTGTGGATGGGTTCTTCTCAGGGCTCATCAGTGGGCTTGAGGGCGAGATCGCACGCCTCGAGGCAGAAAGGCAGCGCTTTGAGAAAGACAGGGCCGTTATCCAGAAGATTTCCGACAAGCAGGAGGAGATCTCCTCCATAAAAGAGGCCCTTGGCCGCATCGAAGGTGAGCTTTCAGGGCTCGAGGCCAGAAAAGGGCGGCTTCTTGTGCGCTGGAGGGCCTGGCTTTCTGATCTCGGCCTTCCTGCACCGGTGAGAGAGTCCCTGTCCATGGAGGGGGCAAGGGACTACTTTCAGCAGGCCCAGGAGGCAATGGGGCTCGTGGAGAGGCTTTCTGTGCTGGATGAGGAGATCGCTGCAGAAAGGCGCATCTCTGAAGAGATCATGGAGAGGCTATCTGCCTTTTTGAGTTCTAACGGGATCGAGGCAGGAGGTGAGGGGGCCAGGGCCTTTTCCATACTTGAAAAGCTCCTTGATCGTCAAAAGGGCTTGAGGGAAGAGATAGGAAGGGCCAGGGCGAAGATGGCTGCTGCCACAGATGAGCTTGGGCGCCTGAGGGCCAGACAGGAGGAGGCAGAGGCCGGGCTCAAGGAGATGCTGGACAGGGCAGGGGCAGCATCTTTCCGCCAGCTCAAGGAGATCTTTGATGAAGTTACACGATTGAGGCACCTCTCCCATAGGGCGGCCATGCTGGAGGAGAAGCTTTCAGGAAGAGTCGGCATCTCGCCTTCGGAGCTGGAGGAGACCTTTGGTGGCCTGAGCCTGTCCGAGCTGGAGGAGCAGATCTCCAGGATCGTAAAAGAGCTCGACTCCAAGGACGGGGCCTATTCCGCCCTGGAGAACGAGGCCGCAGAGGTGCTGGCCGAACTTAAGCAGCTCGAGGGGGAAGAGGGCCTGCTTGCACTTCAGGCCAGGCAGCAGGCACTCGTCCAGGAGATGAACCGCCTTGCCAGGCAGTGGGCCAGGGCCAGGATAGGGCTCCATCTCATGGAGTGTGCAAGGCGCAGATTCGAGGAGGAGCAGCAGCCAAGGATAATGCAGGAGGCCTCCAGGATCTTCAGGCTCATGACCAATGAGAACTGGGATGGGGTGATCCGTCCGGCAGAAGGCCCTCATCTCCTGGCAAGGACGAAGGAGGGGATATTGGTGGAGCCATCCCTGCTTTCCCGCGGTACCGTGGAGCAGCTTTATCTTGCCATGCGCCTGGGTTATCTTCTTGGAGGTGAGACCGGCAGTGAGGCCCTCCCTGTGATCTTCGATGACATCCTCGTAAACTTCGACCCTGAACGGGCCAGGGCAGCAGCCAAGGCGATATGCAGGGTCGCAGGGAAGAGGCAGCTCCTTTTCTTCAGCTGCCACCCTGGCGGAATCGAGCTCATGAAGGAGGCTGCCCGGAGGGAGCAGGGCGGAGGGATCAGAATAGAAGAGGTGAGGCTTTAGAGGAACCAATGGATATAAAGAGGCTTATCGACACGGACATGGCCCACATCTGGCACCCCTACACCCAGATGAAGGACTTTGAAGACAGACAGCTCCTGTTCATAGACAGGGCCGAAGGGGTCTATCTGTGGGATGGATATGGAAACAGGTACTATGACACCATCTCCTCCTGGTGGTGCATCCTTCATGGCCACGGCCACCCCACCATAAAGGAGCACATAAGGCGTCAGCTCGAAAGACTGGAGCAGATCCACTTTGCAGGCACAACACACGAAGGCCCCATAAGGCTGGTGGAGGGGCTTGAGCCCATGCTCCCCGGGCCCTTGACCAGGTTTTTCTTCTCGGACAACGGCTCCACTGCAAACGAGGTGGCGCTGAAGATCTCCCTTCAGTACTGGAAGCAGACGGGCCAGCCGCAAAGGGAGAAGTTCATCTCCCTCGAGCGTGGCTACCACGGGGACACCATAGGCACCATAAGCCTCGGGGGTGTTCCGGCATTCGAGGGTCCCTTCCATGCCGTCACCTTCGATTCCTACAAGGTGCCTGCCCCCTACTGCTACAGGTGCCCCTTCGGCATGGAGCAAGGCAGATGCAGCCTCGAGTGTGCTGCCCCCCTGGAGGAGCTGTTCGATAGGTCCGGCGAGGAGATAGCCGCCATGATCCTCGAGCCCATGCTCATGGGGGCCGGTGGGATGATCGCCTATCCTGCCGAGTATCTCAAGAGGGTGGAGGAGTTGTGCAGGAGCCATGGCTGCCACCTAATCCTTGACGAGGTGGCCACGGGCTTTGGCCGTACGGGTCGCATGTTCGCAATGGAACATGCCGGGGTCACACCGGACTTCGTGGCCCTTTCAAAGGGTATAACAGGCGGCTTTCTGCCCCTTGCGGCCACGGTGACCACAGACGAGATCTACCAGGCATTCTATGCAGATTACAACGAGGGCAAGACCTTCTTCCACGGCCATACCTTCACGGCAAACCCGTTGGCGGCAGCTGCAGCAGTGGGCTCCCTAAGGGTCTTTCAAGAGGAGAAGGTCATGGAGAGGCTGCCGGCCAGGATCGCCAGGCTCCAGGATGGGGCAAGGGCCTTTGCCGGCCTGGACCATGTGGGAGACATCCGGGGAATAGGCATGGTGGTCGCCTTCGAGCTGGTGCAGGACAAGGATGGCAAAAGGCCCTTCGACCCCGCCCTGCGGATGGGCTTTGAGGTCTATCTCCAGGGGCTCAAGCGGGGTGTCATCCTGAGGCCCCTTTCAGATGTCATCTATCTCTTTCTGCCCCTTTGCACCACGAGGCAGCAGATAGACGATATCCTGGAGCGCAGTTTCGACTCCATTAAGGCGGCCACAGAAAGGGCGGCGGGAGCATAGGTATTCAACCCATGAGCAGGATCTCCGCAAGCGATATAAAGAGCGCCCCTTTGAGCGAGCTCGCATCAGAGGCCCTGCGCCTCAAGCTGGCCCACAGGGGGCTATCCTTCGGACTCTGTACCATCTCCAACGCAAGGTCTGGAAGGTGCAGCGAGGACTGTGCCTTCTGTGCCCAGTCCTCATGGCACCAGACCCGTGCAGAGGTCTATCCGCTCAAGGATATAGATACCCTCGTGGCAGAGGCGGAAGCCGCCAAAGAAAGCGGTGCCAGCCGCTTCAGCATAGTGACCAGCGGCAAGGGGCCAAAGGGGGCAGAGATAGAGGCCCTGTGCAGGAGGATCTCGGCCATAAGGGCCAGGGTGGGGATCGATGTGTGCTGCTCCGTGGGCATAGTGGACAGGGCAGGGCTTGAGGCCATGAAAGAGGCGGGTCTCAGCCGCTTTCACCACAACATAGAGACATCCGAGCGGTTCTTCCCCTCGATCTGTACCACCCATACGTTTGGCGAGCGCCTGGCCACTATTGAAGCGGCAAAGGAGGCGGGGCTCGAGGTGTGTGCCGGGGGCATAATCGGCCTGGGAGAGGATATGGATGACAGGATCTCCATGGCCGAGAGATTGAAGGAGCTCGATGTGGACTCCATGCCCCTGAACATACTGGTGCCCATAGAGGGCACCCCCCTGGCCGACAGGCCCCTTCTGCGGGCCGCCGAGATCATCCGGACCATCTCTGCATGGCGCATCATTCATCCACGTGCTGCCCTCAGGATCGCCGGGGGCAGGGAGACGGTACTGAAGGAGTTCGAGACCCTGGCGTTCTTTGCAGGGGCAGATGCCATGTTGATAGGCGGATACCTGACGGTAAGGGGAAGGGACGTTGCGACCGATATCGCCATGGTGGAGGAGGTGAGAGAGCTGTGGATGGCAGAGTCAGCCCGCTGAGGCTGTTTTGGGCCTTTTTGCGCCTTGGCTGTACCGCCTTTGGCGGCCCTGCCATGGTGAAGTATATCGGGGATCTTGCCTGCCGAAAGCATGCCTGGGTAAGGCAGGAGGAGTTCAAGCACGGGGTGGCCCTCGTCCAGACCATCCCGGGTGCCACCGCCATGCAGGCCGCTGCCTATGCAGGCCTCCGTGCCGGCGGTGGCATAGGGGCACTGGCAGCCTATACCGGCTTCAGCCTGCCTGCCTTCATGCTCATGGTGGCGCTCACCTGGGCCTATCAGAATGCCATGGATATCGAGGCCGTGGCATCGTGCTTCAACGGTCTCAAGGTGATCGTTGTGGCAATAGTGCTGAATGCCTCCATCTCCTTTGGCAGGAAGATGGTCAAGAACTGGAGGGATGCCGTGCTGACGGCCCTGGCTGCGGTCTCCATTGCGGCAGGTGCGAGCCCTGTGGTTGCGATCGTGCTGTGTGCCATCCTTGGGCTTGTATGCTACCTCAGGGACATCCCCGCACCCGGTGAAGGTGCCAGGGAGAGAGGCGGCTCCCCAAAGGCAGGCCTCCTTCAGATCCTGGCTGATGAAGGGGCGCGGTTCGGCGCTGTCATGACGGCCATGGTGGCAGGGATGCTGATACTCCTTTTTGCCCTTTCAAGACCCCTTTTCGACCTTGCCGTGATGATGATGAAGATAGACTTCTTTGCCTACGGAGGCGGATATGCCTCCCTTCCGCTCATGTTTCACGAGGTGGTCGAAAAGCGCCATCTCATGGAGGCAAGCGCCCTCATGGACGGCATCGCCCTTGGTCAGGTGACACCGGGGCCCATTGTGATAACAGCCGCATTCGTGGGCTTTATCCTGTATGGTCTGTTTGGTGCAGTGGTGGGGGCATGGGCCATCTTCACACCATCCTTTCTCATACTCCTCTTTACGGCCCCGATCTTCGATCTATTCCGGGACAATCACCTCTTCAAGAGGGCCATGCGGGGGATCCTGGCATCTTTCGTGGGGCTCTTGCTGGCCGTGCTCTACAGCTTCGTCGTGGCCATAAGCTGGGGCCCGCTCTCCCTGCTGCTTGCGGCGGTGGCGGCAGCTGCCCTCTTTTATGGTATAGACATCCTCTGGGTTGTGCTGGTAGGCGGAGCCTTTTCTGCCATATTCCTGTGAGCGTTTGTGTACAAGTGTATACCAAATAAGTGCAAGGGGCCTTTTGGCCACCATTTCCATGGAACTCAAGGAGATAGGTTTAGAGATCAAAAAGAGGGGCAGTGAGGCCCCTGAGATAGATCTTGGGCTGATCCCACGGCGCCCTGGGGTGTATCTCTTTTCAGACCCGGAGGGAAGCGCCCTGTATGTGGGAAAGGCCCGGGATCTTCGCTCGAGGCTCTCTTCATATTTCAGGGCCCAGGGCCGCCTTTCCGCCAAGACCAGGATCATGATGGAGAAGGCCGCAAGCCTCAAGCTGACCATAACCGCCAGTGAAAAGGAGGCCCTGATCCTGGAGGCCGAGCTGATAGCGGCCCTTCGTCCCAGATACAACATCATGTTGCGGGATGACAAGGCCTATCCCTTCCTGCGCCTCGGGATCAAGAACAAGTGGCCAAGGCTCCACATGGTGAGAAAGAGGCGCAGGGACGGCGCACTCTATTTTGGACCCTACACATCGGCAAGGGCCCTCAAGCAGACCATGCGTTTTCTTAGCCATGCCTTCAGACTCCGTTCATGCAGCGACAACGTGCTCAAATCGCGATCAAGGCCCTGTCTGCTCTATCAGATCGAGCGGTGCAGCGGTCCATGCGCAGGGCGCGTGTCCGCCGAGGAGTACCGGAGACAGGTGGAATCGGTGAGGCTCTTCCTTCAGGGAAGGGCCACAGATGTGATAAAGGGGCTCAAGCAGGAGATGGAGAGGGCGGCAGAGGCCCTAGAGTTCGAGCAGGCGGCTGCACTGCGGGACAGGATATCGGCCATCGAGCGCACCCTCGAGGCCCAGGCAGTGGTCGGGCCCATGAGCATGAATCTCGATGCCGTCGGGATCGCCGGAGAGGGACAGGACAGGATGGTCTCCGTTTTGTCGGTGCGTGAGGGCCGGATAACCGGCCATGAACTCTTTGCCGTGCGGACCAAGATGGGAGAGGGGCTCTCCAGGGTGCTCTCCCTGTTTCTCCGCCAGCACTACGGCCAGGTAGAACCGCCACCGGAGCTCGTGCTGCAGCAGGCCCCGGAGGATGTCGATGCGGTGGCAGAGATCCTTACCGAGTACAGGCGTCTGTTCAATAGGCGGGCAGGGGCACTCAGGATCACCGTGCCGGAAAGGGGGATAAGGCGCAGGCTGTTGGAGCGTGCCAGTGAGAACGCCATCCAGGGGCTTTCGAGCCTGAAGAGGCAGGAGCAGGACTGGACGGCGCTTTCCCTCCTCCTGCAGGAGCGCCTTGGTCTTTGCCGTCCGCCCAATACGGTGGAGGGGGTGGATATCTCCACCCTGGGAGGAGAGGCATCGGTTGGCAGCCTGGTGCGATTCCGGCAGGGAAGGCCTGAAAAGGAGGGCTACAGGCACTATCTTTTCAGGGATATCACGGGCATGGACGATTTTTCCATGATAAACCGGCTCATGAGCAGGAGGCTGCGCCATGGCCTTGAGCCAGGACGGAAAGGGGAGCCCCCCGGACTTCCAGATCTCTTTGTCATAGATGGCGGAAAGGGCCAGCTCGGTGCAGCACTCGATGCCTTGGACCAGTTGCCCCCCGGGTCGAGAAAGGCACCTGTCGATATCGTAGCCATTGCCAAGGACAGGGATGGAAGCGGTGAGCGCATCTTTATTCCAGGGGCCAGCCAGGCAGGGGCCAGCCAGGGGCTCTGCCTCGATCCCCATGACCCGGTACTCCGCTTCCTTCAGAGGGTGCGGGATGAGGCCCACAGGTTTGGAATCAAGGCCAACAGGAAGAGCAGGATCAGGCTCAGGCTGCGCTCCAGGCTGACGGATATCCCTGGGATAGGGCCAAGGCGCATGAGTGCACTCCTGTCCCACTTTGGGAGTATAGAGCGTCTAAGGCAGGCGGATCTCCAGGAGATCAGCGGGGTGAAGGGCATCTCCTTGGCCCTTGCCAGAAAGATCAAGGAGCACCTGTCAAAGGGGGACAGGGGGGATTAGATTTCGGGTCGGGCCCTGATGGATTTATGACAACCCGAGGCCCTTTGCTTGAAAGGTGGACAATGGGGCGCATAAAGAGGTTTCCAAAGGAACTTGCAAACCAGATAGCAGCCGGCGAGGTGGTGGAGCGGCCTGCCTCTGCCCTCAAGGAGCTGATAGAAAACGCAGTGGATGCAGGGGCCTCGCGTGTGGACGTGGTGCTAGAAGAGGGGGGAAAGGCCCTGCTTTCGGTCTCTGATGACGGCTGCGGGATGGACCGGCAGGATCTCGAGCTTGCCCTGGAGCCCCATGCATCCAGCAAGATCGGCTCCATCGAGGATCTGAATGAGATCAGGACCCTGGGCTTCAGGGGAGAGGCCCTTGCCAGCATTTCGTCCGTGTCCGATCTGGAGATATCCTCCAGGACCCGGGATGCCGCCCAGGGCTGGCGTATCAGGTGCTCCTTCGGAAGGCTTTCTCCCCCGGAGCCTGTGGGAAGGAGACAGGGCACCACAGTGATCGTGCGGGACCTGTTCCTGGAGATCCCGGCAAGGCGGGCATTCCTGAAGGGCACCCGTACGGAGCAGGGGCGCTGTCTCAAGGTGGTGCGCCAGGCTGCAGTCGCCTGGCCGGAGGTCCGTTTCTCAGTGAGTTCCGGGCCCAGAGAGCTCTTCAGGTCGAGCGGATCGGCCAAGGGGCGCAGACGGGTGGTGCCGCTTCTGGGGGAGGCGTTCCTGGACAGCCTCGTGGAGGTAAGGGCCTCGGCTGGCCAAGGCGCTGGAGGCGGCCGCCAGGTCGAGCTGCATGGCTACCTTGCAGACCCGGACCGGGTGAGGCTCTCTTCCAGGCAGGTCTATTTCTTCATAAACGGAAGGCCGGCCACGGCCCCTGTGCTTTGGCGAGCCCTGAACGACGCCCTAAAGGGCAGGCTCGTAAAGGGACAGCAGCCGGCAGCGGTCCTCTTTCTTGACCTTCCCCCGGACAAGGTGGATGTGAACGTCCATCCGGCCAAGCTCGAGATACGCTTTAGGTATCCGGATCAGATCTACCGACTCGTTTCAGGGGCAGTGAAGGAGGCCCTCGGCTCAAGAGTCCATCATCTGCCCCTGTCAGGAGGCGAGTATCCAGAGGGCAGGCACGGGCCGGGCATCCAAAGCCCTGGGACCAGGGGCGAGGATTCCGGGCCAGCCGTGCTTCCTGAAGAGGCAGGGGAGGGCCCTGATAAGGCCCTGACAGATGAAGGGATGCCCCTTGAGGTATGTGAGGCACCTTTTCCCCTCTATGCCTCTAAAGATAGGGATGAGGGGTACAGCCAGGCAGATTCTTGCAGGGCAAGCGCCTTTTCTGCCCCCTTCGAGGTGGCACAGGCCACCCATCCCTCTTCTGTTCCCCAGGCCATAGGCCAGCTCGCAGACAGCTACATCCTCTGTCAGGATGGAACCACACTCTTCATCCTGGATCAGCACGCTGCCCACGAGGCGGTGATCTTCAAGCGTCTCATGGAGGAGGCATCCAAAAGCGCCCTTTCATCCCAGGCCCTTGCCTTTCCGCAAGTAGTGGATCTCGAGGGTGGCGAGATCTCTGACATGGCCCTCTTGATAGAAAGACTCAGACGGGTCGGGATAGAGGCCGAGCCCTTTGGCGAGGATCAGCTCATCTTGAGGGCCGTGACGGCTCTGCTGCCCAATCGCGAGACGGAAAGGCTCTGGGTCGAGGGTTTCTTGAAGGAGTTTGCCTCAGAGTTTTCCGACACCCAAGCCGCAGAGGAGGAGTTTCTGAGAAGGTGTCTTTCCCGTCTTGCATGCCGCCTGGCCATCAAGGCGGGCCAGAGGATGGATCATGCCCGGATGCAGGCCCTGATAGGAGAGTGTCTGGAGGAGGGCGTGACCAACTGCCCGCACGGAAGGCCCATCTGGCTCTCCATACCCATCTCGGAGCTCAAAAAGGGCTTCAGGCGCACGTAGCGGGCAATGGCTCTTCCTGAAAGATTTCCCATAATAGCCATCATGGGCCCAACTGCCGTTGGCAAGACCTCCATTGCCATAAGGCTTGCCAGGCAGATAGGTGCAGAGATAGTAAACGTGGATTCGGTTCAGATCTACAAGAGGCTCGACATAGGATCTGCAAAGCCCACACCTGAAGAGCGCGCCATGGTGCCCCATCACCTGGTCGATATCCTGGAGCCGGACGAACCGATGGATGCCGCCAGGTTTGCCCGCATGGCAAGGAGCCGGATAGCGCGTATCCTGGAGCAGGGAAAGGGCGTGGTCCTTGCCGGTGGAACGGGTCTATATATGCGGGCTGTGCTGAACGGGATCTCGCAGGTGCCAGGGCGCCATCCTGGGCTGAGACAGAGCTTCAGACAGGCGGCAGAGCGCCTTGGGGTCGACTGGCTCCACAGGCAGCTCGAGGCCGTCGATCCCGAAGCGGCGGCCAGGGTTGGTAAAAACGATCTCTACAGGATCATAAGGGGCCTTGAGGTCTTTTACGAGACCGGCATGGCCATGAGCGAGTGGTTCAGGGCCTTTCCCCCAAGGCCGCTCCATCTGGAGATGGGCAGGGCAGTGCTAAGGATCGGGCTCATGCTCCCCAGGCGGCAGCTCTACAAAAGGATAGAGGCGCGGGTCGATGAGATGATGGCATCCGGATTCGTTGATGAGGTAAGGGGGCTTTTAGATGCCGGATTCAGCCCGCGGCTCAGGCCCTTGCAATCCATAGGATATCGGCATATTATCCTGTTTCTCCTTGGCAGGAAAACCTATGAAGAGGCGGTCTACGAGTTGAAGAGGGATACGAGGCGTTTTGCAAAGAGACAGCTTACATGGTTCAGGTCCGAGCCAGGGATCTGCTGGTATGATGCCAGGGATCTCTGGCACGAAAAGGCCCTTTGGGAAGCCCTCCATTGAATCTGCCGAACCTGCTCACCATATTGCGGGTGCTCCTGACCCCGCTCCTCATCATCTTTCTGATAGACAGGCGTTTCGATCTCGCCTTTGCCGTCTTCGTGATGGCAGGGATAAGCGATGGCCTGGACGGCTTTCTTGCAAGGCTGCTCAAACAGAAGACCAGGCTTGGCGCCATACTGGACCCTCTGGCAGACAAGGCCCTCCTTACCTCCTCCTATGTCACCTTGGCGGTGATAGGGCTCATCCCCAACTGGATAGCCGTGGTGGTGATAAGCAGGGACCTGATAATCATCCTGGGGGTCACCGTGTTGCTCCTGTTCAGGGCCCGGGTGGAGATCTGCCCCTCATTGATAAGCAAGCTCACCACACTCATCCAGCTCATCACCATATTTGTGGTCCTGGCCTCTAAGGTGCTCCAGCTCCACCACGAGATACTCCTCCATTTCCTCTATGTCGCCACCGCCCTCTTCACTGTGGCATCGGGCCTGCACTACATCTGGCTGGGCATTCAGATGCTTGGAAACGGCAACAACGGCCCGCCACAAGAGGGCCCGATCCATGCCGGGTCAGGTGAAGAGGAAAAGGGGGCTGGCCTCTAGGAAGGGGCCTGAAGGACAAGTTCTCATAGATCCTTAAGACAGGTGAGCCCTCATCAGCTGCCAAGGATGGCGCAGAGGCTGTCTATCTTCTCCTTTTCCTCCAAGGCCCCATCCACCATCTCTTGAATGGTGCCCTCGTCGAGTTTGAGCGCCTTAAGCACCCTCGGGTCTATCTCCGTGGGCTCTGTTTCCAGAAAGCGGTTTCCTATTGCCGATGCTAGGTAGTTCGACAGGGTGATGATGAGCAGATAGGGGGTGGGGGCTGCATCCACCAGGGGGTCGTGGTGGCGCAGGGCCACTACCTGGAACGGCTCGGGCAGGCTCCATCGCTCCAGTAGTTTTGCGCCCCAGAGCTGGTGGTCCACACCCCAGGCCTCTTCGAGCTCGTGCAGGGGGCGGCCCTGCTCCTGATAGAGGGATGTGAAGACCTTGGGGGCCTGTGCCATGAGTACCAGCCAGCCCACGTCATGTAGGAGCCCAAGGGTGTACAGGTCCGGCTCCTCTATGTCTGAAGAGAAGTCCCTGGCCAGGATGGCCGTTGTGAGGAGGTGCTTCCAGAGTGCCTGGGCATGGCCCTTGAGCTCTGAGGGAACGGTCATGAAGCGCTTGGCCAGGAGGGCGCTTATCGCGATCTGGATGATGTTTTCGCTTCCAAGGAGCGTGATGGCATGCCTTATGGATGTGACCTCTGAGCTCAGGGAGTATAGGGCCGAGTTGCAGATCTGAAGTATCTTCATGGTCAGGGCAGGGTCCTGGCCTATGAGTTCTTCCAGCTCGGAGATCTCCACATCCTTGTCGCCTATTATGCCAATGAGCCTTTGTGCCACAAAGGGCATGGTCGGAAGGTCGTCGCAGCCCCAGTCGATGGGTATGAGGTTTCTGTTCTTTTCTGCCGCTTCTGTCACTTTCTTTGCCCCCTGAGTCTCTTTTTTCATTTCTCCTTAGCCTTTTCGGCAAGTTCCACGAATGGTTTGAACAGATCTATGGGGATGGGAAAGAGGGTGGTGGAGTTGTTCTCGGCAGATACCTCACGCAGTGTCTGGAGATACCTGAGCTGCAGGGCTGCAGGGCTCTTGCTGATGATCTCTGCGGCCTCGGCAAGTCTCTTGGCAGCCTGGAATTCGCCCTCTGCATTGATGATCTTGGAGCGTCTTTCGCGCTCCGCCTCTGCCTGTTTGGCCATGGCTCTTTTCATCTCGTCTGGCAGGTCTATCTCCTTCACCTCCACCTTGCTCACCTTGATGCCCCAGGGCTCGGTGTCCTGATCCAGGATGTTCTGGATCTTGGCGTTGAGTTTTTCGCGCTCTGACAGCAGCTCGTCGAGCTCCGCCTGCCCGCACACGCTCCTCAGGGTGGTCTGGGCGAGTTGCGATGTGGCAAAGAAGAAGTTTTCCACCTCCACGGTTGCTGCAACAGGGTCTAGGACACGGAAATAGACCACTGCACTCACCTTCACAGAGACGTTGTCCTTGGTGATGATATCCTGGGGTGGGACATCGAGGGTGATGGTGCGGAGATCCACCTTGACCATCTTGTCGATGATGGGGATGAGGATTATCAGCCCTGGACCCTTGGCGGCTATAACGCGGCCAAGCCTGAAGACCACGGCACGCTGATATTCGTTTATCACCCTGATGGATGTTCCAAGAAATGCGATCACCAAAAAGACCAGAAAGACCAAAAAGGGATATGGAAACATCACGGAAGCACCTCCTCCTTCATCTCTTTTTTCCAAAAAAGCCCCATTTTTCCAGGCAGTGTGGGCCTGTGGGGCTACTCGGAGCTACTCATCAACAGGCTCGACCACGAGCCGAAGGCCGTTTATACCCACCACCTTCACCTTCCTGCCCCTGGGGATGGGGCGGCTGCTCTCTGCGCTCCAGAGCTCGCCATGGAGAAAGACGAGCCCCTTGTCTCCATCCACCTTCTCTCTCACCACGCCTTCCAGGCCGATCAGCCCCTCCCGGCCGGTCCGAGGCCTCCTGAGCATGGCCTTTGTGGCAATGAAGAGTATTGCAGCCATCGATATGGATACGGTGATGACTGTGGGCCACAGGATGGAGCTCGAGATATCCATCCCCGTGACCTCCTGATCGAAGAGCATTATGGAGCCGAGCACGAGGCAGACGACCCCTGCAAGGCCAAGGAGGCCGTGGCTGACTATGAACAGCTCCATGATGAAGAATATGACCGACAGGACGATGAGCACGATCCCCACTGCATTGACCGGAAGTGTATGCATGGCATAGAGGCCGAGCACGAGGCAGATGGCGCCTGCGGTACCCGGAAAGATGGCCCCAGGGTGTGCAAGCTCGAAATAGAGGCCCACAACGCCTATCATCATGAGGATATAGGCGATGTTGGGATCCGCAATGGCCTTAAGGATCTTGTCCCTCAGGTTCTCCTTGACCACTTGGACCGGCCCCTCGTCCGGCATGATCCGTACCAGCCCGGCACTGGTCCTTACCTGGCGGCCCCTGATCTGCTCCAGGAGCTCCTGGAGTCCTTCTGCCACGATGTCTATGACACCTGCCTCCAGGGCCTCGCTGGAGGTGGCCGATACGGATCTTCTCACCGCCTCTTCCGCCCACTTGGCATTTCTGCCCCGCTCTTCGGCAATGGCCTTGGCCATTGCGGCGAGATCGTTTTCCACCTTCTGGCCCATTATGGAGTCCTTGTCCATCTTGCCGGATGGATCGACCGGGTGGGCGGCGCCTATGTTCGTGCCCGGGGCCATTGCGGCTATATGGGCAGAAAGGGTGAGGAGGGCCCCTGCAGAGGCTGCCTGTGCCCCTGAAGGGGAGACATAGACACAGACGGGAACAGGGCTTCCCATTACGAGCTTCACCATCTTTCTCAGGGAGGTTACAAGCCCGCCTGGGGTGTCGAGCTCGACGATCAACAGGCTTGCACCTCCATGTTCGGCAGCCCTCAGCGCCCTTTCAAGCAGCTGGCATGTGCCCGGATTTATGGCCCCGTCTATCCGCACCTTGAACACGGGGCCAGAAAGGAGTTTTCCCCCTT
This sequence comes from uncultured Desulfobacterales bacterium, assembly GCA_964573615.1. GTDB lineage: Bacteria > Desulfobacterota > Dissulfuribacteria > Dissulfuribacterales > QOAL01 > JALSKY01. The sequence continues at coordinate 5,266 of CAZNKD010000074.1, read as the reverse complement.
CTTGCCCCATCTGCCCCTCCTGATGGGGGGTGCCTTCTGGCTTCAGACTGGCCTTCACAGGCCCTTCGTGGCCGCTTGATCCATTTTCCCGGCAAGGGCAGGGGGCAGGATGGATCAGGGACAGGGCCAGCACCACTGTTGCCAGGACAACGGCGCAAAGGGGGCTTCCTGCGCTGCCTGCATCTCTTGTCCGATCTTTTCCCCTAAAGATTTTTGTACTCCCTTTCGACCATCTGAAGATCATGCCAGGCCTCGAGCTTCAGTGCCTTCTGCTTGGCACCCCCAAATCTCAATAGGTATGCAGGGTGATATGTGACGGCCACCTTGATTGCGGATGGATTGCTGATCCCGTCTGGCCAGAATCCGTCTGGAAGCGGATGGAATCTGCCCCTGAGCTTGGCCATGGGGGCGTCTGTGTCGAGCAGGGCGTGTGCCGAGGTGGTGCCGAGGCAGAGGATTATGGATGGCCGGATCAGCCCGATCTGGCCCTTGAGCCAGGGAAGGCATGCTGCTATCTCATCAGATTTAGGGGTTCGGTTCTTAGGGGGGCGGCACTTTACCACACTCGTGATGAAGACCTCCCGGCGCTCTATGTTTATGGCCCGGAGCATCTTGGTCAGAAGCTCGCCGGATCTTCCAACAAAGGGCAGGCCCTGGAGATCCTCATTCCTGCCAGGGGCCTCTCCGACAAGCATGAGTCTTGCCCTTTCAGGCCCCTGGCCGAAGACCACCTTGGTCCTCGTCTCATGGAGGCGGCAGCGTCTGCACTGCTCGACGGCCTGCCTGAGCTCCATAAGGGATCTGTACTGCCCCGGATCCATGGCCTGTGACGAGGCTCTGTCAAGCCCGCCCACACCTTCCGGCCCCGACCCCGTGGCCCCGGCCTGGCTTCTTGAATCCCTATGTACTTTTGAAGGCTCAAAGGCGAGCAGCTGCTCGATCTGCCCCGTCCTCGGCAGCCGCTCCATGCCCAAGGACCTGTAGTGTTCGAGCAGTCTTGAGAGCTCTTTAAGCGGTTCCATATCTGAGATTCTAACCATTCGGCCTTCTGCTTTCAAAAAAATTGTCCTTCAGCACCTGGCCTGCGATCCCCAGTGCCGCACCCATGGTATCCGAGAACCAGTCCCTTGGATCGCAGAATCTGCCCGGGGTGAAGTATTGATGGATCTCGTCGAGCGCCCCGTAGAGGCTCGACAATCCCCAGGCCGCAAGGGCCAGTGCAAGCGGGGCCATGAGACTCGGTGCCCTTGTGCTCTTCAGCCACTCCAGTGTGAGAAAGCCAAGGATGAGATACTCCAGCCCATGCATGAGATAGTCGGGGGCAGGTGTGCCGAGCTGGCTTCCCGGTATGGAGGAGACCAGGAATATAGCAAGGCAGTAGGCCATGAGAACGAGGAGACGAAGGTTCACTGGTTTTTTCCCCTGTAAAAAGTTGTTGCGGTCGGATTCGGGCAGGGATCTGCCCCCTTGAGCTCCTTGACGCCCATAACAGAGTAAACTAAGAATTGGCACTTGTCAGTTGTATGAAAAACTATTTCCCCCTGAAAGGGGGCCTTACAGGGAAGGAGTTTCACAAATTGAGCGAAGAGAGTCAGATCCTCAAACAGCGCCGCCAGAAGGCGGAAGAGCTTGAAAAGGCGGGTATCAACCTTTTCCCAAACGACATCAAGCGCCCGGAGCTTGCAGGTGCCATTCACAAGGTCTATGGCAGCTGGGATGCAGAGGCCCTTGAAAAGGTGGAGGAGACCTTCAGGGTGGCTGGCCGCATCATGGCACTCAGGCGTTTCGGCAAGGCCGCCTTCCTCCATATAAAGGACTACTCAGGCAAGATCCAGGTCCATGTGGTCAGGGATCACATAGGCAAGGAGGAGTACAAGGTCTTCAAGAAGTTCGATATCGGGGACATCATCGAGGTGGAGGGGCGGCTCTTTCGCACCAAGACCAATGAGCTCACCATAGAGGCGGACAGGATACGGCTCGTCACCAAATCGCTTAGGCCGCTGCCAGAGAAGTACCACGGCATAAAGGACAAGGAGCTGCGCTACCGCCGCCGCTACATGGACCTGATCATGAACGAGGACGTGGCCGAGACCTTCCGGCAGCGCTCGCGTATCATCCAGATGCTGAGGGCCTATTTCACCTCGAACGGCTTTCTGGAGGTGGAGACCCCCATGATGCAGGCCATCGTGGGCGGGGCCACGGCCAGGCCCTTCGTGACCCATCACAATGCCTTGGGGGTGGATCTCTATCTCAGGATAGCCCCGGAGCTCTATCTGAAACGGCTCCTGGTGGGGGGGTTCGACAGGGTGTTCGAACTCAACAGGAACTTCAGAAACGAGGGGATCTCCATCCAGCACAATCCCGAGTTCACCATGCTCGAATTCTATGAGGCGTATGCCACCTATGAGGATCTCATGGTCCGCACGGAGGAGCTCTTCGCCCAGATAGCGGTTGAGCTGCACGGAGAGCCCAAGGTGAGGTATCAGGGCCATCTCATAGACCTGACCCCGCCATGGAAGAAGTTGACCCTGGCCGAGGCCCTGGAGGAGATCGGCGGAATCCCCAGGCAGGAACTCATGGACAAGGAGCGCCTTGGTGCCCGTCTCGCCGATCTTGACAACCCTGTGAAGGAGGAGATGGTCCTTGGCAAGTACTGGACCAAGCTCTTCGACCTGTTGGTGGAGCCCAAGCTCATCCAGCCTACCTTCATAACCAAATATCCTACGGATGTATCGCCTCTGGCCAGAAAAAATGCTGAAGATCCAAGTGTTACAGATCGTTTTGAACTTTTTATATCAGGCCGGGAGATAGCCAATGCCTTCTCCGAGCTCAACGATCCCAGGGATCAGTTGGCCAGGTTCGAGGAGCAGGTGGCAAACCGGGGCGATGATGACGAGATCCCACCGGAGGTGGACTACGACTATGTCATGGCCCTGGAGATGGGGATGCCTCCTGCTGCAGGCGAGGGGATAGGGGTGGATCGGCTCATCATGCTCATGACCGACTCTCCATCCATCAGGGACGTGATACTGTTTCCGCAGCTTCGGCCTGAAAAGTCAAGGCCAGAGAAAAGATCCCGGAAGGACAAGGGGGCCAAAAACAAGAAACAAGGGTGATCCCCGGGGCTTGAGGCGGGCTTGCTAGGCTGCTCGAGCCCGAAGTAGTGCAGGGGGGCTGTTTTCATGTTGCCGCAAGGGGCGCTTGGGAGAGAAGGGGTGATGGATAAGGTGGTGGATAGATGAAATTTGAGCTTTTCGTAGCCCTTCGCTATCTGAAGGCCAAGAGAAAGCACGCCTTCATCTCCCTGATATCCTTTATCTCCACGGCAGGGGTGGCTGTTGGCGTTATGGCCCTGATCGTGGTGATAGCCGTGATGGCAGGCTTCGAGAACCACCTCAGGAGCAAGATCCTTGGAATAAACGCCCATCTGCTGGTGCGCAGCTATGAGGGTGCCTTTTCCAGGGCCGAAGAGGTGAGAAGGGCCATAGAGGCAGTAAAGGTGCCGCCATCCAGTGGCCTTTCCTATCTCATAGACCGTTTACGTGGCCTTGAGGCCACACCAAGGGTGGTGGCAGCCACTCCAATCGTCTATATCCAGGCCCTCTTGAGCTCTGCCCGCGGAGTGAGCGGAGTGAGCATAAGGGGGATAGATCCGGACAGTGTGCGGGAGGTGGTCACCTTCGGGAAGATCCTCGAGGGCATGGGAGTGGATGGATTCCGTGGCTATGACGGCCAGGGGCCTATCCCGATAATCATCGGCAAGGAGCTTGCTGCAGCCTTGGCCGTGAGCGCAGGTGACACCATCCGCATAGTGCTCCCATCCGGCAATCTGACCCCTATGGGCATGATCCCGAAGATAAGGAGCGTGAAGGTGCAGGGTATCCAGTCCATAGGCATGTATGATTACGACATGTCTCTGGCCTTCGTGCCCATCTCTGCCGCCCAGAAGCTCCTTGGCATCGGCTCCAAGGTGCACGGCTTCGAGGTAAAGGTCTCGGACATCTATGCGGCAGACCGCATAGCCAGGGCAGTCAGGCAGGCCCTTGGCTATCCCTTCTGGGTAATGGACTGGCAGCAGATGAGCAGGAACCTCTTTGCCGCCTTGAAGCTCGAGAAGTTTGCCATGTTCGTGGTCCTAACGCTCATAGTGCTTGTCGCCGCCTTCAATATCGTGAGCACTCTCATCATGCTGGTCATGGAGAAGAAGCAGGACATCGCCATCCTCAAGGCCCTTGGGGCCACGGATGGGCAGATCCTGCGGATCTTCATGCTGAATGGATTCATGATCGGGCTCATGGGTACGGTGATCGGCACCCTTGGCGGGCTCGGCCTGTGCCATGTGCTCAAGCGGTACAAGTTCATAAAGATCCCCAAAGAGGTCTATTACACGGACACCATTCCGATCCTCCTCTATACCTCTGATCTGGTGATAATAGCCCTTTCGGCTGTGATAATCTGTTTTCTGGCAACCATCTATCCGGCAAGGCAGGCAGCAAAGCTGAATCCCTCTGAAAGCCTTAGAAATGGATAGACACGAAAAAGGGCCCCTGGTGGCCCTGGCAGGCCCGCTGAAGGGGTGTCCAGATCTGGACTATCTGGGCCTCAGGCTCAACTGGACCGATTACACCCCGCGCGAAAGGGATCTCATCCTTTCGGCAAGGAAGGTCCTGTTCCCAACCATCCACTATGCCAGGCAGTTTGCGGCCCTCGGCATCAGGACCTATCCATCTGCTGCATCCTACAGCCTCCTTGGTGACAAGGCTGCCCAGAGCCTGCTGTTCCAGATGGCCGGCATCCCCACCCCCAGGACGAGGCTATTTACCGGCCGGAACCGGAAGGCCAAGATCCTTGAAGACTTCTCCTTCCCCTTCGTGGCCAAGGTGCCCAAGGGGGCATCCAGGGGCCTGGGTGTTTTTCTCATCAGGGATGAAGAGGCCCTGGACAGGTATCTGGAGGGCTCGGGCACTGCATATATCCAGGAGTACATCCCGGTGGAGCGGGACATCAGGGTGGTGATACTCTCTGGCCGTATAGCACATCTCTACTGGAAGAGGGCCATGGGCGAGGAGTTCAGGACCAATGTGGCAAGGGGAGGGGCCATCTCCTTCGAGCCCGTGGATGAGGCCGTCATCGAACTGGCCCGCACCTTCTGTGCCAAGACCGGGGTGGATCATGCCGGGCTCGATATCTGCTGGTGGCAGAGGAGGGCCCTGCTGTTCGAGGCCAATATCCACTTCGGAACAGAGGGTTTTGCTGCAGCCGGGAT
>CAZNKD010000073.1:0-12109 GCA_964573615.1 uncultured Desulfobacterales bacterium | reverse complement strand
GCCAAGTGGCTGATAGGATTACGTGGTGTCAGGCCCTTGGACATTTCAGCGGAGCAAGACCCTAGAGGGCCTTGAAGCTCCTGACAAGAGGCGAGGGCCGCCTCCGGGCATATCACCATGCCCCAACATTCTTATTCAAAGTGAGCCTACCTGACACCTACCCTGAAATAATGGCTGTCACCCTTTTGAGGTCCTCTTCGGTATCCACCTCCGGGGGGGCTTCATCCACCAGGGCCACCCCTATGGCAAACCCGTTCTCAAGGGCTCTCAACTGTTCGAGTTTTTCTATCTCCTCAAGCCTTCCTGGTGGAAGGTCGGTAAAGATGGACAGGAAGCTGCGCCTATAGGCATAGAGGCCGAGATGGCGCAGATAGATCCCTGGCCCGTCGACTCCGTCCCTGGGATAGGGGATGGGCGCCCTCGAGAAGTAAAGGGCCCTTGCCCTCCTGTCCAGTACCACCTTTACCCTGTTTGGATTCTCGATCTCCTGGGGGCTCATTGGACAGGCGACTGTCGCCATGGCCAGCCCTTCATCTTCCTTCATAAGCTCTATCATTGCCTGAATGGCCGAAGGCTCCACCAGGGGCTGGTCTCCCTGGACGTTTACAATCAGGGTGTCGTCTGGAAGCGACAGGATACTGCATGCCTCTGCGATCCTGTCTGTGCCGGAGTTGTGGTGCTCACTGGTCATAACGGCCCTGAAACCTGCTGATTCAACGACCCTGAAGATCTCTTCATGATCGGTGGCCACGTAGATCTGATCTATGGCCCCAACCTTTGCGGCACGCCTTGCAACCCTCACTATCATGGGCTGTCCGGCAATATCGGCAAGGGCCTTGGCAGGCAGCCTCGATGAGCCATATCTCGATGGGATCACGGCAACTATCCTGGGCATCTCTCTCTCCTTGAAGACCTCATTCATCCTTGGCCCTTGGCGCCATCTTCCATTTCCCTTTTCAGCTCGGCAAGCCTCTTGTAGATGGTGCCGGATGAGCGCCCCGTCAGGCGTGACAGGAGCTTTGAAAGTCTCTTCATGCCAGGTCTGCTCTTACCTGAAAGGGCCTCCAGCAGCGCTTCAAACTCGCTGTCTGTCTCATCGGAGCTGGGCAAGGGGGCCTTTTCCGGCATGATTATCAGGGTGTATTCACCCCTCGGGCCACGCCCTTCCAGTTCGGCCAGCATCCCTTCAACAGAGTGCCATCCATACTCCTCATGGAGTTTGGTCATCTCCCTTGCAGAGAAGATCTCCCTGTTGCCCAGGGCCTCGGCGATATCCTCGAGTGTCCTCTTGATCCTGTGGGGTGACTCGTATAGGACAACCGGCACCTCGATGCCTGCCATCTCCTTCAGGGCCTTTTTCCTCTCAGGTCCCTTTGCAGGAAGGAAACCCTGAAAGAAGAAACGCCCCTCTCCGATACCTGCTGCAGACAGGGCGCAGGCCACAGCACAAGGGCCCGGAATGGGTATGACCGGAAAGCCCGCCTGCCTTACCCTCTCAACCAAGCTGCTGCCCGGATCCGAGATAAGCGGGGTGCCGGCATCGGAGACCAGGGCAACACCCTTTCCTGCCTCAAGCAGAGAGAGGATCTCCTCTATGCACTGCTTCTCATTGTGTTTGTGGCACGATATCAGTCGGGCCGATATCCCCAGATGGCTGAGGAGCTTTCTGGTGACCCTGGTATCCTCTGCAGCTATCACATCGGCCTGTCTCAAGGCCTGCTCGGCCCGCTTGGTGATGTCGCCCAGGTTTCCGATAGGGGTGGCCACAACAAGGAGGCAGGGCTTTTTGATATCCTTCATTGGTTTCTGGTCTGTCTGTGGACAGCCATTATCCTCTGAAACGTGGTGAAGTATGAAAGAACGGCGATGATCCCCAGAAGTGGCTCGTACCAGCCCGTAAGCAGGGCGAGTATGAACAGGACCATGCGCTCGAATCTGGTGAGCAGACCCACATCGCACTCATAGCCGAGCCCTTCGGCCCTGGCCCTTGTGTAGCTCACCATGAGAGAGCCTGTGAGTGCAGCCAGCACCAACAGGGCGGCAAAGAGGACATCCGTATGGAACCTGAGCAGGTGTGCCAGAAGGGCCCCGTACATGATGATCTCCTCTATGCGATCTATGGTGGAATCGAGAAAGGCCCCAAAATCACTCTCCTGGCCGGTTATCCTGGCCAGTGTCCCATCTACGACGTCCAGGGGTGCGAATATCATGAGGATCAAGGCGGCCGAGATGTCGTGACCCTCATAGAGGAGCCATGCCATCAAGAAGTATGGGACGATCCCCAGGGCTGTGAGCATATTGGGTGTAACACCCATGGCAGCAAGGGCCCTGGCCACCCTCTCAAGGAGAGGAGCGGCAAGGCGCCTGCATCTGTCGCTTAAGGTCTCTGCCATCAATCTTGTGCCCTTGCCTGTGCCTTTTTAGACGGGGTCATGGATCGCGCCTTGGATATTCGGTAGTTGTCACTTCATTCCGTGTCGGAAGATCTGGCCGTGCCGGAAGACCTGGATTCAAGCTCTTTCATCACCTTCAGGCACCTGGGGCAGATGGTGCTGTCTTCATAGCTCTGGGGCTCTTCGGTCCAGGTCCAGCACCTTTCGCACTTGGTCCCCTTGGCAGGGGTGACCAGTATGGTGAGGCCGTCGATCTCGGGGCTCTTCCAGAGATTGGCATCCTGGGATGCCGTATCGTCGAGCTCCTCGACCATATCGAGCTGTGAGACTATGGTAATCATCTTGAGGCACTCTGCAACCTGTAGCCCCTGGAGTGAAACCCCTTTCAGATAGTCTGCAGGCAGCCTTACGAGAACCCTGGCATCGAGTGCAAGACCGATGCGTTTCTCCCTCCTTGCAAGCTCGAGTGCCTTCGTGATCTCGGCCCTAAGTGGCCATATCCTTGACCAGAATCTCTCCTCGTCATCTGTCAGGCTGAAGAGTCCGGTCTCTGGCATGGACTCCAGGAATACAGAACCCTTGCTCTCTCCTGTCAGGTGGCTCCATGCCTCTTCTGCCGTAAATGACAGGACTGGCGCCATGGTCTTGATGAGTCCCTGGGCAATATGGTGCATGGCGCTCTGGGCCGATCTGCGAGGCCTGCCATCCTTTAGCTCGCAGTATAGCCTGTCCTTTATGATGTCAAGATAGAGGGCGCTTAGGTCCACTGTGCAGAACTGGTAGAGCTGGTGGAAGACCACATGGAACCTGTACTCGCCATAGGCCTTTATCACCTTGTGGAAGACCTGGTCTGCCCGTGACACAGCCCAGCGGTCAAGGTGCTCCATCTCGTCAAAGGGGATCCCGTCTGCACCCGGATCGAAATCGCTCAGGTTGCCCAGGAGATACCTTATGGTGTTTCTGATCTTTCGGTAGGCCTCGGTCAGGCGCTGAAGGATCTCGTCTGAGATCTTGATGTCATCCTGATAATCCTCGGCGGAGACCCATAGTCTTAAGATCTCGGCACCAAAGCGCTTTATCACCTTCTCTGGCGGAATCACGTTGCCCACGGACTTTGACATCTTCTTGCCCTGGCCATCCACCACGAATCCATGGGTTAGCACCGACCGGTATGGGGCCCTGTGTCTGGTGGCCGTGGAGGTGAGAAGGGAGCTTTGAAACCATCCCCTGTGCTGATCACTCCCCTCGAGATAGAGGTCGGCAGGGGAGGAGAGCTCCTTTCTCTGCTCCAGGACAGCGGCATGACTCACACCAGAGTCGAACCAGACATCAAGGATATCCGTCTCCTTTTCTATCTCGGTGCTTCCACAGCTGGGGCAGGAGAAACCCTCTGGCAGAAAGTCCTGCACCTGTCTGGTGAACCAGGCGTCTGCCCCCTCTTGCCGGAAGATTTCCACAATGCGTTCTGCTATCTGTTCAGTCATTACAGGCTGTTCACACGCCTGGCAGACGAAGACCGTGATGGGGACCCCCCAGGAGCGCTGTCTCGATATGCACCAGTCGGGCCTGGCCTCCACCATGCCGTAGATGCGCTCCTTGCCCCAGGAGGGGATCCACTCCACCTCCTCTATGTGTTTGAGGGCCTCTTGCCTGAGCCCTTTCCTGTCCATGGAGATGAACCACTGTGCAGTCGCCCTGAAGATCACCGGCTTCTTGCAGCGCCAGCAGTGGGGATAGCTGTGCTCCATCTCCTCCGTGAAGACGATGAGTCCCTTGTCCTTCAATAGCGCGATGATCTCAGGGTTGGCCTTGAAGATGTTCATGCCTGCAAATTGGGAGATCTCCTCCCGGAAACGGCCATACTTGTCCACAGGCGAATAGACCTCGAGGCCGTATCTCAGGCCGCTTTCATAGTCCTCTGCTCCATGTCCCGGCGCGATGTGGACACATCCGGTTCCGGTATCCAGGGTGACATAGTCGGCATTTATGACCGGCCCTGTCCTGTCGATGAATGGATGGTGGACATGGAGATTTTCAAGCTCGGAACCCTTGAACCTGGCTATGATCTCCAGATCTGTCTGGTCGAGGCCGATGGAGGTGAGAAGTGCCATTATCCTCGATTCCGCTGCGATCCAGAGCTCCTTTTTCCCGCCGATCTTTGAAAGATCCACCAGGGCTGCAACATAGGTGTAGTCCGGATGCAGCGCAACAGCCCGGTTGGCAGGCAAGGTCCAGGGGGTGGTGGTCCAGATGAGGAGATAGCCTCCATCTAATCTGCGGCCTGCCGCCTCCGATATCTTTGCGAGGAAGTCCTCTTCCAAGGGGAACTTTACGGTTATGGATGGGGACTTGTGCGGGCCATACTCCACCTCTGCCTCTGCCAGGGCGGTTACACATGACGGACACCAATAGACCGGTTTTTTGCTCTTGACCACATGACCGTCCAGATAGATCTGGCAGAACTGGTCGGCAATGGATGCCTCGTAGTCATAGTTCATGGTGAGATAGGGATCATCCCAGTCACCGACTACACCCAGGCGCTTGAATTCGTCCCTTTGGATCTTGACGAATCGCTCTGCATACTTGCGGCACGCCCTCCTTATGGAGAGCTTGTCCATCTGCCGCTTCTTCTTTCCGAGCTCCTTTTCCACGTTGTGCTCTATGGGGAGACCGTGGCAGTCCCAGCCAGGCACATAGGGTGCGTCCATGCCTGTCATCTGCCTGTGTTTTATGATCATGTCCTTCAGGACCTTGTTCACCGTGTGCCCCAAGTGGATATGGCCGTTTGCATAGGGAGGTCCATCGTGGAGGATATATCTGGGCCTGCCTGAGCCGGCCTTTCTCATCAGCCCATAGAGGTCCATACTCTCCCAGCGCTTAAGCATCTCTGGTTCCCTCTGGCTGAGGTTTGCCTTCATCGGGAACTTGGTCCTGGGCAGGTTCAGGGTCTTTTTGAAGTCCATTTCGGTATCACCTTTTATTGGAAAGTGCTTTTTTTGTGTCCTTTGGTCTCTCTCAAATGGCGATGTGTTCAGCTCCGGGCCCCTTGGAGCCCGTTGCAGTGCACTGGCTGGCCTTCTCATTAGCCCATTTTCTTCAAGGTCTCAAGGAAGTTTTTAAAAAGTCTCTTAATGGAAACGGCGCTTTTATCGATAAGCACATTGAAAAGCCAAGCCTTGTTCTGTCTTAGGAGTATGTGTTTGCCCGTAAAAAGAACACCAGAGAAGGAGCCAGGGAAGAGGGTCCAAATTTTAACTGAGGTATCCGTATGAAAGCATTAGTTGTGGACGACTCCCAATCCATGCGCAACATCGTCAAAGCCGGCCTCAAGAAGATGGGGATCTTCGATGAGATCATAGAGGCAGTGGATGGGCTTGATGCACTGGAGAAACTCCGGGAGCACTCACCCGTCGATCTTGTTCTGCTGGATTGGTATATGCCCAACATGGAGGGATATGACTGTCTGGTGAAGATGAGAGAGAATGCCGACTGGAGTGGGACCAGGGTGATGATGGTCACCACCGAGAACCAGCAGGAGAACGTGATAAAGGCGGTCATGGCAGGGGCCAATGAGTATCTCATGAAGCCTTTCACCCCGGAGATGCTGGAAGAGAAGGTGAAGATGGTGCTTGGCCTATGATTCGGGTCCTTATCGTAGACGACTCCGTTGTCTTCAGGAAGATATTGAAGGAGGCCCTGGAGAAGCAGCCTGGAATTACCGTGGTCGGTACAGCTGTAAACGGAAAGGACGCCATAAGAAAGATGAGGCAGCTGCGACCGGACCTGGCCGTTTTGGATGTTGAGATGCCGGAGATGAACGGCCTTCAGACCCTCGATGAGATCAGGCGCCAGAAGCTCAATGTAGGTGCCATAATGTTCTCCACCCTGACGGCCCAGGGTGCCAGCACCACCCTAGAGGCCCTGCAAAAGGGGGCCTTCGACTTTGTCCCCAAGCCCACAGGAACAGGTGCATTTATAGAGAGTGTAAAGCGGATACAGGAGGAGCTGATACCAAAGATACGGGCATACAGCTCGAAGAACGGAAATGGCCATAGAAGGCCTGTCGGCCCCAAGATGCCTGCGGCAGCAGGAAGGCTGCCTGTTGCACACAGGCCCAGACCTCAGCTGCGCACTGTCGGCTCTCCTGGCCAGGCAGCAGCAAAGAGGGGGCCTGCGCCTTCAAGGATCGGCCCGGTCGCCGTCAAGCTCGCCCCTGAGGCGGTGGCAATAGGGGTATCAACCGGTGGCCCAAATGCCCTTAACGAGGTGATACCCAAGTTTCCGGCAAATTTCAGGCTGCCGGTCTTTCTGGTGCAGCACATGCCGCCTGTCTTTACCACCCAGCTTGCTGCAAGGCTCGATCAGAAGTCCAAGCTCAAGGTGGTGGAGGCCAGAGACGGCGAGGAGGTAAAGGGGGGCACGGTCTATATCGCCCCAGGCGATTACCACATGACCGTCAAGGTTAGGGATAGGAGAAAATTCATAAGTCTCAACCAGGATCCGCCTGAAAACAGCTGCCGCCCTGCAGTGGATGTGCTCTTCAGATCTGTGGCCCAGGTCTATGGGCCTAGGGTGGTGGCAGTGGTCATGACAGGCATGGGCCAGGACGGTTTCAAGGGGGCCCAGGTCCTAAAGAAGAAGGGGGCAAGGATCATCGCCCAGGACAGGGAGACCTCCGTGGTCTGGGGTATGCCAAGGTTCGTCTCCGATGCCGGTCTTGCAGATCGGGTCTGCCCTCTCGATCGGATTACAACCACCATATTGGAACTGGCTGGACATAGATAGACATGGATGACAGTGGCAAGAGTGGCGAGGATTTTGAGATAGAATCAGTGAGGTTGTTCAGATCATGATAAATCCGGAACAGTTCCGGTTCTTTTCAGAACTGGTCAAGGCCTCGAGCGGAATAGCGCTTCAGAAGGGTAAGGAGTACCTGCTGGAGAGCAGGCTCAACGAGCTTGCCAGGGTCCTCGGCATGAAGAGCATCGACGATCTCTACCGCAAGGCCAAGTATCAGATGACCCCCAAGCTCAAGGAGCAGATCGTTGAGGCCATGACCACCAACGAGACCTACTTCTTCAGGGACAATCACCCCTTCGAGGCCCTGAAAAACGAGATCATCCCTGAGCTGATTGAGGCCAGAAAGAACAAGAAGGCCCTGACCTTTTGGAGTGCGGCCTGCTCCACAGGTCAGGAGCCCTACAGTATCGCAATGATACTGGCTGAGCACTTTCCTCAGCTCATGAACTGGCGCATCACGATACACGCCACGGATATCTCCCAGGCAGCGGTCAAGAAGGGCATGGATGGCCGGTTCACCCAGGTGGAGGTGAACCGGGGGCTGCCCATCACCCTGCTCATCAAGTATTTCAAGCAGAATGGGGCCTTCTGGATAGTGGATGAAAAGCTGAAGAGGATGATCAGGTTCAAGAAGATGAACCTCCTGAGCCCTTTCATAGGCATCAATGGGGTGGATGTGGCCCTTTGCCGTTATGTGCTCATCTATTTCGATCAGGCCACCAAGAAATCCATACTCGAGAAGATAGTCAAGGTGCTGAATCCAGGCGGATATCTCTTCCTTGGCGCTACAGAGACGCCGGTAGGGCTTCCGCCCTTCATGAAGAGGGTCAATTTCGGCAGAGCCGTCTGCTGGAAGAAGGAGCAATAATCGAAAAGGAGATAGCGATATGGGAATGGAAGACGACATCCTGAAAGATTTTCTGGCAGAATCCAAAGAGAATCTGGAGCTTTTGGACCAGCAGTTCGTTGAGCTGGAACAGGATCCTGAAAACAGCGAACTGATAAAATCGATCTTCAGGACCATCCATACCATCAAAGGCACATCGGGCTTCTTTGGTTTCACCACCCTGGAGGGGATCGCCCATTTTGCAGAGGATATCCTCTCGAAGCTGAGGGACGGGGTGGTGGAGATAAACGAAGACATCACCACCATGCTCCTGCAGTCTGTGGACTACATAAAGGCCATCCTGGCCGAGCTTGAGCAGAATGGCAAGGAGCCCGTGGATACAGAGTATCTCGATTTTATCGTGGATCTCAGGAACTTTGCAGAGAAGGTGGCAAAGGGTGCTGTCCCGGCAGGTGGTGAAGGCGGTTCGGATGAATCGGCTGCCCCGTCTGAAGAGGCTTCTGCTGGAGAGGAAGGTGCCGATCAAGAGGCCCGTGGCCAGGAGAGCTCAGGCCAAGAGTCCTCCGAGCAGAAAGACTCTGAGCAAAAAACCGAGGAAAAAGAGGGTGCATCAGAGGCCAAGGAGCCGGAGGCTGAAAAGCCAAAGGCCGAGACCAAGGATAAGGCACCTGCTACCCCGGCAAAACCAAAAGCCAAACCGGCAGCCAAGCGCAAGATTCCCTCGCCACCAGCCGCTGCTGCTTCACTCACCGAGACCCATGTGCGGATCGATGTGCATCTTCTGGATCAGCTCATGACCCTTGCAGGCGAGCTGGTCCTTTCGAGGAACAGGCTCACCCAGCTTGCCAACAAACTGAACGATCCGGAGTTCCTGACAGCCAACCAGAGGATGAGCCTCGTGGTGACGGAGCTTCAGGAACAGATCATGAAGACGAGGATGCAGCCCATCGGAAACGTCTTCAACAAGTTTCCCCGTATAGTGAGAGACCTTGCAAGGAGTGCAGAAAAGAAGGTTCAGCTCCAGATCGAGGGTGCCGAGACAGAACTTGACCGCTCCATCATCGAGAGCATCAAGGACCCCCTAACCCACATGGTCAGAAACTCCATAGATCACGGCATAGAGTCGCCAGATATCAGGGTCCAGAAGGGCAAGCCCGCCGTGGGTACCCTGGTGATGCGTGCCTATCATGAAGGGGGGCAGGTGATCATCGAGATCGTGGACGATGGGGCCGGTATCGATCCTGCCAAGGTGAAGGCCAAGGCCGTGGAAAAGGGGGTCATAACCGAGGAACAGGCAGAGACCCTCAATGACCGGGAGGCCTTGATGCTCATATTCCAGCCCGGTTTCTCCACTGCAGAGAAGGTGACCAATATCTCTGGCCGTGGTGTGGGCATGGATGTGGTCAAGACCAATATAGAGAAGCTGGGCGGGACGGTGGAACTCCAGAGCGAAGCCAATGTGGGCACCACTGTAAAGATAAAGATTCCGCTTACCCTGGCCATCATTCCGGCACTCATTGTGACCAGTGCAGGTCAGCGCTACGCCATACCCCAGGTCAACTTGGTGGAGCTGGTCCATCTGAACGAGGAGCAGGTGGCCAAGGACGTGCAGATCATCGGGGACTCCGAGTTCTATCGCCTAAGAGGCCAGATCCTGCCCCTTATCAGGCTGAGAAAGGCCCTCGACATAGAGGAGCGGCTGGATACCGACCAGGGGATGAATATAGTGGTCCTGAATGCCGGTGACAGGCCCTTTGGCCTCATCGTTGACTCCATCGCCGATTCGGAGGAGATCGTTGTAAAGCCGCTCGGCAGACACCTCAAGCACATAAAGGTCTTTGCAGGCACCACCTTGATGGGAGATGGCCGGGTCGCCCTTATCCTGGACGTTGTAGGACTCACGGCAGCCATGGCCGGAAAGGGTGAGGACAGCCTCAAGCAGGCCTCCGTCATCACAGGCACAGGCCATGATGAGGAGCGGCAGTTCCTGCTCCTCTGCACCGTCGGTCCTGACGAGTACTTCGCCCTGCCTCTGGCCCTGGTGAACCGCCTGGACAAGATCTCGGCAGATCAGATCGAGTTTGTCGGAGGAAAGGAGGTGGTCCAGTACCGTGGCCACTCCATGCCGGTGATCAGACTGGAGAACTTCCTGCCCATCTCCCCGCTGCCGGAACAGGACGAGTATCATCTCATCGTCTTCCACATGAACGACAAGGATGTCGCCTTCATGGTCTCCAAGATAGACGACAGCATCGATATCGCCATAGACGTGGAGGAGAACACCTTCAAGCAGGAAGGTATCCTCGGCTCGGCCATCATCAAGGAGCGTACAACCCTGTTCCTGGATGTGTATCAGATCATATCGATGCACGATCCGGAGTTCTTTAGTACTGGTGCCGAGGCCGTTCCCGTTGGTGCGAGGATACTTCTGGCCGAGGACTCCTCCTTCTACAGGAATCTGCTCACCTCATATCTGACTGCAGAAGGTTATGATGTGGTCACGGCAGAAGATGGACAGCGTGCCTGGGAGATCTTCCAGTCAGAACAGTTCGATCTTGTCATCACCGATATCGAGATGCCCAATATGAATGGATTTGAGTTTACGAGAAAGATCCGTTCGGAGTCCAACAACAGATCCGTGCCAGTGATCGCAGTGACCTCACTGTCGGGCGAAGACGATCGCAGAAAGGGTATGGAGGCTGGTGTGGACGACTATCAGCCAAAGCTCGATCGCGACCAGGTGCTGGATGCCGTAAGGAACCTGTTGAGTGAGGCTTCCGAGCGGGCAGCCGCATAGTATTGCTGAAGAGTAGAGGCGCTTGCCGTCAGGAGGATAGAGATATGAGCGAGGCCAAGAACCTTGAGATGAATATTCAGGACAATGTGGTGGATATCAGGAGTGAAGAGAACCGCCAGTTTGTCACCTTCTATTTTGGAAGGCACTTTTTCGGCCTTCCCATAGACGATGTGATCGAGATAAACAAGTCCCTGGACATAACCCCGGTGCCCCTTGCACCATCCTATGTCTCTGGCGTCATAAATCTCCGCGGCCAGATCCTTACAGCCATCAATCTCGGCAAGAAGATCGAGCTCAAGGAGTGCGGTTGCAAGGAGGCAGAGACGGATGGGGAGGGGACATGCCGCTACAACAATGTGATCATGGGGGACAGGGAGGAGCCCATAAGCCTCCTGGTGGAGCGAATCGGGGACGTCATGTCTGTGCCCGTGAGCCAGATCGAGCCGCCTCCGGACATGATAGAGGGGGTGAACGTCAAGTATGTGGAAGAGGTGTGCAAGCTGCCAAACGAGCTTCTGATCATACTCAATCCGAAGATTCTGGAGAAGACGGAGCTCGATGAAAAGGCATCTTGATCTCCAGAGGTTTGAAGATAGGGGGGCAGAGGGCCGATTCGCCTTCTGCCTATTTCCTGCCCTTTAGGTTCTGAATATAGATGGACCCTTACAAGGTGCTCGGACTGCCCAGAGGTGTCGGACTGCCCGAGGTAAAGCGTGCCTTTAGGAAGCAGGTCAAGCGTTTTCATCCGGATCTACAAGAGGGAAGCAGAAAAGATGTAGATGGCTTCCTGAGGCTCCAGAAGGCCTACAGGGCCCTTGTGGCCGAGCTGTCTGTCTCTTATCGCAGCAGTATTGCCGAGGTATATGAGAAGGATCTCAAGATAAGGGAAAAAGGGGGGGCAGACGGGGCCTTCTTCTTCCTGGAGCTCCATGCAAGGCAGGCCCTTATGGGCACTAGGATCAAGGTATCTGTCCCTGATCACGAGACCTTCTGCCTTGAGTGCGGCGGCCTTGGCAAGGTGGCTGACCGGGGGGCCAGGCCCTGTTCGGCATGCAGCGGCCTTGGCTATCAAGAGGTCGAATGGGGAGATGAGATCCTAAAGGTGGTCTGCAATAGGTGCAGCGGAAGGGGGACCACCAATCTCGTTCCATGTCCAGGCTGTGGCGGCAAGGGCCAGCTGGTGGCAGAGCGTACCATCGAGATCACCATCCCGCCAGGGACGAGGGACGGGGCCGTGCTCAAGGTGCCGGCACAAGGCCCGTGGGACAGCGC
>CAZNKD010000072.1:0-47453 GCA_964573615.1 uncultured Desulfobacterales bacterium | reverse complement strand
GTCTTGAAATCGGAAGAGGACTTCAAGGTCAGGGCGGAAAGGATCAATCTCGGTTAGACAAGGAGGCGATAGATGCCAGCGATATTTCCTGCAGCCACGAATGGCGGAGGTAACTGTTTTGGGATGCCAGATGTCTGTCTCACCCCGGCCCCACCCTCTCCATCGCCTGTGCCTGTCCCCTATCCCAATACCGGCATGCTAAACCAGGCCAAGAAGACCTCATCCAAGGTAAAGTTTGCAGGCAAGGAGGCAGTTACAGTCCAGTCGGAGATATCACGTTCCATGGGCGATGAGCCTGGAACAAACAAGGGGGTGATGTCTGGCACCAATATGGGAAAGGTGACGTTCAAAAAGGGCAGTTCCAAGGTGAAGGCCCAAGGAAAGAGATGCATCCATCTCACCTCTCTGACAGGGCATAATGGCATGAATGCAAACATGCCAATGGGCGCCCAGATCGCCCCCGGCCAGACCAAGGTCATCATCTCGCCATGAGCCTCTCAAAGGGGCTGACCATAGGTACTTGGGCCTCCTGGTTGAAATAGTTCCCTGGCAAAATTATAGTGCAAACCGGCTCTTTGCCCTCCTTTTCCCCTTTCATCTCTTGATTTAGCGGACAGGGCGGGTATTGAAGCGGCAATATCTCAAGCGCTCTTTTGGGTGGGAAAGCATATGAGCAACTCAGGGTCTTCCGACAAGGCCCCTCTATACATCATCGACGGAAGTGCATACCTCTACAGGGCCTATTTCTCCATGACCCGCCAGCTAACCAGCTCAAAGGGGGTACCCACAAGGGCGGTCTATGTCATAACCAACATGTTGCTGAAGATCCTTCGGGAGAAGGATCCAAGATTCATCGCTGTGGCCTGGGATGCCAAGGGGCCAACAGTGCGTCATGAGCTCTATAAGGAGTACAAGGCCAATCGCCCCCCTATGCCGGAAGATCTTCAGGAGCAGGTCCCGTATGTGAGGCGTCTGGTGGAGGCGCTCGGGCTTGCCCAGCTCGAGGTCGACGGCTACGAGGCGGATGACATCATCGCAACACTTGTGAAACAGGCCCGAAAGGAGGGCAGGCCCGTTGTCATAGTCTCGGGTGACAAGGATCTCATGCAGCTCGTCTCGGACGGGGTGGTCATGTGGGACCCCATGAAGGATGAGATCATAGACCTCGAAGAGTTCAGAAAGCGCTTTGGCCTTGAGCCTCGCCAGTTCAGGGATGTGCTGGCCCTGGCCGGAGACAGTGCAGACAACATCCCAGGGGTGCCGGGCATCGGACCCAAAACCGCCCAGAAACTCATCGCCAAGTACGGCTCTGTGGAGGAGATCGTGCGCCATATCCATGAGCTCAAGGGCAAGCTCAAGGAGCGCCTGGAGGAGAATCGGGATGCCCTTGCCCTCTGGGAGCGTATAACCGCACTCCATGATGATGTGCCGCTGGATGTGAGCATCAAGGATCTGGAAAGGCGTCCCATGGACAAGGAGGCCTTGAGGGAGCTCTTTGAAGAGCTCGATTTCCTCTCCCTGCTTCCCATGGTAGGCGGAGACAAGATCACCATTACCGGAAGCTATCGCACCATCATAGGCAGACAAGAGCTTGAGAGGTGGCTGGAGGAAGGGCTGAGGGACGGGGGCACCTTGGTGATAGACACGGAGACCACCAGTGAAGATCCCATGCGGGCGGATCTCGTTGGGGTATCGTTCTGCCTCAATCCGCCAGAGGCGGTCTACTGCCCTGTGGGCCACCTGGTGGATGAGAAACAGATGGGGTTTTCAGACCTCATGGATGTGGTGCAGGACAGAGTGGTCGATGCGATGGCCCGCGGGGTCGAGCTTGTGGGGCAAAACATAAAGTATGACATGATCGTGCTCAGAAGGTGCGGGATCAAGTGGGATGAGATATCAGGCGATACCATGGTCGCCTCCTATCTCATAGATCCCACCAAGAGGCGTCACGGTCTCGACGAGATAGCCCGGGAGGTCCTGGGCCATCAGATGATCTCCTACAAGGAGGTGACAAAGGGGCTCAAGAAGGGCGAGAGCTTTGCAGCTCTGCCGATAGACAAGGCAAGGGACTATACCTGTGAAGACGTGCACATAACCTTTCTGGCAAACGAAAGGTTCAAAGAGGAGCTGCGGGAGAAGGAGCTGTGGGATCTATATACCAGGGTGGAGGTGCCGCTCGTGCCCGTGCTGGCCGACATGGAGATGGCCGGAATCCTGGTGGACAGGCAGGGGCTTCAGGAGCTGAGGCAGGAGTTTTCCGAAAGGCTCAAGGCGCTTGCAGATGAGATCTATGAGCTTGCAGGCGAGGAGTTCAACATAAACTCCACAAGGCATCTTGCCAGGATCCTGTTTGAAAAGCTGGGCCTGCCCCAGGTGAAGAAGACAAAAAAGAAGACCGGCTACTCCACGGACATGGAGGTTTTGAAGGAGCTGTCAAAGCTCCATCCCCTGCCCAAGAAGCTGATCCAGTACAGGAATCTTTCAAAACTGAAGAACACCTATATAGACGGGCTGGAAAAGGAGATCAATCCGGACACGGGACGTGTCCACACCTCCTTCAATCAGACCGTCACCGCAACGGGCAGGCTCTCTTCGAGTGATCCAAATCTTCAGAACATCCCGGTGCGCACCGAGGAGGGCAGGCGGATTCGTGCCCTGTTCAAGGCCGCAGACGGGAATCTGCTCATCTCGGCAGACTACTCCCAGATCGATCTGCGTGTTCTGGCCCACTATTCCAGGGATCCGGCCCTGGTGGATGCCTTCAAGCGGGGCGAGGATATCCACAGGAGGACTGCGGCCGAGATCTTCGATGTGGCCCCTGAGCTGGTGACTCCGGACATGAGACGGGCTGCAAAGACGGTGAACTTTGGTATCATCTACGGCATGAGTCCCTTCGGTTTGGCCAAGGAGCTTGGAATCGAAAGGAGAGAGGCAAAGAGGTTCATAGACCGCTATTTCGCCCGGTATCCAGGTGTTAAGGCATACATGGAGCGCGCCATAAAGGAGGCGCGCCAGAAGGGGTATGTCTCCACCATCCTGGGGCGCAGGCGCTATATCAAGGAGATCAACAGCAAGAACAGGGTGGTCAGGCAGTTTGCAGAGCGTACCGCCATAAACACGCCCATACAGGGCAGTGCAGCCGATATCATCAAGCTTGCCATGCTTCGGGTCAGCCGATGGTTCAAGGAGGAGATGACAGGTGCAGCCATGCTTCTTCAGGTCCATGACGAGCTGGTGGTCGAGTGCCGGCAGGCAGATGTGGAGCAGGTTGCAGAGGGCATAAGGGAGCGTATGGAGCATGCAGCCTCGCTGATCGTGCCTCTCAAGGTCTCGGTGGGCTGGGGACCCAACTGGGCAGAGGTGAAGTGATGCTGGCAGAGATGCTCAAGATCAGGCCATCGGAGTTTTCCTCCAGGGGCTGGGCCTTTCATGGCGAGGAGATCAAGTATACCAGCTCCAGCGAGATGATAGAGCAGGAACTTTCAAGCCTGCTGGAGGAAAGGATTTTCGTTGAGCTGGTGGGAGGCTCCTTCATATCGAGCCCGACGGTGCTCGTTGGTTTTACCCAGAAGGGACTGGAGATAGACAGGCCGACCAAATGGAAACAGGATCTGGAAGACGTATTCATCAAGTATCGTCTTCCGGGGCTGCCCTACTATTTTCTAAGGGTCCACATAGATCGCCAGGATGCCTCTTCGATCTATACCACATATCCGGATATACTCCTGGTGCTCGAAAGAAGGCAGTTCTTCAGGGTGCCGGTGCCATCCGGCTCCGCTGTGTTGGTCCAGAAGAAGAGGAGCAGCCAGGCCGCCATCAAGAAAAAGAGAAAGCCGACAGGATACGTGGGCAGGGTAGAGGATATAAGCCTTGGCGGCTCATGTATCTATTTCGATATGCGGAAGGTGCCTCACCCTCCGCCCCTGCGCTCTATTGTGGGGCCTGTCCTTTTCAGGGTGAAGCTCAACAGTGAGAAGCTCTGGGGAGATATCGAGATAGGTGAGGCCGAGGTGGTGCGCCTACGGGAGACTAGAAGACACGAGCGTCTGGAGTGGGAGGTGGGCCTCTGTTTCAGGGTGCCGGACTCCAAGAAGAAGAGGCTACATGAGTACATACGGGCCAGGGAAAAGGAGCTCATAAAAAGCGGTGTGATCTCATGACCCAGCTCTCCATCTGTCCTGTAAGACCTCTTCCTGGCGAGCAGATCGATATGGAGACAGTGACTGGTGCCGACCAGTTGCTGGATATTGTGGTCCAGATCACCCTCTCCTGTGGCTGTCCAACCTGTGCAGGAGGACGTTTCGATGCATCGAGGTTCCATGTGTCCGCCTCCGCGTGTCTGGCAAAGGATGGCTGCAGGGAGGCCAGGCTCTCCTATTCCGGACGGGCAAGCGAATTTGCCGGCACCATCAAACTGCCCGGCCCTAAGGGCAGGCTGACCATCGAGGTAAGGGCCTACGACCCGGAGACCGGCATGGCGGGAAGGATGAGCTGGCCTGTCAGGATCTGCTGAGTCGATCCGGCCTGCTTATTTGGTCTGTTGAGCTGAACTGGGAGAGCGATGATACTTGCCTGTTTTGGAGACAGCATTACCGAAGGCTACATGGTCCCAAGGTCATCGGCCTGGCCCCATCTGGTTGGGCAGATCCTTGGGATCCGCACCCTCAACTTCGGAGTGAGTGGGGATACCACCTTTGATGGCCTTAGGCGGCTCCCTTCTGTTTTGGACCACGATATGGATGCCCTGTTC
This sequence comes from uncultured Desulfobacterales bacterium, assembly GCA_964573615.1. Classification (GTDB taxonomy): domain Bacteria; phylum Desulfobacterota; class Dissulfuribacteria; order Dissulfuribacterales; family QOAL01; genus JALSKY01. The sequence continues at coordinate 42,703 of CAZNKD010000072.1, read as the reverse complement.
CTGGAGTTCGGCCTAAACGATTTCTTCATGGGCATCCCCCTGGAGTCTGCCAGGGCCAATCTGGAATCCATCTCCAGGGCCTTTCTCGAAAGGGGCACCAGGGTGATACTTGCTGGTTTCAGCTTCAAGGGCCAGGGGGCTGACAGATGGCATGAGATGTATGCAGGCCTGGCCCAGGGGCTCAAGATCCCGCTCTATCCCAACATATTTCAGGCCATCGATGGGTGCAGCGATTGCCTCCTTCCAGATGGACTCCACCCAAACGAGAAGGGCTACAGGCTCATGGCCGAGGACATAAGCGCCTTTTTGGCAGAAAATCTGCCAGGCCTTGGCCAGCAGCGGTAAGTTCATCCGTATGGGCAGGGCATTCCATGGCGGATATCACAGCAAAAGAGGAGAAGAGGCGCATCCTTGGACAGGTGCTTTCAAGGCTGCGCAGGCAGCGGCTCTTTGATATAGACCTTCAGCTTGGCCACGGGGGGATTGCCCACGGACATGATGAGCCGGTGCCTCCCCTGTCCCTTTCCGATCTTCACCGCATAAGGCGGTTGTTTGCAGGCCGGGGCCTTTCTGCCAGGGCTGTATATATGGCAGAAGACCTGTTTGTCCGTACCAGGGTGGAGCCTGTTCAGGCCATGTTGACCGAGTGGATGGCCGGGGCCAAGGCCCAGGTCGATGGTGAGGATATCCCATTCAGGCAGATAATCACCTGGTGTCAGGAGTGTGAAAGCTGGGACAGGAGACACAGGCTCGCCATCGAGGCCCGGAGCCTTTGCCGCTTTCTTGCCCCATTCAGCCACGCCACCTGGAAGGCCCTGGAGGCCGCTGTCACCGAAGAACTCGGCTACGGAAGCTATCTCGAGTATTGCCAGGCCAGGCGCGATATCGATCTCGGGGAAGAGGCCAGCCGGTGCCGAAGGCGGCTCGATGAAAGAAGATCAGACTACTTGGACAGGCTTGAAAGCTGGTTTTCGAACATCTTTCCGGGCAGGGAGCTTTCCGATGCAAACAGGTTCGATGCCATATACCTGCTCGGGATGCGATATATGGATCACTTGGCAGGCCCAGAGATATCCCTCGAGGGTGCCCTCGACTTCTTCTCCGGCCTAGGGATAGATGACAAGGGCGGCCTTGATCTGCACATAGATGGCCAGCCGGGCAGACAGTCATACTGCGTGCCAGTGGCGATACCAGGAAAGATCCATCTCATAATAGGGCCGGTTTCCGGCTGGGTGGACTGGGAGGCCCTCTTTCACGAGATGGGCCATGCCTTCTCCTTCATGCATACAGATCCGAGCCTTCCGCTGGAGGCAAGGGAGTTTTTCCTGTCAGGTGCCCTATCCGAGGCCTTTGCCTTCGTATTCCAGCGTCTTTGCATGAAAGAGGCCTTCTTGTCCTGGATTTCCGGCCGTGAAGACGATTCCTTTTCCCGGCTGGAGCAGCTCCAGCACTTCAAGTTCCAGCTGCTCGAAAGGAGATACGGGGCCAAGTTCCTCATAGAGTATGAAAATTTCAGGGCTGGCAGGATCTCAAGGGGCCAGGGGCTATATGCCAGGGTAATGGCCCAGGAGACCGGGTTTTCCTATGACCCTGAGACATATCTCTTTGATCTCATGCCAGATTTCTACTCGCTTGACTACTATCTGGCCTTCATCGCATCGGATATCATGATAGGAGTTCTGGAGGACGAGTTTGGCCCCAGGTGGTTTCAGCAGGGGCAGGCCCTGGAGAGGCTGAGGCACTGGGCCTCCTTTGGAAACCTGTACGAGATTCATGAATTCATGGAAAGGGTGGTGGGATGCGGCCTTTTCCATCAAGGGCCCTGATGAGCCAGGGGGAGTCATGGCAAAGACCGAACCATTCGATCTGTTTTATGAGGAGTATGATGGCTGGTTTGAGAAGCATGCCGATCTATACCGGGCAGAACTCGAGGCCCTGGGGCCACTTGTAAGGCGGTTTCAGCACGGACCTTCACCTCGGGGGGCAGGCGCTGTCGGCCTTGAGATCGGTGTCGGCTCCGGTATGTTTGCAGCTCCCCTCGGGTGCCCTCTCGGGGTGGATCCAAGTATGGCAATGGCCGTCCGAGCCAGGGCCAGAGGGATATCCGTAGCACTCGGTGTGGCCGAGTACCTCCCTGTCAGGGCCGAATCCCTCGACTACTGCCTCATGGTTACCACCATCTGTTTCGTGGACGACCCCCTTGGCTCGCTGCGGGAGGCGTGGCGTGTTCTGAGGCCAGGCGGTGGGATCGTGGTCGGCTTCGTGGATAGTGAGAGCCACCTTGGCAGGCTCTACCAGGAAAGGAGAGGCCAGAGCCGCTTCTACAGGGATGCGGTCTTCTTCAGTTGCAAAGAGGTTGAGGAGCTACTTGAGATGGGAGGGTTTCAGATAGTCAGGAGGGTGCAGGCCATCTTTCAGCACGGTCCTTTGGATGCTGTGAAAGAGGGGTGTGGAGAGGGCAGCTTTGTGGGAATGTGTGGTGTCAAAGGTCCCTTGCGGAAGGAGCAGGCCTCATGAGCGGCAGTGAGGGATATCATCCGGAACGTGAGACCGTGGTGGTTGTTGATGAAAGGAACCGGCCTGTGGGAGCGGTTACAAGGGGTGAGATGAGGCGCAAAAGGCTCATCCACAGGGCGACCTATGTCCTTGTCTTCAATTCCAAGGGGGAGCTCTTCGTACACAAAAGGAGCGCATCAAAGGATGTCTATCCTGCCCATTACGATGTTGCTGCAGGCGGTGTGGTGCTTGCCGGAGAGGGGTGGGAAGAGTCTGCCGTCAGGGAACTTGAAGAGGAGCTTGGCGTTTCAGGAGCGCCCCTCAGATACCATTTCGAATTCTACCATGAAGACGGGGCCAACCGGGTCTTTGGCCGTGTATTCAGTTGCGTGTGGGACGGCCCCATGAGGCTGCAGCCAGAGGAGGTCGAAGAGGGCCGTTTCATGCCCCTTGACGAGGTGTTGGAAATGGCCGAGAGACATCCTTTCTGTCCGGATGGACTCAAGGTCTTGCGCGCTATTGTCTGATCTTTAGACCGCCTTTTTATCATCTTTTCTCCCTCTCATTTCTCTATCCATAGCAGTCGACGAAATGGGATCTGGTCCTTCAAGAATATCGCCCGTTTTTCCGATAACAGCAAAGAATCGGGACATCCTTGCAGGGGCCCCTGAAGAGGCATTCTGCACGGATGAATCCAGAGGCCGCCTCTTCTGATTAGGCGGGCCAAGCTTTTGACGGTGTATGCCCCTTTTGGGATACATCTGAGGATTTTTTCTATAGAATGAAGCTGTTAATAGCGGACGATGACAAGATATCGGGAATCCTTCTGGTCAAACATGCGAGTGCCAGGGGCTTTGATCCCATCTATGTCCAGAATGGACAGGATGCGTTCAACGAACTGTCAAGGCAAGATGGCCCCAAGATAGCCCTGCTCGACTGGATGATGCCGGGCCTTACCGGCCTTGAGATAATCGAGAGGCTCCGTTCTGAGTCTGCCAGCAATGGCGGGCGCCACTACCTCATAATCCTTACTGCAAAGAGTGAAAAGGAAGATGTTGTCACAGCCCTCAAGGCCGGGGCCGACGACTACATAATAAAACCCTTCGATCCTGAAGAGCTCAAGGCCAGGCTGGAGGTGGGAAGAAGGATCATTACCCTGACAGAGAATCTGTCGAAGGCCCTGGCAGAGGCCAAGAGGTTGTCAGACTTTATCGCCCATTTCGATCAGACCACAGGGCTTCCAAACTATCTCTCCCTGCTGGAGGAGATCGACAGGATACGCTCCTCTTATGAGCCGCACGGACTGTTCCTCATCAATCTGGACAACTTCAAGATAATCAATCAGGTCTATGGTATCAGCAATGGCGATATCGTGCTGAATTTTGCAGGGGCCAAGATAAAGCAGGCGCTCGGCATGGACCTTTTCGTGGCCAGGGTGGCGGCGGATGAATTCGCGGCCATCGTACCCCTGGCAGGGAGAGACTTCGGTGAGTTTGAACAGCAGATAGTCGATACGGGCAGCAGGCTCCACGAGGCCTTCTCCCAGCCCTTTCCTATAGATGATGACATGGTCACCATTACCGTGAGTATCGGGGTTTCCATAATAGTCAGCGATATCGAGGGCGAGGGGGATGAATTTATAAGGCGGGCCGACTTTGCGTTAAAACGCGCCAAGAAGGCGGGTGGAAACCGTACGATCATACATGATCCCTTGTCTGAAAAGGAGCTGAGAGAGCGATATCACTTGGAAAGGGAGCTTGAGTCGGGCATAGAACAGGATCAGCTCCGCATGTTCCTTCAGCCCCAGTTCACCAGGGGTGGATTGCCGGTGGCCGCAGAGGCACTGGCGCGTTGGGAACATCCGGAAAGGGGGCTGATCCCTCCCGGGGTATTCATCCCGATAGCGGAGCAGAGCGAGCTGATAATAAGGATGGGTGAGGTGATGCTAGAAAAGGCATGCAGCCTCATAGCCGAGACCGCAGACAAGCAGTTTAGCATCTCTGTAAATGTCAGCCCCCGTCAGTTTCAGCATCATGGATTCGTGGATTTTGTGAGAAAGACCCTGAGAAAGACGGATGCCGATCCGTCACGTCTCATATTGGAGGTCACGGAAGGTCTTTTTATAAATGACATAGATTGGGTGATCAAGAGGATGAAGGAGTTGACTTCGGAGGGGGTGAGCTTCTCGGTCGATGATTTCGGCACGGGTTACTCCTCACTGATCTATCTGAAAAGGCTGCCGATCAAAGAGCTCAAGATAGACAGGGCCTTCGTCAAGGACCTTCCACACGACAAGAACGACGCGGCAATCGTGGAGACCATAATTGCCATTGCCCGACATCTTGGATTCAATCTCGTGGCAGAGGGGGTCGAGACCGAAGAGCAGGTGAAATTCCTAGCGGCCCGCGGAAAGATGTTGTTTCAGGGCTACCACTTTGCCAAGCCCGAGGCCGCTGAGGCGGTTGTTGAGAAATATTTTTCAGAATCGCGATGATCAACAGACCCTATTCCGTAACCCTGCTCCTTTCCGTGCTCCTGTTTTGTGCGGCTGTTGGCACCGTATTCTTCACTATCGAAAGTCTCAAGCAGAGCAAGATAGAACATATAGAGGAGCTTCTTGTCGAAAGGTCATCCGAGGTGGCCGAAAGGGTCAGGACCTTGAGGTTCAATCTGGAGCTGCTCTCTTTGAACCCTTCAATTACCGGTTTCAGACAGGGCCAGTCCAGCTCTTCCATCATGCCATATTTGATGCGGCTAAAGGAGAAGTCGGGTCTGCTGGCCATCTATCTCATGGATAGGGATGGAACATGTGTGCTATCCACAGATCCCAGATTCCTTGGAAAGAACTATGGCTTCAGACCATATTTCAAAGATGCAGTCCAGCACGGAGAAGGGACCTATGTGGCCAAGGGGGTAACCTCCAACAAGGTGGGGCTATATCTGTCCAGGAGAGTGGATCTTAAGGGTTCTGATTCTGGCGACAGCTTCATGGTCATGGTGTTCAAGGTGGCACCGAGCTGGCTCCTCTCCACATCTGCCTTCACACATCTCAAGGAGATGGAGACCTGGCTTGCAACGCCGAGCGGTGTGCTGTTCAGGCCGGAAAAGGGCTGTTTTTTCACCCTGAACCCGATGGATCCCGAGTGGTTTGACAGGTTAAAGGGCTCCAGGCAGTTCGAGAATGCAGAGATCAAGAGCTTGGGGTTTCCTCCAGGGACCTGGTCGAGGCTCATGGGGCGCGGCCATATCTCGGCCAAAAGGGATGGCAAACCGTTTCAGCTTGCTAGGCTAAAGCTGACCACGAAGGGGCTGTTCAGTGTGGTGATCCTGCCTGAATCCTTTGAATCCGCCGAGTATGCTGCCATGAAGAGGGCTGTGGTGGTCATGGCTGTCCTCTTTCTTCTGGCAGCCGCCCCCTTATGCTTTCTGCTCTTCTACATGAAGAGGCAGGCAGAAGAGATCACCAGGTCAAGGTCCCGGATCAGGCTGCTTGAGACTGCTGTAGAGCAGGCAGCACATACGGTGGTCATTACAGACAGGGCAGGCAGGATAGAGTATGTAAATCCGGCCTTTACCAAAACCACAGGCTATTCCAAGCAAGAGGCCATTGGCCAGAATCCCCGGGTGCTGAAAAGCGGCAGACAGGGGCCAGAGTTCTATGAAGAGCTCTGGAAGACCATCAAATCGGGCAAGGTGTGGCGCGGCCGTTTCCATAACAGGCGAAAGGACGGCAGCCTCTACTGGGAAGATGCGATAATAAGCCCTGTCTTCAATGAAAGAGGCAAGATCACCCACTATATAGCCATCAAGAACAATGTCACCGAGCTGGTGGAACTTGAGGAGCAGCTCAAGAAGAAGATGTCCGAACTCCAGGCCATAATGGATCATGCAGGGGTGGGGATCCTCCTTGTGAGAAACAGGCGGATTTTGGCCGCCAACAAGATGCTGGCAAAGATATTGGGTACCACCGAGGAGGAGCTGATAGGGCAGGAGACCCGCTTTTTCTATCATTCCGACGAAGACTACGAGATGATCATGAGGAAGTGGTATCCGAAGCTGCTCAAGGGCCAGAGTGTCTTCTTCGAATATAAAGCGATTTTGCCCGATGGGAGCACAAGGCATTTCCAGGTGGTGGGGAAGGTGTCGAGGCCAGGGGATCTCGAGACCATGGAGACCGTATGGGTGCTACATGACATCACCGAGATAAAGAGGCTGCAGAGGCAGCTTGAGGAGGCAAAGGACCGGGCCGAGGCAGCGAACATGGCAAAAAGCGAGTTCCTCGCCAATATGAGCCATGAGATCAGGACCCCCCTGAACGGTGTGATCGGAATGCTGAATCTGCTCTCTTCCACCCGGCTGGATGAGACTCAGAAGAGTTATGTCTCAAATGCCTCCACCAGTGCCGAGATCCTTCTTGCCATACTCAATGACATACTTGATTTCTCCAAGATAGAGGCAGGAAGACTTACGCTGGAGGAGGTGGATTTCAATCTCATGGTGGTGATAGAGGCAGTGGTCTCCTCCATGAGGGTGGTTGCCTCCCAGAAGGATGTGGAGCTTCGTGTGGACCTGGAGGATGGACTGCCCGAATGTCTAAAAGGGGACTCCACCAGGCTCAGACAGGTCCTGATGAATCTGCTCTCAAATGCGGTCAAGTTTACTGGCCAGGGCTGGATCGAGCTTTCTGTCACTCTGGAGGAGGATCTGGATGATGCCGTTATGCTCAAGTTCACGGTGGAAGATACCGGCATCGGCATACCAAAGGAGAGGCTTGGAGAACTGTTTCAGGAGTTCACCCAGGTGGATGCCTCCATTACCAGAAAGTTTGGCGGCACAGGTCTGGGGCTTGCCATCTCCAAGAAGCTTGTAGAGATGATGGGTGGACAGATCGGGGTGGAGAGCGAATACGGGAAGGGTTCAAAATTCTGGTTCACTGCCAGATTCCAATATGGCAATGCCGCCTCTGATGGGTGCAGAGAGAAGCCGGGTGTCAGTTTCGCTGATACAGATCTTTTGGAAAAGATCAAATCGAAAGGGTGTACCAAGAGGATCCTGGTCGTTGACGACAACCAGGTCAATCAGCAGGTGATTGTGGCAATGCTCAGGAAGTTTGGTATCCAGACCGAGGCCGTGAGCAACGGTCAGGAGGCCATAGAGGCCCTGTCGGTCATCCCGTATGATCTCGTATTCATGGATATACAGATGCCGGTGATGGATGGTATGGAGGCCACCAGGAGGATCAGGGCAAAGGGCTCGCCTGTAATCAACCCTGATATTCCTATAGTGGCCCTGACTGCCCATGCATTCAAGGAGGAGGTCAAGAAATTCCTTGAAGCCGGCATGAACGATCATCTGGCAAAGCCTATTGTGACAGAGCGGCTCATCAGATGCCTCACGAGATGGTTGAGGTGCGATCATCTGAAGGAAGAGCCGTCTAATGAAAAGGCAGAACCTGATGAGCAGACAGAAAGGGACAAGGGTATAGGAGAGAGAGCTGGTGAAGGCGGAAGCGCCACTCAAAAGGTCGAAGGCATGGAACCGGATGATGAAATACCGAGGTTCGATCTCGAAGCCCTCAATGCCAGGACCATGGATGACATGGATGTTAGGGGGCTGGTGCTCGAGACCTTTCTGGAGACCATGCCCGATGAGATAGAGGCCCTTGCCGAGGCCATAGATAGACAGGATCTGGCCGAGCTCAGCCAGCGAGCCCATACCGTAAAGGGATCAAGTGCAAATATCGGCGCAATGAGGCTTTCGGCCATTGCTGCCAGGATGGAGGAGATTGCCAAGAGGGCATCGTCCTATGATCAGGTGTCAGCAGAGATAGAGAGCGGATTCGATGGGTTAAGGCAGGAGTTTGAACTGCTGAAAAGACAGATCGCAATGCTTGACAAATAGTAACCCCTGGTCCGATCAGATGAGCCTCTTCATCACCCTTTCAAGGGTGCTGACAAGTTGCCTGTTGTTCTCCTTGAGGCCCGGGCTGATCCTTATATAGGATGGCTCCATACCCCGGAAGTTGGAGCAGTCGCGAACCAGGATCTTCTGCCTTTCAAGCTCATCCGCCACTCTCCTTGGGGTGAGCTCAGCGGTTATCCTTACCAGGAAATAGTGCGCCTCTGCAGGAATGGGTTCCAGCCCTGAAAGCCCTTCTATCTTGCTTGCAAGCCAGGCCTTTTCCTTCTGGCAGAAGCGTCTTGTCTCTTCCACCACCTCCGGCCTGTCCAGGAAGAACGAAAGGGCGATCTGGGCCATCCGGTTCACTGCCCAAGGACGGGCCATCTCCCTCAGCCTGTCCATTATGGATCCGCGGGCAACCAGGCAGCCAACACGCAGGCCAGGAATTCCGTAGATCTTTGAAAAGGATCTCAATATGAGGAGATTTTCGGGCAGCTCCCCCTTGCAGAGGCCAAGGAGTGAGCTTTCATGGTCTGGCCCTATGAACTGGGCATAGGATTCATCCACTATGAAGAGTGTGTCGTTTAGGTGTCGGATCAGTTCAAGAAGCCTGACAGGTTCCATGAATGTGCCTGTCGGATTGTTTGGGTTGCAGAGAAATAGCGCTGCGCCGGATGGGTCCGATTCGATGATGGCGTCCAACACCTCCTCCTGCCCCAGGCAGGCGCCATCGCCGAATATGGGAACAGAGGCCACCTCCAGCCCCGCCAGTTCTGCTGCATCCCGATAGTCGGCATAGGTGGGCTCTGGGATAACTGCCCGCCTTAGTCCAGAAAGGCCCGGAATTGCGAAGATCCACTCTGTCGTGCCGCTTCCGAGCAGGAAGGAGTCTTGGGGAAGGGAGTAGATTGCGGCCAGCTTTTCCCTGATGGATGCGCTGTCCACCTCCGGCAGCCAGTGGAGCTGATGGAGGCGGGCCGTTACGAACTCCTTGAAGCCGGTGGGAAAGGGCAGGGGAGAGCAGTTGGAGCTGAAGTCCAGTATCTCCTCGGGCTGACAGCCGAGTTCTGCCGCCAGCCTGTATATATCTCCGCCATGCCCCCTGATCATGAATGCGCTGTCTGTCCAGGCTCTCTATGAGGCCTTTGGCGGGCCGAAGGACCTTTCAAACAGCTCCCTGATGGCCTTCCTGCCCTCGTCTGTGAGGAATCTGGTGCCCGTTCCTGCAAAGCTCTTGTGTTCGATGACAGGTGTGTCCTCAACCCACTTGCCATCTTTCCAGGTGAACCATCTGTTCTTGTCCTGATCGAAGACGGATACCGGCCTGTTGAACAGCTTTGCGAGCTCAACGGCCCAGCCGGTTCCACCCTTCACCGTATCGTTGGGCTGTATCCATCCGATTACGAAGACCTGATATCCATTGTTCACCATGTGAAAGATGGACTGGATGACCTTCCTGATCTTGTCTGCCTCGGCATAGCTGCGGCCCATGCGCTTGGAGACGATCTCCATGCTGATGTCGCCCTGCTTGAGCTCCTCTTCTGTCAGGACACGCACGTCCTTCACCCGGTCCATCTTGTGGCCCTTGAAGGAGAAGTTTACCTCCTGGCATCCCCACTCCTCGGCACACTTTCCAAATTCCGCCTCTGCTCCCCTGAGGCCTCCGCTATAGAGGGTGTACTGTGAACACTCTTTCATCACTCTTCTTGCTCCTTTTTTACTGTTGAAAAACGATATCTTTCTCCATGCCGATCCGGTTGGCAAGGGGTGCCGATCCGGGCAGGCCAACGATAGTTACCCTTTTTGTCCTGTTTCGCAAGGGCTTTTTTCATTTCTCTTCATCCTTCTCCTTCATGAGCCGCCTCGCCTCCTGGAACATCTGCCTGAGTTTCTGCTGTACCTGGCCGAACAGGCTCTCTGCCGGATAGTTGCCCTCCCCATCCGGCTCCCCTGCCTTGATGCCTGTAAGGATCTCCGCCGCCTCTTCGACCCTCTGAACCGCCCAGATGGAGAACTTGCCCTGAGCCACGGCATCCACGATCTCCTGTCTCAGGTGGAGGTCCCGTACGTTTGCCTTCGGTATTATCACCCCGTGGCTCCCGTCGAGGCCTCGTGCCCTGCAGAGATCAAAGAAGCCCTCGATCTTCTCGGTCACTCCGCCGACAGGCAGGATCTCCCCCTTTTGGCTAACAGCCCCTGTGCAGGCTATGGACTGCTTGATGGGCACACCGGAGATGGCAGACAGGAGGGCGAAGAGTTCGGCCCCTGAGGCAGAGTCCCCGTCTATCATGCCATAGCTCTGCTCGAAACAGATGGTGGCCCGCAGGGTGAGGGGGAAGCGCGCTGCAAAGGCGGATCTCAGATATCCCGCCAGGATCATCACGCCCTTTGTGTGGATCTTTCCTGAGAGCTCCGCCTCCCGCTCTATGTTTACGACCCCCTCCTTTCCCATGGCGATGTTCACGGTGATGCGAGAGGGCTTTCCAAACACTGCGTCTCCGAGGTTGTAGACCGCAAGGCCGTTTATCTGGCCGGTCTTTTCACCAGAGGTCTCGACCCTGATGATGTCCCTTTCAAGCAACTCCTGCAGGTGTTCCTGGTAGAGGGCAGAGCGGTTGCGTTTCTCGTCCACGGCCCTCTGGAGATGGGTGGCGGATATCCTCTCGGCCCCCTCCTTTCTGGCCCAGAAGTCTGCCTCGATAAGGATCTCCTCTATCTCCTTCACGCACAGGGTGATCTTGTCCTGATAGCCGGACAGCTCACGCGACAGCTCGAGCAGCCTGGCCATGCCGGCACGGTCCATGTCCAGGAGCTCCCTGCTCTCCAGGACGTATCGGGCGCTCTTCAGAAGCTCTATCTGCTCCTTGTCCCCGGCATCCACATGGATGTCCATGTGGGCCTTTATCTTGAACAGCTCCTTGAACTCCTCATCGAGGCCATAGAGCAGCTGGTAGATGAATGGGGCCCCCACCAGCACGATCTTTACCCGGAGCTTTATGGGCTTCGGTTTCAGTGTCTTGGTGGTGAACAGCCCGTACTGTTCGCCAAGGTCCTCTATCTCGATCTCTCCCTGGTTCAGTGCCCTTTTCAGGGCCTCGTAGGAGAAGGGGCGTTTCAGCAGATCCAGTGCGCGAATGACGAGAAAGCCGCCGTTTGCCCTGTGGAGCGAGCCGGACTTTATCATGGTGAAGTCGGTGAAGAGTGCGCCGAACTGGGCCTGCCTTTCGATCACACCAAAGAGATTGGGATAGCTCGGGTTGTTCTCCACCACTACCGGACATCCACCCTTGTCGGAGTTGTCCACGAGGATATTCACCTCATATCTGGTGAAGCTCGGGGTGGCTCCAGGCACAGGAAAGGGCAGGCCTGGAGGTGGCTCCTTGGGTGGGCGAAAATCCCGGTGGTGCAGGACTATATCCTTTCTGACATGGTCCAGATATTCCGATATTTCGGGATATTGGGCATATTTCTCCTTGAGCTGGACGATATACGTCTCGACAGTGTTGTCCACCACCTGGCGGTCGAGCTCCTTGAGCCGCTGCTGAACCTGCTGCTCAAGGCTGTGGATCTTGCGCATGGCAGCACCCATCTCGCGATGGAGCTCCTCGCTCTTGGCCTTTAGCTGATCCTGCTCCTCCTTTGAGAGCTTTGAGAGCTCTTCAGGGGTAAGGGGCTGGCCCTCAGGGCCGGCAGGGATCACCATCATGCCTGTGGGATCGGCCTGGAGCAGAAACCCCTTTTCCTTGGCCTTCTTGTCCAGCTCCTCGAAGATGGCGGTGCGCTCCTTGTTGAACTGCCTGATCACCTCCTCCTTGCGCACCAGATAGCTCTCGCTCTCAAAGGCCTTGGGGATCTGGAGACGCAGGTTGTCTATGAGCTCCTCCATGTCTGTCTTGAAGCGGCGGGCATCGCCTGCCTTCAACATTACGGAGATGGGGGCGTCCGGATCCAGAAAGTTGTGGAGATAGATCCAGTCGGAAGGAGCACACTCCTTGCGGGCTGCCATACGGTTCACCAGGGACAGGGCCAGATCCATGGCACCTGCCTCCCTCGAGCCTGCAACGAAGATGTTGAAACCGTGCTGATCGAGGTCGAGGCCGAGCTCAAGGGCCTTTACCGCCCGCTGCTGGCCGAATACAGGCAGCCCCTCTTCCATCTCCCTGAGGGTGGCAAAGGGGATGGAGTCGGGGTCAACGTGAGGTCTCAGTTGTTCAGGTCCTAACTGCTCCATGGCGGTATGGTGTCCTTTCTAGCGGAGATTCGAGATTAGGCTTGTCGCTTCAAAAACTTCTTCAAAAAATAAGATCGAAATCAAACATGTGAAACCTGCAAAGATGGCTCAGACACTGCCCCTGTGCCTTCCCAGGTGTTCATAGGCCCTGTCGGTGGCTATTCGTCCCCTTGGGGTCCTCTGGATATAGCCCCTCTGGATGAGAAAGGGCTCATAGACCTCCTCTATGGTGTTGCTCTCCTCTCCCAGGGAGACGGACAGTGTGTCCAGACCCACCGGACCGCCGCCAAAGCGGTCGATGATTATGGAAAGGATCTCCCTGTCCATCCGGTCAAGCCCGCACCTGTCCACCTCGAGCATGGTCAACGCCCTGTCTGCCACGTCCCTTGAGATCATGCCGTCTGCCATGACCTCGGCATAGTCACGCACCCTCCTCAGGAGACGGTTTGCTATGCGCGGGGTGCCCCTCGATCGTCTTGCTATCTCCATGGCCCCTGCCCTGTCGATCCTGAGGCCGAGAAGGGCCGCAGAGCGCATGACGATCTCCATGAGCTGCTCATCCGTATAGAAGTCCATACGGAGCACCACACCGAACCTGTCCCGAAGGGGAGGGGAGAGCAGCCCTGCCCTGGTTGTGGCACCCACCATCGTAAAGCGGGGGAGGTCGATCCTGATGGTCCTGGCACTTGGGCCCTGGCCGATCACAAGATCGATCTGGAAGTCCTCCATTGCCGGATAGAGGATCTCCTCCACAGATGGGCTGAGACGGTGAATCTCGTCGATGAAGAGCACCTCTCCGGGCATGAGATTGGTGAGGATGGCCGCAAGGTCCCCGGGACGCTCTATCACCGGCCCCGAGGTGCACCTTATCCCCACTCCCAGCTCGTTTGCGATTATGTGGGCAAGGGTGGTCTTCCCCAGGCCCGGATATCCGTGGAGCAGGCAGTGGTCCAGGGCCTCTCCGCGGTTGATGGCCGCCTTGATGAACATGGCAAGATTGGCCTTCACCTCCTCCTGCCCCACATAGTCCGCAAGCCTCAAGGGGCGAAGGCTGTTTTCGTGACGCAGCTCCTCGGGGGATGCCGCTGCGTCGAGTTCCGTTCTGGTTTCGTCAAAGGGGGCCATGGTCATGAAGCCGATTCGAAATTATCCATAGGGTCCTCTGGGCTCAGATCCTTGAAAGCAGCTGAAGGGCGCGCTTGATGATCCTGTCCGCCCCGGCATCTGCCGGAAGCTCGGCTGCTGCCGCCTCGGCGGCCCTCCTTGCCTCCTGGGGCCTGTATCCAAGGGCCATCAGCCCCTCCAAGGCATCTTTCAGGCCATCACCTTTATGAAAGGCTGGTGACCCTGCAGCAGGGATCTGCAGATCCAGATCCCCGCTTCCTGCCTTTAGCAACCTTCTTGCCCTCTCCCTCAGGTCCACGCATATCCTCTCTGCCGTCTTCTTGCCAACCCCGTGTACAGACTTGAGCCTTGCCGCATCCGCAGCCGCAAGGGTCTGCACCAGGTCGCTTGCAGGTATGGCAGACAGGATGTTCATGGCGAGCTTTGGACCTACCCCAGAGACATCGAGAAGCATCCTGAATATATCCAGGGTGAAGCGCTTGGCAAAACCGTAGAGGTTCACCCCGTCCTCCTTGAAGACCAGATGGGTATGGAGAAGCACCTCTCCATCCGCCTCATCGAGGGCGGCAAGCTCGGATGCGGGCATCTGCACCTCATATCCCACTCCGGAGACATCGAGGAGTACCGCCCCTTCAAGCACCTGGGATATGGTTCCTCTAAGAAAACCGATCATGGGCTCCCATCCTGTGCTGCATAGACCCGGTCCCTATCCCATGCCGAGGCTCATGTGTGACCTGAGCCCTATGGTATTTGCATGGCAGATGGCCGCGGCCAGGGCATCAGAGGCATCGAGGGCCGGGGCCTTTGAGAGATTCAGAAGCAGCCTCACCATCTGGCGTACCTGATCCTTTTCCGCCTGTCCATAGCCTACCACTGCCTTTTTGATCTCAAGAGGGGTGTATTCGAAGACGTTGAGGCCCATGTTCAGTGCGGCAAGGAGGGCTGCCGCCCTGGCATGGCCAAGTTTCAGGGCCGCCTTTGCATTCTTGGCCACGAATACCTGCTCCACTGCCGCCTCCTGGGGAGAAAACTCCTCTATGAGCCCAGCGATGCCGGCGTAGAGCTCCTTCAGCCGGTATGAGAAGGGCTCCATGATCCGCGGCCTTATAACGCCTGCCGTAACATGGGTGAGCCGTGAGCCATGTGCCCGCACCAGGCCAAAGCCCATGGCCCGCGAGCCCGGATCTATGCCCAGTATGAGCCTTTCAGCACCTTGCTGTCCCGAGCGGCTGCCCATCAGGCCACTTTTTCCAGAATGTGATCGGGTATGTCGAAGTTGGCATACACGTTCTGCACGTCGTCATTCTCTTCGAGTGCCCCCATGAGAGCCAGCAGCTTCTTTGCCTGATCCTCATCCTCCACCTTTATCACGTTTTGAGGGATCATGCTTATCTCAGCACTCTGGATCTCGATGCCTCCGGCCTTGAGGGCCTCCTTGACCTCGTTCAGTGCCTCAGGGGCGGTCTCTACCTCCCATACGGACTCCCCGTCCTTGATGTCCTCTGCACCTGCCTCCAGGGCAGCCTCCATGATGGTCTCTTCATCCACCTTGGACTTGTCCACCAGTATGAGTCCCTTTTTCTCGAAGATCCAGGCAACACTGCCGGGCTCCCCCATGTTGCCGCCGCGCTTGGCGAATATGTGGCGTACCTCGGCAACCGTGCGCTGGCGGTTGTCGGTGATGGCCTCTACAAGCACGGCAACACCGCCTGGGCCATAGCCCTCGTAGGTGACCTCCTCATAGGCTACGCCCTCGAGCTCTCCGGTGCCCTTCTTTATGGCGCGCTCGATGTTGTTCTTGGGCATATTGGCCGCCTTTGCCGCCTCGATGGCGGTCCTGAGTCTCGGATTGCCTGCCGGGTCTCCTCCGCCCAGGCGGGCGGCCACCGTGATCTCCTTTATCAACTTTGTGAATATCTTGCCGCGCTTTGCATCCTGGGCCGCCTTCTTGTGCTTTATCTGGCTCCATTTGGAATGTCCTGCCATAACTCCTCCAAAAGAATATCGGTGATAGCAGCTTGTTGCCTGCTCCTTTTCGACACAGGGATAACTATAAATGAAAGGGGGATAAAATCAAAATATTGGCTGGCGCACCGATGCCCTTTAGGGTGGACGACTGTCGGCGACAGGGGCCGTTTTTTTCGGCGCTTCAGCCCCTGTCGGACCCTATTTGCCCCTGATCTTCTGATAGAAGGACTGGAGCTCCCTGTTAAGAAAACGCTCCATCTGGATGCGATGGCGCTGATGTGGCAGCCAGATGAGCCTTCTGGCCTGTGTGCGGATCATTTCCGAGACCTTGGGCTTGATCCTGGACCATAGGTCCTGTTTATAGGAGCTGTCCAGCTCTGCCAATGGTGTGGGATCGCTGGAGTACTGGGCCACCAGCCGTGGAAAGAGCACCTTTTGGAGCCACAGGGTGCCCGCCGCCCCCACCATGAGCAGCCACAGGATGGGCCAGAGCAGTCCGCTGGCGGTGACCCCGCCGGTCAGTAGCTGCGATATGAAGGGCTCTTCCGGATAGCCGGTGATGAAGGACATGAAGAAATCCCCAAGGAAGAAGGCGAGCACTCCGGCAAGGGACAGGCTCTTCAGCAGGGATTTCAGGCGCTCGAAAAAGACCTTTTTGAAGCCCTGATATGCAGTGATCTCAAGGATCAGCTCCCTTGCATTCCTGTCCACCTCCTGAAGGATGTGGTGGAGCCTGAGCCTTGGGGCATCGAGGAAGGCCTCCTTGAGCTCGTCACGCTCCTTTTCCCAGACCTTGAACTCCTCTGGCACCTCATGCCCTTCTATCCTGGCATAGGTCAGATAGATGCGCGGGATGTCCTTCCGGCCTGTCATCTGGGACAGATTCCAGCACAGAGTGCCGTAGGAGCGCAGAAGGTCCACCAGGTTTTCACACTCGTCTATGCGGTTCATGACGAACTTCACCCTGTCTTCCCCCGTGGAGGCGGGAAGGGTCACCCTGAGCACCTGATAGGTCTCCTTTATGGTACCGGGCTTGTGGGGGTCGAACATGAAGACTATGAGGTCTGCCATGCGGGACAGCTCGCCCACAACGGAGAGAAAGTCGTATCCCCTGTCCTTTTCCGTGACCGAGTCCAGCATGCCAGGGGTGTCGATGATGGCGATATCCCTTACGGATTCGGCATCGACCCTCTTCATCGCAAAGTGGGACAGGAATTTTTCACCGAACCTCCTGAGGTTTCCAAAGGGCAGGTGTTCGTCGTTGACGAGTGTCGGGCCTGTCACCTCGCCCTCTTTTCCGGAGCTGCCCTCAGGGGCTGTGATCACGGTGAAGCTGTCGTCGGTGGGCGCCTGGCCGGTGCGCTGTATCTGCCTGCCCAGAAACTCGTTTATGAAGGTGGACTTTCCTGATGAGTAGTTGCCTATGAGAAGGACTATTGGCTTCCACTTGAGGGGCCGCAGTATGTCGGCCAGGTCATGGTCATATTTTTCAAAGATCTCGCCGACCTTGCTCTCAAGGACCGATCTGATCTCCTCTTTTAGTGCCTTGGCTATATCGTCTGACATGTTCCTCTCCTTTGCCTAAGGAGATACTTATCATGAAACCCCGCATTCGGGCAATCGCTCTTTTGGCCGCGGCTGGATAAAAATCCCTACCTGCCCTATCACCTGCCGGCAAAGACGAGTTCAGGGACCTGGCCCCTTTCGAGCTCCTCTCTGATGCCGAATCTTGTGAGCACGAAGTCATACCGGACAGGATCTTCCGGGCACAGGCTTGAAAATCCACTGGTGACCTCAAGGGCGGTCTTCAGATCCGCCTGCCTCCTCCGGGTGAGGCCAAGGTCCCGGGCAATGTGGTGCATGTGGGTGTCGAGCGGAATCACCAGGGAAGAGGGCAGGGCCATCTCCCAGCCCCCGGGGTCCACCTCGTCCCTCCTGATCATCCAGCGCAGGAACAGAAATAGCCTCTTGCAGGCACTGCCCTTTTCAGGCGAGGCCAAAAGATAGCTGGATCGGAGCCCCGAAAGGGACAGCAGCTCCCTTATCCCGCCTGACACCGCCCGGATCAGCGTCTTTGGCTCCCGTGCCGGCCCCCCTTCTTGGAGATCCGTTGGCAGGTGGGCAGCAAACATGGCCTCCAGCGAGTCCCAGCGCTGCAGGGCCTTCTTGAGGCCAGAGAGGAAGGCGCCCATCTCAGGGCCCTTTACGAACCTGTATTGGAACCCTGCATAGAGCCCCTTCAACTCCCGGCTCGGTGTCGAAAGGATAAAGGCCCGAGGAGAGGTGCCCATTGGCCCGAGCACCCTGTCTATGGCCGAAAGGATCTGGGCTACCCGGCCAAAGGCCAGCCCAGAGGCGATGATGCCTGCTATCTCCCGGTCTGCAGGGTCGTCATAGTCGTATAGGACCTGCAGAGGGTCCGGCGAGACATACTGCCTGCGGTTATAGAGGCGGTAGAGCCGCTCAAGGCCTTCAGACAGGCCCTTGGGCCCTGCCTTCTTCTCAGCCAATTTTGCCGCAACAGCTTCCCGGGCCTGCGCACCCTGCGGCCTCGCCTGGGCGAGACCCGCAACAGGCGGTATCCCCCGGACCCGGAAGCCTGTCTGTGCCGCTCCTGCCTGTGAGTGACGAGGTGGCAGACATGAGCTTCTCCATGGATAGTGATCCGCACTCAGGACATCTCACCTCAGGGCCGGAGGAGAATACCAGGATCTCGCTCACCTTGCCGCAATCCAGGCACTTGTATTCATAGATGGGCATGGCTCAAGACCTTCTTGCTACAGTGATTTCTTGTCCTACTTGGCAACCTGCCCCTAGTGGTGATGGCCGCACTGGTGGCCTTCACCGTGGCCATGTCCGCCGCATGTGGGGCCTGTCGCCCCGGAGAGTGTCCCTGCCATGAAGGCCTCTACGGCCTTGGCAGGATCCGGGATGTTGACACCGGCGATCACGTCGATACCGGCAGCCTTGAGGAGCTCCACTGCCCTTGCACCGATTCCGCCGCAGATCACATGGCTGACCCCCATCTTCGACAGCCAGGCCGGCAGGGAGCCGGGTTCATGTGGAGGAGGGGTCTCAATAGAGCTCGATACCACGCGGTCTCCCTCTGTCTCGACGATCGCAAACTGGGGTGCATGGCCGAAGTGGCCGCAGAGCTGTCCATTTTCAATGGGAAGTGCTATCCTTGCCATGGCCATTTTCTCCTGTACTTGGGCTTCTTTTCCGTTTAGATCTCAGGAGGCCTGGACCTCGGGGCCCAAGCCCTATGACTCCTTTTCCTGGGCGGCCTTGGCCGCCTCTTTCTTCTCTGCCTTTATCTTGGCCGACATCTGCTGGGTGACGTTGATGACGTTCTGGACCACCCTTTCAAATGCCTCTGCAGTATGGCTGTTGGGATACATTGCCATTATGGGTTTTCCGGCATCCCCTGTGGTCACGATCCTGGGATCGACCGGGATCTTGCCGAGAAACGGGATCCCCAGCTCCTCTGCAAGCTTCTCACCGCCGCCGCGCTTGAACACATCGATGGCCTTCCCGCAGTGGGGGCAGATCATACCGCTCATGTTCTCCACTATCCCGATGATGGGCATCCCCACCTGTTTGCAGAAGGTGATGGACTTTCTGACATCCAGAAGGGCCACCTCCTGAGGGGTGGTGACCACCACTGCAAAGGTCTCGGGTATCATCTGGGCCACGGTCATCTGCTCATCACCTGTGCCGGGAGGGGCGTCGATGACCAGATAGTCCAGCTTTCCCCACTCTATGTCGTAGATGAACTGGCGGATGGCGGACATCTTCATGGGCCCGCGCCACATGACGGCAGAGTCCTTCTCTGGAAGCAGGGGCTCCACAGACATGAATTTCAGATTGGGTGAGTAGTAGACAGGTCCCACCGTGCCGTCCGGGCGTCTTTGGAGCTGGCCCCTTTCCACACCAAGCATCTTGGGGACGTTGGGGCCATGAAGGTCCACGTCGAGAAGGCCCACATAGAAATTTTGAAGTGAAAGCCCGATGGCGATATTGATGGATATGGTGCTCTTTCCAACACCGCCCTTGCCGCTCATGACCATGATCTTGTGCTCGATCTGGGCAAGGCGCTCTTCTATCTTCTTGTCCTGCTGGTCAAGGACCGGATTTTTTGGTTTTTCCTTGTGCTCGTCCTTCAATGTCCTGAATCCTCCTGAAATCTTATTTTTTGCTCACTGGCCCGGCATGCTGCACTGGCAAAGGGCCCTTGGCCCCTTTTGTCAAAAGAGCAGGGCATCGATCCTCTCCCATAACCCTTTAACCGCCCTTGCCGCCTCGGAGTCTGCATGCTCGGTAAGGCAGACGCCCTGGACCTGGGCCTCCGTCACCGCCCTGTCGAAGGGGATCGAGCCAACCACCTCTATGCCTTGATCCCGGCAGTAATCCTCTATCTCGCGGGCCATGTCCTGATTAAGGTCCCACTTGTTTATGCAGACACAGGCCGGCACCTTGAAGTGCCTCGTAAGACCTATGACCCGCTCAAGATCGTGTCTGCCGGACTGGGTGGGCTCGGTGACCACCAGTACGAGATGCGCCCCGGAGATCGAGGCGATGACCGGGCATCCGATGCCTGGAGGACCATCCACCAAGATCAGTTGTTTGTCAAGCTCTTCGGCAAGCTCCGATGCCTTGCGTTTGACCAGGGCCACGAGTTTTCCGGAGTTCTCCTCCCCCGGCCTGATCCAGGCATGGACCATGGGGCCAAAGCGGGTCTTGGAGATGAACCACTTCCCGCAGTCGGAAGGGTCCAGCTCTATGGCAGATTCGGGGCAGAACCTGGCACATACCCCGCAACCCTCGCAGGATAGCTCATCGCATCTGGCAACAGCACCACCGTCTTGCCTGGCGCCCTCTTCCAGGGACATGGCATCGAACTGGCATAGCTCCACACAGGTGCCGCACCCTGAGCAGAGATCCGGCACCACCCTTGCCTTCACCCCGGATATGAATGGGTGCTCCTCCCTCTCCGTTGGGGCCAGCACCAGGTGCAGGTCGGAGGCATCCACATCACAATCGGCTATCACCCTAGGATGAGAGGCCAGATGGGCAAATGCCGCCGTTATGGAGGTCTTGCCGGTGCCTCCCTTGCCGCTCAGTATCAGGAGCTCCTTCATGACCCAGCCTCCGATGCCTTCTTCCCTGATTGCCTTATCAGCTGCTCGATGTCGTGGATCATGGAGATGAAAGAGCCCTTGAGCCCTGGGATGGCCTCTATCACGGCCCTTCCCTGAGCGTAGGCACTGGCTATCTTCCGATCGAAAGGGATCTCCATCAGGATGGGCACCCCCCTTTGCTGGCACCACTTTTCAACCTCGTCGAAGCCGAGTCCCGCCCTGTTGATCACCACTCCGAAGGGGATATCGAGGATCTCAACCACCTCTGCACAGAGCTTGAGGTCATGGAGGCCGAATGGGGTAGGTTCTGTGACGAGCAGTACGAAATCAGCCCCTGCCATGGTCTTTATCACAGGGCATGAGGTGCCTGGAGGCGCATCGTAGATGACAAGCCCAGAGGCATTGCCGACCCTCTTTTTAAGGGCCTTTATGAGGGGAGAGCTCATGGCCTCGCCCACCCTGAGCTCACCGGAATAGAATAGGATGTCTCTGCTACCCCTGCCGCTATTCCTGCCGCTACCATCGACACCGGATCCGGCAATACCTCTCTTTATCTGTCCAAGCAGCCTTTCATCCTCCTCCAGGGCCTTCTGATCACAGACCAGGAAACAGCCCTTGCAGGAGTGGCACATGTCCGGAAACGCAAGGATCGTCTTTCCAAGCACGGTTATGGCATTGAATCGGCAGATATCCCGGCAGGCACCACAGTAGTTACACCTCTCTTCACGCACCCTTGGCACAACTGCGGTCACCGGTTCGGGCTCATGGGTGAAGCTTGGCTTCAGAAAGATATGCCCGTTTGGCTCCTCGACATCACAGTCCACAAAGGTGACTGGCCCCTCTATGGTGTCGGAACCGGATGCAGAAAGGGCAAGGGCTGCTGCCACCGTGGTCTTTCCGGTACCGCCTTTTCCGCTTGCAACAACGAGTTTCATGGGCTTGGAGTCTTAAAGTTAATGGGTAGCAGGGGGCCTGGGCCCTCTTTCGATCTCATTTTCTGCCGCATCCGCAACCCCTTCCTCCGCGGCCTCCGCCGCCCATGCCTC
This sequence comes from uncultured Desulfobacterales bacterium, assembly GCA_964573615.1. Classification (GTDB taxonomy): domain Bacteria; phylum Desulfobacterota; class Dissulfuribacteria; order Dissulfuribacterales; family QOAL01; genus JALSKY01. The sequence goes on along the minus strand of CAZNKD010000072.1, from coordinate 20,795 downwards.
TGCCTTTGCCGCCTCCTCCACCCATGCCCCTGCCAGATCCGCCCTGGCGCCTGCATCCCGATCCAGGACCCGGGCCAGCAGCGGTGCTGCCCATTGGGCCACCACCCATGGGACCTGAAGAAGATATCTTGTTCGGGCTGTCCGGGTGGCCGTCTCCATCAGGCCCGTCACTTGGGATGAGCCCCCCTGAGGTGAAGGCATCAAGTGCCTGGGCCACGGTACCACCCTGTTCGGATATGACCTTGATGCCGGCAGCGTCGAGCACCGCATAAGCCTTTGGCCCGACACGGCCTGTGAGCACCGCTTCGGCCCCTGCCTGGGCCACAACGGTGGCGGCATTTATGCCTGCCCCGTGGGCGGCATCGAAGGCCGAGCGGTTGTCTATGACATCCACTATCTTTCCTGTATCCGTATCTATGATGATGAAATAGGCAGCCCTTCCAAATCGCGGGTCGATTCTGGCGTTTAAATCCGTTCCCTCGGCACTTACGGCAATCTTCATGACAGGTCTCCTGCGGCTCTTTTTGTGTGAACTGATGACGATCCCTTAAAGATCAGTTCCACCACAAGTTAGGTTGAGCCGGGGAGAGTGTCAATAGATTTTTTGAGCGTATGGTTAAAAATTTACAGGTCTCTTCTACCTGTTTTGCCGGTTCAGGCCTGGCAGGATCTGACTTATGGTCTGCTCGAGCTCCGAGATGTAGAAGGGTTTTTTAAGGACTGCTGATATCTTGAGCTCGCGCTTGATCTCTTCATCTATATCCTTGGCAAACCCAGTGGCTATGATGGTGGCGATATCTATCCCCTTGGCCCTTATGCGCCTCAAGAACTCCATGCCGCCCATTCCGGGCATGTTCAGGTCAAGGATGATGAGCTCCACTGCCCGGCCCTCTTCCCTGGCCCTTTCGAGGACCTCCATGGCCTCTTCCCCGGTGGTTGCGGTCAGGACATCGAAGCCGCTGCCAGAAAGGGCCTCTGCAAAGATCTCCCTGATTCCAGCCTCGTCATCAACGATCATGATGGTCCTTCCCGTGCCGACAATCCGGGATGATGGCTCCTTTTTCTCCCGGCCCTCCGACAGATCCATGTTCGTGCTCTCTGGCAGGAATACCCTGAAGGTCGTGCCCTTTCCAGGCTTGGTGTCGCAGTAGATATAACCTCCATGCCCCTTGATGATCCCGTAAACGATAGTGAGCCCAAGGCCTGTGCCCTTTCCCACCTCCTTGGTGGTGAAGAAGGGGTCGAATATCCGCTCCGCAGTCTGCCTGTCCATGCCAAAGCCTGTATCCTGTACCCTCAGCTCCACATATCTTCCGGGCTTGATGCCAGGAAGATCCGCATGTTGGCCATGAATCTCCGTGGCCATGGTGGAGATGGTAAGGGTGCCGCCTTCCGGCATGGCGTCCTTGGCATTTATGGCAAGGTTCATTATGACCTGCTCTATCTGGACGGGATCCGCCTCTATGGGGCCGATGGAGCTGTCCAGAAGGTAGCGCACCGAAATCATCCTCGGCAGGGTCTTCTCCAGGAGCCTTGCCACCTTGGCCACCCGCTCGTTGAGGTCCACCCGCTCCTTCTCACTCTTGGTCTTCCTGCAGTAGAGCAGGAGCTGTTTGGTTATGGAGGAGGCGTTGCTCGCCGCCTCGAAGATCTTGTCCAGATACTCCTGGCCCGCCTCTGAGACCGCCTTTTTGATGCTGAGCAGCTGGACATAGCCCGCTATTATCTGGAGCATGTTGTTGATCTCGTGGGCTATCCCACCTGCAAGCCTGCCCACGGCCTCGAGTTTCTGGGCCTGTAGGAGCTCCTCCTCGAGACGCTTTCTCTCGGTGATATCCCTCACAAAGTGGAGTATTGCGGGCCTGCCCTTCCAGTCCAGGGGGACAAGGATGATATCGACCCACCTGTCCGGCCCCCCATTTCGCGCCTTCAGCTTTATGGGCTCAAGGGTAAGGGGCTCTTTCTTGCCGCCCAGTTTCTCATAGGCCGTGAGCAGGCTCTTCTTCTCGTTGTCCGCGAGCAGGTCGTCGAGCTGGCTTCCAAGCAGCTCCTCCAGCTCTATGCCGAACAGGTCTGCTGTCTGCTGGTTGGCAAAGCAGACCGCCCCGTCCTGTAGGACGAAGATGGCGTCTGCCGCGCTGTTCACCAGAAGGGCATAGTTGCTCTCGGACTCCATGACCCTGGCCTCGAGCCTTTCGGCATACTGGTCGAGCTTGGCCTTGGCCGCCTCCAGTCTCTTTCTGGCAATGAACTCCTTTTTGAGCAGGCTGTAGTTGTTCTGGGCTGCGACCAGGACAAGGATGGCGTAGGAGAGCATGAAGATCTGATTCAGCACCAGCAGCTTGATATCCCTTGTGCCAGAAGGACTTAAAAAGGCCACCAGCACATAGAGGATGAATGTCACCAGCATGGGAACCAGGTGAAACCTTGCCCTTGCCGGGACTATGGTGGCAAAGCCGATGAATATCAGAATCACCCCGGCGTAGTAGGGAGACGAAGGGTCCCCCACCTGCCAGATCATCCAGAGTATTCCGAAGCAGACCGGATAGAGGCCGATCAGGACCAGATAGAGGTTGCTCGGCCTCGGCCCCCTTTTTTTGATGATTACCATGAGGATCAGGCACAGGGCCGAGATGGCCAGCCGCAGCTTCAGGAATGACTGGAACAGCTGGGGATAGTAGAGGTAGTCGGCCAGGGCGAATGCCGGATAGAATACGGCACCCAAGAAGAGTATCAGCAGGAGCCGATTGAACTGGAGTTCAGCCAGTTCCTGCTGAAAATCTTTATCCGTTGGGATCTCCTTCATATGGTGCCGTATTCACCCCTTTTCGAGTCAGGATGTGCCGCCTACCCGACAGGCTCCTCCTTTTTTTTGCGTCCGATGGCGAAGAGATTCACGCCTAGCTCTTCACTGTCCAGGCGCCAAAGCTCCTGAAAGGCGCTCTGCCTGAAGAGCGAGTCCATATCTTCCGGACTCCTGTGGATCAGTCTCCACTGGAGGATGTGGTCCATCCATGCCTTGTTCGGATTCGCAGGGGAGAAGTTTCCAACGATGAAGTAGCCATCGGGATTGAGGTGCTCGTGTGCCTTGTTGAGCAGCGCAATGAAGAGCCGTTTGTCCAGGTAATCGGTGAGCCCGGATGAATAGATTATGTCAAAGGTGCCTATCTGATGCCGCCTCCGGCCGAGTGACCACTTGACCACATTGTCTTGAAGGAGCCTGATCGAGGCATCATGGTCAAAGGTGTCCACTTCACGACTGGTATAGGTCAGGGCCTCCTGGTCTGCATCTATGCAGATTGCCTCGACCCCCCTGGTATCAGGCAGATCGGATATGAAATCGAACAGCTCCCGGTTCGAGCCACACGCCAGGTTCAGGATGCGCAACCGGCCCTTTTCTTTCAGGATCTTCGTGCCAAATTCGTTAAGAAGCCTCCTGAGTACCTGCCGTCTGCCTCTGACCGCTGCTGGTGCAGGATTTTGCAGACAGCTATAGTCGATGGCAATGCCCAGGTTGCCCTCACCCATTGGCTGGTTCCTGTAGATGGCCTCCATCATCAAGAAATCCCCGGCATAGCCCCGCGGCTTGAAATAGGCCCTTTGAGCAAAGTTGCTGCGCATAAAGTATGGAAACATCTCCTTGAATATGTAGCCTATCACATATTTGAAATAGTTAGAATCTTGAAAATGGTCGGTGAACTCCTGGAGCCACTGGTTGGCTGTGGTGATGATCATGTGGCAGTCCATGAGGGCCTCTTCCGGGATCACCTCCGGCGGCATGAACTGGATACGGTTGGTAAGGTCGTACATGAGTGTCTTGAACTCTTCTGTCTTGTTGAATGCCTCACGCCACAACTCTGTGGAATAGAGCTCTATGGGGACCTGTGATATGTCGTTGTATTTTTTGGCAGTGCCCGATGTGAGGGATGCCGCATAGGAGTCGAGTGGGCGGCTCTCTTCGATCATCCTCCGGAACTTGGAGCAGATCCGTTTGGCCAGGGTGAAAAGGAACATGCTGTGGAGCTCAGGGTTGTCCTTGAGCATCTTCCTGGCCGCTTCGTGATCGAAGATCCTTATGATGGACTCCTCTATGGCCCTGATATTCCGGACCCTGGTGCCCTCGTCGAAAAAGCCTGTCTCACCGAAGAACTCCCCTTCTCCGATGATCGCCACCAGGAATTCCACATCCTCTATCCTGTTGGAGACCTCAACGGTACCCTTTTCAAGATAGTAGGCCTTGCCGCCCTTTTCGCCCGGATCCACGATGTCTTGAGATGGGGATGCCTTCAGCTCTTTGGCATAGGGAAGGGCCTTTAGTATGAATTCGGAATTAGAGGCCATTTTTTTACTCCTTTTTTACTCCTATTTATCCTGTTTGCAAGGATAAAACCGGCTCTTTGTTACTTATCGAACAATCGCAGATGAATGAAAAGACGCGGGCAGAGAAATGGATGGGATGAAAATTCCCAGAACCTCTCCCTGAACCTCGAAAGAATAGGGGTTGACATTTTTTGAGCGTATGCATAAAAAATACATAGAGTCTTAAATAGTTGCGAAACTACGCAAGTAAAGAAATTTTAAAAAACGTTTTGAGCATTTGTTTGATAACAAGGTCGTGTCCGGTTCTGATCAGGCCTTTTGAGCAGAACTGATAGTGAGGAACGCAAGATTAATGCCGAAAGGCTCTGGCTGAACCGGTCATCAAGATCAGGAGGTATTGCCAAGCGGTGTCTAACAGGGAGCTGGAATTCGATCCGCAGGTCTTCAGTGAGCATGCGGAGGTGTGCAAGGTGCTGGCCAATCCCAAGAGACTCATGATCCTCTATCTCCTGTCCAGGAAGGAGCGGGTGAGCGTGGGGGAGATCGCAAGCTTTCTTGGCATCTCCATGACCAATGCAAGCCAGCACCTTGCAAAGCTCAAGGACAGGGGGCTGGTGGTTGGACGCAAGGATGGCCAGACCGTCTTCTACTCCATTGTGGACAACAGGATCACCAATGCGTGTGATCTCATAAGATCGACCATAATCGACAGGCTGCGGGGCCAGGCAGAGCTGGCCAACATGATGAGCCAGATGCACGGGGCCTCGTCGGAACAGATGGCATCCCCGGTGGGTGCCGGAGATGAAAAGGTCTGACACCACGCAGATAAATAAATCCATCAGGAGGCAAAGACATGTCAGTAGATCTCAGTTCCATCAAGGCAGACAAGGTGGTAGATGCCAGGGGCACCGCCTGCCCTGGGCCGCTTCTCGAGGCAAAGAGGGCGATAGCAGACGTGCCGCCAGGCGGCATCCTGGAGGTGCAGTCCTCGGACGAGGGGACCAACGACGATCTGCCCCTCTGGGCAGAGAACGCCGGCCATGAATTTCTTGGCGTCATCGAAGAGGCCGGCTACTGGCGCCTTTTCGTAAAGAAGGCAGAGGATTAACAGGGCCCTATTTTCAAGCTGACTCCTGCAGGCGCAGCCCGCCAGGGGGCGTCTGCAGGGATGGTCTTTGCCGGATCTTCTGGCTGATCTGGTGCCGTCAGGGGGTTCAGGCTTACAGGTTCAGGGACAATGGCAAAGATTCTCGTCTTTTCTACCAACAACATCTCGGATCCCGGCATCGACATGGCCGGGGCCTCCCATATGGACTATCCCACTGGTGTCCTGGTGGTGGCAGTGCCGTGTTCCAGCGGAATAGATCCACGCTGGATCCTCTATGCCCTCAAGGCGGGTTTTGACGGGGTCTTCGTGGCTGCGGACGGCACGGACTGCGATTATCTGGAAGACTGCACCACCAGGACAGGGCAGGTGGTGGCCAGGGCCCAGGAACTGCTGAAGGAGGACGGGCTCGATCCGAGGAGGGTCAAGATGGCCGCCATCTGTTCCGTCTGTTCGGAGGCCTTTGTAAACCACATGAAGCGCTTTGAAAAGGCCTTGGAAGATCTGAAGGGGCAGGGTGAAAATGGGCAAGGTTAAAGAGATAGAATATGACGTCTGTATCGTAGGGGGCGGCATCGCAGGCATGGAGGCTGCCCTGACCTTGGGGGATATGGGCTTTAAGATTCTCCTCGTGGAGAAGGAGGCCAGCATTGGCGGAAAGATGATCCTTCTGAGCAAGGTCTTCCCCACGCTCGATTGCTCAAGCTGCATATCCACCCCCAAGATGGCCGCCACTGCCAACCATCCAAACGTGACCCTGGCCACCTACTCCGAGGTGCAGGAGATAAGGCGCAGAGACGACGGGCGGTTCACGGTCAAGGTGAGGAAGAAGGCCACCTATGTGGATCCGGCCAAATGCACGGGCTGCTCCCAGTGCGAGGCAGTCTGTACGGTGGCGAGGCCGGACCAGTTCAACGAAGGCATGATCGCAAGGCGTGCCATCTATATCCCGTTTCCCCAGTCCGTGCCCAAGAAGGCGGTGATCGAGAAGAAGGGGCTCTCTCCCTGCAGTGCCAGCTGCCCTGCAGGGGTGCGAGCACACGCCTTTGTCTCCCTCGTGCGGGCCGGAAGGTTTGAGCGGGCCTTTGAGCGTCACCTGGAGGATGCCCCCTTGGTAGGGACCCTTTCAAGGGTCTGCTATGCCCCTTGTGAAACACGCTGCACCAGGGGGAAAAGGGGTGGAGAGCAGGTCTCCATAAGGGCCATAAAGCGCTTCGTGGCAGACAACTACTACCGGCTCCATCCCGAGCCCAAGCCACCCGAGCGGGAGATAGAAGAGAGCGGAAAGAGGGTTGCAGTAGTCGGTTCCGGACCGGCTGGGCTTACTGCCGCATATTTTCTGCGCCTTAAAGGGCATGAAGTGACCATATTCGAAAAGGATGACGAGCCAGGAGGCCTCCTCAGGAAGGCCATCCCCAGGTGGCGGCTGCCCTCCTGGGTCCTCGACCGGGACATAAAGAATATCACCGGCCTGGGTGTCAAGATAGAGACAGGTAAGGAGATATCCTCCCTCAAGGGGCTCATGGAGAGCCAGAATTTTGACGCAGTCTTCGTGGCAGCAGGTGCAAACGTGCCCAGGCGCCTTGGAATAGAGGGTGAGAACTACTCCGGGGTGCTCGATTCCATCTCCTTTCTCAAGCAGGTGAATAGTGATGCCATAGACCTTGCCGGCAAGGATGTGGTGGTGATCGGCGGGGGCAACGTGGCCATGGACTGCGCCAGGAGTGCCATTCGTCTTGGTGCAAATCAGGTGACCATCCTCTACCGGCGTACGAGAAAAGAGATGCCTGCCCATGACTGGGAGGTGGAGGAGGCCCTGAAGGAGGGGGCGCTTCTCGAGGTCCTCAAGGGGCCGGTGCAGTTCGTTGCCGAAGATGGGAAGCTCCTTGGGCTCATCACCGTGGATATGGAGCTTGGCGAGCCTGATGAATCTGGCAGGAGGCGTCCTGTGATCATACCGGGCTCCGAGGCCCTCAAGCGGTGTGACATAGCCATAACCGCAATAGGTCTGGAGTCTGCAGGATCGGCCTTCTCAGACGAGCTCGAACTAAACGAGAACGGCACCATAAAGGTGGACAAAAAGAGCCTTTCAACCTCCCTTGAAGGGGTTTTTGCCGGTGGAGACGTGGTTACCGGCCCCTTCATGGTGGCAGAGGCAACCGGCCAGGCAAAGCGTGCAGTCTTCTTCATGGATGCCTGGCTTAACGGGAGTGATCTGAAGGGGCTGGACTATCCGGACTCCAGGGTGGGGCTTGGTGCCAGGAAGTCTTGGGGCAATCTCAAGACACCCCTGCCCGGTCACATGCGGCCAATCGCCCAGAGGGCTGGTGATCTGGAGGAGATCGATACCGGTATCCCTCAGGAGGAGGCCAAGGAGCGGGCCGCCGAGTGTCTGGACTGCGGGGTGTGCTGTGAGTGCCGCGAGTGCGTGAGGGCCTGTCCGGCAGATGCCATCGACTTTTCCATGGAGACCGAGACCTGGATGGTGGATGCAGGGGCGGTACTCCTGTCTACAGGTTTCAAGCTCTTCGATGCGGCAAAGAAGCCCCTTTTTGGGTATTCAAGGTATCCGAACGTGATAAATGCCATGCAGATGGACAGGCTCCTTGCCCCGACCAGGCCCTTCAATGCGGTATTGAGGCCCTCTGACGGCAAGGTGCCAGGAAACATCGCCATAGTCCTGTGTGCAGGATCTAGGGACAGCACGGTGAACAACCGCTGGTGCTCCCGTATCTGCTGCATGTACTCCATCAAGCAGGCGCAGCTCATAATGGGGGCGCTGCCCATTGCGGACATCACCATCTACTACATAGACATCAGGGCCTTTGGCAAGGGTTATGAGGAGTTCTACCAGCAGGCCAAGGGCATGGGCGTCAACTTCATAAAGGGAAAGATTGCCCGGATAGAGGAGACCAAGAATCAAGACCTCTTCCTCTACTACGAGGATATGGAGAGGAAGGGGGGCATGAGGCGTGCCAAGCACGACCTGGTCGTCCTGGCAGTGGGCGCCCTGGCCGAGCCTGCGATCTTGAGGGCCCTTGGGGCCGAGGACCTGAAGGTCACCCCGCAGGAGTTCATCCTGGAACCCGATGCGGATCTGGAGCCAGGGGCCACGTCGGTCCCGGGGATATTCGTTGCAGGTGCTGCCTCAGGGCCGCGGGACATCCCGGACTCGGTCCTGCATGCCGGGGCGGCCTCTGCACAGATAGCGGCCTATTTGAAGGGATCTTCTTCCCAGACGGCCTGAGCAACGGAGAGACGATAAATGGCTGACAGGAAGTTAGGTGTATTCATCTGTCACTGTGGCGGCAACATATCCGATTACGTTGATGTGGAGCAGGTCAGGGAAGCTGTAGAGGGGGCGCCAAATGTCAAGGTGGCCCGGACCAGCATGTTTACCTGCTCCGATGCGGCCCAGGAGGAGATCATCGGCCTCATCAAGGAGATGGATCTTGACGGCATAGTCATCGCTTCCTGCTCCCCCAAGCTCCATCTCAACACCTTCAGGCAGATGTGCCAAAGGGCCGGGCTCAACCCCTATCAGTACGTCCAGGTGAACATCAGGGAGCAGTGCTCCTGGGCCCACACCCACAACATGGCGGCAGCCACGGAGAAGGCGATCCGTCTGGTGCGTGCAGGCATCGCCAAGGACAGCCTCACAGAGCCCCTCTCACCTATCGAGGTGAAGACCTATCCGGCCGTGGCCATAATAGGTTCGGGCGTTGCCGGGATGCGGGCGGCCCTTGCCGTGGCGGATGCAGGCATTGCGGTCCATCTCATCGAGAAGGAGAAGAGGGCAGGGGGGTTGGTGGCGGAAAATGGAAAGCTCTTTCCCACAGGGCGTTCCGGCTCCAGTCTCGTTTCCGCCCTGGAGTCCAGGATCAGGGCAAACTCCCTCATCTCCACCTATTTCGGGGCTGAGATCATTGAAAAGAGAGGCAGTGTGGGCGATTTCCACATAAAGGTGCGCCTCATGGACGGGAGCAGTCTCGACCTCGAGGTGGGCGCCATAATCGTTGCCACCGGCTCTCGGCCCTATGAGCCCAAGGAGGGGGAGTTCGGTTTCGGATCGGCCGGGGTGGTGACCCTGAAAGAGTATCTGAACATGGTCAATGGCGAGGCGCCAGGAGAGCTCTATTTCAATGGCAGGAGGGTGCGGACCGTCACCTATGTCTACTGTGTGGGCTCCAGGCAGAGTCCAAAGGAGGAGGGGGCCAATACCTACTGCTCCCGCTACTGTTGCAGTGCTGCGGTGAATGCGGCCCTCATCACCCATGACAAGTTTCCAAAAGTGGCCCAGTTCCATCTCTACAGGGACATGCGCACCTACGGCCAGTATGAGGACCTCTACCATGATGCCCTCAAGGCCGGTTCTGTCTTCATCAGGTTTTCGGAAAAGTCTCCGCCCGAAGTGGAGGGGCCGGACAGTGCCGGCAAGCTCTCCGTCAGGGTGAAGGACATGCTCACAGCCAAGGAGGAGGTGGAGATAGAGAGCGATCTCGTGGTGCTGGTAACCGGTCTCGTGCCGGCCGAGAACAGCGGGCTCGTGGATGTGCTGAAGCTGCCTGTTGGAAAGGACGGCTTTTTCAACGAGATCCATCCAAAGCTGAGGCCTGTGGAGACCGTGGTGGACGGCGTCTTCATAGCAGGCTGCTGCCAGGGGCCAAAGACCCTGTCTGAAAGCGTTACGAGCTCCATGGCGGCCTCGGCCAAGGCGGCTGCCATGATACTTACCGGCAAGGTGAGTCTAGAGCCCTTTATTGCCCAGGTCGATGGTGAAAGGTGTGACGGATGCGCCCAATGCGTTGAGGCCTGTCCCTATGAGGCCCTTTCCATCGAGGAGCAGGAGGGCAGGGCTGTGGCCGTGGTCAAGGAGTCCCTGTGCAAGGGTGAGGGCGCCTGCGTGCCTGTCTGTCCGCAGGCAGCACTCGAGGTGAAGGGCTATACCCATCAGGAGATCAGGGCCATGATTGATGCCCTCTTGGAGCCTGTGGAACAGGAATAGGAAGAGTAACCGGCAAGAGTAGTCAGGGAGTCTATCATCATGAAGCAGGTGACGAGCAGGCCAAAAGGGGATCTCAGGAAGTACAGGGATGAGATGCCGCTTCAGCAGGAGATCCTGGCCCTTCTGGACCAGGAACCCAGGAGTGTCAACGAGCTGGCCGAGGCGCTCGGCTGGCCCAATGACGAGATCATGATGTATCTCATGGCCATGCGGCGCTACGGCCTGGTCGAGGAGCTGCCTAAGGAGCGCAGGGACCGTTATTTCAAATACGGCATCAAGAAACAGGCGGCAGGAGGGCAAGGATGATAAAGGCTGACGGCAGTTTTGCAAGGCAACTTTCAAAAAGGGGCAGCTTCAATGCCTGGGAGTGCTTCAACTGTGGCACCTGCACGGCACTCTGTCCGGTGGGGCTCGACATCCTGCCAAGGGAGCTCTTCAGGTTCGCCCTGCTCGGTAGCAGGCAGAGGCTGGTGGAGATGTCGGACACCATCTACTCATGCCTGCTGTGCAGGATGTGTGAGGAGAATTGTCCTCAGGGGGTGAAGATATCCAGCAATATCAGGACACTGAGGAGCTGGATGGCTGAAGATGAGTACAAGATAGCGTGATCTTGGCCCATCCCGGTTCAAGAAGGTCTGGCCTTGAGCAGCCGGACCGATCTTTTCCAGCCACGGAAGGGACCGGATGGTGCCGGAACAGGGATCTGATCCCTTTTCCCGATAGAAGGGGGCAGATGGTGGAGACATGAAGCTTCCAAAAGAACACATACTCAGATTTCTCGCGCAGAACCTGGCCATCAGGGGGACGGTGCTTCCCATCCCATACTGGCGGACAACCGCATGGGCCAAGGGGCTTGGGTTGAAACGGGGCGGCCAGAGAGTCATCTATACCGGCCACATGTATCAACTCATCCCCTATGTGAAGGCCGCTGCCAAGAGAAACGCCCTGCTCGATACCCCGGTGGCAGAGGCAGGAGCCATCTTGGCCCGCCTCATAAATCCGTTCGTCAGTATCGGCTCACTCATGGCGCTGGGGGCGGTGAACAGGGCCGATCTGGTCCGATACAATCGCTATCTGAGAAATATTGCCCTGCTGCTCATGAAGAGCGGGCTGGAGTTCGGATACCTCTACGAAAAGGAGGAGTATGCCGGTGCCCTTGCCTGGGATCTTGGGCTGGACAGGGTATTTTCTTCACATGCAAGGAGACTGGCCGCCAAGCTGAAGGAGCTTGGGGTCAAGGAGGTCATAACGGTGGATCCGCACACCACCGACATACTCAGGAATGTCTATCCCAAGGTGGTGGATGGATTCGATCTGACCGTGCGCTCCTTCATCGAGGTGCTGGATGAGGGCGGCTTGAGGCCAAGATTCGTTCTGGACAGGCGTGTGGCCCTTCATGACTCGTGTGTCTACAGCAGATATCTTTCCACCATAGACCAGCCAAGAAGGCTGCTCCAGGCGGTCGGAGTCGAGGTGGCAGAGCCTGAGCTTTCAGGCAGGAATACCCACTGCTGTGGAGGGCCGATAGAGTCTATCTTCCCTGAAAAGGCGCACGAGATTGCAAAGGCGAGGGCAGAGCAGCTCTTCTCCCTGTCGGATCAGTGCGTCACCATGTGCCCCATCTGCCATCTGAACATAGATGGCGCAAAGGGGGCAGAGACGAGATCGGTCACTGATATCTCCACATACCTGTACCAGGCCTGTTTTTAGGCTGCCTGTGGAGAAAGGGGCGGGCTGACTCGGGCAGAAGTTTTTCCAAAGGACAGCAAGAAGGAAATAGAAGGAGGTTTTCATCATGGCAGACACAATTGCTGGAAAGAAACTGGTAGTCATCATCACCCACGGGCTTGATGAGCCTGAAAAGGCCACCATCGGACTTGTGCTGGCAAATGCCGCCCTGGCCATGGACGTGGAGGTGACGGTGGTGTTTCAGGGAAAGGGCGTAATGAGCTGTACCAAAGGCATGTATGAGCACATAGTGGTGCCAGGGCTCAAGCCCATGAAGGAGCTGGTGGATGCGATAAAGCCCCTTGGTGGCAAGATGTATGTGTGCATCCCTTGCATCGAGGAGAGGAAGATCTCGAAGGATCAGCTGGTCGATGGATGTGAGCTGGTAAAGGCCGGAAAGGTGATAAACGAGATCATGAGGGCGGATCAGAGCATCACATACTAGGAAAGGGGCCAGAATAAGGCCAGAAGAGACGGATAAGGAAAAGGAGAAAGGGACAGGCTGTGATGGCCTGTCCTATCCCCTCACTCGATTTGATACCTGCCCGAATTTCTGAATCCATTTGCTGACCATCCCGGATTGCGTGGCAATGTGCATGAACCAGGCATGTGGCCATTCTTCTGATATTTATCAGTCCTGATTGATAAATTTTATATTTTGTTATATATTTTCAGGTATGATTGAAATTTTACGCAATGTAAACTTCTGGGACGACAGACCCGTACAGGTTGGATTCGTCCGCCACGGCTACCTCGAAAGGTTCAGCAATTATCTTGGGAATCATCTTGTAAAGGTGGTGCTCGGTCAGCGCCGGGTTGGAAAGAGTTACCTTCTGAGGATGCTGATTCACCACCTCGTGTCTGAAAGAGGTGTCAGGCCTGAAAACATCCTCTATATCAACAAGGACCTGCATGTCCTCGACTTCATAGACAGTGACACAAAACTCATGGAGGCAATCAGGCAGTACCGTGAGGCCATGTCTCCAGAGGGCAGGGTATACATCCTTCTTGATGAGGTGCAGGAGATCAAGGGGTGGGAAAAGGCTGTCAATTCACTGTGTCAGGACTATACGAGGGAATACGAGGTCTTCATCACAGGCTCAAATGCCAATCTGCTCTCCACGGAACTTTCAACATATCTTGGCGGCAGGTATATCACCTTTGAAATCTTTCCATTCAGTTACAAGGAGTTTCTGGGGTTTCATGATCTTGAATGCAGCCGCGAATCCCTCATCACATACCTGAAGGCAGGAGGGATGCCTGAAAGTTACACGCTCCAGGGCCAGGAGGCCAGGAGGAACTATTTTGTCTCCCTGCATGACTCCATTGTCCTGCGTGACATTGTACAGCGTCACAAGGTAAGGGATATCTATCTGCTTGAACGCCTGATCCTTCTCCTCATCGATTCAACCGGCAGCTACTTTTCCATAAACTCGGTGGTCAAATACCTGAAGAGCGCAGGATACAGGACCAACAGCGAAACCATAGGCACCTATATCCATTATCTCAAGAGTGCGTACTTCATACATGAATCCCCAAGATATGACATAAAGGGAAAAAGGCAGCTCGGCGGTGAGAGGAAGTTTTATATCAACGACCTTGGCTTCAAGTTTTATCTCTCATCGTCATTTGACTTCAGCATCGGCAAGTTCCTTGAAAATGCAGTCTATCTTCATCTTAGAAGACAGGGATACACTGTTTTCACCGGCAAATTACGGGACAAGGAGATTGATTTCATAGCCGAGAAGGAAGGCTCGAGAATTTATCTTCAGGTCGCCTACATCCTTCCTGATGAAAAGGTGATTGAGCGTGAGTTTGGAAACCTTGCCAGGATCAGGGATCACTATCCCAAAAAGGTCATTTCCCTGGATGATGCATATCTTGGCAGCAGGGATGGGATCGAGCATGTCCCGGCCTGGGAGTTTCTATCTTGATCGTCAAGGCCGGAACCGATTGCAGAATTGCCCTGTGTAAAAAGCTGTTTCTATCAGATGAAAGAGATATCAGGAGGCAGGCCAACATTTTGGAAAGGATCAGCAAACAAGATGGCCTGGAACAGTGACTAAAAAAGGGAATCGAGCAGGCATGCCCGATTCCCTAAAATTTCTTTGGCGGTCCCAAGGGGAATCGAACCCCTGTTTTCGGCGTGAGAGGCCGACGTCCTAGGCCGCTAGACGATGGGACCGGTGATTGGCGAAATGTGAAAGGCAAAATAAATAGGCAGCCCGCCTCTGTCAAGAGCTTTCTTGCCCCATCCATCTCTCCACGATCTGTCCAGGACAGCAAAGGTCTTAAGCCCTTGAATCAGCAGCCTTTCAGCTATAAACTGCCCTCCCGACAGATATTCCAGTTATTCCAGTAATGCACTGGGTCACCATTTCGCACGGGGAGGGAGAGCAGAGTGGCAGATGCACATATCGACAGGGAGCTCAGGAGCTGTGTGGCTCCTGATGGCCGCTTCCTTGCAGGAAGGCACGATCCATCCTACCATGTCCTGAACCACAGGCTGGATGACGAGATCATGGTCCTGGGGCATGACCAGGATGGAAGGCCTGTTGACAATGAGGTCAACTTCCCGGAAGGAGACCTGTTTTTCGATCATACAGATCCCGTCTTTGAGATCCCAAACGCCTTCCCCTTCTGGGGGACCACCTACATATTGGGCCGTGTCGCCCTCCAGGCTGCAGAGACCGGGCTCCGATTCAGTTTTCTGCCGAAGGAGGAGGGCAGTTTCGGCGAAAATGGCCTCGTCTCTGCACTGGCTGCAGGCCAGCTGAGGGATGAAAATGGAAGGCCGGCAGATCTTTCCCAACTGCCCCGCCCGCTCCTTCTCGCCATAGCCCAGACCTGCCGAGACCCCGAGATACTGGCTGCCCTCTGTCCGCTTTGCTGTTCCATGGAGTTCGACGAAGCAGGAAGGCCTGTGGGGCTCAGGTTCCGTACCGGAGGCTCGGGCCGTCCATGCCCGGACATCCGTGACAGGGATCTTTTCGAGACCCTGGGGAACAATCCCGCCCTGCCTGACGAATATAAACGGGTGATGCTACTAAACCCGGGTGTGCAGGGTGAAAACCCCATCATGGGGGAGTACTTCTTCAAGGATCAGGTACACATCTGGGAGTATCTTCGGTCCAACAGCTATATCCCGTGGGGCCATTTCGCATCCAACATGGCACAGGACTCCATACGCTATAGCGCGGAAGAGCTCACCCTTGAAGATATCAAGGGGCTTCGTCACCTCTACTACCAGCGGATCTATTCCAAGCTGGCCGTGAGCCTCGGAATGGCCCTGTACAAGCGCGGACTATTCACGCCGGACGAACTGGACAGGCTTCGGGCAAGGTGCCTGGATGAGATAAGAGGGCGCTGCAGGGAAGGGACCGAGATCCCGTTTACCGCAACCCTGTGGGGCTGGAACTACGGTTATGACTTCAGTCCATCTGGCATGAGGCTACATGCCTCCCATCAGCAGATACATCAGCAATTTGCACTCATCCCCGGCAGGGTGGAGGTGGTGGAGGGGAGCTCGAAAGGGCGGATGAACACCCTTCCAAGCTATGCCGTTGGGGATCAGGTGGAGGCCTTTTTAAGGCGATACCTCGAGGTGCACGGTGTGGAGTTCTTCCAGGCCTTCTTCAAGGCGGTGGAGTCGAACAGGCGCCTGGATGGAAGAAGGGACAGGCCGGAAAGCCTGGTGATCTTCGAGGACGAAAACGTCCTTTTGATGGTCCCGAAGGCCCAGAGGAGTCAGGGAGAGGTCCAGGTGGTGGCCAAGGGCGGGGTAGGAAACATAGTGGAGGCGGATACAGGGGCCAGGGCCAGTCTGGACAGGGCCATCTTCATGGCCATCAAGTCCCTTGCTGCCATGGGGGCAAAGATGGTGACATGCTATGAGGTATCGGCCAGGTTCGACAGGGAGATAGACCAGGCCCTGATCTACTGTTTCCTGCCGAGACACCCCCATTCTCCCGGGGCGTTCAGCGAGAGGCAGGGCAGGTGGATAACAGGCCATTTTCCTGAAGACTATGCGGAGTGCTTCAGAAAGGCGGCCGAGTCCCAGGGGCTGCTCGCCTGATCCTTCGCTGGCGGCTATCCAAGGGCCTCCTGCACCGTGGGAAACAGGCTCAGGTCTGTATGGGGCAGAAATAGGCACGAGACATAGTGATCCATAAAGCGCGGATTGTCGCTCAGGTCGAAGTGCGTCATCATCTGGGCCACCGTGATCATCTCCTGGTATTTGGGCCATGAAAGGGCGGCCATATGGGCCCCCTGGAGGGAGGTGTTGCCGGCAAAGAAGAACCTCTCCCTCGGTATGTCCGGAAGCAGCCCGATTATTATGGCCTGATCCAGGTCCAGATAGCTTCCGAAGTTTCCTGCAAGGATCACCCTCTCCACATCCTCCAGGGTCATTCCCACGGACTCGAGAAGCGTCAGATAGCCTGCAAACATGGCCCCCTTGGCCCTGATGAGGTTTTCGACATCCGCCTCTGTGAAGACTATGTCCTGTCCAATGCTGGTGGCCTCGGCCTCCACCACCACATACTCCCAGCCGTCTTCCCCCTTTCGTATCCTCGGTGTGTCCAGGTCACGCCTGAACTTTCCCTGCCTGTCGAGGGCACCTGTCATGAAGAGGCCGGCCAGGAGGCTGATGATGCCGGAGCCGCAGATCCCCTTTGCCTTCCTGCCACCTATGGTCAGGGCCATCGGCTCGAAGCTCTCCGGGTGGATATGGACCACCTCCACGGCCCCTGTGGTGGCCCGCATGCCAAACTTGATGCCGCCGCCTTCAAAGGCGGGGCCGGCGGAACAGGCGGCACAGGCCATCCAGTCCTGATTTCCGAGGACGATCTCGCCATTTGTGCCTATGTCGATGAAGAGGGTGAGTTCCGGATGGTGGTTCATGTTGACGCCCACCACGCCTGCCACGATATCGCCTCCAACATAGCTTGCCACACAGGGGGCCAGGAAGATCCTCACATGTTCCGGAAGCTCCATGCCTATCTCGGCAGCCCTCACCGGCGGAAACTGATTGGCTACCGGCGTATAGGGCTGGGAGCGCAGGAACTTGGTCTCAAGCCCCAGGAGAAAGTGGGTCATGACCGTATTGGCCCCTATGGTCACGAGGCTTATGGAATCAAGGCCGGTGCCGGCCTTGGTGCAGAGCTCGGAGACGATCCCGTTCAGGCACTCCACAAGTTTCTCCTGCAGGACCTTTAGGCCATCTGCCTTTCTGGCAAACTCCATCCTCGAGATCACGTCCTCGCCATAGCTCACCTGGGGGTTGTAGTCTGATGCCTCGGCCAGGACCTTTTTCGTTGCCAGGTCCAGGAGCTGGGCAGAGATGGTGGTGGTGCCAATATCCACGGCAATGGCGAGGTTCGCCTGGGACGATGTGCCCGGCTCCACCCGGATGAGCCGCTTGAAACCGGGCTTGGCCGTCTCCAGAAAACTTGCGGTGACCTTCCAGCCCCCATCCCTCATGGCATAGGGCAGTTGATAGAGCACCTGGCTGTCCACATCCAGGTGGACCTCGGTGCCGATCTCACGCCTTATGCGGCCAAGGTCGCTCAGGCTGTCCGTAACCGTGGGCTCCGGGATGTCAAGGGCCTCCTTTCTGACCGCAGGCTGCAGCGGGACCTCTATCTTTTCGCCAAATGCCTGAATCCACGAGGCGGCCTTCTTGGCAAGAGGCCGGACAAGGGCCTTCTTGTCCATCTCGCTCTCTGCAGGCACCCTCACGGTTATGTCTGTTACGGGCCTGGTGGTGCAGGCGCGCCACGCACCGTCGGAGAGCTGATCCCCTTCGACCTGTCCGGATTCTATGAATATGCGGCACTTGTTGCAGACCCCTGCTCCGCCGCAAGAGGCGTTTATGTGTACGCCCGCCTTCATGGCGGCCTTGAGGATGTTTTCCTGGTCGGTAAACTCCACGGATATATCTGACGGCAAGAAGGTGATGCGCGGCATATCGTCTCCCTCAACTCTCAGCCATGGGCCAGAATCATCACATATAGAAAATTTTGATTTGATTTCATCTCATCGATATGACTATGATACCAAGGTGCTGTCCATATATAGTTAAGACCATCTCCTCCTTTAATGGCCCTGTAAAAGACGGTTAAGGAGATGTCACAACGGCCAAACGGCCTGAAATGGGGCCATTGTGTCGAACCCAGGTATGCCGTGATATTATCCAGACTCAACCCTTTAGTCCAGTATGGGCTCAGGCAAATGGCCAGCATGGACGAAACAGTAAAGAAAAGCCGGGAGAAGTAGCATATGAAGATACTTGTCACAGGCGGGGCGGGATTTATCGGCTCCAATGTGGTGGATGGCTATATCGAGCAGGGCCACGATGTGGTGGTCGTCGACAATCTCTATTCCGGAAAGCTTGAGAACCTGAATCCTGCGGCCAAGTTCTATCTTATGGATATCAGGTCGGATGAGATCAGCAAGGTCCTGGATATAGAGCGGCCAGATGTGATCAATCACCATGCAGCCCAGATCTCCGTTCCCTACTCCGTTGAGGCCCCGCTCTTCGATGTCTCTGTCAATATCGAGGGGTTCGTGAACATACTCGAGGCCGCAAAGGAGTTCGATATCAAGAAGGTGATATTCATCTCATCCGGAGGGGCCATCTACGGCGAGGCAGAAGAGTATCCCACTTCCGAGGACTACCCTCCACAACCCCTCTCACCCTATGCCATAGCAAAGGCGGTCTCAGAGGACTATCTCTACTTCTACCGCCACCAGTATGGGCTCGACTATACGGTCCTGCGCTATGCCAACATCTATGGGCCGCGTCAGATACCGCATGGAGAGGCAGGGGTTGTGGCCATATTCATGGACAATCTGGTATCGGGAAAGAAGAGCCTGCTCTTTCACTTTCCGGACGAGCCCGATGGGATGATCAGGGACTACTGCTTTGTGGGAGACGTGGTAAAGGCCAATATCCTGGCCCTGGAGCGGGGAAGCGGCCAGGCCTTCAACATCGGAACAGGCGTCGAGACCAGAACGCGTCAGCTATATGACAAGATCTACAGGCTCATGAAGCCCGAACTCGGCCTTTCGGATGAACTCTCTGAGCCAGAGTCGAGGCAGGCCAGGGCCGGGGACCTGACCCGGAGCTGCCTCGTGGTTGAAAAGGCGGCAAAGGGGCTTGGCTGGCGTCCTGAACACGATCTCGAGGCCGGCCTTGAAAAGACCATGAGATGGCGGCTTTCAAAGGAGAGATAGGGGCCTTGCCACATCTATTTGTCTTGCAATGGATCTGATAGCTGCTGCCTTCCAGTTCTGTCCTGGCGGTGATCCATGGGCCAATCTGAAGCGTGTCGAGCAGGCCGCATCGAGCGCTGCAGACGAGGGGGCCCACCTCCTTCTGCTGCCGGAGCTCTGGCCTACAGGGCCGATCCCTACCGCAAAGGAGGCCAGGGACGCCTCTTTACTGGCCCGGCAGATCACAGATGAGCTTTCAGGGCTGTCAAAGGGCCTGGGGCTCTCCATCGCCGGCGGACTCTGCACGGAAGAGGCAGGCCAGCTATTCAACAGCCTCGTCTTCACAGGGAGTGACGGCACCATCGAGGTCTATCGAAAGATCCATCTCTTTGCCCCATTTGGGGAAGATGAGATATTTACACCAGGAAGGGATGCCGTGCCGTTTGAGCTTCCGCTTGGGGCCACAGGTGCCAGCCCTGGCGTTGGCGGCCCAGATCATCTGGCTGATCATCTGGCTGAGCATCTGCCTGATCATCCGTCCGATTCTTCCAAGTCCGATTCCCTACATGGTATGGCCCTGGGCCATCGGCCTTTTCCGCTCCTTGGTCCGATGATCTGCTTCGATCTCAGATTTCCCGAGCTTTCCCGCCATCTCGTTCGACAAGGGGCGGTGCTTCTGGTGGTATCTGCCCTGTGGCCGAAGAGCCGCCTGGACAACTTCGAGCTTCTTTGTCGCACGCGTGCCATGGAGAGCCAGGTCTTTCTTGTGGCTGCAAACGGGGCCGGCATCTCAGGAGGGATAGAGCTCGGCGGGGGAACCATCTTCTGCGGGCCGGACGGAAGCGTGCTGGCAAGGGCCCCATCCAGCGGTCAGGAGCTGGTGGTCTGCCGCATGGATCTCTCCTCGATAGGAGAGCGCCGAGCATTCTTCGATAGCTCCCTCTCACCTGTGCCCTGGCGTTTGAAGAGTGCTGGCAAGGTGACATCCCTGGACCATCTCTTGAGGTGCGCTGCAGCCAGAAGGGCAGGCGGGCAGAAAATGGTCTTTACAAACGGCTGCTTCGACATACTCCATGCCGGCCATGTATCGTATCTCGAAAGGGCTCGGTCATTTGGGGACTTTCTGGTGGTAGGTCTGAACTCCGATGCATCCGTGCGCTCCATAAAGGGGCCTGAGCGCCCGATAAATCCGGAACACGAGCGAGCAAGGGTGCTGGCTGCCCTGCAGTGCGTGGACTATGTCGTGCTCTTCCATGAAGAGACCCCTCTGAGGCTGATCGATGCCCTGAGCCCGGATGTGCTCGTAAAGGGGGCGGACTGGAAGGAGGATGAGATAGTGGGCGCAAGCCTCGTAAAGGATCGGGGCGGCAGGGTGGAGAGGATAGCCTTCGAGATGGATACATCCACCACGGCCATCATAGA
>CAZNKD010000071.1:0-44004 GCA_964573615.1 uncultured Desulfobacterales bacterium | reverse complement strand
GCTCCTCGGGGATCACACCGAGCTTCTTCCAGAGCTCATAGGCCTCGTCATCCTCCTCGAAGATGGTGACCCAAAGCTTGTCGCCGTCCATCCCGAGCTCCACGGTGAGGAGCTCCCAAGCGAAGGCGATGGCCTCCTCCTTGAAGTAGTCACCAAAGCTGAAATTTCCGAGCATCTCGAAGAAGGTGTGGTGTCGGGCCGTATAGCCGACGTTTTCCAGATCGTTGTGCTTGCCCCCGGCCCGTACGCATTTCTGGCAGGAGGCAGCGCGTTTGTAGGGCCTTTTCTCCTCCCCCAGAAACACCCTCTTGAACTGTACCATTCCGGCATTCGTAAACAGCAGGGATGGATCGTCTGCAGGCACGAGAGACGAGCTTGGTACGATCTCGTGGCCCTTTTCAGCAAAATAGTCCAGAAAGAGCCTTCTGATCTCTGCTCCCTTCAGCGGTTTCATCTACGCCTCCTGTCCCGATTCCGTCTCGTCCTGTGCCTGGGCCTTCTTGGGCTTGAGCCCGTAAGCCTCCCGTACCCTGTCTTCTATCTCCTCTGCAAGCTCGGGGTTCTCCTTCAGGAACTGGCGCACGTTCTCCCGCCCCTGCCCAAGGCGTTCACCATTGTAGGAGTACCAGGCACCGCTCTTTTCGATTATGTCCACGGCAACCGCAAGATCTATGAGGGTACTCTCCCTTGAGATCCCCTCACCATAATAGATGTCGAATTCTGCCTGCTTGAAGGGTGGGGCGATCTTGTTCTTCACCACCTTCACCTTGGTTCGGTTCCCTATGACGTCGGCCCCCTCCTTGATGCTCGCAATGCGCCTTATGTCCATGCGCATGGTGGAGTAGAACTTGAGGGCATTGCCTCCTGTGGTGGTCTCGGGGTTTCCGAACATCACCCCGATCTTCATGCGGATCTGGTTGATGAAGACCAGGGCCGTGCTGCCCTTGCTCAGGTTGCCGGTCAGCTTCCTCAGCGCCTGGGACATGAGCCTTGCCTGCAGCCCGACATGGGAGTCTCCCATCTCGCCCTCTATCTCGGCCCGTGGCACCAGGGCCGCAACGGAGTCCACCACTATCAGATCCACTGCGCCGCTCCTGACCAGGGCATCCACGATCTCCAGTGCCTGCTCGCCATAATCCGGCTGTGACACCAGAAGATCGTCGGTGTTGACGCCGAGCTTCCTGGCATAGACCGGGTCGAGGGCATGCTCTGCATCCACGAATGCGGCAATGCCGCCAGCCTTCTGGGCCTCTGCGATCATGTGGAGGGCCAGGGTGGTCTTTCCGGATGATTCAGGTCCGTAGATCTCGATGATCCTGCCTCTTGGCACCCCTCCTATGCCTGTGGCGATGTCCACTGCAAGGCAGCCGGTCGATATCACGGGTATGTCCTCAATGGCCCCCTTTTCGCCAAGGCGCATTATGGCACCCTTGCCAAACTGTTTCTGTATCTGGGAAAGGGCCACCGATACGGCCTTCTCCCTGTCCACCTTCACACTGTCTGTCCTGGTCGTCCTGGCCACGTCTTCCTCCAAGTTTCCCCTACTACAGGCGGCATTGCTCCGTTTCCTGGCAGTAAAGGCAGATTTTTTGTCTTTTTTCCATGGTGATAACCGCACTATTTTACACTCTGAGGCCTATTAGGCAACTTCACGTGCCGTTATCGGGGGCATTGCAGATCTGCACGATTATTTTGCCAAGGTCAGTGGTCTTGACCTGTGAGCTGCGTTATATTCCAGGCCATGGAGAGCCGTTACATAGTAGGAATAGACCTGGGCACCACCAATTCGGCAGCAGGCTATATCGACCTGCACGATGTCTCGGCAGGTGCCCTCGAGATAAAGAGCTTCGATATCCTGCAACTGACCGGCCCTGGAAGGCTCGATCGCTTGAAGACCTTGCCCTCCTTCCTCTATCTGCCTGGCCAGTTCGATCTGGAGCAAGGGGCCACTGCCCTGCCCTGGGACGAGGAGCGCGACTATGCTGTGGGCGCCTTCGCCAGGGATCAGGGCGCCAGGGTGCCGGGAAGGCTGGTCTCATCTGCCAAGAGCTGGCTATGCCATGGTGGGGTGGAGCGCAGGGCGGCCATACTGCCGTGGGGGGCAGGCGCGGATGTGAAAAAGGTCTCACCCGTTGAGGCATCGGCCAGGTATCTCCGGCATATCGCCGAGGCCTGGGAGCATGAGATGGGATGCAGGCTTGCGGATCAGGAGGTGGTGGTGACTGTTCCGGCCTCCTTTGACCAGGCTGCGCGGGAGCTGACCCTGGAGGCCGCCTCCATGGCAGGACTTGGCGATATCACCCTGTTAGAGGAGCCTTTGGCGGCCTTCTATGCCTGGTTGAGCCACCATGAGGATGACTGGCAGGAGGTGATCCCGCCGGGCCAGCTGCTGCTTGTTTGCGATATCGGGGGAGGTACCTCGGACTTCACCCTCATCTCGTGCGAGGCGGATGGCCAGAGCCCAAGGCTCGAAAGGCTCGCAGTGGGTGACCATCTGCTCCTCGGGGGGGACAATATCGATCTGTCCCTTGCCGCCATCGCGGAGAAGAAGATCGGCCAGAAGCTCGATCAATCCAGATGGCAGCTCCTTTTCCACCAGTGCCGCAGGGCCAAGGAGATACTCCTTTCAGAAGATGGTCCCGATACCGCATCGGTCAGGCTGCCTGGCTCGGGCAGATCCCTGGTAGGCGGCACCTTGGTGGCCTCGCTTTCAAAAAGGGAGGTAGAGGCCCATATCCTCGACGGTTTCTTCCCGGAGCTGAGCCTAAAAGAGATAGAGAGGCGGCCGACAGGCACCTCTGCCTTGAGAGAGATGGGGCTTCCATACGAGTCGGATCCGGCCATCACGGCCCACCTCGGCCGTTTCCTGTTGAAACAGGGCCATGGGCGCACGCCCGGGGCAGTGCTGTTCAACGGCGGCACCATGAAACCGGCGATCCTCAGGGAGCGGCTTCGCGCTATTCTGGGCGGTTGGCATGAACAGGAGGTCTCTGCCCTGGAGAGCAGATCCCTTGATCTTGCCATCTCCTGGGGAGCCGTCTATTACGGCCTTGTGCGCAGGGGCCTTGGGCTGCGTGTGGGCGGAGGCCTGCCCCGCTCCTACTTCATAGGCATAGGCTCCAGGCAGGGCAAGGAGGGGGGCAGCAGGAGGGCCGTCTGCCTGATTCCAAGGGGGACCGAAGAGGGCAGGGATATCGAGATCGATCGCGATTTCACGGTCATGACCAATACGCCGGTCAAGTTCACCCTGTACAGCTCCACGGTGAGGAAGGGGGATTCCACAGGCGATGTGGTGGATGTAAACGACCAGGAGTTTGTACGGCTTCCTCCTCTCCAGACGGTGCTCAAGTTCGGAAAGGGCTCAGAGGTCAGGCCGATCCCTGTCCATGTGGGCAGCAAGGTCACGGCCATCGGTACCCTCGAGCTCTACTGCAGGGCCAAGGAGACCCCCCACAGGTGGCGTCTCCAGTTCCAGCTAAGGGGCCAGGAAGGCCAGGGACAGGACGACTACCAGGTGGAGGGTGTCCGCATAGCGGCCAAGGCCGAAGAGGCAAAGAGACAGGAGGCCCAGAGGCTCACAGAGGAGGACCTGGCCGCCCTCGACAGGGCCAGGGCGGTGATAGAGGCCTGTTTTGGCAAGGATTCAAAGGGCACCAGCGGTGACGGGGTGAAACCGGGTGAGCTGGTCCCCCGGCTCCAGGAGGCCCTGGAGATGGATCGCTCCATCTGGAGCCTTGCCCTCCTCAGAAGGCTGGCCGATGTGCTCCTCGAGGTGAAAGAGGGCAGAAAGAGGAGCCAGGCCCACGAGATGCGCTGGTTCAATCTCACCGGTTTTGCCATGAGACCAGGTACCGGTGAGGCACTGGATCCGTGGCGCATGAAGAAGATCTGGCCCCTGTATTTCCAGGGGCTCGTCCATGTAAGGAAGATCGAGCCGAGGCTCCAGTGGTGGATCTTCTGGCGCAGGGTGGCGGCAGGGCTGTCGACCGGGCAGCAGGGCCAGCTCTTTTCCTCTCTGGCGCCGGTGCTTGCCCCCTCCCTCGTCTCCAAGAGAAAAAGGTCCAAGGCAAGACAGATAAAGGTCGCCCCTGAAGAGCTGAAGCAGATGTGGCTGCTTGCCGCCAATCTCGAGCGGCTTGACGTCCAGACCAAGGCAGCCCTTGGCAGGCGGCTTCTCGAGCTCTTGGGCTCCAAATCCATGCGCAAGGAGTTCCTGTGGGCCCTTGGCCGCATAGGGGCCAGGCAGCCACTTTACGGGCCTGTGAACCGGGTCGTCTCACCAGGAGAGGTAAGGGCCTGGGTCGAGGAGCTGAAACGTCGGGAGTGGAAGGACAAGAGGGCTGTGATAGAGGCAGCGGTCTCTCTGTGCAGGGTTACGGGAGACCGTGCGCGGGATCTGCCTCAGGGTGTCAGGGACGATGTGGCGCTCTGGCTTGAACTCATGGGCGCAAGGCCTGAGCAGATAGAGCCGATAAGGGAATACAGGCCCCTGGAACAGGGCGACAGGGAGAGCGCCTTTGGCGAGAGCCTGCCAGAGGGCCTCATATTGGAAGGGCTCGAGGATTAGGGGCGGCAGGCCGGCGGCGCCATTGCCTATATGACCGAGAGATGATCGGGGAGACGATTAAGAAGGAGTCCTGATTTTCATACCATGAGATTCTTTGCCATGTTCTTTCTGCTCCTTGGGGGCGTGGCCCTGCTTTTCGGGGCGCGGACAGCAATTGAAGGCTATCAGGCCACCAGATGGCCCTCTGCCAAGGGGCGCATAGTGATGTCCAAGGTCACAGAGCTCAGGACATCCCAGAACATCAGGGTGGCAAGGCTCTGTGTCGATCTCGACTATCTCTATATGGTGGGAGATACAATCTATGAAGGCCACCGGCTGAACAGCGGATGGCGCTGTTTCGCCTCGGAAGACCGGGTGAAGGAGATCATGGCAAGCTACCCTGTGGGCAAGGAGGTGGCTGTGCGTTACAACCCGAAAAATCCCTCCATCAGTATGCTGGAGCCGGGCCTCAACTGGACCGCCTTCCTTCTCCTTGGGGTCGGGGTCATCAACCTGTCGGTGGCATGGCCGCTCATGAGGCGCAGGCGGTAGCCCTGTCCTTTTCCTCTCTATCCGTTGAAGTTTTCCCAGAAGATCTGCTGGATCATATGGCGTAGGGCAGATGCGTCCTCATCGGCCATCTCCTTGAACAGGACCCCATACTGCCATTTGAGCTTGAACTTCTCCCTCCACCTGATCTCACCCTTGATCTTGAGCGGAGTGGTATCCGGAAGGTTTAGGAGAAACTTGGCCTCCTGCCCCTTTTCCAGCCTTTCGAAGGCCTCAAAACGCATGCCACCCGAGGAGATGTCCAGCACAGCCACCTGAAAACAGAGGCCGTTGGCCAGGCATTCTGCCTCCAAGTTTGCAGCAAGCCTCTGAAGTCTTCTGTTTTCAGCCCCTTTCTTGTTCTCGTCCACCCTGGCCACCCTCCAGGCATTGGCCCTCTTTGTCTGTCTCCCGTCTTGCAGGCCCCTGAAGGTGCCTTGCAAAATCAGGAAAAGTATAATAATTGAGACGTGCCTATTTATTTTTCGACACAACCAGAGCTAAGCTCAAGGGCAAATGCCCTTTTTCTTTTTTGAAAGGTCAAAAAAGGCATCACCATTGTCATCAGGGCTGTCCATCGTCTCTAACATGGGCCTTGAAATCTTATCAACCTTCTTTGCTATGAGGAAAAGAGGATAAATGCGCAAAGAACTCAAGAAAAGGGTAGAGGAGACATACAGGGAGCTTGCATCCAGCGGCCAGTTGCCCGAGGGCCAGATCCCGCAGGGCCATCTCATTTCCATCCCCAAGCAGGAGGAACATGGCGATTTTGCCAGCAATTTTGCCTTGATGATGGCCTCGGTGCTCAAGATGCCACCCAGGAAGATCGCAGAGGCCCTGGGGGCCGTCCTGGAGAAGGATGCCATCTTCTCCAAGGTGGAGGTGGCAGGCCCCGGCTTTTTGAACTTCTTCATCTCGGATTCATTCTGGCAGAACAATCTGAAGACGATCCTGGAGGCAGGCAGCAGCTACGGGCAGAGTGCCGAGGGAATGGGAAGAAAGGTCTTGGTGGAGTTCGTATCTGCCAATCCCACAGGCCCGCTTCACGTGGGCCACGGCCGCGGTGCCGCCGTTGGGGACTCGCTTGCAAGGGTGCTTAAGGCCGCAGGCTATGACGTTACCACGGAATACTACATAAATGACGCCGGAAATCAGATGCAGACCCTGGGCAGGTCTGTCTATCTGCGGTATCTGGAACACTTTGGGCACCAGGTGGAGTTTCCGAAGGAGTGCTATCAGGGCGACTACATAAAGAGGATCGCCCAGGAGATAGCAGAGAAGGAGGGCGAGCGTTTCCTGAAGACCCCCTTTGAGGAGTGTGCCGATTTCTTCATCGAGTGGGCTGTCCGCGATATCTCCCGAGGCATCAGGAAGGATCTGGACGACTTCAATGTACATTTCGACAACTGGTACAGCGAAAAGACACTCCATGACAGCTCTGCCATAGAGAAGACCATAGCCGAGCTCATGGAGCGGAACGTCATCTACGAAAAGGATGGGGCACTCTGGTTCCGCACCACCGATTTCGGGGACGAAAAGGACCGGGTGGTCAAGCGCTCAGATGGAAGACTGACCTATTTTGCCGCAGATATCGCCTATCACAGGGACAAGTATGAGAGGGGCTTCGAGCTCCTGGTGGATATTTGGGGAGCGGACCATCACGGATATGTCCCCCGGGTAAAGGCGGCAGTGGAGGCCCTTGGCCATGATCCCGGCACGCTGAAGGTGCTCCTGGTCCAGCTCGTAAATCTTATCGAGGGCGGCCAGCTCAAGGCCATGTCCACCAGGGCAGGGGAGTTCGTGACCCTTCGGGAGGTCCTGGACGATGTGGGCACCGATGCCGCCAGGTTCATTTTTTTGACGCGCCGCTGCGACAGCCATCTCGATTTCGATATAGATCTTGCCAAGAGCCAGAGCCAGGAAAATCCTGTATACTATGTCCAGTATGCCCATGCCAGGCTGTGCAGTGTCTTCGAGAAGGCCAGGAGCGCTGGCATAGAGCTGGAAAAACCGGAGGCAGGGCCGAAGGAGCCGGACCTGTCCCTGCTCGACACCCCTGAAGAGCTTCGCATCATGAAGATGCTGGCCTCCTTTCCGGAGCTGGTTGCAGGCAGCGCCAAGGCCCTTGAGCCCCACAGGATTAGCTACTATCTTCAGGAGCTGGCAGGTCTTTTGCATAAATTTTATGCAAAGCACCGGTTTGTCGGGGAGGACAAGGCACTGAGCAGTGCCCGATTGTTCATGGCAAGGGCCGTGCAAGTGGTCTTGGCAAACGGACTTGCCCTCCTCGGTGTCTCTGCGCCTGAGAAGATGTAGGGCGAATCTCGATTTTGATAAGGTAGGCATAATGGCCACAAAAAAGAGGAAAAAGGCTATAGAGTTCCAGATCGGCTGGCCCGGTCTCATCGCCATAATCGCATCCACCTTCTGCGTCCTGGCCTGGACCTTTGTCCTCGGCTTCTGGATGGGGCAGAAGCTCATGGGGGGGCAGCTCACCTCAAATCCCCAGGTGACCGCTCTGAATCCAGCAGGTCCTGCAGAAAAAGGGGGCAGTGCCCCAGCAGGCGGGCTTACAAGGTCCGAGCTGCCGGCTCCTGCAGCCCCTACTGTGCCGTCAAGGGATGAGGCTGCCTTGAAGGCCCTGAGGGAACAGCTACAGAGCAGTCAGCAGGGGGCTACAGGCGGCCTTGCGGATCTTCCAACAGAGGTCGTGGGCCCTTCCTCATCGGCCAAGGGCGTAGCAGGAGCCCCTTCGGCTCCTGCCAAGGGCTCTGGTATCGATTTCCCTCCTGTGCCTGTTCCTGCTCCGGGCCAGGGGCAGGGTGTGGTTTCGGCACCATCAGTGCCAGGGGCAAAGGAGGCCGCATCCAAGGGTACATCTGCTGCCAAGCCGGTAAAGGCCGAACCGGTAAAGGCCGCTTCGGTTAAGGCCAAGGCCAAGGGGAAGGAAAAGGGCGGGAAAAAGGGCTCGGCCGGTGTCGCCCAGGAACGTGTGAAAAAGGCCGACAGGAAGCACGTGGTCCTGCAGATAGCCTCCTACCGCGATCCTTCCAGGGCGGAAAAAGAGGCCAGGAGATGGCAGTCGAAGGGGTACAAGACCAGGATCAAGAAGGTCAACCTTGGAGCCAAAGGCATCTGGTATCGCCTCTATATCGGAAGCTACAGCAGTGTCGAGGAGGCCAAGAAGGCGGCTGCCAAACTGGCGGCCAGAGAGGGAATTACCTCTTACGTAGTCCCCAACCCGTAAAACGTGATGCAGGCCGTATGTAGGGGCCTGGAGGCAGGATCATTGCCGCCGAGGAGCCCTTCTTCAATGGGCGTTTTGGCGCATAAGCGCCCTTTATGCCCTTGACAGCGCGCCTTATGGTGTCATCTTTCCCTCTAAAGAGAGACGCAGACCCAGGTTGATGATAAGAAAAGCGAAGATATCCGACGTCAAGACCATACACTCCATCCTTACCCATTTTGCGGAAAAAGGTCTCCTGCTTCCCCGTTCCTTGAGTGATCTGTATGATCATCTTCGGGACTATGCCATCTATGAAAACGACGCGGGTGAGGCAGCAGGGGTGGTGGCCCTTAACGTCAGCTGGGACAATCTGGCAGAGATCCGGTCCCTTGCAGTCCTTGAGCCCTCTCAGGGGCAGGGTGTGGGCAGACGGCTCGTTGAGCACTGCCTGTCCGATGCCATAACCCTTGGCATATACCGCGTCTTTACCCTGACATATCAGCCCGACTTCTTCAGAAAGATGGGATTCGAGGAGGTGGACAAGTCCGTACTGCCCCACAAGATATGGGCAGACTGTGTGCAGTGCCCCAAGTTTCCGGACTGTGACGAGACCGCACTCCTAATCAATCTGTAGCAGACAACTAGAATAGAAAAGAGAACAGGAACTGATGATAGGAAATATACTCCAAAAGGTATTTGGGACAAAACATGACAGAGAGATCAAGAAGATCCAGCCGATAGTGGATCAGATAAACAGCCTTGAGCCCTCCATCCAGAAGCTGAGCGATGACGAGCTGAAGGCAATGACTCCCAGGTTCAAGGAGCGGATCGAACGGGGCGAGAGCCTGGATGATCTGCTTCCCGAGGCCTTTGCCGTGGTTCGTGAGACAGCCAAGAGGGTCCTGGGTATGCGCCACTACGATGTCCAGCTCATAGGAGGCGTGGTGCTGCACCAGGGAAAGATCGCCGAGATGAAGACCGGTGAAGGAAAGACCCTGGTGGCCACCTTGGCGGTCTATCTCAATGCGCTTCTCGGCCGGGGGGTCCATGTGGTCACGGTAAACGACTACCTGGCCAAACGCGACTCCGAGTGGATGGGCAAGGTCTACCGTTTCCTCGGGCTCGATGTGGGTGTGATCGTCCATGGTCTGGAAGATGACGAGCGCAAGGCGGCCTATCAGGCCGATGTGACCTATGGGACCAACAACGAGTTCGGCTTCGATTTCTTGAGGGACAACATGAAGTATTCCCTGGATGAGATGGTCCAGCGGGATTTCTACTATGCCATCGTGGACGAGGTGGACTCCATCCTCATCGATGAGGCCAGGACCCCACTCATCATCTCGGGGCCTTCCGAGCAGTCGACAGACCTCTACTACCGTGTGGACCAGATCATCCCGTATCTCAAGAAGGAAGAGCACTACACTGTTGATGAAAAGGCCCGTACCGTCACCCTTACCGAAGAGGGGGTGGCCCAGTGTGAAAAGCTCCTGGGGGTTGAGAACCTGTACGATCCGGTAAACTCCCAGCTCCTTCACCACGTACAGCAGGCCCTGAAGGCCCATGTCCTCTTCAAGCGGGATGTGGACTATATCGTCAAGGATGGCCAGGTGATAATCGTGGACGAGTTCACCGGCCGTATCATGCCTGGAAGGCGCTACAGTGACGGCCTGCACCAGGCCCTCGAGGCCAAGGAGGGGGTGAAGATCGAGAGCGAGAACCAGACCCTGGCCTCCATCACCTTCCAGAACTACTTCCGCATGTATGAGAAGCTTGCAGGCATGACCGGTACCGCGGATACCGAGGCAGCAGAGTTCAAGAAGATCTACAACCTGGACGTGGTGGTGATCCCCACCCACATGCCCATGATCAGGAAGGACTATCCGGATGTGGTGTTCAGGACCGTGGAGGAGAAGTTCAAGGCTGCAGCCAAGGAGATCAAGGAGCTCCACGAACAGGGGCGTCCGGTCCTGGTGGGTACCACCAGCGTTGAGAACTCCGAGAAGCTCTCGGCACTGCTCAAGAAGATGGGGGTGCCCCACGAGGTCCTGAATGCCAAGCACCACGAACGTGAGGCAGAGATCGTTGCCCATGCAGGTGAGAAGGGCAGGGTGACAATAGCCACCAATATGGCAGGCCGCGGTACTGATATCGTGCTGGGGCCGGGGGTGGCAGAGCTGGGAGGCCTCCACATACTTGGCACAGAGAGGCATGAATCGCGCCGGATCGACAATCAGCTGAGAGGTCGTGCCGGACGCCAGGGGGATCCGGGCTCATCCCGTTTCTACCTCTCCCTCGAGGACGACCTTCTGAGGATCTTTGGCTCCGACAAGATCGCCACCATCATGGACAAGATGGGCATGGAGGAGGGAGAGCCCATCGAGCACCAGATGCTCTCAAAGGCGATAGAGAATGCCCAGCGAAAGGTGGAGGCCCACAACTTCGAGATCAGGAAGCACCTGCTGGAGTATGACGATGTCATGAACAAGCAGCGTGAGGTGGTCTACAGCCTCCGCAAGCAGATCATGAAGGGCGAGGAGCTCACCGAGGAGGTCCTTAGCTATATAGACGAGATCGCCCAGCAGATCGCAGACACCTATTGGGGTGAAAAGAGCGTTCCGGAAGAGCTGGACTGGAAGGGGCTCGAGGACCTTTTGAGAGGCAAGTATGCCGCCCAGTTCAGCCATGAGGAGCTGGAAGAGCTGCCTGCAACCAGGGATGAACTGGCAGACGTGATCAGGGACGTCCTCAGGAGGACATATGAGCGTCAGGTGGAGCGTTTCGGCCCAGAGGAGATGCAGCTTGCCCAGCGCTTCATCATGCTCCAGACCCTCGATAGCTTGTGGAAGGACCATCTGCTCAACATGGATCACCTCCGGGAGGGGATAGGGCTCCGTGGATACGGTCAGAAGGATCCGCTCCAGGAGTACAAACGCGAGGGCTACGACATGTTCGTGGCCATGATCCACAAGTTCCGGGACGATACCGTGAGCATGCTCCTCCGCATAAGGCCCATGGCGAAGGAAGAGGTGGAGGAGCTGGAGGAGCGAAGGCGCCGCCAGCGGGAACAGGAGCTCCAGATGAGCCATGGGGGTGAGGAGGCCCCCAAGAAAAGGCCTGTCAAGCGTGCCAAGAAGAAGGTTGGCAGAAACGCCCCCTGTCCGTGTGGAAGCGGCAAGAAATACAAGAAGTGCTGCGGCAGGAAGTGATGGCAAGGAGGAATACGGACAGTTCAGCAGCCGTTGTCCCAGGTTTCAGGGCAGCGGCTGTAGAGGCTGGGATCAGGTATCAGGGGCGCAAGGACCTCGGTATCATCTATTCTGAGGAACCGGCGGCAGTGGCGGCGACCTTCACGAGGAACCGGGTCAAGGCGGCGCCTGTGCTCGACTCCACGGCCCTTCTCAAAAAGAGGCGTACAGGCTACCGTGCTGTGGTGGTGAACAGCGGCAATGCCAATGCCTGTACGGGCAGCAAGGGGGCTGAGGACTGCCTGGCCACAAGAAGGCAGGCGGCCAAGGCCCTGTCCATAGAGGAAGAGCAGGTGCTCGTGGCCTCAACCGGTGTGATAGGTGAGCCTCTTCCCATGGACAGGCTCCTTGCCGGTATCGAAAAGGCCTCATCGGCCCTGAG
The DNA here is from genome assembly GCA_964573615.1 of uncultured Desulfobacterales bacterium. GTDB lineage: Bacteria > Desulfobacterota > Dissulfuribacteria > Dissulfuribacterales > QOAL01 > JALSKY01. Next base: position 32,053 of record CAZNKD010000071.1, on the reverse strand, counting down.
CCCGGAGGGGCTCGAGGATGTAGCCCAGGCCATTCTGACTACGGATACAAGGGCAAAGATCGTGCGGGAAGAGATCTCTCTTTCCGGGAGCCCTGTGCATATTTGCGGAATCGCCAAGGGTGCCGGCATGATCGCCCCGGATATGGAAGGGGCCTTGCTTCCCCATGCCACCATGCTGGCGTTCATATTGACAGATGCCGCGGCAGATCCCCTCTTCCTGCAACAGGCCCTCGTCAGGGCGGTGGATACAAGCTTCAACAGGATAACCGTGGATGGAGACACCAGCACCAATGACACGGTTCTGCTCCTGGCAAACGGGGCCTCTGGTGCCCCCTTTCTGGAGGCCGGCTCTCAGGGCTCAGGGCAGTTCGAGGCATCCCTGACCAAGGTCTGCAGGGGCCTTGCCCGCATGATCGTTGAAGATGGGGAAGGGGCGACAAAATGTGTGGAGATCACTGTTTCAGGCGCCCGGAATGTAAAGGATGCCGAGTCGGTGGCCCGCACCATTTCCAACTCACCCTTGGTCAAGACCGCGATCTACGGCCAGGATCCAAATTGGGGCAGGATAGTGGCGGCTGCGGGCAGGGCCGGTGTGCCTGTCGAGTGGGAGAAGATGGCCCTCTTCTTCGATGGAGAGCAGCTGGTTGAAAAGGGGTGCTACCTGGGAAAGGCGGCCGAGGCCGCATGTGCCAGGGTGATGGAGCAGCCCGCCTTTTCCATCCGGCTCGATCTTGGAATGGGTGAGAGTTCCTTTTCCATGCTCACCTGTGATTTTTCCGTGGAGTATGTCCATATAAATGCCGATTACCGTACGTAGGTTTTGGGAAAAGGTTGGGGCATGGCAGTGATTGGCGCTCTGGCCTTCGCCTCTGTTCAGGAGTTTCAAGGCCCTCTATGGCCTTGCTCCGCTCAAAATGCCCAAGGGCCTGTAACACATCAGATTTTCTGACAGAAAGCACCAGCCTGACACATCTGAAAGGGACTTTTTCTACACTGCTCGCCTGAAGGGCATTTCCTTTCGCTCCGCTTCGCCAAGAGGCCCTAAGAACCTCCTGAGATGAGGCTGCAGCCCGGCCCACCAACCCCTCCATGCCCTTCAGATAGAGACGGAAATATTAGTGGGGATACGGGTGGCTTGGGGTTTTCAGGGCCAGGGCATCCCGGATCTTGCAGTGTAATCCCACTGGATCTGGTGTGGCACCGGGCTGTGGGAATCCGGCTGCAGCATAGGCCTGCCACCCCATTTATCTAATCTTCGCATTGATCTTTCCTGGTCACCGCTTTCCAGAGATCTTGATAAAAGCGGATATAAAAAATGCGGCCCTCCTATTGATCCCATGAAGGAGGACCGCATCCTGCCGCCTTCTGTGCTATTGGCAAGCAAGCGGCAACTACAGGCAGGCTGCCCTTTTGTGCTTTCTACAACCTGCCTTCAAGGAAGGCGGCAATGGACTTGGCAGCTATCCTGCCCTGGTATGCCGCCTTGGCAACAGTCTGGGGGCCAAGGACATCGTCTCCCCCGGCAAATATCCAGGGCACGTTGGTCTGCAGGGTTTCAGGGTCCACATCAAATGTGCCCCAAGGGGTGCGTTTGATATCGATGCCGGCGCATACCGTACCATCTACCCGCTGGCTGATGGCCGGTATTATGGAATCGGCCTCGATCATGAAGTTTGAGCCGTCAACAGGCACGGGTCTGCGTCTTCCGCTCTCATCTGGCTCTCCAAGTTCCATGCGGATACACTCGATCCTCTTCAGCCTGCCGCCTTCTCCATGGATGGCCACGGGTGCCACCAGGAACTCCACGTTGATTCCCTCTTCCTTCATGTGGCGTATCTCTGCCTCGGCCGCCGGCATCTCCTTTTCCGTCCTTCGGTAGATGATGAAGACATCCTTGGAACCGGTCCTTATGGCAGTCCTGGCACAGTCTATGGCAACATTGCCACCTCCAACGATCACCACCCGGTCCCCAAGGCTGATATCCTCTCCAAGATTGAAGCGCCTCAGAAAGTCGACCCCGTGCATCACACCCTCCAACTCCTCACCGGGGATGTCGAGCTTCCTGCTCTCATGGGCACCTACCCCTATAAAGACCGCATCGAACTCGGCCTTGAGCTCCTCCAGGGTCTTGTCCTTTCCAATGGTGACCTCCGGTACAATCTCTACCCCGCAGCTTTTGAGGGCATCGAACTCTGCCTCGATGATGTTTCTCGGCAACCTGAATGCGGGGATGCCCACATGGAGCATGCCTCCAAGCACTGGAAGATTGTCGAACATGGTGCATCTGTACCCTTCATGGGCCAGGTTGTAGGCAACGGTCATGCCTGCAGGGCCGGTACCCACTATGGCCACGCGCTTGTCCTTGGGCATGGCACAGGGCTCCATCATGTTCTTGCCGTTTTCTATCATCCAGTCCACCACGAACCGCTCGAGCATGCCGATGGCCACAGGCTCCCCCTTCTTGCCGCGGATGCAGTGGCCCTCGCACTGGAACTCATGGGGGCAGACCCTGGAGCAGATTGCCGGCATGGAGCTGGTCTTTCTTATTGTCCAGTATGCCGCTTCTATATCGCCGTCCCTGAGCAGTTTTATGAATGCCGGGATGTCATTGTGGAGCGGACACCCCTGCCGGCACGTTGGCTTCTTGCACTGGAGGCAGCGATTGGCCTCTGTGACGGCGGTGTCGTGGTCGTAGCCGAAAACGATCTCATTGAAGTTGTCTATCCTCTCCGCAACCGACAGCTCCCTGGGATGCTGTCTGGGGATGGCCATTCTCTCTTTGGGTTTCACCTGGTTACTCCTTGCTGAACATTGGAATGCAATTTCTTGACATCTCTTCAGGCAAGTCTAAACTCAGACCTGAAAAGTGGCCGTCCATAGGGATGCAGGCCTGTTTGGCCCGTCTTTCCCCGGACAGGCGGCATGGTCGGGATCTGCCGGCCATGTTGGAAGAAACTGGATTAGTTTCACCATAATTAGACGAGTAACGGTCTTTTTAATTCAATATCTTTTCGATCTCAAGGGGAAACCAGACATTAATGAATATGCAGTATTTTTGTGCCAAGGATAACTGCGAGACAGACGTGGAGAAGGGGTGCCGCCACCCCAATGACTTCTGTCAGCACCGGACCGCCTGCTTCATCTACTTCCTGGAAAAGGAGGAGAAAAAGGGCAGAAAAGACGTGGTGGACGGCGAAGGTGTCAAGGCCCCGGATGGGGAGTGATCAGCGGAAAGGAGGGGGTTCATGGCCGCATTCAGGCTTACAGTGCTTTGTGAGAACTCTGTGGCAGGCCCTTTTGGGCTCATTGGAGAGCATGGCTGGGCCTCGTTCATAGAGACAGATCAGGCCCGTGTCCTTTTCGACACCGGCCAGGGGCAGGGGATCTTGAACAACAGCCGGGTACTGGGCTGTGATATCGCCAGTGCCGACTGCCTGGTGCTCAGCCATGGCCACTACGACCATACAGGGGGCATTGCCGATGTGCTCGGGCTGACCGGGGGGCTGACCGTATATGCACATCCCGATATCTTCCTGGACAGGTGGTGGCAGCGGGGTGAGGTGAGCCGCCATATAGGGATGCGTTACAGGAGGGAGTATCTGGAATCCCTGGGGGCCAGATTCGATCTCGATCCGGGCTTCAGGCAGATAGCGCCTGGCATCTTCGTTACCGGCGAGGTGCCGAGGGTGACGGAGTTCGAGCCTCCAGACCCCAACATGAAGGTGAAGGACCAGTCTGGCAACTGGATTCAGGACGAGCTCAGGGATGATCTGAGCCTCATTGCCGATACCCCGGAGGGGCTTGTTGTTGTCCTGGGCTGTGCACATGCAGGGCTCATAAACATCCTGACCATGGTGAGAGAGAGGTTTCCCGACAGGCCTATCCATACAGTTGTCGGCGGCACACATCTGGGCTTTGCAGGTGGCGAGCAGTTCCAGAAGACCCTGGAACACCTGGATGCTTTTGGTGTTAAGCGGCTCGGGGCATCGCACTGCACCGGGCTGGCCAATTCCTCAAGGCTCTATTGCGCCCTTGGTGAGGGGTTTTTCCATGCCGCTGTGGGAAGTGTGGTAGAGCTGTAAGCCGGGTCTGCCGAAATTCGGAACGAAGACAGGGGTGGAGTCAGGAGCGGAAAGAGGGGACAGGGCCCGTTTTTTCCGTGTGTATCAGGGACCTATCGTCCATTCAAAGGCCGTATTTGTCTCCGTATCCCCTCGGGGTTACCATCCTGCCCTTCCAGGTGAAGGTCTTCGAGTTTCCCACGACTACCGTGCATTTCATGTCCAGAGCCAGGTCCTTCAGGCCCGTCAGGGTGGTGAGCCTTACTGACTCGCCCTCCCTATAGGCGGAGCGCACTATGCCCACCGGGGTCTTGTCCGGGCGGTAGTTCAGGATGATCCTTCTGGCGAGTTCCATCTGTTCCTTCCTGCGCTTGGATGCCGGATTATAGATGACTATCACGAAATCGGCAGAGGCTGCAGCATGAAGGCGCCTTTCTATGACCTGCCAGGGGGTTAGGAGGTCCGAGAGGCTGATGGCTGCAAAATCGTGCATGAGGGGGGCACCAAGGAGGGCTGCACAGGCGTTCAGGGCCGCTATGCCCGGGATGACCTCCACCTTTGGGAGGGCTTGAGCATCCGGGGCCTCTTCTTTCGTCTTCATGAGCTCGAAGACGAGCCCGGCCATGGAGTATATGCCAGGATCCCCCCCGCAGATCAGGGCAACCGCCTTTCCGTCTGCTGCCATCTCTATCGCCCTTTTGCACCTGTCGATCTCCTGCATCATGGCAGAGCCCTCCACCTGCTGTCCTTGCCGCAGAAGGTGTCTGATCTGATCCAGATAGGTGCGGTAGCCGATGATGCACTCCGCCCCCTCGATGGCGGCCCTGGCTGCCGGAGTCAGGAGTCGATCGGAGCCCGGCCCCGTTCCCACCAGGCTGAGGTGTCCAGGGCCGCTGCCACTGTCACGTCCTTGCATATCCGTTTCTCCATTATGAGTCTGTCTGTCGTGTCTGAGCCTGCGGCAAGGAGGGCGGCAGGCTCGCAGACCGCCCTGGCCCCCGTGGCCTTCATCACCAGCTCCGAGCCATTGAGGCCTTTGATGCTGTTCAGCTCCTGGGCAGAGAAAAATAGCAGTTCTATGCCGCGCCCTTGGCAGAATTCCAGGAGCCCCTTCTCGTCCCTCTTCATATCTATCGAGGCGGCCCGGAAAAGGCTGTTCATGCTTATCCCAGAGGCCCTGAATGCCTCCTTCACCGCCTGGCCTATCTCCGCCTCCGTAGTGCCCCGATTGCATCCGATGCCTGCAGCCACCACAGGGGGATTCAGTATCAGGATCGGCCTGTCAGGGGCAGGAGGGGTACCGGCTCTCTTGAGCCCGTCCCTCGTGCGCCATGTGATGATGATGTCTGCTTCGGGGGCGGTCTGACACCTTTTTATATCAGGGGGCAGCGGAGGCAGTGGAGCCAGCTCGGAAAAAAGACGCAGGCTGCCCCTTTCAACGAGCCGCTTCATTACGGTTGCAAGGGTGCTGTCGTCTTCTGCCTTCAGGCCATAGCTCTCCATCCAGATATCGAGAGGGGTCCTTCCCTCCACATCCGATGCGGTGGTTATTACTGCTTGTCCCCCCGTTATTGCTGCGATACGCTCTGAGAGGAGGTTGGCCCCGCCAAGGTGTCCAGACAGGACCGGAACTATGAAACGGCCATCCTGGCTCACCACTATCACGGCCGGATCCTGTTTCTTGTCCCGGACGAGATCGGCAATGGCCCTTGTCACTATACCCGTTGCCATGATGCAGACCAGGGCATCGTAGCGGTCCCAGGCAGATCTTATCAGCCCTTTTGTCCCTGTGGCAGATTTTTCAGGTCCGCTACCGTCCCTTTTCAATATCTCTGCCCCAGGCAGATGACCACGGATCTTTTGCGCAAGCTCGCTGGCCTGGCTGGTGATGGAGATGAGAGCGATTCTCTTCTGTTTCCCCTTCTCCTCTCTGCCAGAGCCTCTGAAGCCATGGCTAAAGCCAGGGTCATAGAGCCTCGATGGCTCTGCCCCCTTGGGCGCCCCTCCATCCAGGCTTGAGATCGCCTGTCCGACAAGGATCATGGCCGTTTTTCTGATCCCTGCCCGCCTCACCCGCCCGGCTATGTCCGAAAGGGTTCCCCGTACAGTGCGCTCCTCCTCCCAGGTGGCCTTCTCCACCACGGCCACAGGGGTGTCTTCAGGATATCCGCCTGCAAGCAGGTCCTCTACGGTCTCCTCTATCATGGAGACGCTGAGGAATATGCACATGGTGGCCCGGTGGCTGGCAAGCAGATCCAGGGCCTCTGCCTCTGGAACAGGGGTCCTGCCGGCCCTCCTTGTGAGGATCACGGTCTGGCTCACCCCAGGAAGGGTGAGCTCTGCATTGATGGCGGCGGCGGCAGCGGTTGCCGAGCTCACCCCCGGCACTATCCTGCACGGAATACCCAAGGAGGAAAGCCGCTCCATCTGCTCCCTGATGGCGCCGTAGATGGTCGGGTCTCCTGTATGGAGGCGCACCACCCGTCGTCCCTCCTGCCATGCCTGGGAGATCAGCTCAACGATCTCGTCCAGATCCATGGAGGCGGAGTCGCGGACCTCTGCAGAGATGTCCCGGACAAGGGCTGGATTTACCAGGCTGCCGGCGTAGATTACCAGGTCCGCCTCATCGAGAAGCCTCCTCGTCTTCAGTGTGACCAGTTCAGGATCCCCAGGGCCTGCCCCTGCGAAATAGACCGGCTCTCTCTTCCTCTCCCTCTTCATCCCTCTCCACCTGTCACTGTCTCGAGGCCCCGTTTCCTTATGAGGATAGTGGAGAAATAGTGGAGGCCTCTGCCTGCTGCCTCTCTTATGTCCCGGTAGATGCGCTGTCCGTCCATGCCGCACCGTTCCACAAGTACCGCCTTTTCTGTAAGTCCGGTCTTGTCCAGCAGGGCGACCACCCGCTCCATGCTCCTGTGCACCTTCATGAGTACTATGGAGTCGTGATGGATCAGTACATGCTCGATCCGGTCATCATCGAATGTCGCCGGTATCACCGTGAGTATATCGTCTCCGAGGGCCAGGGGGGAGAGTACCCCGCAGGAGCAGGAGCTCATGGCCGTTATCCCTGGAATCATCTCGGCAGCAAGGCCTTGGCCAGAGTTTGCCGCCATCTCCTGGGCTACTGCCAGCAGATAGAATGCCGTGGAGTATAGCGACGGATCCCCCAGGGTTGGAAACACTATCCTCATCCCGGCTTCCAGCCTGGAGAGCACCTGGGCCGCCGCCTCTCTCCAGGCCTCTATCACCTCCCGGTCCCGTTTCTGGCGCAACACCACATGCTTCATGGGAAAGTGCATCTCGAGCACTTCCTTGCCCGAAATATCCACTGCACCTGCGGCGATTTGAAGGGCAGAGCTGGCCCCGTCCCTGCGCCCCTTCGGGGCAATCAGGCAGTCTGCCTCCATTATGCGGGCAGCGGCCTTGAGGGTCAGTAGGCCAGGGTCTCCCGGGCCCACACCAACCAGGCTGAGAAGCGCCCCCTTGGCGCTGCCTTGCCATGTTGAGCCCGCCAGGGTCTCTGAAACCATTTTTGTCACACTCTCCTTGATCATGCTCCTGCTCTCTTGACTCCCCTTATGATGGTGATGGGGTTCAGCCTGCCGCTTCCCATCCTGTCTGCGGCTATCCTTACGACATCCACGCGGAGTCCGGCCTCTTTCATGAGGCCCGGCGCTTCAGAGGCCGTCTCCTTGAGTATGGCATTGGCAACCAAGACGCCTCCAGGCCTGAGGCGTCTTGAGCAGGCCTCGATTATCTGGGCAAGGCGTCCCCCGGATCCCCCTATGAAGACCCTGTCAGGGGAGGGCAGGGCGGCCAGGGCCTCCGGTGCCTCGCCAAGGACGGGATAGACGTTCAGGATCCCAAGCCGGCGGCAGTTCTCCCTGACCACCTCTATCAGTTCCTTCGATCTCTCCACTGCATAGGTGCAGGTGGTGGGATAGAGCCTTGACATCTCCAGGCCCACGGAGCCAGAACCTGCACCAACATCCCAGAAGATCAGCCCCTCGGGGCGCGACTCTGGCATCAGCCTGTGCAGGGTGACGGCCCTTATCTCGTCTTTGGTGATCAATCCGCGAAGGTGTCCTATCTCTTTCTCTTTGAGCCCAAGGCCCCTGTTTTTGGCAAGAAAGCCTGCCGGTATGCGGAATATGGCGATATTCAAGGGGGAAAAGCCCTGGCTTGCAGCCTCGTCCAGCCTGTAGGTGCCAATCCTTTCATCCGGCCAGCCAAGCTCTTCTGCCACATGGACACGGATCCGGCCAGCAAGCTCGTCATGCCCCAGGGCAGACAGATGATCCAGAAGCCGTGTGGCCAGGGCATTTGGGCTGTTCGTTCTATCCGTAAAGATGATGCTGAGGGGAGATGTGAGGATCCTGAAGCCGGCAGCTCTGCCATCCCTGCCATGGAGAGTTATTATCTGGGCATCGTGCCAACTGATGCCGAGCCGGCTGCAGGCGAGCTGCACCGAGGAGAGGGCCGGATGGAATATGAGCCGCTCCCGGCCAAGGGCCTCGATGAGCCTCTTTCCGATGCCGTAGAAGAGGGGATCTCCGCTTGCAAGCACGGCACACGGGCCACGCCCTGCCTCCTTGCGAACTGCCCGAATCATCTCATCAAGGGGTGTGATGGGTATGTGCCTGATGCCCTTTTGCCTCTGGTCCAGCGCCTCCATCACGGTGTCAAAAAGCCGCCTCGATCCTGCAATGGCCCTGCATTCGGCAATGATTCGGAGCAGGTCCGGATCCGGATGGCCGCCTGCAAGCCCGATTACGTGGATGGTCTGAACGGCTGCGCCCTTTTCCCCTTCCCTCATGCTCATACCTTTTCTATGATCTGCCTGTTTCCAGAGACGAGATAGAGTGTCACGGAATGCCCCGAGATCCTTTGGCAATAGTCCCGGGCCTTCAGGCACACCGCCCTTATCAGCCGCCCTTGTCCGTGTTCCTGTAAAATCTCCAGTATATGGCGGGCCGTATTGGCCTGTGACACCAGGTGCCTGATCCCAGGGGCGAGCCTGCCCCCAGGGCTGAGCTCCTCGAGGAGAGCAACTGCCTGGAGTGGCTCAAGGGCACCGTGGCGCACATGGGTCTGGGGGATCTCGAGGGCGGCCTTTACCACCTTGGCCCACATGCCTGCTACATGGAGCCTGTCAAAGCTGTAGCGCCCTGCCGACTTGAGGGTGTGTTCGAGGTAGTCTCCCATCATTATGAGCGCCTCGTCTGGGAGGGCCAAGAGCCCTTGGACCACCCTTTCCGAAGTTCGCCCCGTTGATAGCAGCACCTCCCTGCAGCCGCTCTCCCAGGCCACGTTCAGGCTGACATCTATGGTGTCGGTCCATGCCTTGGCAGATACCGGCCTGACTATGCCCGTGGTGCCGAGTATCGAAAGGCCGCCTTCGATGCCGAGCCTGGCATTCAGGGTCTTGTGGGCCAGGGCTTGGCCGTCCCTTATGGACAGGGTTATCTGGAACCTCCTTGGGATGCGGCCGGAGCCGGTCTCCTTGCCGGCCCTTTCCGCCTCTTTCAGTCCATCGATCACAGCAGCCCTTATCATCTTTCTGGGGCCAGGGTTGATGGCGGGCTCTCCTGGCGGAAGGGCAAGACCAGGCCTTGTGACCATGCCCACCCCCGGCCCTGCCCTGAATATCAACTCTATCCCTGGCCCGTCTTCAGACATTTGGGGCCCATCTCCGCCTTGTCCGTAAAGGGGCCTGATCTCTGCCGTTATCTCCGCACCATTGGTCACATCCGGGTCGTCTCCGGCATCCTTTATCACGCTGGCTATCGCCCTGTGGCCAGCGGCAGGGCCAATCCGTTCCGCCCGCTTGATGGCAATGGTGCGTCTGAGGCCATCCGGGAAGGGGATCTCCACCTCTCTGACCCCCTCCATGCCCATAAGGGTGACGAGTGCGGCCTTGGCTGCTGCTGCTGCACAGGCCCCGGTGGTGAAGCCGGATCTGAGCCTGGCCTTTTTCACGGCCCTGAATCCTCCCTGGAATCCCCCTTGGTCGCAAGGCGTATCAAGGCATTCACTGCTGCCACTGCTGCGGGGGTGCCGCCCTTTCTGCCCCTTGTGGTTATCCAGGGGCGGGCAAGGCCCTCGAGGAACTCCTTGGACTCTGCCGCATTTACAAAGCCCACAGGCACCCCCACTATGAGGTCTGGCTCAAAGCGGCCCTCCCTGACCATCCGTACCAGGTGAATAAGGGCCGTGGGGGCATTGCCTATTGCCACGATGCCGATGTCATCCCGTCCTGCTGCCAGCTCGATGCCTGCCTCAGCCCTGGTTATTCCCAAGTCTCTGGCAAGTGCGGCGGCTTCGGGAGACGATATGTTGCAAAGTATCCGGCCTCCAAGGCCCTCGAGCAGCCCCTTGGAGATGCCCTGGGCCGCCATGTTGACATCCACCAGTATGGACTTTCCTGCCCTTAGGGCCGAGATCCCCGCCTCGACCGCTCCAGGGCTGAATCTTATGAGCTCGGCAAACTCCATGTCCCCTGTGGCGTGGATCATCCTTCTTGCCACCTCGAACTGCCCGGGCGAAAAGGGCAGTGCCCCGGGCCACCTCTGTCTGAGCTCCTCTTCTATGATCCGGAAGCTTTCCTGCTCGATCATATCCGGTGGGACCTGTCTGAATCTCATGGGCGCTGGCTCCTGCTCTCTGGTGATGTTGCCCTGCATGCTGCAACGAAGTTGGCGGCACTCTCCGGGTTGGATCCGAAATGGATATGGACATAACCTGCCACTGTGGAGGCGATCTTGTACCCCTCTTTTCTGCAGCCGCCGTTTTGCCGAATCGAGAAGGCCCCTTCAGGCTCATCGTCGAAACGGGTTTCCGAGTAGTGGAATTCATGGCCTCGCATCCTGTGCCCCACCGGCCCCAGATGACACCGGCGAACCACCTCTATGTCCCTGTAGCCCAGGGCCGCAAGGCGCCCTTTCATGAAGCAGTGGGCAGGAAAGAGCCCGGCCATGGAAAAGGTCTCAGCCTTTGCAGTCGTGATGGAGCTGCACAGGTACATGAAGCCGCCACACTCGGCAAAGACCGGCCTTCCAGAGAGGGCAAATTCCCTTGTCGCACGCCTCATCCGCCGGTTCTCGCTGAGCTGTTCGGCGTGTAGCTCAGGGTAGCCTCCTCCAAGGTAGAGCCCCTGGATGCCTTCCGGAAGGCCCTGATCCCTCAAGGGGCTGAATTCCACTATCTCCGCCCCTGCCTCTTCCAGCATCTCCAGGTTGTCCTGGTAATAGAAGCAGAATGCCTCGTCCCTGGCCACCCCTATTCTTGCCCTTTGCCCGACAGGGGGGCTGGAGGCGGCCAGCCCTTTATGCCCTGAACCCATGGGCGGCCCTGCATCTTGAGCGATCCTGGACAGGAGATCGAGATCGACGTTTTGTCTGATGAGATGGCCTGTGCGTTCTATGCCCTGTCTGAGCCCCAACTCATGGCCCATGTGCAGCCCCAGGTGGCGTGACGGGATCTCTATTCCGGCATCTCGCGGCAGGGAGCCCAGAACCGGTGTGGTGCAGTTTCGCTCGATGGCGCCGGCTACAAGATCGAGGTGTCTTTTGCCGGCTATACGGTTCAGGATGATGCCTGCTGGCCTAAGCCCGGGCATGAAGGTCTCAAAGCCCTTTATCACCGCGGCTATGCTCTCTGCTGCAGAAGAGGCGTCAACCACCAGGATCACAGGTACCGAAAGGAGCCTGGAGAGGGCAGCTGCACTGGCGGAGCCGCCATCGAAGAGCCCCATGACCCCTTCGATCACGTTCATGCCTTCGGCTGTTGCCTTGCGCCTGAAGAGCTCACATACATAGCTGCTTCCGCACATGCGGATATCCAGGTTCCACGAGTCCCTGTCCGTGACCAGCCTGTGCAGGGTTGGGTCTATGAAGTCCGGGCCGCACTTGAATGGCTGGACCGCCATGCCTGCCTGCCTGAGGGCCGCCATTATGCCAAGGGTGACAGTGGTCTTGCCGCAGCCGCTCGTTGTGCCCGCAATCAGCAGGCCGGAAACCGGTGAAGAGGGCCCGCCTCCGCTCATGGCCCCTCCTCCTTCTCCTTGGCCTGGCCCCCGGTGGCATCGAGGCCAGGGCCGTACAGCAGGCCGTGAATCAGTCTGATCCCTTTCATGAGCATGGGGGTTGGCCTGCTGACCAGGGCCTCGTCCACCAGATAGACCCTTTTGTCTTTTACGGCCTTTATCACATGGAAGCCAGGCTCCTTTACGATATCCTCCAGACGGATCCTGTTCATACGCCCCTTCTGGGCGAGATAGACATCGATCTGGTCGGCCTTGGCCAGTATTCGCTCCTTGCCGTAGTAGGCGATGTTGGTGCTTCGGACCTGAAAGGCATCTGCAGCGATATTCCTGCCGCCTGCCTTTTCGAGGACGAAGATTGCAATGGAGTCAGGGGCGAAGGTCTTCATCTTTGCATGTATGGCCTCGAAATAGACCCTGGGCCTGTCCTGTACGGGAATGGCCGAAACCAGGGCCTCCATCTCTGAAAGCCCTGATTCGAATCCGACGATCATCTCGCGCGCCTCATGGAGCCTGCCTGTCAGAACGCCGAGGTCCTGCCAGTACTGGTAGAGCTCCGATGCCTTGGATGGCTGGAGGGAGACCACGGCAATCCCATGATTTTTCAGCCTGTTGATAAGGCCTGGATGGGCCCTGCTTATCATGGGCCTTATGAGCACGAGATCCGGCTCAAGGGCGAGGATTCTCTCCGGATCATCCCGGTAGCTGACCTTAGGGATGGCCTCTATCAGGGGCTGGTACCTGCTCCCTTCGAGGCCCTCTGGCAGGTGGAGTGCCCCGCGTCCGATCCCTACAAGGGCACTGCCCGCACCGAGGAGTATGATGTTTTCCGTATGGGCAGGATAGAGAGAGACTATGCGGCAAAAGGGCCGCTCAAGCCTGAGGGTTTGTCCCTCCGAATCCGTGAGGCTTGCTGGATAGCCAGGCCCTGCCCATGACATCCCTTGCCCTGTGCCGAAAAGGAAGGCCGGCATCAAGAGGACGACGAGCATGGCCGTCAAGGAGAAGCGGGCCTTGATCCCTCCGTTTTTCATGCTCACAGGGGGCCTCCATCCAGGGGTGTTTCTTTCGGATGACGCCTTGTCAGATGGTGCTTCATGCGGTGCTTCATCCGGTGCTCTTTTGGCTCTTCCCCTTCCGGCAGCCTGAAGGAGACCTGGCGGGCACCGACAAAGCTGTCATCCCTGACAGATGCCTCTACGCCAAAGAGCCTTTCAAGCAGTCCGGGGTCGAGCAGGGATCTGCTTGGCCCCTCAGCCAGGAGCCTTCCATCTGTCAGATAGGCCAGTCGGCTGCAGTATGTGGCTGCCAGATTGATGTCGTGTATGGCCGCCACCACCGTGAGGCCCTGCTCGTCGACCCGCCTCTTTACGGCCTCCATGATGGCAAGGCTGTGATAGATATCCAGGTTCGATGTGGCCTCGTCGAGGATCAGTGCCCGGGTGGTCTGGGCCAGTGCCCTGGCCAGTGCCACCCTCTGCCTCTCACCCCCAGAGAGCCTGGTCACAGGCCTTGTGGCAAGGCGGGCTATGTCCAGATCCTCCATCGTTTCATCCACGATCTGCCGATCTGTTCGTGAAAGGGGCTGAAGGGGCCTGAGCCACGGATGCCTGCCCATCTCCACGACCTGTCTCACCGTGAAATCGAAACGTATGGAGAAGTCCTGCGGCACTATTGCCACAAGCCTGGCCCTTTCACGTGCCGGCATCGCTGCTGCGTCCCGTCCGTTCAGCAGGACCCTGCCCGAGTGCGGGGTCAAGATCCCTGAGAGCAGGTCAAGGAGGGTGGTCTTTCCGCACCCGTTCGGGCCAAGGACCCCGAGAAATGTCCCCTCTTCGACCGTTAGCTCCAGGCCGGCTATGACCTGCCTGGCAAGGGAGGGGTAGGAAAAGGTCAGACCTGTTGCCTGCCACATGGTCAAAAGCCCCTTCCCGCCTGGTGGCGCCTGAAGATCATACAGAATACAGGCCCTCCTATGAGGGCTGTGAGCACACCTATTGGCACCTCGGCCGGGAGCACGGCCCTTGTGAGGGTGTCTGCCGAAAGGAGCAGGATTGCCCCTGCAGGAAAGGATGCCGCGGCAAGGAGCCGGTTGTCCGGGCCGATGACATGCCTTAGGAGATGGGGCACGATCAGGCCGACAAACCCGATGATTCCGGACACGGATACCGCCACCGCCGTCCATAGGGAGCAGAGCGTCAGCAGGATGAGCCTGAGCCTGGCCGTGTCTATCCCGAGGCTCAGTGCGCTTTTTTCCCCGGTGGCGGCAATATTGAGCTCCCGGCCGAGGAGCTGGACGATTACCAGGGCGGGAAGACTCACGATGGCCAGCAGGGCAACCTGGTGCCAGTAGATCCCAGACAGGCTGCCCATCAGCCAGAATATGATGGCCCCTACCTGTTCGTCGGCAAGGAACTTCATAAAGCCTATGGCCGCCGAGAGTATTGCCGAGACTATGACCCCTGCAAGTATCAGGCTTGTGGAAGAAAAACCTCCGCCACCGGGCGTTGCCGTGCCGTTTGCAGGCCCTGCAGACAGAAAGAGCACGGCCAGAAGGCTGCCTGCAGCCCCGACAAAGGCCAGGACAGGTATGCCTGCAGCCTGCGGGATGGGAAGCCCCAGGATCGACAGCACTATGGCCATGGAAGCCCCGAAGGCAGCACCGGATGAGATCCCCAGGGTATAGGGATCGGCCAGTGGGTTGAGGAGGAGTGCCTGAAAGACAGTGCCGCTTACAGCAAGTGTGCCCCCGACGAGGGCGGCTGCCGCGATCCTTGGCATGCGCACGTCCATCACTATGGCAGCCTGGGCAGGATCGGGCAGCGCAGGGGACAGGCCAGCGGCGTGGGCCAGAATCTCCATCAGCCTCGACAGCGGGATCTCCACAAACCCCAGGCAGCAGGATATGGCCATGAGGGCAGCAAGGAGCAGATATAGCAGGGCCGCAGCCGTTATCCGGGCTCCAAGGCTTTTTGCCAACTGCTCCTCCTCGAGTCCTGCCCGCCTATTTCAGCTCTATGCCTGCGTCTTTGGCAGCGTCCATGGCGTGCCGGACGAATATCTCGGCAAAGGCATCCTGCTGGCCCAGCCCCCTGAGTACAGGCACTACCTCTATGCCGGCCTTTTCAAGCATGGACTTCCAGGACCCTTGGTCACTGCCAGCCATGTCGTTCATGGCGTGGTCACCAGCAACCACCATCATGGGTTTGATGACCACCCTCTTTACCCCAGCGTGCTGCAGCAGCTCGAGCAACCGATCGAAATCTGGATATCCCTCCACGTTGCCAACGAGGGTGAGGACGTCCGGATAGGTCTTGTTCATCTCGGCTTCAAACTCCAGATAGGAGCCGCCTGATGGGAAGAATTCGTTTCCGTGCCCCATATAGACGAGGGCCGCCCCCTTTTCCTTGGCAAGTTCCGCATCTTCCCTCAAGGCCCTGGCCGCCGCCTTGATATCCTCCGCATAGGGGTGTTTCGTCCCGTAGGTGCCGAGGGCGGGACGGCCCACGACCAGTTTGTTGAAGGGTTTGAACCTCTCCTTGATGGTTTCAATGGATGCCAGGGCCTCCACATAGCTGCAAAGATCCAGAAACTCCTCGGCAGGTGCGATATGGGTGGGCTGGACCACTATGGTGTCATAGCCCTGATCCTGCAGGTTTGCCAGGGTGGCAAGCGGACCCTGGACATGGAGGATCTCGTCAGGAATCTCCGGATGCTCCTTCTTGTAAAGGGGGTCTGTTGCCCTCTTCTGCCATATCTTTCTTATGATGTTCGATGTAAAGGCGATCTTTACGGGGGTGTCTGGAAAGCGCTTTTCCATCTTGGCCTTGATGTTGAGGAGTCCGTCAAGGGCCGGTTCCACGGTGGTGCCGAACATCGCCAGCACGATGGCACTCTTGTGGATGCGCTGATGCTCCCCGGCAATGCCGGAGCCTGCGCTCAGGGTGAATAAGACGAGGGTTGCGGCCACCGCATTTAGAAGAAACCGTGATGCGAGCATAGAGAAAACCTCCTTTTTCTCACGGCCCGGGATGCTGCCGGGCCAATTTTGGAATAAAAATCGGCCCGGACATCCCGTTTTTGTCCGGTGACCACCATGTTTGCGCAACACGCCCTGCCACGGGACTGCGTGCGTCTTGAGCCTCCAGGCAGGTCTTCTGACTCCCGGATCAACCTAATCCCTGCGCCTTCCCATCCCGCTTGTGTACGAGACAGTGGCATGAGTGCAGGTTTCGTCCCCGGTTACAGCGGCGGGCCCGTTCCGGATTTGCACCGGATTCCCTTTTGATCCCCTTGCCAGCATAGCTGACTGGGCACCTGGAGACAGGCATAGATCTACAAAGAATGGCAGCGGGCGTCAACCGCCTATCGAGGCCCTCAAATCTCTGAGGACTCGGCGGACAAAAGGAAGAGTCAGGGCTGTTGCAGGATCCCTGTTTTTGTTAAGATGCGTAAGAGAGCAACCGAGGCGCTGTTTTTCCCCGATCAAAAAACGGCCAAAAGACGGCGCCTTTCATGTCCCCTCCCGTTTTAAGGAGATGGTTCCCAAGGAGAAAGAGATGTTAGAAAAGGGAGACAAGGCACCGGCGTTCACACTAAAGGATCATGACGACAGGGATCTATCCCTTTCAGATCTCAGGGGCAGGTGGGTGGTGCTCTACTTCTACCCCAAGGACAACACCCCTGGCTGCACCAAGGAGGCATGTGACTTCAGTGAGCGTCTTGACGAGTTTGAAGGACTCGATGCGGTGGTCCTGGGGGTGAGCCCTGACTCCACCGCCTCCCACAGGAAATTCCGGGACAAGCATGGGCTCAAGATCACGCTGTTGAGCGATCCGGAAAAGGAGGTCTTGAAGGCCTATGGCGCCTGGGGGGAGAAGAAGAACTATGGCCGGGTCTATGAAGGGGTGATCCGCTCCACCTTTATAATCGATCCTGATGGCAGGATAGCTGCAAGCTGGCGCAACGTACGGGTCCGCACCAAGCGAAAGGGACAGGAGGTGCGCCATGCAGATCTGGTCAGGGAAGAGCTCGAGAAGTTGCAGCAGGAAAGAGGGCAGGCCTAAGCCTTTTGTCAGATTTTTGAAAGAGACCGAAAAAGGTATCAAATAAGCAAGTGTCTTCGTCCGTTACTGCCATCAATGCCGATTCCAGGCCCTATGTCCCCTATGTGGCGCCATTTGCCATCTTCATGCTATTTACCGAGATGGGGCGCTGGCTGCCGGAGTGGGCCCCCTGGCTCTATGCGGTCAAGACCATACTTGCCGGCGGACTGATCCTTTATTGGCGGGAATCCTTTGCTCAAGATCTCAGGCCACGCCTTGAAGCGATTCAGGCGATTGAGGCGGTAGCATGCGGTATCCTTGTGCTGGCGATCTGGATCTTGGCAGATGGATACCTTTTCAAGCTCGATGTCAAAAACGGCTTCGCCCCCCACGCCATGGGATCGGAGATGGCAGCAGTCAATGCCCTGCTCGGCATCAGGCTCCTTGGATCCTCTTTCGTGGTGCCGATCATGGAGGAGCTCTTCTGGCGCTCCTTTCTCATGCGCTGGCTCATAAAGCCAGACTTCAAGGCGGTGCCCCTTGGAGCCTTTACCTGGTTTTCCTTCCTGGCAACGGCGCTTCTTTTCGGTCTGGAACACAATAGAATCGTATCGGGAATAGTTGCCGGCCTGATATATGGCCTGCTTCTGGTCCGCCAAAGAAACCTGAAAGGGGTGATCCTGGCCCACATGGTCACCAATCTTGGCCTTGCCATCCATGTAATAACCACAGGAAGCTGGCAGTTTTGGTAGTTCACTCCTTGATGGAAAAGAGGTCCCAGGGATATCTCCCCGGGGGCAGGGAGCTGAAGTTCAGCTCCGTTTTTTTTGTAGGGTGCGTGAGGCTAAGGCCTGCTGCATGAAGGGCAATGGATGCATCCTCCAGGGGTGGGCCAGGGCCATAGCGCAGATCCCCCAGGATGGGACAGCCCAAGGAGGCCATGTGCACCCTTAGCTGATGGGGCCTTCCGGTCCTGGGCAGAAGCCTTACGAGGCTGAGCCCGTGTCGTGACTCCAGGGACTGCCAGATTGTCACGGCCCTCTTTGCCCCGCGCATTTCTCTGGTGGCTATGCTTACCAGATTGCGCTTTCTGTCCTTTATGAGAAGGTTTTCTATCGTTCCGGCAGCTCCTTTCGGGACCCCTCTGACTACGGCCAGATACTCCTTTTTTATGGCGCCTCTTCTCATCTGGTCCGAAAGCCTGGATGCCGCCTTCGATCTCTTTGCAAAGCAGATCACCCCGGAGACCGGCCTGTCCAGGCGGTGGATCACTGCAAGGAAGACGTTGCCCGGTTTTTTGTAGGTCACCTTGATGTACTGGCGGCACATATCCAGGAGGGACATGTCTCCGCTTTCATCGGGTACGGTGGGGATACAGGCAGGCTTGTCCACGACCAGCAGGTGGCTGTCTTCGAAGATGATCCTGCTGCCGGGCAGGCATTTGGCCTCTTCTCGGGTGCTCAAGGGATCTCGACCAGGCGGAAGTCACTGGCAGAGCCCAGGATGCCATCTGCCATGCGGATATGCCCGATATCATGCCAGGGCCTTCCGAGAAGCCCTGCGCCAAAGGCATCCAGGGCCACCGGATCCGGGCTGGCTGCAAGCAGGTCCACAGGAGGGTCACAGATCGGCCCTCCCAGGTGCGATTCGGCCATGCCGATCGTGGCGTCAAGGAGTACGAAATCGGGCCTCCTGGCCCTGTTTAGATCGAATATGGCCGCCTGAATCCGGCGGTGAAAGGCGGATTTCTTCCAGTGTCCATGCTCTTGGTAGTGCTCGGGTGGGCAGGCACCTATCATGTTCTTCATGGACAGGGTAACGCCTGCAAGGGTGTGGGCCTTCAGGACCGGCACAGAGATGACAAAGGAATCCAGGACTATTTCGGGAAGATAGAGCCCGTCCCATCTCTTTCCGTCTTGGAGTGGCACGAAGCGGCAGGCTTCCGTGTTGAGGTCTGCAAACCGGGCACCTGCAAGGGCTTTCATATAGCCGTGGAGATCGAATAGGGCGAGGGTATCCCAGTCGAGCTCTCCTGTGCCGTCTGCGATCACGATCTCTATGTCGTCGTCCAGGGCCCCTTCAAGGAATTCGTAGAGTTCCTTTACAACCCATGCAGGTGTGGTGATGGGAGGCGGGCTGTCGTTTACGATGTTGGGTTTGATCAGGACCCTCGAGGGAGAATCCTGCCCCTTGCGCATTTGACAGAAGCGCTCGATCTCGATCAGGATCCCCGATCCCCTTAGAAGATCCCCGATCTTCGATTTGTCACCGCCGAATCTGGTGGTGTAGACCCTGCTTGCCTTGGGGGCCATATAGGTCGAAACGGTCCTCGTTTGCCCTTTCAGGCCTGTTCGATACCTAGGGCCTTCAGGAATTCCTCTTTCCCGATCTTTTTGATCACCCTGTCCAGGCGGGACTTGATCCTCACGTTTTCTGAAAAGATCTCTGCTGCCTTTTCTAGCAGGGCTACCGCCTCGTCCGGCCCGGATATCTTGGTGACCAGTTCCCCGGGCCTGGGGCGGACACCGCCATGTCCGCCTATGAAGACCTGCCAGCCGCTTTTCACCCCGACAAAGCCCACATCAAGGCAGTTTGCCCAGGAGCAGCTTGCCGGACAGCCTGCCACGCCCACCTTAAGCTTCTTGGCAACGGGCTTTCTGGCAAGTTTCTCCATGAGATAGTCGGAAAAGGCGAAGGTATCCTGCATGGCATGTTTGCAGTAGGGCTTGCCCACACATACCCTTGGCTGGGAGATATCCTTGGCCTTCTTGACGTGAAGGCCGCTGCCATCCAGTATCTCCATTGCCCTCTTGCCGCGCTCTTCATCCAGATCCAGGAGCATGAGCTTCTGGGCCGTGGTCAGGTGGAGCTTGCACCCTGTCTCACGCACCACATGTTCCAGTGCGGACAGTGCCTTCTGATCCAGACATGCCCCGTTTCTAACCTCTATGAAGATGGCAAAAGAGCCATCCTTCTGGGGCACCAGGCCGGGAATGATCTTTTTTTCGCTGGTCATGACGGAATATGATTCTCCTTGTTTTTTTGGGGTCTTTTAAAGAGCGGGAAAACGGACAGAATCGGCAAGATCTGCCTACCTGTCAACGGTCATCGACTCTCATCAAGTGTCATCAAATATGGTGCCCGGGGCGAGACTCGAACTCGCACGGGGCAAAGCCCCAAGAGATTTTAAGTCTCTTGTGTCTACCAATTCCACCACCCGGGCAGTCTGAGTGCTCTTATACTTCATCAAAAATTTTGCGTCAATTTATAAGCCGGGGGGCTGGGGATAGGTGGCAGGGATTGCACCTGCCCGCTTTTTTTAAAGACGATATCGGGCTGAGATATCGGCCCCGGCAATATTTGGCGTATCTATTGCTTTAAGCCTCCTCGGGGGCGCTGATAAAGCCCCAGTGAAGCAATGGGCAAGCACGCTCGGTCAAAAGAGGGAAAAAACGGTCAGATAGGCACCATGGAACAGCAGGATACCTTGAAAAAAGGGGTGAAGGCCCCAAGGATAGTCGCGATAGGAGGGGGTAAGGGCGGTGTGGGAAAGAGCCTCATCTCTGCAGGCATCGCCACCAGCCTTGCCCGTGCAGGCTACAAGACCGTCTGCATAGACCTGGATCTCGGCGGGGCGAACTTGCAGACCTTCCTCGGCCTCAGGCATACCGAAAGCGGCATCGGAGATTTCATCTACCGTCAAAAAGGCCGGCCATTGAGCGAGTTCTGCTCCGCATGCAGCGTCAATAATTTGAAACTCGTCTCCGGAAACGGGGCCCCGCCCGGCATAGCCAATCTCTATTACTTTCAGAAGATGAAGGTCATCAGGGCCATCAGGGCCCTTGAGGCCGACTATGTGGTCATGGATCTGGGGGCGGGAACGAGCTACAACGTGGTGGACTTCTTCTCCATCACCAGGAAGGGGCTCGTTGTGATGAATCCCGAGCCCACATCCATACTCAATGGCTACGAGTTCATCAAGAACGTGCTCTTTCGCGTCTTTGCCAGAAGTTTCAAGAAGGGCAGTCCGGCCCTCGACATCATAGAGGCCTACAAGTTTGGAAGCGAAGACGAAAAGGAGGGCTCCGTCTCTTCCATGATAGAGGAGTTTGAGCGCTATGACCGGGAAGCTGCCGGCAAGATCAGGAGGCTCTGTCAGGAGTTCCATCCCGGTGTGGTGATGAATATGGCCACAAGCAGCAAACAGGCCAGGCTGTTGGCGGCCAATCTTGCCTCCATATGCAGGCGTTTCCTGTCTATCGAGATCTCCTATGCCGGCATGGTGCCGGCAGATCCGGTGGTCAAGGGTTCCCTGATACGCCTCGAGAATCTGGTTGAGCACCATCCCGAGTCCCAGGCCGCCAGGGCCATCATGGCCCTTGCTGAAGAGTGTACCAGGGAGCATTTCGTCTCCGGAGGCGATCTCGATTCAGAGGATCAAAAGGCCGAGGCTGGGGTGGTAGGGCTCGATCCGGATGCAGACAAGGGCCCGGCAGACAAGAGCGATGAGGTGGCGGTGTTGCTCGAGCAGTTTTTCCAGGTCCTCAAGCAAGAGAGCCATCAAGACATATCTTCAGGCACGATCCAGGAAGAGGCCTCAGACCCGATGGATCCCTGGCTCTTTCTCGAGCTCCATCCAAGGAGTGAACCCCACTGGTTTCAGCCGATGTTCTACAAGGAAAGGCGCTACCAAGGAGACGAGATCGAGATTCCAGATCAGCCCTCGAAGGCACTTTCTCTCATTGTGGCCCTGAGCGACCTGGAGGAAGGGCTGAAAGAGGATGGCTCAGGATCTCAGGCAGGGGATAGAGGCCCCTTCATCGCTGACCTGGCAGATGCGTGGTTTGATTGCGGATGCCTCTTTCTGAAGGGGGGGCAGATCCCGAGTGCTGCAAGGGCCTTTTCAAAGGCACATCAGCTGAGGCTTGGGGATCTGATGACCGCCTCCAATATGGCGGCATGCAATATCCTGCTCGGGAACCTGGCCGAGGCGGCCAGGCTGCTTAAGAGACTGGTCGAGGAGGATGGCGGCTCTGCACTTAGACCCCTTTTCAACCTTGGGCTCTGCATGTTCCTGGAAGGGGACCACAAGGGGGCTTCGGGGGTCCTGTCCAGGCTTGCAAACCATCCGGATACAGGCCCCCCTGTGCTGGGCCTTCTGTCTGAGGCCCTGTTCCATGCGGGAAAGAGCGAAGATGGCCTGAAGGCCCTCGACCTTTTGAGCCGCCACGCCAGGGATTCTAAAAGGGCGGATGAGATCCAGGGCCTGATCCTCTTCAACAAGGCACTCATGTTCATCAGGCTTCGCAGATTCGAGGAGGCGGCCCGGTGCCTCGAGTCCCTTCTGAAGGCCGTGCCCCTGGATGGACAGGCCCATGCCGCCCTGGGCCTCTGTCTGATCCATCTTGGAGAGCCGGAGCGGGCAGAGCGGCACCTTTCAAGGGCGGTTTCCCTGCGGCCAGCCGATCTGGGGCTCAGGGCAGCAAGGGCGAGCCTGTTGTTCTCCCGCCAGATCCTTGACAAGGCCATAGAGGATGCCGAGGTGATCGCAAGGCTCAGGCCTGGCAATCCCGGATACCGCCAGCTCATCGAGGCGATCAGGACCGCTATCTAAGGCCTGGCTCCCCCATAGGGTGCATGACCTTTCCGGCAACAGGCTTGATTCTTTGACCCGTAGTGTGCCGGCTTCTTCACAACAGCGGCTGATATGGTATTGTTGTCCATCTTCTTTGCCGTTTTCCCTTGAAAAAAGGAGTGGATAGCAGATGCTGAATCCGAGTAGCCCAAGGAGTGTAGCCGTTAGACTTTTCATGCTGGTGTCCCTGCTGATGTTCCTGGCATCCTGCGCCGTGCCCAGGAACCAGGTCAGGGATGTGGCAGAGGGCCAGGGCTGGCGGGTGCGGCTCATGAAGTTTGCCTCCAAGGAGGGGCTTGCCGGAAAGGGGGGCTTTGAACACCCGGCAGATATCTCCTTGCTCAAGTTGAACCGGATATTGGCGGCAGTCCGGTACAGGGACAAGAACATACTCAAGGGCAAGGGGGTGCAGCCCCTGTTTCCCAAGAAGACAAGGGCCCTTCTTCTGCGCCCTCTGCATCAGGCCCTGAGCCAGGCGGGTCCTGACGAGGTGGTCGATTTCTGCTTCCTCCAGCCCAAGGGCTTTCTCATGATCTTTACCCGGGAGATCTTCACCTCTGGGATAATGTTCGTGAAAGATGGAAAACTGCATCTGGTGATGCGCACGGTGAACTTCCTGGTGGACAGCTATTATGACGCCACCAAGCAGTTCGTGGGCGATCCCACAAGACGGGCCCTGGCCATGGACTGGGAGTTTGTGGCAGGCCCCGGAATGGAGCTGGTAAAGAACCCGAAGGCCGGGTTCCTCGGGCCGGAGTACTATCCGAACTGGCTGGTCATCGACCTAGGACACGAGTTTCCTGCACCGGTCTCCAAAAGAGGCAGGCGGGGAAGGAGACCTGCCAGCATGCTGCCAGAGGGCGCAAGGCCCGTGTATCAGACAAGGCCCACCTATCCGGAGGAGGCCGCTCCTGCCGAGCTCAAACCCTCTGCCCCGGCGAGTGTGGCCCCGGTGGACAGGCTTGATGATCCGGAGGTGAGAAGGCAGCTCGACATCCTGAGAGAGCTATACAACTCGGGCGCAATCAGCCGTTCAACCTATGAGCGCAGGAAGAACAAGCTGCTCAACCCGTGATCCGGTCGTGCCTCTGGCTACTGGTGGCCCTGAGAGCTCTCATCTGCCCGAGGGCCCTCTTCTGCCCTGCCCCCCAGCAGGACCCCGATCTCGTATATGGCAATAAGCGGCATCAGGAGCAGGAGCTGGGAGAATATATCGGATGGCACAAGGAAGACCGCCAGTAGATACAGGGCCAGATAGGCCATCTTCCTGTTTTTCCTGAAATATCCCCTTGGTACCAGGCCGAGCCTGGTTGCGCCTGCCATGAGGAAGGGGATCTCGAATATGAGCCCGAAGGTGAACATGGCCTTCAAGGTGAAGAGCAGATAGTTCTGAAGCCTTGGCAGTGCCTGGAGCTGTTCGCTTGCAAAACCCATGGTTATGGAGAGCACCACCGGCATTATCATCCAGTAGCCGAAGATCCCGCCTGCCACAAAGAGACCTGTGCCCCAGAAGAGCATCTTTCTGAAGACCGCCTTTTCGTGATCGTAGAGGGCCGGGAGCAGGAATTTCCAGAGATTGTACAGGAGCACCGGCGAGGTGATCACAAGGGCACTCCAGAACGCCACCTTCAGGTAGGCCATGAAACCCTCCGTCAGGGCGGTGAAGACCATGGTGGTGTCCTGGGGCATGGCCTCCTTTACAGGGAAGAAGAGTATGGAGACGATATAGTCTGAAACCGCATAACAGATCACAAATGCCCCTGCAAACCAGGATACGCATATGATGAGCCTGCGTCTCAGCTCATCCAGATGATCTTTGATGGTGAAGGATTGGTCAGGCATCGGTACCGCAGGCGTTCAGAGCGACGATGGTGCAGGAAGGATTCATGCCTTGGTGTCCGGGTCGGGTGGAGGCGAGTCAGGGCCGGGCTCTTTCTGATCCATCGTCCGGGCGCTTTCCGGCATCCCCTGCATCCCTGGCATCTTTGATGAGCTGTTGGCATCCGGCCCTTTACTGCCGTTTTCAGCCATCTCCCGGCCCCTGGACGCCGGCCCGCCGGCGATCTTCCAGCTCGAGTCAAGCCCGCCAGGAAGGTCTGAATCATCGCTTCCCTTGGCAATCCTTTCAGGGCTCAGGATATCCTTTTCGAGCTCGTCGTCCAGGAGGGAGTCGAGCTTTATGGGTTTCTTGAGCTTTTCAAGCTCCTCCACCTCCAGCTCCTGCTTGAACTCTTCCGACACCTTCTTGAGCTCGCCAATGAACCTGGCCACCTGTTTGGCCACCTGTGGCAGTTTTTCGGGCCCGAGCACGATGAGCGCAAGGCCCAATATCACCAGAAGTTCTGGAAGTCCTATTCCGAACATCTCTTTCCGTCTTCAGCCCTTTATGTATTCCCTGCGGTTCAGCCGTCCAAAGAGGCAGAGTAGCTCATAGGAGATGGTGCCTGCCATTTCTGCCAGCTCATCAGGCCCTATGGAGCCGCCATCCTGCTCTCCAAGCATCACCACCCTGTCCCCTGGCCTGGCATCGGGGATATGGGTGACATCTACGAGAAAGGTCTTCATGCATATCCTGCCTATTACAGGAGCCCTCTTGCCCCTGACAAGGACTGCCGCCCTGTTTGAAAGGCCCCTCAGATAGCCGTTATCGTAACCCGCAGGCACCAATGCCACAAGGGAATCCCTGGCAAGGGTGAAGGTGTGGCCATAGCCGACATGGGTGCCGGCAGCCAGTTTTCTCAGCGAGCAGATGAAGCTCTCGAGCCCCATGACAGGAGCAAGGCCCAGCTGCTCCTTGAGTAGCCCCGCCCCGTAAATGGCGATCCCCGGCCGGCACAGGTTGAATCGCCCCCGGGGTATCTGCATGAGCCCTGCGGAGTTTGCCAGATGAACGAATCTGGGCTCAAGCCCCATCCCCTTGAGCCTTTCCGCAAGGCCGAGGAATTGCTCTATCTGTCCTTTTGAAAAGGGGTTTTCAGGCTCGTCTGCTACAGGCATGTGGGAGTAGAGCCCTTCAAACTCTATGTCGGGCCATCTGCCCATCGACCTGGCAACAGCAGCAGCCTCTTCAGGGACAAGGCCGTATCGGGCCATGCCCGTATCGATCTTCAGGTGCACCTTGACCCTTTTTTTCGCAGCATGCGCTGCTGCCTGAAGGGCATCCAGCTCCTCTGTGCGGACCACACCGACGGTCAGGTCGAGCTCTGGGGCCAGGGCGGCATCCTGGCCGAGCAGGCCAGAGAGGAGAAAGAGGGGCAGCTCTATGCCGGCGGCCCTGAGCAGTTTCGCCTCCGACAGCTCGAATATGCCAAGGCCCCATATCCGGTGGCCCGATATGGCACGGGCCACCTCCAGGATCCCGTGTCCATATCCGTCCGACTTTATCACCGGCATGATGCCGCACCCCTTGGTCCTGGCAAAGGCAGAGATCCTGGACACGTTGTCCCTGAGCCTTTCAAGGTCTATCATGCACCTCGTGGTGGCGCCGAGTCTTGTCGCTTCCCCTCTCACCTTTTTCCGATCCATCCTGTCCCGGTTTTCCTGTTTTCTCGCCTGCTTGAACCGGCCGGCTATTTCGATGCCCTGCTATTCCTTTCCATGCCGGCATGCCTGCGGTAATATGCCGGCATGGTACAAGTATTCAGAGGCTGCCCTTAGACTATAGCCTCAGCCAGTGAGTCATGCGAAATCTTTTTGAATCCAGAAGACAAGCGTTTGGCCCCCTTGGTGCCCTGTTCGGCCTGGCCCTGATCTGGCTCTTTGTGGCCTCATGTGCCCAGGTGCCGATAACCGGCAGGAGCCAGCTCAACCTCGTTCCCAGCCAGGACCTTTTGAGGCAGAGCGAGCAGGCATACAGGCAGTTTCTCAAAAAACACAAGCTCTGTACAGACCCTTCCAAGGTGGACATGGTGCGACGTGTGGGGTTTCGAATCGCAAGGGCCGTGGAGCAGTATCTCGCCCAGCAGGGGCAGAGTCGGCTCATCCGTGGCTACAAGTGGGAGTTCAATCTCATAGAGGACAAACAGATAAATGCGTGGTGCATGCCAGGGGGCAAGGTGGTGGTCTATACGGGTATATTGCCCATATGCCGGGACGATGCCGGACTCGCCGTGGTCCTGAGCCACGAGATAGCCCATGCCGTTGCCAACCATGCTGCCGAACGCATGAGCCAGTCCATGCTGGTGGGGCTGGGCGGGGCCGTTGTGGCAGCCCTTACCGGGTCTAGCTCACCATATACCACCAGGGCTGTCCTGGACCTGTACGGCCTTGGGGCAAACCTTGCCGTGATGCTCCCCTACAGCAGGATGCAGGAGGAAGAGGCCGACCGTCTGGGATTGATATTTATGGCCGTTGCAGGCTATGATCCCAGGGCTGCCCTGGATTTCTGGGCGCGCATGTCCAAGGCGGTCAGGGGAAAGGGCAGGCCGCCGGAATTTTTGAGCACACACCCGTCTGACGAGACCAGGATAAGGAAGATAAGGCAGTTCATGCCGACTGCCCTGCGCTATTATGAACGCTATGGCAGAGGGAAAAGGGGCCCTTAGGGACGGGATTTTTCCTTGCAGTGTTGCTTGATGCCCCAAAGAGCGATGCAATCCATTTCCTTGTAAGGATGCAATCTTTACAAGTCAGCCCAATAAGAAGGAGAGAGAGAAAATGGCCTTAGATCCATCAAAGAGGAAACTGACGATAGTGGGGGCCGGTGCCGTGGGGACATCTGCGGCCCAGTGGGCCTGCGCCAGGAATGCAGCAGACGAGATCGTGCTCATAGATATAGTCGAGGGTATCCCCCAGGGAAAGGCACTCGATCTTGCCCAGGCCTCACCCATCTGCGGCTATACCGGAAGGATCGTCGGCACCAACGACTATGCGGACAGTGCCAACTCCGATGTGGTGATCATAACCGCCGGGCTCGCCAGGAAACCGGGCATGAGCCGGGATGATCTTCTCTCGAAGAACGTGGAGATCATAAAGTCCGTTACCCAGCAGGTGGTGAAGCACTCTCCAGAGGCCGTGATCGTCGTTGTGACAAACCCCATAGATGCCATGGTATATACGGTATTCAAGGTCTCGGGTTTCCCGAAAAACAGGGTTGTCGGCATGGCAGGCGTGCTGGATTCTGCCCGTTACCGCTATTTTCTGTCCCAGGCCCTTGGGGTTGCCCCATCAGACGTAACCGCCATGGTTATGGGGATACACGGCGACAACATGCTGCCTTTGACAAGGCTTGCAAGCGTCTCCGGTGTGCCTGTGGAGCAGCTGCTTTCAGAAGAGGAGCTCTCCAGGATAGTGGAGCGTACCCAGAAGGGTGGCGGTGAGATCGTCCAGTATCTGAAGACAGGAAGCGCCTTCAGCACCCCGGGGCTTGCCGCTGTGGAGATGGCCCAGTCCATCCTTGATGACCAGAAGAAGGTCCTGCCCTGTGCCGCATATCTGGAAGGCGAGTTCGGCATAAGCGGTGTCTTTCTGGGAGTGCCCGTGGTGCTCGGAAAGGGTGGGGTGGAGCGCATAGTGGAGTTCGATCTCACTGAAGAGGAAAGATCCGCCCTTGCCCTCTCTGTAGAGGCGGTTAAGCGGCAGGTGGCCGCAACCGGCCTGTAGAACCGAACCGGACCATAGAGAGGCAAAAGAGAAAGCACTTTCTCTTCGGCCTGGAAGGTTGAGACCTGGGGAAGATGGCCATATGAAAAGAGGGCGGTGGCTGCTACTGACTGCTGTAGCCCTTGTGCTCCTTTTGGCAGCGCTCTGGCTGCTCTTTGGGCCCCTTGGCAGGAGGGCCAAGAGGGTTCCTGAGCCTGAAAAAGGGGCCCCATTCCATGTCGAGACCCTCGGTTTTGGCCAGTTCCTGAAAGAAGCGGGCTGCGTGGACAATCCCTCGGCATGCAGCTCGTTTCTCGATCCGGACGAGGCCTCACTCGAGGCCCTGGAGGCAGGCCTTTCATGGCTAAAAAAGAGGCCGTCAGACGAGTCATATCCCTTTGCCGGCAAGAGGGTCACGGCCGCCCAGCTTGTTGCCAGCCTCGAGAGGCTGAAGGCCGTCTGGGGGCTAAAGGAACGGGAAGAGATCGAAAGGGCCCTGGACAGACATTTCACGGTCTTTCGCTTAAGACGGAAGGCAGACAGCGACAGGGCCGCCTTTGCCGCCCTCCTGGTGACAGGATATTATCAGCCGGAGGTCAAGGGAAGCCTTGAAAGGGGCGGGGCATTTCAGTACCCGCTCTACGCTGTCCCTGCCGATCTTCTCTCTGTCCGGCTGCGGGATTTCGACCAGGCCCTGCCTGACAGAACCCTCTTCGGCCGTGTCGATGGGCATAGGGTCCTGCCCTATTTCAGCCGGTTTGAGATAGATGCCGAGAATGTGCTGCCAGACAGTCTGGCCCTCTGTTGGCTCGAGAGCTATATAGATGCCCTTGAGATCCAGATCCAGGGCTCTGCGATAATAGAGCTTCCGGATGGGGCCAGGCGGTTCATTCACTATGCCGCCAACAATGGCCGTCCCTATGGCAGTTTGGGCCGCTGGCTCATAAGGCACGGATATCTTCCGGCAGATGGCCTTGACTGGCCTGCCATCAGGGCATGGGCCGAGGAGAATCCGGGGCTCCTCAGGCAGGCCATGAAGGCAAACCCGCGCTATATCTTCTTCAGGTGGGAGGATGATGGACCCCTTGGTGCCCTTGGCTTCAGGATCGTGCCAGGGCGTTCTGCCGCAATGGACCCTGCCATATATCCTCCCGGGGTCCCGGCCATCGTCCGCCTCGATCTTCCCGAGGCAGATCCGTATCCTTCTTGGGTAGGGGAGACAGGCAAAGGGGGTGGCAAACTCGCCATTATGCTCTTCAATCACGACAAGGGCTCTGCCATAAAGGGACCCTTCAGGCTCGACCTCTACTGCGGAACAGGCCCTGCAGCAGGCGCACTGGCAGGCAGACTAAAGGAAAGGGCAGAGCTCTATCTCCTGCTGGACAAGGAGACAGGGCTCTCTTTCTGATCGGGTACTACTTTTGCAAGATCCATATTTTGGTCCCAAAACCGCAGGGAAACAGCAGGTGCAGTGCAGGCATTTTCGGTTTTGCCCGCCATCTTTTCATCCTGATGACTTCTGTCGATCAGATGAAAAGGAGGCCAGGGGCCAAGAGGTTTCGGGCCGGGGTTCATCGGTACTGATATAAGGGGTTTGCGATCGCAGATGGAGAGGGTCGAGATAAGGGTAAAGAGGCGGGTGCCGGACAGGCTCCGCTGTGAGAGGTATAAAAAGGGCCCAGAGCTCGGCCCAAAAGCCCTTTTCTTCAGTGGAGGCTCTGCCCTGCGGGATCTTGCCTCCACCATCATCGGATACACCCACAACTCCATCCATGTGATCACCCCCTTTGATTCAGGCGGGAGTTCGGCAGAGCTCAGACGCGCCTTTTCCATGCCTGCTGTGGGGGATATAAGAAACAGGCTGGTGGCCCTGGCCGACCGGGGCGTGAGGGGCAATCCCGGCATCTGTAACCTCTTTTCATACCGTCTGGCCAACAAGTCCCCTGCCCCGGTGTTGCGGCGAGAGCTGGAATCCATGATCTCCGGCACCCATCCCCTGATGGCCAGGATATGCGAGCCGGCCTCGGGTATAATCAGACACCATCTCGAAATCTTTGTCTCCGCAATGCCCATAGAGTTCGATCTTCGCGGAGCCAGTATCGGAAACCTAATAATCACAGGCGGATACCTGGAGTACCAAAGGCAGCTGGAGCCGGTGATCCATCTCTACAGCCGCCTTGCCGAGGTCCGTGGCATGGTAAGGCCCGTTGTCGGTGAAGATCTGCATCTGGCAGCCGAGCTGGAGGATGGCTCCGTGATCGCAGGGCAGCACAGGATCACCGGAAAGGGGTGCAAGCCGCCGGACAGGCCCATAAGGCGGGTGTTTCTGACAAGGGGGCTGGAAGATCCTGTTCCGGTAGAAGATGTCCATATCAGCGAAGATCTTCGCGAGCTGATCTCCGGTGCGGATCTCATCTGTTTCCCAATGGGCAGCTTCTTTACGAGTCTCACCCCAAACCTGCTCCCCAGGGGCGTGGCAGAGGCGGTGGCAGAAGCCCACTGCCCCAAGGTATATGTCCCGAGCACCTTTTCCGATCCCGAGACCAAGGGGTTATCCCTAATGGATCAGGTGAGATATATCGCGGATCTGCTCTCAACACCCGGAAAGGGGAAGAAGGTGTTCGATTTTCTGCTGATGGATCTGAAAAAGGGCCGGTATGAAGGGGAACTTGATCAGGACTGGCTCGATGGGCATGGAGTGACCGTTCTGGACCTCCCTGTAGCGGCCCCAACCGCCCCGCACCGTATAGAGCCCAAGGCCCTGGCAGAGGCCCTCCTGTCCCTGTGCTGACGAACGCTGTAGAAAAATCTAATTTCCAGACAAATATTGCTTTCTAACAGAGGTGCGCATTTTTTCAAATTCCACGATCATTTTGAACGTCCGATCCGGTGCAGGATCATATCGGCCTTTTCCCGGGTCAAACTTCGAAGGTCCTCCTCCAAAAGCAGCTCCCCGCCGTCCAGGCGAAAAAAGATCCTGCCCTTCTTTCCTTCCAGCGTGTAGATAAGCGTATGGTTTTCAAGATCGATTCGGCAGGAGTCCCGATCCAGGATGACTTTCCGTTTCTTGCCGAGAACGCAGCTCAGATCTTTATGGATGATGAGCTGCCTGTCTCCTTTTCGACTCTCCCATTCCCCCACATAGTCGGAAGGGTTTTCGATCGGATTCTGGGCAAGAACCGACAGGGTGCAACAGAAACAGATGATAAGTATCAATTTTTTTCACTTCTTTCTTGTTCTGTTTTGACTCATAACGGCTGAGCTCGGTGGCGCCGAGCCGCAAGCGAAGCGCAGCGAGTTCGGCGTCCACTGCAGCGATTTGTTAGCCAAAATAATATCAACTTGTTATCCATCTTCTGAATGCTAATATATCAAGCAGTCTAGATCCGAACAAATAAACTATATAAAACCAAAACAATGCAATAAAACCAAAACTAGTGAGTAAAAAAGACAGATTAAATAAAATAGATTTAAAAGGTTCGAAGATATTAAAAAATGTACATATTTGCAACATAAGAGAAAGAACAAATAACATACCCCAATAGCTAATTCTATTTACAAAGATTAATACAGGATATCCCATATCTACGGCTGCCTGATTATTATGATATGTTTCTGAAAAAATATAATTTAATCTTCCAGATAATGAAAGAACTATTAATGCGAATCCAATAGAGTTTATAACAAGCAA
>CAZNKD010000070.1:0-10857 GCA_964573615.1 uncultured Desulfobacterales bacterium | reverse complement strand
AACCCCTCCACAGGGTCCATATACCTATCACTATGAATCCGCATCCGGCGACGATCTTGAGCACCCTGGGGCTTACAGACTGGCCGATCAAGCCGCCTGCCAGGACTGCCAGGGCCGATGATGCGACAAGGGCCAGGGAGGCGGCCAGGAATACCCAGAGCCTGCCTGTCCCGCTCTGTGCCGAAAAGAGCATTGTGGCAAGCTGGGTCTTGTCCCCAAGCTCTGCTATGAAGACTGCTGCAAATATGGAGAGGAATGTATAGAGGTTCATGGCCAAGGTCCTTTCTGGTCTGTCCGGATCTGGTGAGTCAAGGGGTACATGCCTTGCTGTCCCGACGATCTGCACTATTCTGATCTGCTCAGGCCAGATTTGCTCAGGCCAGATCTACTCAGGGTGTCTGCGAGCTTCAGCAGATCGGGGATGCGGTTCTTTCCGTGCATGGATGCTATGAAGGTGACAGCCATCTGTTCGTTGACCCCGGCAGCGGTTATGAAAAGCGGCCGCTTGCTGCCGCCCCTGAATAGGGTCGGGGCGGGGGTATCCTTGTAGGGGCTCTTGGCCACTCCTATCACCTTTGTCTGCGGGCCAGGCTGCTGCCGAAGCTGCTGAAAGAGGTGGAGGCCAAGGCCTGGCATGCGTCTTGAGGTCAGCCAGACATAGCCGTCTATGACTATGAA
Organism: uncultured Desulfobacterales bacterium; assembly: GCA_964573615.1. Classification (GTDB taxonomy): domain Bacteria; phylum Desulfobacterota; class Dissulfuribacteria; order Dissulfuribacterales; family QOAL01; genus JALSKY01. The sequence continues at coordinate 10,179 of CAZNKD010000070.1, read as the reverse complement.
TTCCGGGTGGACCCCCTTCTCCTTTCTGAACTTTTCTATGATGGTGAGGATCGGAGGGAGCTCCCTTAGATAGAGGCTGCCAGGCACATAGTCGGCCAGGACAGGCACCTCTATGGACAGGGTGGCCTTGGGGCTTTGGTCAGACCACCGCTCAAAGGCCACTGCTGCGGCCCTGGCCCGGTCTTTTCCATAATGGACATCGATAGCCAGCTTCATGATGGTGCTGAAAGGGGTCGAAAAGGGGATGAACTGTTTTGGCCAGGGACCCTCTGAGGCCTGGCCGGGTTCATATCAATATACCTCGGTTATCCTGTGGTGGATTATCTCTGCAAGATTTCGGCTCATCTTCTTCAGGGCAGCCTCCTTGAGCCCCTCTGTCATCATGAGCTCCTTGTCCACGAAGAAGGCCTCCTGCCTCTGGATCTCTCCGGTCTTCCAGATCACCTCTCCTGTCTTGGCATCCTTCAGAACCACGGAGATGGTACCGGTGACGCGCCTTTCTACGGCGACGTCGTATCTGGTGTAGGCAAGGCCTGTGGTATATACACTCTCGACCGTGCCGGTCAGTATCACGTCGGCATCATCCTTGGATGCGAGTACCAGTTTGGAGTCGCGCAGGAACTCCTGCCTCAGGTCTTCCGTGATCCAGGCCCCGAATTTGAGCTCGATGCTCTTGTTCTCAAAGGGTGCGATATAGACCGACCTTATCCATTCCGGCAGCTGGGCCGATGAGTCCTGCCTGTGATAGCCGCATCCGGCGACAAGGGCTGATGTCAGCGCAATCAGGAGCAGCGCCGGGGCCAGATGGCGGATCGATGAAGATTTGATAAGGGGCTTCATGTTGTCAAACCACTATATTGAGGAGCCTATTCTGGATATATATCACCTTTCTAAGCTCTTTTCCTTCAGTGTACTTCCTGACGTTTGCCTCTGAAAGGGCTGCCTTTTCCACATCTTCCTGGGCAGCGCCGGCAGGGACCTCCACCTTTGCCCGCACCTTGCCGTTCACCTGGACCACTATGGTGACCGTATCGGCCTTGGCAGCCTCCTGATCGGCCTCTGGCCAGCCCTGGGTATAGATCTCTTCCCCATGGCCGATGAGCCGCCAAAGCTCTGCAGTGATATGGGGCACCATGGGGGCGAGAAGCAGGAGGGCAGACTCCACACTCTCCCTTATGACTGCAAAGGCCTCTTGGCCCGGCCCCTTGGAAAGTACGCCGTTGAGCTCGTTCACAAGCTCCATCACCGCGCTTATGGCCGTGTTGAAGTGGAACCGCTTCTCGATGTCCTCTGTCACCTTGGCGATGGTCTGATGGGTCTTTCTTCGAAGGGCCTTCAGCTCCCGGCTGGAGGCAGCGGCATCGGAGGCGGCCTTTCGCCCGGAAGGGGCGGCCTTGATGGCCTCCAGATTTTCTGTCACCAGCCTCCAGAGCCTGTTTAGAAACCTGTGTGCCCCATCAATGCCGCTGTCGCTCCATTCGAGGTCGCGCTCGGGCGGGGCAGCAAAGAGGATGAAGAGCCGGACGGTATCGGCCCCGTATCTCCTTATCATGGTGTCTGGATCCACCACGTTGCCCTTGGACTTCGACATCTTGGAGCCATCCTTCAGTACCATCCCCTGGGTGAGCAGGTTCTCGAACGGCTCGTCTGCAGATAGGTACCCGAGGTCCCTGAGTACCCGGGTGAAGAAACGGGAATAGAGCAGATGCAAGATGGCGTGCTCTATGCCCCCGATGTACTGATCCACAGGAAGCCACCGGTCCACCCTCTCCTTGTCGAGGGGGCGGCTCTGTTCATCAGGACAGATGTAGCGGGCAAAGTACCAGGAGGACTCCACAAAGGTGTCCATGGTATCTGTCTCGCGCCTTGCAGGGCCACCGCACCTGGGGCAGTTGGTCTCGTAGAACTCCTTGAGGGTGTGGAGTGGGGAGCGGCCCCGTTCGTCGAGCTCGGCATCGAGGGGCAGCTCCACAGGCAGGTTTTCCAGCCGCTCCGGTACCCAGCCGCACTTTTCACACTTTATCATGGGGATTGGTGCCCCCCAGTAGCGCTGTCTGGATATGCCCCAGTCCCTTAGGCGATAGGTGATCTTGGATTTTCCAAGCCCCTTTTCCTCCAGGTGATTCACTATGGCCTGTTTGGCGCTCTCGTTGTCCATGTCATCGAACTGGCCGGAATTTACCAGTATGCCAGGGCCCTCCCAGGCGGCCTCCATATTGTCCGGGTCTATCTGCCCCTCCCTGGGCATGATCACCAGTTTGATGGGTAGCCCATAGGCCTTGGCGAACTCGAAGTCGCGCTGGTCATGGGCAGGGACCGCCATCACGGCACCGGTGCCATACTCCATGAGCACGAAGTTTGCCAGATATATCGGTATCTGCTGGCCGGTCAATGGATGAATGGCATAGCTGCCTGTAAAGACCCCCTCCTTCTCCGTGTCCCCATAGCGCTTGGCCGCCTTGTCCCGCTTGAATTTCTTGATGAATTCCAGTGCCTCCTGCCTGTGATCGGGGCTCAGGAGCTCTTCTGCCAGGGGGTGTTCCGGGGAAAGGCTCATGAAGGTGACGCCAAAGAGGGTGTCTGGCCTGGTGGTGAAGACCTTTATGGCCCCTTGCCGGTCCTTCAGCGGAAAGTCGATCTCGGCCCCCTGGCTCTTTCCGATCCAGTTTCGCTGCATGGTGAGGACCTTCTCCGGCCACCCCTTCAGCCGATCACACCCCTGCAGGAGCTCCTCCGCGTAGTCGGTGATCTTGAAGAACCAGCCATCCAGCTCCCTCTCTTCCACCTCGCTGTCACAGCGCCAGCATCTCCCCTCTTCCACCTGTTCGTTGGCCAGCACGGTCTGGCAGGACTCACACCAGTTGACCCTGCTCTTCTTGGTATAGACGAGGCCCCGCTGGTACATCTCGATGAAGAACTGCTGCTCCCAGCGGTAGTATTCCGGATCGCAGGTGGCTATCTCCCTGTCCCAGTCATAGGAGAGGCCAAGCTGCTTCAGCTGGCGCTTCATGTAAGCGATGTTCTCATAGGTCCACTTGGCAGGGTGGGTCCCATGCTTTATGGCTGCATTCTCTGCCGGCAGCCCGAAGGCATCCCATCCCATGGGGTGAAGGACGTCGAAGCCCTTCATGCGTTTGTACCGGGCGATCACATCCCCTATGGAGTAGTTGCGCACATGTCCCATGTGGATCCGGCCGGATGGATAGGGGAACATCTCGAGCACGTAGTAGGGCCTGGCCGCGGCCCTGTCGTCCAGCCGGAAGGCCTTTTCAGACTCCCATTTCTTCTGGAGTCTGGCCTCGATCTCTGAAAAATCGTATTTCATAGGAAAGCATCACTCCCTGCATTTTTGGGCCCTTGCCTCTTATGTGGCAGGCTCTCATCCGGTGCAGCCCCTTCAAGCAGGCCTAACGGCCTGTGAGTTTTGAGCTGCACACCTCCTGAAATACCGAGTCCAGTATGCCGTTGACGAAGGCCGGAGAGTCGGCGTCTCCATATTTCTTGGCCAGCTCTACCGCCTCGTTTATGGCCACCCTCGGAGGGATGTCGGGATTGTAGCAGAGCTCGAAGATGCCAAGGCGCAGGATGTTCCTGTCGACCATGGCCATGCGCTCCAGCTTCCAGCCACGGGCGAAACGCTTGATGATCTCGTCGATCTCCTCCTTCCGGACCAGCACGCCGCTTATCAAGCCTTCCATGAAGGATCTCAGCTCCTGGTCCGGATTGAAGGATGCCGGCGCCAGCCCGTCCAGATACTGCTCAACGGCCTGGCGGGCCAGATCGTGGGGCGGGGTTTCCGGATCCTCCCTGGACCAGTCCGCCTGGTAAAGGATCTGGAGCGCCGCCTCTCTGCCGGAACGTCTGCCCCCCATCAGGCTCCTATCTCTTTCAAGAGATTGGCCATCTCCACTGCTGCCAGGGCAGCATCCCAACCCTTGTTGCCGGCCTTGGTGCCTGCCCTTTCGATGGCCTGTTCGATGGTCTCTGTGGTCAAGACCCCAAAGGCCACCGGACAGTCGGCCTTCATGGCCACCTGGGCGATCCCCTTGGAGGATTCCGCTGCCACATAGTCGAAGTGGGGGGTGGCACCCCTTATGATACAGCCCAGGCAGATCACACAGTCATACCTGCCGGAGGCGGCCATCTTCTTGGCTATGAGGGGGATCTCGAAGGCCCCCGGCACCCAGGCCACCTCTATGTCGTCATCCTTGGCCCCGTGGCGCACCAGGGCGTCAAGCGCCCCGCCCAGGAGCTTTGTGGAGATGAACTCGTTGAATCTGGCCACGACTATCCCGATCTTGAGCCCTTCGGCATTTAGGTTTCCTTCGAAGTTTCTGGGCATTGCAACTCCTCTCTTCTTTCTCTGAATTTGTTCGGCTTCAGGCCCCTGGACGGTGCTACTCGCTGGGTGCTGTCTCAGTCTATGTGCAGGAGGTGGCCCATCTTTTCCGCCTTGCACTTCAGATAGTTGAGGTTCTCCTCTGAGGGCGGGATCTCTATGGGCACCCTTTCCACCACTTCCAGCCCATAGCCCTCAAGCCCAACGATCTTCTTTGGATTGTTGGTCATGAGCCTCATCTTCCTGACGCCAAGATCCCTGAGTATCTGGGCCCCGACCCCGTAGTCCCTGAGGTCTGCCTTGAAGCCGAGCTCCCTGTTGGCCTCTACGGTGTCGCGCCCCTGGTCCTGGAGCCGGTAGGCCTTGAGCTTGTTGATGAGCCCTATGCCCCGTCCCTCCTGACGCATGTAGAGCAGCACACCCCGTCCCTCCCTGGCGATCTGGTGCATGGCTCGCTGGAGCTGAGGGCCACAGTCGCACCTGAGGGAGCCGAACACGTCTCCCGTGAGGCATTCGGAGTGGACACGCACCAGGATCTTTTCCTCCTCCCCGATCTGTCTTGGCCCCAGTACCAGGGCGAGATGCTCATGGTTGTCCAGGATGGAGGTGTAGGCGATAAGGGTCCAGTTGCCACCGAACCTGGAGGGCAGGCGGGTCTCCACCTCCCGGCGCACGAGGGATTCCGTGCGCAGCCTGTACTCGATGAGATCGGCGATGGTTACGATCTTGAGTCCGTGCTCTTTGGCAAAGAGCTCGAGATCCGGCATGCGGGCCATGGTGCCGTCGTCCTTCATTATCTCACAGATGACCCCTGCCGGTTTCAGGCCGGCAAGCCTGGCCAGGTCCACAGAGCCCTCGGTCTGGCCGGCCCTCACGAGAACCCCGCCATCCCTTGCCCTGAGGGGAAAGACATGGCCCGGGGTAGCGATATCGTCCGGGGTGCAGTCGTCTCTCATCACCGTCTGTATTGTGGTGGCCCTGTCGTGTGCGGAAATGCCCGTGGTCACACCGCGTTTGGCCTCGATGGAGACGGTGAAGGCCGTGCCGAAGCGGCTGGTATTCCTGGTGGCCATCATGGGAAGGCCCAGTTTGTCCACTATGGCGCCGTCCAAGGCCAGGCAGATGAGCCCCCTGCCATACTTGGCCATGAAGTTTATGTCTTCCGGGGTGACCTTTTCTGCCGCCATGCAGAGGTCTCCCTCGTTTTCCCGGTCCTCGTCATCCACCAGGATGATCATCTTGCCGTTTCTTATATCCTCGATGGCCTCTTCTATGGTGGCGATTGAAGATGTGGCCTTGCCCTCTTTCACTTTTGTCTCTGCCATGTCTCTGTTGTCGTCCTTGGTCTGGTTCATATGATAGATCTTGGATGCCGGCCCTTTCCGGCCTATAGGAAGCCGAAGCGAGCCAGCAGCTCCCGGTCCACGCCCCCCTGCTGTTCGGGCTGGTCTTTTCCGTGGCCGGGGGCCGGAGATCTGAGCAACTTCTCAATATACTTGCCGATAATGTCCAGCTCAATATTTACCTTGTCCCCGGGCTTCCGGAATCCCATGGTGGTGAGTTTTGCCGTATGCGGGATTATGGCCACGGAGAACCTGCCGGGGCTGCACGAATTAACAGTAAGGCTGATTCCATCGATGGCAATGGAGCCCTTTTCTATTATGTAGCGGTCACAGGCCGGGTCTATGGCAAATTCCCACACGGTGAACTCCCCGACAGGGCGTTTGTCAGCCACTGTGGCTATGGCATCCACGTGGCCGGATACCAGGTGCCCTCCCAGGCGGTCACAGAGGCGCAGGGCCCGTTCCAGATTGACCCTGCTTCCTGCCTTGAGCTGCCCGGCTGTAGTTCGTGAGAGGGTCTCAGGGGAGACGTCCACGAAAAAGCTGTCGCCCTTGAATCCTGTGGCCGTAAGGCAGACCCCGTTGACGGCGATGCTCTCGCCAAGCTGGGGGTCCTCCAGCTCGAAATCCGGCTCGATCAGGAATCTGAGCCCCTTTCCGGCCGGGCTGACCTGCCTGATGGTACCAAGCCCAAGTATTATGCCGGTAAACATCTATCTCACCCCTTTTGCTCTGTTCATGCGAGTCCTCCGCCTTGTCTTCCGCATTGTTGCCGGGGCCTCAGGTGGCAGTTTCGCATCTTCTAGCCCTTCCACAGCTCCGCGGGATCGGTATAGGTGCCGGTTACGAGAAAGTTGTCGCCAAAGTGCCTGATCCTGGCGTTTTGTAGCCTGTGGGCCTGGCTTAGCTCCGCGGCCCCGCGTCCGGCCACGGCTGGTCTTGCTCCGCTTCCTCCTATGATCATGGGGGCGAAGAAGTGAAAACCCTCATCTACCAGATCTGCATCATGGAAGGCCCCATGTATTTCAGCCCCGCCTTCCACCAGGACCGAGTGAATACCCTGGCTGCAGAGCTGGCCCAAGGCCTGGTCGATGCGGACCCGGCCACCGGGGGCCTGTTCCGTCTGGATGACCTGAACACCCTGGTCGGCAAGGCGTCTTATGCGCTCGGAAGGGGCGCTGTCCGTGCAGACGGCAATAGTGGGGGCCTGTTCCGAGACCTGGAATATCTTGAGCCCCGGATCGAGCGAGAGCCTGCTGTCAAGAACCACCCGCCAAAGCCTCTTTTTGTATGGTGGATTGTGTCCCCTCTTTCTGAAGGTCAGGCTGGGATCGTCCGCTTCCGCTGTACGCCTGCCTATCAGTATGGCATCGCTCATCTCCCTGAGCCTCTGGCCAAATCCCCTGGCCCTTTCGTTGGTGATCCACTTCGAGTGGCCCTTGTAGGTTGCTGTCCTGCCATCCAGAGAGGATGCCGTTTTTTGCCGTATCCAAGGAACAGCACGGGTTACGGCCTTGGCAAAGGGGGCCAGGAGCAGTTGGCACTCCGCCTCCAGGCAGCCCGAGTCCACCTGGAGTCCATGCTGTTTCAAGAAGGCTGCCCCCCCGCCAGCTACCTTTGGATTGGGGTCGAGCACCCCTATGACGACGCGTCTTATCCCGGCCTCCAGGACCGCTCTGGTGCAGGGTGGGGTCCTGCCATGGTGGTTGCAGGGCTCCAGAGTGACATAGATGTCTGCCCCACTCGCCATCTCTCCTGCCTGGGCCAGGGCATTCACCTCTGCATGGGGGGTGCCGGCCTTTTTGTGCCAGCCCTCCCCCACAACGGTTCCATTCTTAACCACCACGGCCCCGACTGCAGGATTGGGCGCAGTATAGCCCATTGCCCGATATGCCAGGCTTATGGCCCGGCGCATGAATCTTTTGTCCTGTTTGGATATCATGAACACCTGTGTGATCGGTTTGGTAGATAGTGCTTTTTTAGGGAGTGGACCAGAATTTCTGAAACCAGTCAACAAAGAAAGGGCTCCATAAAAAGGTCCCGTTGGGTGGGCCCATGATTCGTAGTTGTTTGACTATTTTTTCAATTTTATTTAAAATATTTTAAAGGGAGATCTTTCTCATATCTATCGAGCGCCTTTCAAGGGGTCATGCCATGAAAAGAAAATATCTATCAATCCTCTGTTTTTCCCTTGTTTCCCTATTCCTGTGTGTTTCGTCTCATGCCCGTCAGGTAATCACCGAAAGTGATAGGCAGTGGGCCCGTCAGGTATTGGCTCAGGAGCAGCAACTCCAAAATGCCTTTTCAGAAAATAGTGTCGGGGTCCTATACTTCAATAATGAGGGTCAGGATGCCTCTCTAAATCCGCTCCAAAAAGGCCTTGCCGTGATGCTGATCTCGGATCTGTCTAAGATTGAGGGGCTGCAGGTGCTTGAGCGAGTGAAACTCCAGGCCCTCTTGGACGAGATGAAACTCCAGATCTCAGGGCTGGCAGATCCAGAGACTGTAGTGAAGATGGGCCGCCTGATGCAGGCCAAGTGGGTCTCTGGAGGAGATTTTCAGGGTGAGAGGAGTAACCTGACTGTCAAGGGAAAGGTCCTGTCCGTCCCGGATCAGAAATTTTCAGCACTTGAACCTGTAGCAGGGGGACTGGACAAGATCTTCATCATAGAAAAGAGACTGCTGGAGCAGATCCTGGATCAGATCAACATTCAGCTCTCCTCTGTCCAGAGGCAGCAGCTCATGGCCGTTCCAAGTATCGATTACAGGGCCATGTGGTTCTTTTTCCTGGGTATCGATGCCAGCGACAATCAGCAATATGAACAGGCAGCCCAGTACTATCGGCAGGCAATAAGCATCGATCCTTCCTGTTCCTTTGCCATTTCAGCCCTGCATGAACTGAAGGCCCTGGGGCTCATCAGAAAGAAACCCTCGAGACGCGCCTTTCTGCGCTCCATCAAGGAGTCCACATCCCTGGCCGATCGTTTGACCCCGGAATATCCGGTCAAACGTCTCAGAAAACCCAAGGATGTCCCGGTCAAGGAAGAGGAGGAAGGGGTTGAGCAGCCCCCAGAGGATCAACCTGTAGGAGAACAGCCTCCAGAGGAGCAGGTCGACGAGCCTGTAAATCCACCCGATGAACAGGTGGAAGATTCCGGGCCGGAAGATACCACTGGGGGGGCAGAAAATGATACTGGTAACCAACAAGAATATGACAACACCGTCAATCCAGAGGACTTTCTTTATCCTGAGCCGGACTCTGAACCGGACTCCGAACCGGGCTCTGGTGGCGGAAGTGGCTATCCATATCTACCTTATGTACCTTAAAGGTTGATTTTGATAACATTATCTTTTTGATATTCTTGCATATTATTTTAATAGGGAGTCAGTAATGGGCCGAAAAATAATCCTGTTCCAATGTCTTATATTGGTCGCTTCTTTCCATTTGACAAGCTTGAGTTCACAGGGTTTTGCCCAACAGCCGGTATATAAGGCCGAGACCGGTTTTCACTTGGACTGGTGGGACTCGCCCAACAGGGAGAAGGGCCTTCAGTATTACTTGCCCATGAAATTGCAGGTTGAGTACGGCAATTTCGAGGCAGGTGTTCTTACAGGCTGGTGCTATACTTCCTATGATCCTGTAGGCGATGATCGGCGCTCGATGGCCGATCTGCTGGATACGAAGCTCAACTTCGGCTATGCCCTCCTCGACAAATTGCCCTTCGACCTGATGTTCGGGTTGGACTTCAACCTCCCTACTGGCAGGACCAAACTCTCCGATGAAGATCTCTACCTGATGATGGATCCGGATCTGGTTTCCATAACGAGCTTTGGAGAGGGTTTCAATGTGAATCCCACCATCTCCCTTTCGAAGGAGTGGGGTGACTGGATGTTGGGTGTCGGCCTGGGCTATATCTATCGTGGTGAATATGACTATGGCCACAGCTTCCACGATTACGATCCTGGCGATATCTATACCATTACGACTCAGATCATGTACTTCTTTCAGGAGAGCTGGCGCTTTCGGGCATTTACCAACTTTTCCATCTATGAGACCGATGAGCTCGACAACGATGATTTCTATGAGGAGGGGGACTATTTCCAGTGGGGCCTGGCGGCCATGTATTACAGGCCGGAATATGATGTGGAGCTCTCTGTCCAGAATGTCTTGAGGGGCAAGAGCGAGTTTTCGGAGACCGGCACGGGCCATATCTCCAAGGAGTCCGACAACAGCCATGGAGACGAGTGGATTACAAGTTTGAGGGCAAATTACCGCCCCAATGATCTAACCGCCTTCAAATTCTTCGTAACCTATCTCTATATCGATGAAAACGACTATCCAGAGTCTTCGATCTACTATATAGGCAAGAGAGAGAAGATCTCCTTTGGTGCCTCGGTGGTAAAGATGATAATTCCACATCTTAGTGGCGAACTGGGCGCCAAGGGCTTCTTCATGCAGGATGACGAGACATGGGCGCATCCAGACAGCAAGCAGAG
>CAZNKD010000069.1:0-3289 GCA_964573615.1 uncultured Desulfobacterales bacterium | reverse complement strand
AGGGGGCTTTTTGATGCGGTGGAGGAGGCAGGAAGACCGGTGCTCGAGCAGGCCTTTTCCTCCGTGGCCGAGGCTGCTTCCAGGCCGGGCCTCGAGGGGTGGGACGAGCTTGCCAGGCGGATCGAAAAGGCCCTGCAGAGGGCAGCTTGCTGTGGCGGGCCCGATGAGGCCAGGGCCCTTGTTCTGGATTCCAAAAGGCTCTATCTGCACCGGTACTGGAGCTATGAGAGGCGTCTTGCAAAGAGGCTCTTGGGGGCGGCCATGACCCCTCCCGTCTTTCTGATGGATGGAAAGGATGGGGGTGTGATATCCCCGAGGGCCATGAAGGCAGGCCTTGCGATGGCAGAAAGGCTCTTTTCATCCAGTGATCGAGGCAAGGGCGACGGGCATGAGCCTGACTGGCAGAGGCTCTGTGCAATCTGTACCCTTTCTTCCAGGCTCGTTGTGGTCTCTGGGGGGCCTGGAACCGGCAAGACCACCACTGTGACCGCCATGATGGCGACCGCCCAGGCGGCCGCTATGGAGGCAGGGCGCAGGCTCGAGATCGCCCTGTGCGCCCCTACAGGAAAGGCGGCGGCAAGGCTTGGAGAATCGGTGAAAGAGGCAACGAGGAGGCTTGCCCTGCCAGATGGCGTCAAGGCATGCCTGCCAAAGGAGGCCATGACCCTGCACAGGCTCCTTGGGGCCGGTATCAGACCCGGCAGGTTCCGCTTTCACCAGGCCAGCCCCTTGCCCCATGATCTCGTCATCCTCGATGAGGCCTCCATGGTGGACCTTCCCATGATGGTGCATCTGGTGGATGCCCTTTCGGATGATACCTCCTTGATACTGCTCGGAGACAAGGACCAGCTCGCATCCGTCGAGGCAGGGGCCGTGCTCCACGATATCTGTGCCGGCATGGATCGGTTCGGCTATTCGGAGGCCCTTTGTTCCCTGGCTGAACAGGCAGGGATAAAGCTTCCTGCATCCTGTCTGGTATCGGAGGAGACAGGCCTCAGGCAGCATCGGCTGAGGGATGCGATGGTGCAGCTTGAGAGAAACTTTCGCTTCCAGCCCGGAAGCGGGCTGCTTGAGCTCGCCTCCTCCATCAGGTGTGGCGAGGTACAGAGGACGATAGAGCTGCTCGAATCGGCCGAGCTCAAATCCATAGAGCTTGTCACCCCGGACGACGAAGGAGTCGATGCCCTTGTCAGGAGGGCTTCAAGGCCCTGGATCGAGGAGATAGTGGCTGCCAGGGATCCCGGGGCCGCCCTGGAGCTCCTTGGCAGATTCAAGGTTCTTTGTGCCGTAAGGCGCGGGCCAGCCGGTGTCGAGGCCATGAACCGGATACTTGACCGCATGCTCCAAGAACTCGTCTCGAGGAGGCAGTGGGGCCTTGACGTGCAGCCTGATCTCGGCGATGGGCCGTTCAATGCGGCACTAAAGGGGATTTACAGGGGAAGGCCGATCATCATCACCAGAAACGACTACGGCCTCCAGTTGTTCAATGGGGATACGGGCATATGCTGGCCCGATGAAGACGGAAGGTTGAAGGTGTGGTTTCAGGGGCCGGATGGGGGGCTCAGGGCCTTTTCACCTGCCAGGCTTCCAGCCTTTGAACCCGCATGGGCCATCACCGTCCACAGGAGCCAGGGCTCGGAATATGACAGGGTCCTGGTGATCTTGCCCCCTGAAGATGGCCTGGTGCCCGGACGCGAGCTCCTCTACACGGCTGTAACCCGGGCAAAATCCCAGGTGACCATCATGGGCAGTCGCAAGGCCCTCGAAGAGTGCCTCCAGAGTAGGGTCAGGAGGCACTCAGGGCTTTCGGATCTCCTGTGGTGTTGATCTAGTGTAGGTTCAAACCTTCGGTTGTTACCCTTTTCTGGCGCGCCTTACCAGCAATGCGACAAATCCGCCACCCACTAGCCATAAAGCACTTGGTACTGGCACTGGTGCCACATCCCATCCGATGTCATCAAGGGCGGCAAGGTCTAGATCAGTCAAGTATTTTCTAGTTCCTATGGTAAGGCTTGGATCCATGGCCGCCTCTTGAACATGGCCCATAAAGGTGCTTTCAGTATCTTTGGCCCAATGACTCTGGTCAGAATAGAGAGGGGGATTTGATCCGTAGATCTCTGTGGATTTTATGCCCTCAAATAAGTAGCCATTGACAAGTCGCTCCCATGAGTCGGATACACCAAAACCCAAGACGTGGGCAAGCTCATGTAGGGCTACCGAGAAAAAATCGTTTTTATCTCCCGGCAGGTCACTATCGTCCCAAGGGGTGGAATCGAAGAACCATTCAACATCTTCATTGAATGATATAGCGCCTCCCCAGGGGGCAAACTCATAGGCATCGTTTCCTTGCACCCCTGATATAGTAGGTGATTCACCGCGAGTGATAGCATCCACGTACCAGTCATAGCTGGAATAGCTGACATAATATCCGCCTGGCCCTCCATGTCCCAATGTGGAATTATTCAGCTCTCTAGCCCCGACAAATATCTTGATGGTGTCCCTTTGGACACTGAAATTTTCGATCTCTTGGGTAGCTCCCGTGTCCGGTCGGGTGAAACGGGCTGTAAAGCTGTTACTATCATTGGAGATGATAGGGTCAAAGTCATCTCTCAGGACATTACCTAGAAAGCTGCCTGCCTCCTCAAGAACGGCCTTCCTGTTTTGATCACTGAAAAAGCCATTGGTGTCATAGGAATAATCAAACACAATGGTGATGGCAAAAGCGGTATTAGTAACCATTGCCATCAAGACGGTGAGAAACAGTGCCCTGGCCCCCCTTTTCCACATCATTATCATAATCCTCCTTTGATTTAAGGTAGTTATATTTTGTCTTAAAATGCCCGGACCTTATGAAAATGCGGCGAAAAGATCCTTATAGAAAGGATTGTTATAAGGTGAATACAGCATTAACTATGCCAACTTTGGATCAGTATGTGAAGATTAAAAATGCAAAAAATTGAGTTAATGATTCAGATATATATGTCGGCCCTGGCATCTTGCTGGACTATGAAATCATGTAATAGAAATATCTTGAGATCGCATGTTGTTACAATTTTGTTAAATTGTCTTACTTTTTTTGTCGACCCTTTGAACCACCTTAGTTTGGTGATAGAATAAAAAATAAAAGGATCACCCTCATTCATCATGGGGTTATTTTTCCTGTCCAATATGTCTTGATCGTCGCGAAGAAGCCTGAAAATACATTTCTACCTACTCATCTCCAGGGCCAGAGAACATTGTGCACATTGTCTATTTTGCACTATTCAAAGTGGTGCTCTTCCTAAAACCT
>CAZNKD010000068.1:0-9216 GCA_964573615.1 uncultured Desulfobacterales bacterium | reverse complement strand
ATTATCAGAAATCTAGAAATCATAGGTGAAGCATCCAAAAAATTATCACCTGATATCAAGGAAAAGCATACAAATATTCCCTGGAAAATGATTGCTGGTACCAGAGATAGGCTGATTCATGGATACTTTGGTGTAAATATTGATGTCGTATGGGGTATAGTAACAATTGATCTTCCAGTATTGGAACGGGAGATCAATAAAATAAAGGAAGAATATGTCGGCTAAATCAAGCGGGTACCTTTAGGCGGTAGATATCAAGGCTCTACTGGGCGATGATCACGATCACATAAGTCTTTCTCTTTCAAGTCCGGTGGCGAGTTGGCTGCTGGCCGGCCATGCTGCTTAGCTCCTTATCTTTTAGAGGCTTACGACAAATCTGAAATGGGCCGATAGCCGGACAAAAATCGGCTGTCGCTTCAGCTTAATGTTTGCATATTTTTTACAATATTGTAAACTTGCCACTCGTCTCCCGATCCTGTCCCGATCTGGATGCCATCCTGCCTGTCTGGCCTGTTATTTTGGTAAAGAGCCATTTTGAAGCCCTGGGCAAATGGCTGGCCTGCAGGCTGCGAGCAGCAAGCAGTCTCCGGATGGGGATCCCTGCGGGTGGATCCGGGATTTTAAAGGAGAGTTCTTCAAAGCACCGCATGACTAAGAGCAATCTTGCATCTGACATAGACTATTTTACAGACAGCCGGATACCAAAGAGCAGGCAGATAGAGGAGCTTGCCTGCCTGTATGAGGTCTCGAAGGCCCTTTCGTCCACCCTGCAGCTCAAGAGCGCCATGGCCAAGGTGCTGGAGATCATGGCTGCCAGGCTTGGCATGGTGCGGGGCACCATAAGCCTCTTGAAGCCGGACAGCTCAGAGCTCCAGATAGAGGTGGCCCACGGCCTTTCGGCTGCTGCCCGGCGCCGCGGCCGTTACCGGCTTGGCGAGGGGATTACCGGCACGGTAGTGGCCACCGGAGAGCCGATTATCATACCAAACATAAGCAAGGACCCCCGCTTCCTGAACAAGACCAAAAGCCGCAAGAAGAACCAGGCTGATGGCCCTATCTCCTTCATCTGTGTGCCCATTAAGCATGGCAGCCGCACCATAGGTGCCCTGAGCGTGGACCGTGTGGCCAAGGAGGCCTCAAGCCTTGAGGACGACATGAGGATCCTCACCATTATCAGCTCCATCCTGGCCCAGTCGGTGGTCAGGCTCCAGGAGATGATGGCCGAGAGAAAGAGCCTCCTGGCAGAAAATCGAAAGCTGAAAAGGGCCCTTGCAGAAAAGTACCATTTTGAAAATCTCATAGGAAACTCGAGCCAGATGCAGGAGGTCTTCGAAATGGTCCACCGGGTGGCAGAGAGCAGGGCCACGGTGCTGCTGCGCGGCGAGTCCGGCACAGGAAAGTCCATGATCGCAAAGGCCATCCATTTCAACAGCAAGCAGGCCAAGGGGCCATTTGTGAGTGTCAACTGCTCTGCCCTGCCGGAAAGCCTCATAGAGAGCGAGCTTTTCGGCCATGAAAAGGGGGCCTTCACCGGTGCCACCGGCACCAAGCGGGGCCGTTTCGAGCTTGCCAACAAGGGGACCCTATTTCTGGACGAGATAGGCGAGCTTCCGCACAGCGTGCAGGTAAAGCTGCTGAATGTGATCCAGGACAGGGAGTTCCAGCGTGTGGGAGGAACCCGCACGGTGAAGGTGGATGTACGCATCATTGCTGCCACCAACAAGAATCTCGAAGAGGCCATGAAGCGGGGCGAGTTCAGGGAGGACCTCTACTACCGGCTCAATGTCTTTCCCATCTATCTGCCGCCCTTGCGAGAGCGAAAGAGCGATATAGTGGCCCTGGCCGAGCACTTTCTTGAAAAGTTCTGCCGGGAGCATGGAAAGGAGATCAAGCAGTTTTCAAGCGCGGCCGTGGATTGCCTCATGCAGTATAACTGGCCGGGAAACGTTCGTGAGCTGCAGAACTGCATTGAGCGGGCAGTCATCATTTGTGACGAGGAGATACTGAGGGTCCATCACCTGCCCCAGAACATCCAGCGGCTCATGGAGAGCGAATCCAATCCGGCAAGGCGTCGCTCCTTCCAGGAGGCAGTGGAGAACTTCGAGAAGGAACTCATCGTAGAGGCCCTGATCGAGACCAGGGGGAACCAGACCAGGGCCGCAAAGCTCCTCAACACGAGCCTTCGCATCATAAACTACAAGATCAAAAAGTACGGGATCGATCCGTCGAACTACAAGGCCGCCACCTGATTCCCGCCCTCGACTGCCAGTAAAAGGAGCTCATCCCTAAGACTCATGCCTCCAAAGAGACATAACAACCGAAAGAGAAACCCGGGCCGCACTGCCAGAAGCAGGCGCAGCCATCACCGGCGGATCAAGAAGTCCCTGATGGCCAAGTGCGCCCCTCCGGTGGAGGAGAGCTTTCTGTTTGACGACATGAAGCCGGTGGTCATAGCACGGCCGGATCACTGCATCAGCAGAAAGAACATCGACAGGGAGGCGCTCAAGGTGCTCTACCGGCTCAAGGATCACGGCTTTCTGGCCTATCTCGTGGGCGGTAGCGTTAGGGACCTGCTCCTTGGAAAGACGCCCAAGGACTTTGATATAGGGACCAATGCCCGGCCCGAGGAGATAAAGCGCCTTTTCCATTACAGCCGCATCATCGGAAAGCGGTTCCGTTTGGTCCACGTCTATTTCAAGGGCGGGAAGATAATCGAGGTCTCGACCTTCAGGCGGCAGAGTGACTTTGCCGACAGGGAGGCCCTGAGGGAGGGGATCGAGAGTGACGACATATACGGCAGCCCAAGAGAGGATGCCTTTAGGCGCGATTTGACAATAAATGGGCTCTTCTACAACATCGCCGATTTCTCCATCATAGACTATGTGGGGGGCATGGACGACCTGAAGGCCGGCATCATCCGCACCATCGGAGAGCCTGAAAGGCGTTTTCTGAGGGATCCGGTGCGCATGATGCGCGCTGTGCGCCACGCCGCCAGGACCGGCTTTCGGATAGAGCCTGCCACGTGGCAGGCCATCTGCACCCATGCAGACAAGATCAGGCTTTGCGCCATCCCGCGGGTTCGGGACGAGTGGCTGAAGGACCTGCGCTCTGGCGCCTCATCCATATGGGCCGGCTACATGATAGACTCGGGCCTGATGGGGGCGGTCTTCCCGGCCTTTTCCCGTATCATGGAAAAGGTCGGCCACGAGCGGTTCAGATCCATCGTGACCGGCATGCTGAAGGAGGTGGATCTACTGGTGAAAAAGGGCCAGGAGCTTTCAGACGCCTTCTATCTTGCCGCCTTTGCCCTTGGCGCCCTGCATTACCTGCCGCAGTGGCAGTCGCTTGCAAGCCAGAGGGTGCGCTGGCCCACCTACGAGGTCCGGTTTCTTCTGGATGATCTGCTCATGCCCTATGACTTCAAGAAGGCAGACCGGGATCTGGTCAGCCAGCTCCTTTCATCCCAGTGGCCCATAGAGTATTGTAAGGGTACGGGGCGCTGGCAAAAGCGCGTCTGGTCCAAGGCCACCTTCCCCGAGGCCCTGATACTCCACAACTGCCTGATGCGCGCACTGGGTGAGGCAGAGGTCGTGGTTCAGGCCTCGGGTGGCGGCAAGCGGCCCAGGAAGCGAAGGCGCAAGAGGGGAAGGAAGCGCAGCAGGACATCGAAGAAGGCTGCGGTTCAGGAGGATGGAACCAAATGAAACTCAGACAGAATGCCAGGGAGCTGGTGCTGGTGGAGGTCAGCGGCCTGGGTATCCTACTTGGCGAGATCCGCTACAACAAACAGACGGAGACCGTGCTGTTCGCCCTTGAAAAGGCATCCTTTTTCGATCTCTATTTCCCGTGTGCAGTGGTGTACGATCAGCAGAAAGGTGCGGTCGTCCATCCGCATATCGTAAATACCATGACGACATCGTCCATCAGGGTTCAGAGGAGCAGGGTGTCGTTCTTTGTCCTGGAGGCCGATCTGGCCCCGAGCCTGAGGGCCCAGTATCTGGAGCTGATAAACTCCTTCATCGGGCTGTCCAAGGGGAGTGACAAGGATGCCGGCGGCCGCGGTCCAGAGAAGGTGGACGCGCCGGCCCATACCCGTCCCAGGGGGCCTACTGTGGTGCCCCTGGACAAGCTGAAGGACGGCAAGGGCAGGCAGGGCGGCAAGGACGAGCCGGACGACAGGCAGTGAAGGCCTGCCTCTGTGCTGTTTGGGCCGTAGGCTGTTTGGGGGCAGGCTACAGGTGAGTGCATGATCCCGTATCCCAGATTCGACCCGGTGATCGTTCAGATAGGGCCCCTTGCCCTCCGGTGGTACGGGCTGATGTATCTGCTCGGCTTTCTTGCCTCGTTCTTCCTGGTCAGGCTGCAGATCAGGGAGGAGTGCGGCTCAGACCCAGGATGCCGTCAGGAGCAGTACGCACTTCTCGATGGCCTCCTGGCAGCGCTCATCATAGGGGTGATCGTAGGCGGGCGCCTGGGATACGTCCTGTTCTACAACCTGGGCTATTTCATGGAACACCCCCTTGAGATACCCGCCACCTGGCACGGGGGCATGTCCTTTCATGGCGGGGCGGCAGGGGCCCTTGTGGCAGGCTGGCTCTACTGCCGCATGCGGGGGCAGGAGTTTCTGAGGTGGGCGGACAGGGTGATAGTCACCGTCCCTATAGGGCTCGGCCTTGGCAGGATAGGCAATTTCATAAACGGGGAACTGTACGGCCGGCCTGCAGATCCGGACACGGTGCCATGGGCCATGATATTTCCGGACGGCGGGCTGGTGCCGCGTCATCCCTCCCAGCTCTATGAGGCGTTTCTTGAAGGCCTTGTCATGTTTTTCATCTTGTGGCCCCTTCGAAAGAGGCCCTGGCCTCCAGGCAGAAAGGCTGCGCTGTTTTTCATGCTATACGGCCTGTTCAGGTTCCTGGTCGAGTTCTTCAGGGAACCTGATCCCCAGATCGGCTTCATAGCCTTTGGCTGGCTCACGATGGGACAGCTCCTGAGTGCTGTGCTCATTGCTGCAGCCGCGGCCTTCTGGTTCTGGTGCGGCACAAGGGAAAAGGCGGGGCCAGGCGCCTAAGGGGCGATAGAGGGGTGAGGGCGGCCTTGGAACAATCTTGGCCAACAATCAACAATCTTAGCCAACGGGGAGGGTCGTCATGATCCTTTTGACAGCTTCACAGATGCAGCAGATGGACAGGATCACCATCGAGGAGATCGGTATCCCGGGCCTGATCCTCATGGAGAATGCTGGCGCAGGATGTGCCAGGGTGCTGGTGTCCCATCTCAGCCACGGGCTGCCGGCAGGCACCGTGGTCCTGGCCGGGCCTGGAAACAACGGCGGAGACGGATTCGTGATTGCAAGGCATCTCCATCAGCAGGGCAGGGCCGTGCGGATATTGTGTATGGTGCCCCAGGAGAAATACCGGGGGGATGCCCTTACGAACCTGGAGATAGCGCTCAGGCTGGGGATAAAGGTGGACTGGCTCCTGGACGAGGACGGGGTGGCCAGGGCCAGGCGCATTCTCAGGAAGGCAGGGGTCATAGTGGATGCGCTTTTCGGCACCGGTCTTTCCAGGCAGGTGGCTGGCCGTTTCGCCATGGCCGTGGAGGAGATAAACCGCAGCAGTGCCCCGGTATTCTCCGTGGACATAGCCTCAGGGCTTTCTGCAGACAGCGGCCAGCCCCTTGGCTGTGCCGTCAGGGCCGATGTTACAGCCACGATGGCCTATGCCAAGGTGGGCCATGTCACATGGCCCGGAAGGCTCTATACCGGCCTGCTCGAGGTGATAGACATCGGTATCCCGGCCAGTCTGGAGCGGGAGGCCAGCATCAAGGCGGAACTGCTCACAGAGGAGGATTTCAAGGCACTTGTGAGGCCGAGGCCGGCAGATGGCCACAAGGGAACGTTCGGGCACCTGCTGGTCCTCTCCGGGAGCAGGGGCAAGATCGGGGCAGCGGCCCTCGTTGCCCAGGGGGCCCTGAGGGGCGGGGCGGGTCTCGTGACCGTGGCCACAGCGGCCAGTGCGCGGCAGGAGCTTGCCCTGAAGCTTACCGAGGCCATGACAGAGCCCCTTTCAGAGACAGGGGAGGGCACTGCCTCACTGGATGCCATGGGAGAGATCATGGGCCTTTTGCAGAGGAAGAGGGCTGTGGCGATAGGCCCCGGCTTCGGGATCAATGACGAGACTCAGGAGCTTTCAAGGCGCATCGTATCCGATGCCGGCCTTTCGGATATCTCCATGGTCATAGATGCCGATGGCCTCACCGCCATTGCCGGCAGAGTCGATCTCTTGAGAAAGAGGGCCGGGGGCCAGACTGTGCTCACCCCCCATCCGGCAGAGGCGGCAAGGCTCCTTTCATGCTCCACTGCCGAGATCCAGGCCGACAGGGTCGAGGCGGCAAGGGCCATTGCACGGGCTGCCCGTTCGGTGGTGGTGCTCAAGGGGTTCGCCACCGTTACGGCCAGGGCCGACGGATACGTTTCCATAAATCCCACCGGCAACTCCGGTCAGGGAAGCGGCGGGATGGGAGATACGCTCACGGGCATTATCGGCGCCCTTCTGGCCCAGGGCTATAGCGCCTGGGATGCCGCCCGTGTGGCCGTATATGCCCACGGGGCCGCTGCCGATCTCGCATCGAAGATCAAGGGTCCATTCGGCTATCTGGCCTCTGACGTTTCCGATCTGCTTCCTGTGGTATGGAAGAGGGCCCTTTCCGATCAGGCCTCCTTGTCATAGGAGGCTATCTGCCGCTTCATAGCTCGTAGGAGCAGAAGGCCGGGAAGGGCGGCCAGGAAGGTGATGAAAAAGAACATGGCCCATCCTGTCCGGGCCACTATGAAGCCCGAGGGCGGCCCCACGAATACCCGGCCTATTGCGGCAAGGGCCGAAAGCAGGGCGTATTGGGTGGCACTGAAGCGTTTGTTGCAAAGGGCCATGAGCAGGGCCACGAAGGCTGCTGTGCCCATGCCGCCCGAGACGTTTTCAAAACCCACCGCTGCCACCATCATGGGGAAACTGCGCCCCATGAATGAAAGGGCCATGAAGGACAGGTTCGATACGGCCTGGAGGATCCCAAAGAGCATGAGGGAGCCATAGAGCCCAAGCCTTGTCATGATGGCCCCGCCTGCAAATGCCCCGGCGATGGTGGCCCCAAGGCCGAGGGCCTTGTTGATGGCTCCAACCTCTGTTGGCGTAAAGCCCGCTCCCCTGATGAGAAAGGATACCGTCAGTGTGCCTGCAAAGGCATCCCCGATCTTGTAGAGGACGATGAGGAGCAGGATCAAGAAGGCCCCAGGGCGTGAAAGGAGCTCCCTAAGTGGTTCTATCACGGCACTCCTGAGGCTCCTTGGGGCAAGGCTGGCATCAGAGGCCTTTGGTATGAGAAGGGTGGCCCCGGCGCTGGCCGCCATGATAGAGGCCATGAGTAGATAGGTCTGGGACCATCCGATCCTGTCCGCCAGTATCATTGCAAGCGCCCCGGAGACCAGCATCGCTGCCCGATAGGCCGTGACAAAGGTGGCCACTCCAAGGCCCCGCTGTCTGGCCTTGAGCAGATCGGTCCTGTATGCATCGATTGCAATGTCCTGGGATGCTGAGAAGAAGGCGAGAAGGAGTGCGGCCGCTGCCATGAATCCCGGGCTGCCTGCCGGGTCTATCCTGGCCATGGCGGCCATGTCCAGGGCGAGGGCGAGCTGAAGCAGCACGATCCAGCCACGCCTGCGTCCGAGAAAGGGCAGGGCATAGCGGTCTAGGAGAGGAGACCATAGGAACTTGAGGGTATAGGGCAGCCCAACCATGGAGAAAAGGCCGATGGTGCGTATGTCCACACCGGCAACCGTAAGCCAGGCCTGGAGGGTCCCGCCGCTGAGGGCAAGAGGAAGGCCCGAGGCAAAGCCGACAGGAAGCATGGCCAGGATGGCCGGGCTCTTGAGTAGCTGAAGCAGTCTCGCTTTCACGATGGAGTCTCTGACCTCTCCTTCACAATATCCATCAATCCGTTAGGGGCCAGCAGCCATGCCAAGACCCGCATTTCATCTCTATAACATGTGTGCCCTGGAGTCGGAAAAGAAAAAGGGCCGCCCAAGCACACATGGTGCCGCAGCGGCCCTCTGATAGGCCTTAAATATTCCGGGCGGCTGCAGAGGCTCTGGAACGGGGCAGCCGCCTCGGCTTAGGCTATCTCGATGCCCTCACCGGTTTCATCTTCTGCCCCCAGGATCCATTCCAGTTCCACCTCGAGGCTCCGTTTCATCTTGCCCTTTTTCTCTTCCTCCTCCACCTTCACCTCGAGGATCAGGTTCTTTGGAAGGGGAAGGGCTATCTCCTTGCCTCCTGCCCTCAGGGTGACACTGCCTGCCTCTATCTTGTCGGCAAGGGTCCTGAGGAAGGCTGCGATCTCTGCTGCAGACCTTCTTTCTTCAGTCTCGAAAAGGATCACTTCGCGTCCCATGATGTACACCTCCTTTTTCAAGTCCTTTTTGCCCTTCTTGCGCCTGGCCTTCAGCGCCTTTTTACAGGTGAGCAGACACTCCAGGGCCACCTGGCAGATGCCGGGAATCCGCCTGTTTCCAAGCTCCCAGTCCTGGTATGTCCGGTAGGGTGTATCAAGGAGCTGGCTCATCTCCTTGATGCTGAAGCCCAGGTTTTTTCTGATCTTTTTCAGTTCCTTGGCTTTCATGTCGGTTCTTGTGTCTGACTGGCCAATTCTGATTTTAATATACGCATTGCGTATAAAAAGTCAACTCCTCCAGATGGGATGATATCAGGATGGATATTGTCAAACAGGGCGCTCTGGGTTATGTGGAATATGAAGGCCAAAGGCAACCGGAGAGGGTGGATCATGCTCAACTGTCTTGAAATCATAGCAGAAAGGCGGATCAGGGAGGCTATCGAGCGGGGAGAGCTCGACAACATCCCGGGCCAGGGAAAGCCGCTCAAGTTCGAGGACGATTCCTGGGTGCCTGCAGATCTGCGTATGGCCTACAAGATATTGAAGAATGCGGGCTTTCTGCCCCCTGAGCTTGAGACTGAACGGGAGATAAAGGAGGCCGTGGATCTCATCCGCCATCTGGATGACGAAAGACTCAAATATCAGCAGGTCAAGAAGCTCAACGTGCTGGTCACAAAGATCAACATGATGCGCAAAAGGCCCATAAACCTTGAGGTGGACCAGGTCTATTATCGCAAGGTGGTCGATAGGATAAGCGTGAGGCGACGCTGA
>CAZNKD010000067.1:0-7036 GCA_964573615.1 uncultured Desulfobacterales bacterium | reverse complement strand
CCTCAACAGGGATCTAAACAGGCCCGATCTGCCCCTGCCAAGCCTGCCCTATTTCGAAGACGTAAAGGAGAGCAGGCCCCGCATGAAGAGGGTCTGCCTACAGTGCCATGCTAAAACCCTGGTGGATAACTTTTTTGACAGCGCAGACCAGAAACTTCACAGATATCAAGTGGATTATGTACAGCCAAATCTTGAAAGATTTCTGGAAAGCCTGGCCAGAAAGAAGGGGAGTGAAAGGGACAGGGCCGCCAAGGAATATATGGACTTTCTCTCAGAAGTAAAACGCTACCGCTTGCAACTCTACATGGGCGTCCATGGCACCGAGGTCAGAGGATCAAATTAGGCCATTTTACCCAAACTGGGGAGAAAGACACAGCTTTCTCCCCCAAAATTCCCCTTTTCCTCCACTATTTTACACAAGCTCTCATTTTCACTTTTTTATCCCTATGATTTCAACTGGTTAGACCAGCAGGCCCATCTCTATATCTGGCATCCTCTTTGCTGTCTATCTTTTAGCAATCCTTTTTCCAAGGCCCAAAATGCCCTGAAGGTCGAATCCCCCATCGGCCCATTCCACGTTTTAGGGCAGGACTCTGCGCTTTTAGGGAGGCGGATTCTCTTCGCTTCTCCTGAAGGAAGGGTTCATTGTTCAGTGACAATTCCAAAAAGTAGTTCCCAAGAGGAGGAGTCTTAATGGCAATACATTCATTGAGAAAAACAGTCTTCAAAGAGGCGTTGCCGCTCTCTATCGGGCTGATATTCCTCATGGTCAGCCTGGCCATGGCCGCAATGCCACCGGAACATGCCAATATAGTCCTTCGAGGGCCTGACGGCACTCCCCTCACTGATGGCTCCACCACTGCATTCAGTATGAAGGAGACATGCGGGGCATGCCACGGTTCTGGTACAGGGATTATGGCATATAGCTATGATGACATCGAAAAGCACTCGTTTCATGCCCAACTGGCAGCCAACCAGATAAAGGGTTGGAACCCCTGGAATCCGGACTCGCCGGATAAGTTCAAAAAGGGACCGGCTGCCAAGGGTAAAAACTGGGTACAGAGCCCAGGCCATGTGGGGAAGTGGTGACCTCCCTCTGCTCGCCAGGCGGCGAGGATGTTCGGAGGCCCTGCTGGACTCAGCAGTTACAATAGTGCAACAGGGAAATTTGATGAGGTAAGTTCGAACAACTGGCAACCATATGACTATGGCTCAGTAGAAGCCCTCAAGCAGCAAGCAGATCTCACCATAGCAGGCGCGGTTCAGGACTGCGGTGAGTGCCATGTGGGAGGCGGAGCCATGGAATATGTCCCCTATTCGGACATGGATGCCAGGGTATCCCTAAGGGACATAGATACTGCTGACGTTAACGGTGCTGGCCCAATAGATACAGAGGTCACCACCTTCAACTATCTCATAGACATATATGATCTTGATGGAGATGGTGATCAGGGCGAAGTCCTTGCGGTAGACTGGGATGACACAGGTGTCATGGAGAAGGACTGTTTCCTGTGCCACCTGGAAGGCTACAACTATGAGGCCAGGGTGGAGATGCTCCGTGAGTTCAGGATCGACGCATCCAGAACCGTGGCGGCTGGCCTTGGCGAAAAGGATGACACCTTGAGCTGGGGAGATGCAGGATACGGAACCACGGTCTCCTACTACTCTGCAGGTGATGATGCTCCCATAGTAGTTGATGAGATAACAGGTCAGCTCAAGCTGGCCCCAGCCTTTGCGGAAAGGATAAAGGGCACCCCTCCATCCGAAAACTGTGCATCGTGCCACTTTGGAAACGGGTTCGGCGTAGGTGAAGAGGGTGAACATCAGGTAGACTGGAAAAAGAGAGGCGACCACTGGTTTGGCGACAAGACATGGGATGTCCATGTATTTCTCGCTGACGCCAGTGATCCTGATGTTGCAGGATGTATGCTCTGTCACAGGCGCACACCAGGCTCTCCTGTCGGGACCAGCGGTGCGGCCGGAGGCTCTGCAGCTGACAAAGGCCATCTGGGTCTTTGCGATCCAGCAAAGGGTGATGCCCCATTCAGCTCCATGTGGAATGCCAAGGATAGCGCTGGCATGTATACCTGTGAGGGTTGTCACGATCCATCAAGCCCCCTCTACAATCCATTGGCACCTGACCCAACGGCAGCCCATATGGCAAGAGGGCTCACAGAGCTCATCTGTCAGGATGGCACCGATGGTATTGCCGATGCAAGCCACATAGACATCATAGATTGTTCTGCCTGCCACGTGAGAAAGCTCAAACACTTCTCCGGGGGTGCAATGGTTGATGCCACAGGTTCGGATCCGGAAGGCAGGCTGGCCGATCATGAAAATGACTATGTCCAGAGGGATGTCTACGACAATCTCACCCTGTCCTGGTATAAGGGCAAGCTCATCAAGACAAGCTCTCTCCTGACCATGTTCTGGCGGGACAAGAATGACATCAATTTCGATGCCAATGGCGATGGGCGTGGCGGAGGCATGGATGCCCTCCTCATGACCCATGTAAACAATATAAACGATGCCAATGGCTGGAGCAGCATCACGCACGATCTTGGTGGCACAGTGACCCAGGCTGATATCTCTGATCGCCAAAGCGCCATTGCTGCTGCTATCAAGAGCGAACTTGGCAGCTCGAGCACCGGGCTGGAAAGGATCAGGCTCTCCTTTATGGGAGTGCTCTTCAAGGTCAACCACAATGTCTCGCCCAAATACGAGGCTTGGGGAGCAAATGGCTGTGCCGACTGCCACTCTCCAGGTGCTGGATTCTACAATGGCGAGTATGAGGTCAAGGGAAGAGACCTCAATATCTCCTATGCAGCCAATTCCTCTCAGCGCGTTCCCTTCACCAAGGCAAACAGCATGACCCAGCCTACGGATTACCATCCTAATATCAAGAACAAGCTGGGCAATCGCTCTGTTGCCGTACAGGTGGCCGCAGGAGGTAGCATCCGCAATCCAGACAGGAGCGAGTTCATCTATGAAAGCACCTTCATGGCCCCCAATACGGAGTGGTATACAACCATCACAGGATCTGCCATAACCTTCCCTGACAGAAGCGCGGAAGCAGCCAATGCCAAGGGCTGGTATGTAAAGATCGATGTGGACAGCGATGGGGATGACTCTCCTGATGCAACATATACCCTCCAGAATCCATGGCCGAGCGGTAGTGGTGCCAACCAGGTGGATTCAGTGGCAGACCTGATAGCCGCCTGGGATTCTACCAACAGATGTGCTGGTGCACTGGCTACGGGCAGCTATGGATTCACCGTGTCTGATGGCGGTGGATATCTGGTCTTTACTGCCACGGGCTCGAACCGGATCAGGATCAATCCTGCCTCCGGACATGCAGGCCCATTGGGTCTTGCCAGCTATCTCTATGTGCCTGCACCCATTACCAGTGCCATTGACGGCACCACCACCTTTTCCGGGCGTTCCGACTGGGTAGCCTATCTCGACGGCATTGGTGTAGCAGGCACCGCCAACATAACAGCACCTGCAGATGGAGACTCCCTGGGCGTGGGCACTGCAGTGACATTCACGGCGGATACCACAGGACATGGAGTTGGAACCACATATAGGTGGCAGCTTGGTGACGGCACCATAATCGAGGGAACGGATGCGTCTATAGTCTACACCTATAACACTCCTGGAACCTATACCGTCCGGCTATATGTCTTCTCACCGAGTGGGGATTCCTGGACAACCGACTCCATAACCGTTGATGTCGGCCAGCCCCCACCGCAGTCGAGTGTCAGCTACGATGCGGTTACCGAGATCCTCTCCGTCACCAACATGCCCATCCCCAACTCCAGGGTCTATGTGGTATGGGGAGACGGAACCAAATCATCTGTGGATACTACGAACGATACCGAAGTATCCATAGAGCACACATACAAACGCTATGACATGTTCTTTGATGGAACCAATTATAACTACAAGACACATGTCAGGATCTTCAATGGTGGGACCTTGATGGAGACTGTAGAACTGGATGTCTCCTTGGCTCCTTAAACAGATGAGCGGGCCTGCAAATCCTGCAGGCCCATAACCGAAAAAGAGCGGGCTGGCACAAGTGCTGGCCCGCTTTTAAAAGGCCAAAAGAGACTATGAAAACTGATAGAGTCAATCTCGTTTATGGGATCGGATTCGTACTGGGCTTGGTATTATGGGCCAGGGCAATCCCCGTTACCCAAGCAGCCAACTTTAACCCGTTACCCGATACTGGACAGTCCATATGCTATGACCTCCAAGGCCATGAGATGACATGCCCTGAACAGGGGGAAGAACTCTTCGGACAGGATGGCAATTACTGGGGGAGCCAGCCATTCTTCACCCATGATGTGGTAGGGGGAGATGAGATCGTCATAGACAGCAACACAGGCCTGATGTGGCAGCAGGATACAGCAGATACCAATGGAGATGCTATCGTTGATGAGGACGACAGGCTTGACCAGCAATCGGCCGTGGACTTCTGCGACTCCCTGGAGTTTGCAGGCCATTCCGATTGGAGGCTTCCAACCATTTTTGAGCTCACCACCATAATGAATTTCAACCACTTCGCCCCGGTGATAGACAGTTCCATCTTTTCCTGTGAGGCCGACTATTACTGGTCTTTTACCTGGTTTGCCGGGGATCTCTTTTCCGCCTGGGCAGTGGATTTCAACCACGGTGCCGACCACTGGTATGATCAGGAAGAGACCTTTTATGTGCGATGTGTTCGTGACAATTGAAAAATGTATAGCAACCCTCGGTCTTAACTTGGAGGTTTAGTGGATGAAAAAGATCCTATGGATAGCTCTCCTTTTCCTTCTGACAATCCCATGCCTCAGCCAGGCAATGGGGCCTTACTCGGACAATGGAAATGGTACAGTAACCGATCAGGCCACCGGCCTCGTATGGCAGAAGTCGGCTAATGACCAACAGATGACCTGGCCAGAGGCCCTTTCATATTGTGAAAACCTCATCTATGGCGGACGTGACGACTGGCGCCTTCCAAATATCCAGGAGCTTAGGAGTCTGGTGGATTACAACAGCTACGCCCCTGCCATAGACGACGAGACATTCTCTTGTATGTCAGCCTTCTACTGGAGCTCTACATCCAGGGCGAGCGGACCAGCATATGCCTGGGGAATAAATTTCTATGCAGGTGCGGCATCCTGGCAGGCCAAGACAAAGGAACACTATGTCCGATGTGTCAGAAAAGGGACAAGCAGCGAACCTCCGGAGCCAACATGGATAGAAGTAGGAGGCCAGGCCCTCACAGAACATGGAGAGCCTGTCTGCGCCATGATCCTGGCCAACGGACAATATATCTTTTCCTCTGCCTCTGATGGCAGTTTTGATCTTGAAGCCCCCCTAGACAAGTCAGGGCGCATAACCCTGTTTGCATTTGCAGATGGCTTTGCCCCTTTCAAGAGGACCATCATCCCCTCTGAGGCCGCAAATTTCCATTTGACCATGCCCCCTGCAGATCCAGGCACACCCGACCTATTCCTGACAACAAACATGGACGCTGGTGCCTCTCAGCAAGGATGGGTCAGGATCTCCGGAGAGGTGGACAATGGGCAAGGCACCCCTGTATGCGCCATGGTCTTGGCCAATGGGCAATATGTATTCAGCAGCTCAACAGATGGCAGCTTCACGCTTGAGGTGCCATTGGATGAAAATGGCCAGGTAACCATCTTCGTATTTGCAGACAACTTCAAGCCATATAAGGAGGTACTGACATACTGATATCATCCCAACTGCCTAGCAATATAAGGGCAGGATCTCTTCTGACGCCCAAACTGATGTCCATTCGGAATCTCACCTCTCTGTTACAAGAGATCGAAAGGAGTCCGCAACATGAAAAGGAAGGCACTTTACTCCATCTCATTGGCTGTCACACTTTTTTGGTTCTGGACATTGGGCGCCAATGGTGCCCCCACAGGCAAAGTACGCAAGAAACTCCCCCCATGGGAGTATGGAAGCGTGATCATGAATAAGTCTTCTGAAGCCGCAGGCGTCAAACCTGTCGTCTTCAGGCACTGGACACACCGCTCCAAGCACACCTGCAGGCTCTGCCATGTGGACATCGGCTTTTCCATGGAGAAAGGTGCCGATGGAATCTCCAAGGAGGAGAACTTCCAAGGGATGTATTGCGGTGTATGCCACAATGGAAAAGAGGCATTCGATCTTAAAAAGAAGAGCAACTGCCAGAGGTGCCACAGCCCCTATCCATTAGGCCGTGACCCCCATGTCAAGCGGGAGTTCTTCAAACTGGCCTCCAAGCTGCCAAAGGCCAGGGATGGCAACAAGATCGACTGGACCAAGGCGGAAGAGATGGGCCTTATAAAACCAAAGGACTTTATACCAGGGGTCTCTTTCCCACGATCCAAGATGAAGCATGAACATGGCGACATCCGGCTCGATGCCAAACTCGCCGGCCTTCAAGACATAATCTTCTCACACAAGAAACATGCCGTATGGAATGGCTGTGAGCTCTGCCATCCAGACATCTTTGCCCTCAAGACCGGAATGACCAAATTTACCATGCAGGACAACTTCTCTGGCCGCTACTGTGGGGCATGTCACGGCAAGGTGGCCTTTCCCCAGAGGGACTGCGGCCTTTGCCATGTAAAGCAACCTGGGAAATAGCCCTGAAGCCCGGCATGGCTCACGGATCCATGGGGGCGTCGAGCAGACAGAGGGACCGGCATTTACTGCATCGGCGCCTCCTTATCCTCATCTTGCTGCTGGTCTGCACAGGCTGCGCAGCCATAGAGGAGTTTGCCATAGGAGAAAAGAAAGAGCCCAAAAAGACTTGGAAGCCGCCTGCCAAGATCGTTCATAAGGTATATAAGAAACCGCCTCTCACCCGGATGCAGCTTGACATATTGCTCAGGATGGCCCTCAACGAAGGGCCGCCTGAGGAGTATGGAACAGTGCGCATGGAGGATCCGGTCCTCAAGAGAAAGGAGATGGCCCCCGCCGTCTTCGCCCACTGGAGGCACAGGCCCTATTTCACATGCCGTGTCTGTCACCTGGA
>CAZNKD010000066.1:0-38724 GCA_964573615.1 uncultured Desulfobacterales bacterium | reverse complement strand
TGAAGACGGAAACTTTCATAAATCTGATGTTATTTTCTTGTGACGGGTGTAAAACTTCTCGCCTCAAAAAGAAAATTATTTGTTGTTCAAACAAATGGTAGAATGCTGTTGCGGTAATATTTAGTAATGATTGCTTTATCCCTGAAATGGTCATGTAATATTCTATTCCAGCCTCTTGAGCTTTTTCAGCAAGGTCTGCAGGATCAATATCAGGCGAATAACACGAAGAGCATAACCTATCCCATTCCTTCTCTGATATCTCCTCTGCTTCTTTTTCGATAGTATCAAATGTTGGGATCAGACGATTTTGAATTGATTCGTATAATAATTCAATTTGCTTGACGAATTGGCTCCTTATGTATGGTTCCCAAAAACCTATATTGAAAAGACACCTTTCCATTTTTTACCACTTCACATTAAATTATACTGATGAAAAAATCCTGGTCTCTCCCCAACAGTCCATCTCCATTCCCATTTTTGTATCATCGAAATTTTTTCAAGGCAAGGTTGATAATTCCGAACTGCCGTTTTTCTGGCCGTTTTTGGGGTCTGGTGCTCTGCTGAAAAAGAACATGCAAACACAAACCCCCAATTAGACAAATAGTTTTGCAGCGAAATAATATGTATATTTCCTTAGGAAGGTTCTGGAGGCATGGATTCAAAGGGGGCAGGCGCCTTCCGGGGCGTAAGGGATTTTTCCTGGAAATATCCCTGTGTTTTTATCTGCCATGGATAAAAAATCTAGTTTGAGCAAGGGGGTCCGAAGTGGCTTCCGGCCACTTGGCATCCCTGGCCGAATGCTTTTATGGTTTGCAAGCCTGGCTGTCTGCAGGCTATAGTGGTGATCAACTTCTTGTTTTTTGAGACTTCCTGATGGAGAACCTCAAGGGAAAAAGCCCCTCAGAAACCGCCCTCCAGCTGAGCCAGGTCATGCTTCCAGAGGATGCCAACTCGGCAGGCAACGTCCACGGCGGTACCATAATGAAGCTCGCGGACAATGCCGCCTATGTGGTGGCCGTGCGCCACAGCAGGAAGAACTGTGTGACCCTTGCGGTGGACAGCTTCAAGTTCCTCTATCCCGTCTATGTTGGCGAGCTCCTTATAATAAAGGCATCCATCAACTATGCCGGCCGCACCTCCATGGAGATAGGCGTAAGGGTCGAGGCCGAGCACCTGATCACAGGCAGCATCCGCCACACCGCCTCTGCCTATCTCACCTTCGTGGCCCTGGGAAAGGATGGCAGGCCCGTGCCGGTTCCCCCCGTGCTTCCAGAGACCGAGGATGAAAAGAGGAGATTGAAGGAGGCCGAAAAGAGGCGCCAGATGCGCCTAAGGCTCCTTTCCGGTCTGAAAGACGAGAGTAGCGGATAGGGCATCCCTGCGATGAAGATCCCCCTTAGACCGGTGATAAACGACATCTTTTTCATCTTCGGGGCCGGTGTCGTCCTGATGCTCGATTTCTCTCTTCTCAGGGCCTTGCTCTTTTTCAGGAACAGGGATCTGGCCGTGGCCGTGCCCCTTGAGGAGATAGGAAGGGCCTTTGAGATAGGGCTGAGATTCGATCTCATAGTGACCAGTTTCTGCCTCATGCCCGTAGCCCTCATGATACTCATGCCCTGGAGTCTCGGGCGCCGCAGGTGGGCGATCGGCTGGCTTGCACTCGTCGGCTTCGTGGCGAATTTTGCCGGGGTGCTCGAGCTCGATTTCTACAATCAGTTCCACACGAGGCTCAACAGCCTGGTCTTTCAATATCTGAAAGAGGATCCGAAGACCGTCATATCCATGCTCTACTACGGTTTTCCATTGATCCGTTACCTGCTCCTCTTTGCAGGGCTGTGGGCCATCTATCTCTTGGGCATATTCATCGTGGACAGGCTCACAAGGGTGGAGGGGCGCTTTGGTCTTGGAAGGCCCCATCCCCTCTTGAGGCTTGTCGCCGTGTGCATGCTGGCAGTGGCGCTGATCTTCGGGGCCAGGGGGACATTCAGGCATGGGCCTCCCTTGAGGTGGGGGGATGCCTTCCACAGCAGACACCTCTTTGCCAACCACCTCGCCCTTAACGGGCTCTATACCTTGGCCAAGGCCGCGGCCACCAACTGCAGCAGGAAGAACGAGCGCTACTGGATGGAGGCGATGGATCAGGATGAGGCGGTGAGGATCACAAGGCAGATGGTCCTGACCAGGTATGACAGGCCCATAGAGGAGCCTGGAATGCCCCTGCTCCGGCTGACCACTCCCCCCGGGCATCACGATGCCACAGGGATAGAGAATGTAGTGGTCATAATAATGGAGAGTTTTTCTGCCCAGTTCATCGGGGCCCTTGGAAGCAGGGCCGGGATCACGCCGGAGTTCGATGCCCTTTCCGGCAAGGGGCTTCTGTTTACGCGCTTTTTTTCAAATGGCACCCATACCCATCAGGGTATGTTCGCCACCCTGGCAAGTTTTCCAAATCTGCCGGGCTTCGAGTATCTGATGCAGCAGCCAGAGGGCAGCCATCAGTTCTCCGGCCTGCCCGTGCTCCTAAAGCCCCTCGGCTACAGTGACATCTATCTCTATAACGGCGATTTTTCATGGGACAACCAGGAGGGCTTTTTCAGGAACCAGGGCATGACCCGTTTCATAGGACGCTATGACTATGTGCATCCAAAGGTGGCAGATCCCACGTGGGGGGTGAGCGATGAGGACATGTTCGACCGGGCCCTTGAGGAGCTCGTGGAGCTCTGCGTGCAGGACAAGCCCTTTTTTGCAGTCCTTCAGACCCTTTCCAACCACACCCCCTATCCGCTTCCCAAAAGGCTTCCGGTAGAGCCGGTGACCGGCTTTGGAGAACTCAATGAGCATCTGACCGCCATGAGATATTCGGACTGGGCCCTCGGCCGGTTTTTCCGCAAGGTGGAGAGCAACCCCTGTTTTTCAAAGACCCTTTTCGTTATCCTCGGGGATCACGGTTTCGGCCTGCCGGAACAGGTATCATCAATGGATCTTCTGAGGTTTCACATCCCTCTGCTCCTCATAGGTCCGGGAATACGCAAGGAGTTTGGGGCCATCAGCCAAAAGGTGGGCAGTCAGGTCGATATAGTGCCAACCATCATGGGCCTTCTTGGCAGGCCCTATGTGAACCAGTGTTGGGGGCGGGATCTGCTCGCCCTGGACGAGGACGATCCCGGATTTTGTGTGATAAAGCCTTCGGGCAGTGAGCAGACGGTAGCCCTGATCAGGGGGGATGCCATCCTGGTAAAGGCCCCTGAGCAACCCTTGGAGCTTGGAAGATATGAACTAATGCCAGAGCCCGCCTTCCAGCCGGTGGATGACGATGCCTTGAGGCAGGAGATGGACCGGCAGCTTTCCGCCTACATCCAGACTGCGATGAGGGCCCTCAAGGAGAACCGCACAGGGGTCCCGAAGAGTTCGGACAGCTCCGTGTCCTCAAGGCCCTAATCGCCAGCCAGGCACTCCGACAGCCTGCTTGCAATCAGGCGGGCATGGGCCTTTTCTTGCTCTGAAAGGCGCAGGAATATGGCAGTCTCCTCGGAGGTGTTGCTCCTGGCCGCCAGGGTCTTGTAGAGATCGTATGCCCTGAACTCTATCTCCAGGGCCATCTCACTGAAGTTTACGCATGGGTCCCCTTCCGCGGCCATGAGATTCAAAATGGCAACAGAGACCTCGATGCCGCCCTCCATGATCTCTCCCTTGGCCCTGGCATATATGGAGCCGAACTCTTCGATATCGGGCTTTATCCCTTTTAGTATCTGGTAGATGGCCTTGGCATGTCCGGTCTCCAGCTTGGCAAGGGATGCGGCACTCTCTTTCAGATCCGGCTGTTCCAGCTCCTGGGCGCACACCTCATAGAAGGTCTCGGCCCCCTTTTCCAGCTCGATAGCCTTCAGGAGTATCTCGTCCAGCGGTGCATCCATGGGGAATAGGGCAAGGCGCGGAAAGCCGGCAAGGCCCTTTCCCTGCCAGGACAGGATGCCGCCAGCCAGGTTGTATATGGCCGGAAAGGCAAGGTCGAGGTCTGAGACGAAATTGGCTGCTATCTTGGAGCGCCTGCCGCTCCTGCAATAGAATATGAGCTCCTTGTCCTGATCGAACCCCAGCACAGCGAGCTCCACATGCTTGAGCGGGACGAGTACGGCACCCGGGATATGGTTTGCCGCATACTCCTTGGGCTCCCTTACGTCTATGAGCAGATAGTCATTTTCCCTCTTTTTGCTGATGTAGTCCTTCAGTTCCTTGGCGGAGATATCACGTACGTTCTGCATTGTAATGGGCCTCCTGGAAACTCTTTTCGGACATAGAGACAGATTCCTAAAGGGTTGGCTTAATCCCGGAAGGCAGGAGAGGTGAAGTGGACAGGATCATAAAAAGAAAAAAACCCCTGCTGGTTAGAAGGATGGAGGTGGGTATGTTGGTCGTCTTTGTTGGAGATGGTACAGAGGGACCAGCAGGGGTAAATTTATGTCTCTTCTTTCAAATGATCAAAGACATCCAATTATTATACAAATCGACAATAAAAGTCAAGACTTTAACGGTGAAATTTTTTCTTAATTTTTTTTAGTCTGCTTGGTCCTCTGGATACCGGTTCGGCCTCTTATCCTCTTGTAAATATTCAGGCAAGTTGATACGCTTATCTGCTCACAAAAACGGTTTTTCGAACCAAAGGGAGACCGACCCATGAAGGGCGACAGGTGGAAATTGATAGATCAGGCCCGGTCCATCCTGGGACTGCCTGAAAAGGTTACCAGAAACGAGATCAGGGAGGCCTACAGGCGTGCCTCCAGGCAGATCCATCCTGATCACAGCAACAGCAGCGAAGAGGATATGGCCAGGCTCAATGCCGCCTACCGCCTGCTCATGGAGTATTCCGATTCCTACAGGATAAGTCTCAAGCCCAATGAGGACGGAATGAACGATACAGAGTGGTGGATGTACCATTTCGGCCAGGACCCTATCTGGGGCGGCGAGAAAGAGGAGTGACATGGCGTTAGTGGTTCAGAAATATGGCGGCACCTCAGTGGCGGACACGGACAGGATCAAGAATGTGGCCCGCCGGGTGATCGCCAGAAAAAAACAGGGAGATGACGTGGTGGTGGTACTGTCGGCCATGGCCGGCCAGACCAACCACCTCATAGAGCTTGCCCGGCAGGTGCAGGAGGTGCCGGACCCGAGGGAGCTGGACGTGCTCCTGGCCACAGGTGAGCAGGTGACGATTGCTCTCTTTTCAATGGCCGTAAAGGAGATGGGGCTCGATGCGGTCTCATTCCTGGGATTTCAGGTCCCCATAGAGACCGATCCCTCCCACGGAAAGGCCAGAATCATCCAGATCCCCACAGACAAGGTCAAAAGGGAGCTGGACCATGGCAGGATCGTGGTCATCGCTGGCTTTCAGGGCATAACGCCGGCAGGCAGCATCACCACCCTGGGCCGGGGCGGTTCCGACACCACTGCCGTTGCGGTGGCCGTGGCCCTGGGGGCCGATGTGTGCGAGATCTATACGGATGTGGATGGGGTCTATACCACGGATCCCAATATCTGCCCCAAGGCGAAGAAGATAGATAGGATCTCATATGAAGAGATGCTGGAGATGGCCAGCCTCGGCGCCAAGGTCCTGGAGATCAGGTCGGTAGAGTTTGCCATGCGCTATGGCATGCCGCTCCATGTCAGGTCGAGTTTCAGCGATGCCCCTGGCACTATGGTTGTGGAGGAGGACGAATCCATGGAAGACGTACTGGTTTCAGCAGTCACATATAGTAAGGACGAGGCGAGGATCACCATTACCAAGGTCCCTGATCATCCGGGCATCGCGGCAACGATATTCAATCCCATTTCCGATGCCAATATCGTGGTGGACATGATCATACAGAACACCAGGGCCGGTGACCTGACGGACATGACCTTTACCGTGAGCAGGGGAGACTACAGGCGGGCCATGGAGATCGTCCAGGATACTGCAAAGAGGATCGGGGCAGAGTCGGTGGCAGGAGACGACTCCATAGCCAAGGTCTCCATAGTGGGTGTGGGCATGAGGAATCATGCAGGTGTTGCAAGCCGTATGTTCGACATACTGGCACGGCACAACATCAACATCATGATGATCAGTACCTCTGAAATCAAGGTCTCCTGTGTGATAGATGAGAAATATACCGAGCTTGCCGTAAGGGCCCTCCATGAGGGATTCGGCCTTGAGGACGAAGATGGGTAGGCCTCAGAGGTATCTTTTTTATGCCTATAAAGGTGGGTGCCATGGATAAACCATTAAATTCATCGGATATGGCATTGATAGATAACCTTGATGAAAAAGATCGAGACAAGCTCAGATATTTTTTGAGATTACTTTTACAGCAATCAAAGTATAGAAGACTTCGTCAAGAGTTGAAGTCGCGTCGCGAAGAGATTTCCAAAGGCCAGACGCTTTCACATGAGGAGATCTGGGAACGTTTAGATGTTTAAGTTGGTCTATGCCAAAGGGGTTGAGAAGGATTTGCGTAAGATTGCTCGATATAATTTGCCAATGATAAAAAGAGGGATAGAAGCTTTGAGATCATTTCCCAATATCCCACAGATCAAGCATCTCAGGAACCACCCTTTGGCAGATTACCGTTTGCGTGTAGGAAATTATAGGGTCTTGTTTGATGTCGATTGGGATAAGCGAGAGATACAGATTTTGAAGGTAGGGCACCGAAGAGAGGTGTATTAGCCTTAAAACCAATTTTTGAGAAAGAGCGACATGGCTGAAAAAGGCAGTGTAATCATTTACGACACCACGCTGAGGGATGGCACACAGGCAGAGAATTTCAATCTCTCGGTGGAGGACAAGGTCAGGATAGCCAAGAAGCTGGACGAGTTTGGTATCGATTATATCGAGGGTGGATGGCCTGGCTCAAATCCCAAGGATGAACAGTTCTTTGAGGAGATGAGGGGCCTTGAGCTCAGGCATGCCAGGCTTGCCGCCTTTGGCAGTACCCACATGGCCAAGAATCCGGCCCATGAGGACAAGAATCTCCAGGCCCTGGTCCGCTCGAAGGCACCAGTGGTCACCATTTTTGGAAAGAGCTGGGATGTCCACGTTCGGGATGCGCTTAGGATCTCGCTTGAGCGGAATCTCGAGATCATAAGGGACTCTCTTGCCTGGCTCAAGCCGCAGGTGGAGACCCTGTTCTATGATGCAGAGCACTTCTTCGATGGATTCAAGGCGGACCGGGAATATGCGGTCTCGACCCTCAAAAATGCCGTTGTGGGCGGAGCCGAGTGCCTGGTCCTCTGTGACACCAATGGCGGTACCCTGCCCACTGAAGTGGTGGAGATCGTAGGCGAGGTGAGAAGGCGCCTTGGTGATGGTGTGGAGCTTGGCATCCATTGCCACAACGACAGCGAGCTTGCCGTGGCCAACTCCCTCATGGCCGTCGAGGCCGGAGTGAAACAGGTCCAGGGTACCATGAACGGCTTTGGCGAGCGGTGCGGAAATGCGAACCTGTGCTCCATCATCCCGGCCCTGGTGCTGAAGATGGGCAGGAAGTGCGCTGCCGGTGAAAATCTCCAGATGCTCACCAGCACGGCCAGATTTGTCTACGAGATCGCCAACCTGGTTCCCAACAAGTACCAGCCCTATGTCGGGGCCAGCGCCTTTGCCCACAAGGGCGGGGTGCACGTGAGCGCGGTACAGAGAAATCCCGAGACCTACGAGCACATCCGTCCGGAGCTCGTGGGCAATGTCCAGCGCATCCTGGTCTCAGACCTGTCGGGCAAGAGCAACGTGGTGGCAAAGGCCCGTCAGTTCGGCATCGATGTGGACAGTGACGATCCCATCATCATGGAGATAGTGAGCAGGCTGAAGGAGCTGGAGGCCCAGGGCTATCAGTTCGAGGGGGCCGAGGCATCCTTTGAGCTTCTGATGCGCAGGGCCGCCGGAACCATGAGAAAGTATTTCGATCTCGTGGGCTTTCGCATCTTCGATCAGAAGATCCGTGAGGATGAGCCTCCACAGGCCGAGGCCACTGTCATGGTGAAGGTGGGCGGAAGGATCGAGCACACCGCCTCGGTTGGGGATGGCCCTGTAAATGCCCTGGACCGGGCAATAAGAAAGGCGCTCGAGCGTTTTTATCCGCAACTCCAGGAGATGAGTCTGGTGGACTACAAGGTGAGGGTGCTGCCGGACAGCCCCGGTACGGGTGCCCGGGTACGGGTGCTCATAGAGTCCAAGGACGCAACCGACAAGTGGGGCACTGTTGGTGTGTCTCATGACATCATAGAGGCCAGTTGGCAGGCCTTGGTAGATGGCATCACATACAAGCTGTTCAAGTCGGAGCAGGAGAAGAAGAGAGAGGGGCAGTAGCCAGGCCGTTGCCCAGGTGCTCTTTCTCCTGGCGGCCTCCCTGCTCTTTCTGTCCCTTGTCTATCTGAGGTTCTGGGCCTTGGGCCCCGAAGGGCCTGAGGCATGGCCCATAGCGGTCCAGGTGCAGGATGTGCCGGATGATGCCCGCGCCTTCATGTTCGGTGAGCAGGTGGATGCCAACCATATATCCATTGAAGGGCTGGATCTCATTGCCGGCTTTGGGGAGAAGAGCGCATCTCGCTTGATAAATTTCATGAAAGAAAGGGGCGGGATCATAGATATCTCTGAGCTTCAGGGGCCGGATGTGCCCTTGAGCCACTCCCAGAAGGCCGTGGCCTCTGTCTATCTCCGTTGACTCTTTATGATGGGGAATCAAGGGGGGGCAGTTGGGAGCGGCCTGACAGGCCATCCGGTTTGAGGATAAAAAGGGTGAAGGGGAGAAGGGAAATAGAGACCGGTTCAAGGAGAAGAGAGACAGCATGACAGACAATCCGCACGGGGCAAATATCTTGGCAATGGCCGGCAAGGGCGGAACAGGAAAGACGACCCTTACCGCCCTTTTGATCAAGTATCTGACATCGAAGCAGATGACTCCGGTGCTTGCCGTTGATGCCGATGCCAATGCCAACCTGAACGAGCTTCTTGGCCTCGAGGTCGAGACCACCCTTGGTGAGATCCGGGACAGGATGAAGACCGAGACCCCTCAGGGCATGACCAAGAACGAATACATGGAGTTTCATATCAATCAGGCCATCATCGAGGCCAAGGGCTTCGACCTCATCGTCATGGGGCAGCCTGAGGGGCCAGGCTGTTACTGCATGGCCAACTCCATATTGGCCCAGGTCATGGAAAAGCTCGCCCGGAACTACCGCTACCTCCTGGTGGACAACGAGGCAGGCATGGAGCATCTGTCGAGGCTCAACCTGAGGAAGATCCATACCCTGTTTGTGGTCTCGGACCCTTCTGCCAGAGGGGTCCTCACTGCCGCCCGGATCGCAGATCTCACCAAGGCCCTGGCAGTCGATGTCAGTCAGAAGGTGCTGATAGTCAACCGGGTGCCTGAGCCGGTGCCAGAGGCCCTGGATAGGCATGTGCAGGATGCGGTTGCAAAGACCGATCTGGTCTTTGGCGGTTATGTGCCGTCAAGTGAGGAGATCTTTGAAGCAGAGATGGCTCAGAGGTCCCTGCTGGAACTGCCTGATGATACGGAGGCGGTGAGGAGGGCCTTTGAGATATTCGATAGGCATCTGGCATAACCGGCACAACCGGAGATAGCCTGCCGGTACCCCCCTGTCAGAGCCTCAGAGCTCCTCGGTGGTCCCTGAATATACGAGTACGGCCCTGCCCTCGAGAAAGACCTGGCTGGCCCTTTGCCCATCCAGTTCAAAATAGACCTTGAGCCTTTCTCCTCCCCAGGTCTCCACCTCCACAGGCGCCTGGGTCAAGCCCTTCACTGTGCTGATAATGGCACTTGCGACAGCACCGGTGCCGCAGGCCTGGGTCTCGTCCTCCACACCACGTTCATAGGTCCGGACCTTTATGAAGCCCTTGTCCACCACCTCCACGAAATCCACGTTTGTCCCTTCCGGGGCAAAGCGGCGATGGTGCCTTATGAGGCGCCCTATCTCGAATACCGGGGCCGAGCTGACATCCGGAAAGAAGATGACGGTGTGCGGGACCCCTGTATTCACATAGTGAATGGTCAGCTCCTGGTCATGGAGCCTAAGGCTCTGGTCCACGCTCAGCTCGGTAGGCTCTGGCAGCTGAAGTTTCACTATGCCGTCCTTGACCTCTGCCTTTATGGTGCCGGCCCCTGTCTCGAAGGTCATCTCGGCAGGGGCGATGCCAAGCATGTAGGCAAACCTTGCAGCACATCTGCCGCCATTTCCACACATGTCTGCGTGGCTTCCGTCGGCATTGAAAAAACGCCACTTGAAATCGGCCTTGTCCGATTTCTCGATCAGGATCAGGCCGTCTGCCCCGATTCCAAAGCCGCGCTTGCAGAGTGTCACCGCTGCATCCTTGGCCTCTGAGGCATGTATGAGCCTGTCCCTGTTGTCTATGAGGATGAAGTCGTTTCCACTTCCATGCATCTTCTTAAAGGCGATCTTGCCCCATCTACCCATGACTTGTGCTCCTAACGAATCGATCATCCCTCTTCTTTGTGTTCTTCATGGCTCTTCACGGCTGCTCCAGCCGTACCAGATCCTCGTAGGTCTCGCGTTTTCTGACGATCCGGAAGCCGTCTCCGTCAACCAGTACCTCGGCGGCCCTGGGCCTTGAGTTGTAGTTTGACGACATGGTGAACCCATAGGCGCCTGCGCTCATCACTGCCAGGAGGTCTCCCTGGCCGAGGGCTGGCATGGGGCGTTTCCTGGCCAGGAAATCGCCTGTCTCACAGATGGGCCCGACTATATCCACTTCTGCCAGGGGGGCCTCGGCAGGCGGCTGCCTGATGGTGCGTATCTCATGATAGGCCTGGTAGAGGCTTGGGCGCGCAAGGTCGTTCATTGCCGCATCCACGATGACAAAGCCCTTGCCGCTGTTCTCCTTGGTATAGAGCACCCGGGTTACCAATACGCCTGCATTTCCACAGATGGATCTTCCAGGCTCCACGATGATCCTAAGTCCCTCCAGCCCGGCACCTGCTGCCCTCTCGAGCAGTCTGTCGATATATGAGGCGGGCTCCGGTGGCTCCTCCTGGCCATATCGGATCCCAAGGCCCCCGCCGATGTCGATATATCTCAGCCCGATCCCGATCTTCCGGAGCTCTTTGACGAGCAGGGCCAGGCGGTCGAAGGCGCTCAGAAATGGCTCTATCTCCGTGAGCTGAGAGCCTATGTGGCAGTCGATACCCGCCACCTCGATCCACTCCATGGCTGCAGCCTTCTCGTAGGCAGAAACCGCCCTCTCCATGGGGATTCCAAACTTGTTCTCCTTGAGGCCCGTGGAGATATAGGGGTGCGTCTTCGGGTCCACATCGGGATTTACACGAAAGGCGATCCTGGCCCTTCTGCCAAGGCGCTCCGCGACCCCGGCTATCGCATCGAGCTCCTGTTCGGACTCCACATTGAACATGAGGATGCCTGCCTGGATGGCCTCTTCTATCTCGGCCCTGGTCTTGCCCACACCGGAATATACGATCCTTTCAGGTGCTATCCCTGCCCTGAGCGCCCTGAAGAGCTCGCCCCCGGATACTATGTCGGCTCCAGCCCCCAGAGAGCCAAGGAGAGAGAGCACGCCCAGATTGCTGTTCGCCTTGACGGCAAAGCAGACCAGATGGTCCCTGCCCGAAAAGGCCTGATCGTAGGCCATGAACCTCTTTCTCAGGTGGGCCGCGGAATAGCAGTAGAACGGGGTGCCCACCTCCCTTGCGATCCTTTCAAGCGGCACCCCCTCACAGAAGAGCTCTCCGGTCTTGTAGTTGAATTCTTCCATCCGACTCCTCGTATCTTCTCCCTTCTTCAGCTGTTCAGGACCTGCCTGTCCGGGATCAGTATATCTTGACCTTCACCTTTCTGGAGTAGCGGGTCCGTCTCGGCGGGTCTGCATTGTCTATGGATACGATCCAGTAGGTATAGGTCCCACGCGGCAGGGTGGTGATGTCGGTAAAGCTGTTCTTGGTGATGGGCTGCGGATTCAGCTGTACCACCAGGCCAGATGGGTCCTGCCGCATGACGAAATAGCCCTTGATCTCCGGCCGGTATATCACATCCCACACCAGCTCCACCCCTTCCGCAGTGGTGAAGGCGATCAGTTTTGCAGGTTGCATCTTGATCTGGATATCCCTGGCAAGGAGGGAGATCTCTGGTGAAGGCTCGCTCTCTATCTCGGTGTCCAGATAGTCCAGGATGGCCGTAACCCGATACGAGACCTGATTGTATGTCCTGGTAAAACGGTCCGTATAGCTGGTCTTGTCTGTTGTGTGGGGCAGGGGGATGAATTCGCGGTCGTCATCGAACTTTCGCCATATCCGGTATTTCAGCCCCTGGTCCACGGCAGATCCGTCACAGAACAGCTCCGGGGCCCTCCA
The DNA here is from genome assembly GCA_964573615.1 of uncultured Desulfobacterales bacterium. Taxonomy (GTDB): domain Bacteria; phylum Desulfobacterota; class Dissulfuribacteria; order Dissulfuribacterales; family QOAL01; genus JALSKY01. The sequence goes on along the minus strand of CAZNKD010000066.1, from coordinate 26,359 downwards.
GGAGAGGTGGATCCCCTTCTCATCGGCGTGCGCCTCGATATTGGCAGGCGGCTCCGGTGGGGAGTGCCAGGCGACCACCACCTTGTTGGAGAAGTCGCTCAGATTCATGAAGTTCTTAAGGGACCTGACCTGATAGATGTAGTAGTGGCCCGGCTCTACGGTGCGATCCTCATAGCTCACCTTCTGGCCCGCCTTGGGCTTTGCATCGAATTTGATCACTATGGGCTCGCCATACTTGGGCGGGCAGTCCGGGCATCCGCCATCCACCGGTTCCACCGCCCTGTACAGGCGGAACTCCTCGATCTGGGGAAGGGGGCTTCCATCGTGGTTCCTGGTTGGCACGGTCCACGTGAGGATGATCCCATCCTTCACCACCCTGTAGTCCAGGTCCTTGATCGCCTCTGGCCGAAGCTTGGTCCAGGGGACAGGATTGGCCTTCTTGCCACAGCCGCACAGGGACAGGACAAGAAGCAACATGGAGACGGACAGGACCTGGAGAGAGATCTTGTGGGCTTTTGTCATCATTCATCCCCTTCCGAGAGGGAAAAGCGCTCAAGCCAGGCACGTGCCTGGTCCAGCGCCCTTCTTACCGCCTCCGGAGCAGTGCCGCCAGGGCATTTTCGGCTTGCCACCGACCCCTCTGGCGAAAGGAGGTGGAATACATCCTCTTCGATAGATGGGTGAAATGCCTTGAGCTCCTGGAGGGTGAGTTCATGCAACTCCTTTCCCTTCTCGATACATTGGGCCACTGCACCCCCAACTATTTCGTGGGCCTGCCTGAAGGGTATCCCCTTTCCCACGAGATAGTCGGCCAGGTCAGTAGCGGTTATGAAGCCTGTCTCTACCGCCCTCTTCAGCCGTTTCTCCCTGGGCCGCATCTTGGCCACCAGGCCGGCCATGACCGTAAGAGAGGCCTTGACGGTATCGACAGAGTCGAAGAGGGCCTCCTTGTCCTCCTGAAGATCACGGTTGTAGGCAAGGGGCAGGCCCTTCATCAGGGTGAGCAGGCTCATGAGGTGGCCATAGACCCTGGCCGTCTTTCCGCGCACCAGTTCCGGCACATCCGGGTTCTTCTTCTGGGGCATGATGCTCGAGCCGGTGCAGTAGGCATCGGGAAGCTCCACGAACGAGAACTCGCTGCTCATCCAGATTATCAGCTCCTCTGATAGCCTGCTCAGATGCATCATCACAAGGCTGAGGTCAGATACAAGCTCTATGATGAAATCCCTGTCAGAGACGGCATCGAGGCTGTTGGCACTTATGGCGGAAAAGCCGAGCTCCCTGGCACTCATCTCCCGGTCGATCGGAAAGCCTGTCCCGGCAAGGGCTGCGCTTCCAAGCGGGCAGACGTTCACCCGGCCCAGGCACTCCTTTAGACGCTGACGATCCCGTTTGAACATCTCGAAGTATGCCAGCATGTGGTGTGACCACAACACGGGTTGGGCATGCTGAAGATGGGTGAAGCCAGGCATTATCACATCGAACCACCTGTCTGCCTGGAGAATGAGCGCCTCCTGGAGGCCTTTTATGAGCCGGTCCAGGGCCATGATCTCCTGGCGGCAGTAGAGCCTGATGTCCGTTGCCACCTGGTCGTTCCTGCTCCTGGCGGTATGCAGCCTCTTTCCCGCCTCTCCGATCCGGTCGGACAGGGCCTTTTCTATGTTCATGTGGACATCTTCCAGCTCCGGCCGCCACTGGAATCTGCCAGCCTCTATCTCGGCTGCTATCTCATCCAGCCCCTTGCAGATGGCCTCGGCATCGGCCTGGGTTATGATGCCGCAGGCAGCAAGCATGCGTGCATGGGCCTTGCTGCCCATTATGTCCTGCTGGGCAAGGCGTCTGTCAAAGTGCTCCGAGGCTGAGAATGCCTCAACGGCCTTGTCCGTGGCCTCCTGGAAGCGGCCACCCCAGAGCTTGGAGTCCTGTTTTTCCTGATCGGCCATGAGATGGATCACCTCTCTTTTCTAGGGCGAAGATAATAAAAGCAAAAGGGGCAGGTGCCTTCAAGCAGCCTGCCCCAATTTAAATTTCAAAGCCGGTTCGTGTAAACAGTTTTCGAGCTATGTGCCCATCTCCCAGGATTCCAGATAGTTCTTCTGCTCATCGGTCAAGGTGTCGATGGAGATCCCCATGCTCTCCAGTTTCAGCCTTGCGATGTCCTGGTCGATCTCCTTCGGCACACCATAGACGGTGTTTTTCAGCTCATTTGCCTTTCTCAGCATGTATTCGGCACAAAGGGCCTGATTGGCAAAGCTCATGTCCATGACGCTTGACGGGTGGCCTTCCGCTGCCGCAAGGTTGATGAGCCTGCCCTCTCCAAGCACATAGATACAGCGCTGGTTCTTGAGCCTGTACTCCTCCACGAAGGGGCGGATGGTGCGCCTGGATTCCGTGATCTCCTCCAGGGACTCGAGATCAAGCTCAACATTGAAGTGGCCCGAGTTCGCCACTATTGCTCCATCCTTCATCTTGATGAAGTGCTCGTTTCTGATCACATGGATATCCCCTGTGACCGTGCAGAAGAAGTCCCCTATCTCGGCCGCATCTGCTATTGGCATGACCTCGAAGCCGTCCATCACCGCCTCCAGGGCCTTGATGGGGTCCACCTCTGTCACGATGACCCTGGCGCCATGGCCCTTGGCCCGCATGGCCACTCCCTTGCCGCACCAGCCATAGCCGCAAACCACAAAGATGCTTCCGGCTATGAGCCTGTTGGTGGCCCTTATTATGCCATCTATGGTGGACTGGCCGGTACCGTAGCGGTTGTCGAAAAGGTGCTTGGTGTCGGCATCGTTCACGGCGATGATGGGGTAGTGGAGCACCCCGTCAGCGGCCATGGCCTTGAGCCTGATGACTCCGGTGGTGGTCTCCTCCGTGCCCCCTATGACCTTCTCGAGGAGGTCCTTGCGCTCCTTGTGGAGGGTGGAGACGAGATCTGCCCCGTCGTCCATGGTGATCTGTGGCTCTGCATCCAGCACCGCCTTTATGTGTGAATAGTAGGTCTCGTTGTCCTCGCCTGTTATGGCAAAGACAGGGATTCCATCATCCACCACCAGAGAGGCGGCAACATCGTCCTGGGTGCTCAAGGGGTTGGATGCACAGAGATATACCTCGGCACCTCCTGCCTTCAGCGTCTGCATGAGGGCTGCCGTCTCGGTGGTGACATGGAGACAGGCCCCGAGCCTTACGCCCTTCAGAGGCTGCTCCTTTTTGAATCTCTCCTTTATGAGGTTCAACACGGGCATGCTCTTTGCCGCCCACTCTATCCTGAGTTTGCCCTGGGGGGCCAGGGCCTCGTCCTTTATATGGTATTTCATCCCTTCGATCTCTCCTTCGATCTCCTTGATTAAAGGCCTGCCTGATCCTTCAGTTTTTCCACCATGTCCAGCTTCTCCCAGGTGAATTCAGGCTCCATCCTGCCAAAGTGGCCGTAGGCAGCGGTCTTCTTGTAGATCGGGCGCCTGAGATCGAGGTATTCGATTATGTCCTTGGGCTTGAAGCTGAAGTTCTCCTTGATGAGCTCCACAATCTTGTCCTGAGGGATCTTCTCCGTCCCGTATGTGCGCACGTTTATGGCAATGGGGCGGGCCACACCGATGGCATAGGAGACCTGGACCTCACACTCCCTGGCCACACCTGCAGCCACCAGGTTCTTGGCCACGTATCTCGCCATGTATGAAGGAGAGCGGTCCACCTTCGTCGGATCCTTGCCGGAAAAGGCCCCGCCGCCGTGGTGGCCGCGGCCGCCGTAGGTGTCCACTATGATCTTTCTGCCCGTCATGCCGCAGTCTGCAAGGGGGCCGCCCACGACGAAACGTCCGGTGCTGTTTATGAAGTACTCTGTCTCTTTTGTCAGGTGGGCCGGATCCACCACCTTCTTGATCACCTCTTCTATGACGGCCTCCTCCACCTCCTTGTGGGTGACGTCCGGTGTGTGCTGGGCCGCTATCACCAGGCTGTGGATTGCAACAGGGCGCCTGTCTTCATACTGGACAGTGACCTGGCTCTTGCCGTCCGGCCTGAGAAAGGGGATCACCCCGCTCTTTCTCACCTCGGCGAGCTTCTTTGCAAGCTTGTGGGCATACCAGATGGGCATGGGCATGAAGTCCTCTGTCTCGTCACAGGCATAGCCGAACATGAGCCCCTGATCGCCTGCCCCGATGTCACCATCCCTGTCAACGCCCATGGCTATGTCCGGCGACTGCTTGTCGATGCTGGTGAGCACCGCGCAGGTCTGCCAGTCGAAACCCATGGAAGAGTCGGAGTAGCCGATCTCCTTTATGGTGCCCCTTACAACCTTGGGCATGTCCACATAGGCCTCTGTAGTGATCTCGCCTGCAATCAGCGCAAGACCTGTGGTGACCAGGGTCTCGCATGCCACCCTGGCATAGGGGTCTTTGGCTAGGATGGAATCGAGTATGGCATCGGAGATCTGGTCCGCTACCTTGTCCGGGTGGCCCTCTGTGACGGATTCAGAGGTGAAAAGAAAGTCAGACATCATTTCGGGGGAGTCCTCCTTGGGAATATTCTTGTGAAGTGTGGATAAAAAAATGGCGGAGAGGGTGGGATTCGAACCCACGGTACGCTTTTCGGCGTACACTCACTTAGCAGGCGAGCACCTTCAGCCTCTCGGTCACCTCTCCGTTACTGGCTGACTTAAACTGGCGGAGGGAGTAGGATTCGAACCCACGGTACCCTTGCGGGTACAACGGCTTTCAAGGCCGCCGCCTTAAACCACTCGGCCATCCCTCCAGCCCTTTATATGAGCGTTGATAATTTAATGGCGCAGGCCTGGTGCGTCAAGGCCGGAATATGGTGCTCCTGCCGGCTTTTTGTTGACACCCATGGCCTGTTTCATTATTTTTTATCGGTTCGACCTGCCGGAAAGGCAAAAGGATAGGTCTGTCTCCAGGCCGTGGCAGCTCTTCTGCGCTGTGAGAGAAAGAAGGTGCCAAGGGCTAAGGGACGGCATCAGGATCGATTGATAGAATCGGTTGACAGATATTGATAGACGAAGGATCTTGGGAACCCATATCTAATGTTCGACAACCTCAGCCAGCGCCTCAACACCGTATTCAAGAAGCTTAAGAGCCACGGGACCCTCTCTGAAGAGGATATCAACCAGGCCCTGAGGGAGGTGCGTCTTGCCCTGCTGGAGGCGGATGTCAACTACAAGGTTGTAAAGGACTTCATAAAGAGGATAAAGGAGCGGGCCCTCGGCCAGGAGGTCATGGAGAGCCTCACCCCTGGCCAGCAGGTGGTAAAGATCGTCCATGAGGAGCTCATAGACCTGCTGGGCCAGCACAATCAGAATATAAATCTTGCAGGCAGGCAGCCTGCTGTCATCGTCCTGGTCGGCCTCCAGGGTTCAGGTAAGACCACGACCGCAGGAAAGCTGGCGCGCTGGCTCAGGAAGAAGAAGGGCAGAAAGCCCTATCTGGTGCCTGCAGACGTCTATCGTCCTGCTGCCATCGAACAGCTCACCACCCTCGCCAGGCAACTAGGCTGTCCGGTGTTCGAGTCCACCACCGATATGATGCCGGTGGATATTGCAAGGCAGGCCGTCAAAAAGGCGGAACTGCTGGGCCTTGATACGGTCATCATCGACACTGCAGGCCGCCTCCACGTGGATGAGCCCCTGATGGCGGAACTCAAGCAGATCAAGGAGGCGGTGGAGCCCCAGGAGATCCTGCTGGTGGCAGATGCCATGACCGGTCAGGATGCGGTAAACATCGCAGGTGCCTTTGACAAGGAACTGGACATCACTGGTGTGGTGCTCACCAAGATGGAGGGTGATGCACGGGGCGGAGCCGCCCTGTCCATCCAGGCCGTCACGGGAAAGCCCATCAAGTTCGTGGGCGTGGGGGAAAAACTCAGTGCCCTTGAGCCCTTCCATCCCGACAGGATCGCCGGCCGCATCCTGGGAATGGGTGACATGCTCACCCTCATAGAGAAGGCCCAGGACACCATGGATCAGCAAAAGGCCCTGGAGCTCAGGGAAAAGCTCAAGAAAAACGAGTTCACCCTGGAGGATTTCAGGGACCAGCTCAGGCAGGTCCGGAAGATGGGCAGCCTGGAACAGATACTCTCCATGATTCCCGGGCTCAACAAGATGCCCAAGAAGATGAAGGGCATGATGCCCGATGAGCGGGAGCTCGTTAAGATCGAGGCGATCATAAACTCGATGACGCCCCTTGAGCGCAGGAAATATCAGATTATAAATGCCAGCCGCAGAAAGCGTATAGCCAAGGGCAGTGGCACCACGGTCCAGGATGTGAACCAGCTGCTCAAGAACTATGCAGAGATGAACAAGATGCTGAAAAAGTTGGGAAAGGGAAAGCTTCGCGGCCTGCCCAGAGGGCTTTTCTCTTTTTGATTTTGACGAAAAATAAAAAATATTATCGATTTGGAGGAATAGATGGCGATCAGAATCCGTTTGGCTCGTGGAGGCAGAAAGAAGAGACCTTTTTACCGCGTTGTCGCAGCAAATTCGGAGGCACCAAGGGATGGAAAGTTTCTTGAAATCCTTGGTACTTATGATCCGCTTCAGGATCCTGCCGAAGTAAAGATCAACTGCGACAAGGTAAAGAAGTGGCTGGACAGGGGGGCTGAACCCTCTGATACCGTAAGATCGCTTCTCAAGAAGGTGGGTTGCCAGGCCTAGCGATAATGCCTATCTAATTTGATAGGTTTGTAGGCAGCTATCAAGATCCGGGTCATTACCAGCTTTCGACAACAGAGCAGCCACGGCCTTAATGTGCATCCAGGAGTGGAGGTAATAGCATGAAAGAGCTGATAGAACAGATAGCCAAGGCGCTTGTTGATAATCCTGATGCAGTGGAGGTCAATGAGATCGAGGGACAGCAGACCTCTGTAATCGAGCTGAAGGTGGCCAAGGAGGATCTTGGAAAGATCATAGGCAAGCAGGGACGCACGGCCCGCGCAATGCGCACCATCCTGAGTGCCGCATCCACCAAGCTCAAAAAGAGGGCGGTCCTTGAGATCCTGGAGTAGCCCTTGGGCAGAAACGGGCTGAGACGTTGCAAGCGGGTATCTCCGGGCAGCGCATTCAGCGGATCCTGCAAAAAGGCATTCAAACCTCAACCGCCTACAAGAAAGAGAGTCAACAGGGCCTGTCCTGATCTTTTCTGCCTGCCCTTTTGAAATATGGGCAGGCTTTTTTTGCTCTTTCATTGCTAGAAATCTCTGCCCTTCTGGCGGATGCGGCAATATCCTTAAAAGCATGTGGCATCTTCTGTGTGGCATCTGTGAAGATGGCCCCTACGCCTTGAATGACCATGGCCGACGAAGACAGACAGGAAGCAGCTTATAAAGGCAGAGGTACAGGCAGGCTCATCCCCGTAGGCTCTATCTCAAAGGCCCACGGCATCAGGGGGGAGGTCGTGATCCGTTATCCCAGGGGCGCCAGCGCTGTTCCCAGTGCCGAGTCCCTCTTTCTTCCCATCTCTTCTGGTTACAAGAGGGTGGCCATCGAACGGATCAGGCAGAAGGACGAGACGGCCTCCATAGTCAAGTTCGCAGGCATCGACGACAGGACAGCCGCCGAGGCCATGGCCGGGATGCCGGTCTTTCAGGATACGAGCCAGCTGCCGCCCCTCGGGGACGACGAATACTATCTGGCCGACCTGGAAGGGCTGGATGTGGTGGATGGAGGCGGCTCCAGTCTCGGCAGGGTCTGGGGGGTGCTGGAGGCGGGCAGGGATGCTGGCGGGCATGACAGCCTCATCGTCAGGGATGGCGACAGCGAGTTTATGATCCCCTTCATAGATGAAATGGTGGTTGATGTGGATCTGGAAGGGGGCTTCATCCAGGTGGAACTGCCAGATGGCCTAAAGGAGGCCACCTCCTCACCTCTTAAGCATCGCTTGAAGGATCGCTCCTGCAGGAAAGGCTCCAGGAGGCGGGGCCGAAAGAGGGAGCTGCCCTGATTGCCCTGATGAATCGGCTGAAATCGTAAAGATCTTTCATGAAGATAGATATCATCACCATCTTCCCGGAATTCTTCTCCTCACCTTTCAGCCAGGGGATAGTCAAAAGGGCCGTGGATGCCGGAATCGTCCAGCTTTCCGCCGTGGATCTGCGTCTTTTCACCCACGACAGGCACAGGACCACCGATGACAGGCCCTTTGGTGGAGGCGAGGGCATGGTGATGATACCCGGGCCGCTTTTCGAGGCCGTTGAATCCATCAAGGAGCAGGGCCGGAAGGGCGGCATGCCCCCGGCCCATGTGATCTATCTCAGCCCCAAGGGGCGCCCCTTTTCTCAGGACAGGGCCAGGCAGCTGGCCTCAAAAGGGCATCTGGTCCTCATCTGTGGCCGTTACGAAGGGATTGATCAGAGGGTGATAGATGAGCTGGTGGATGAAGAGATATCCATCGGGGATTACGTCCTGTCCGGTGGGGAGCCTGCTGCGCTGGTGGTGGTGGATGCCGTGGTGCGTCTCCTTCCCGGCGCCCTTGGCTGTGAGACCTCTGCGGAACATGACAGCTTTTCAGATGGCCTCTTGGAGTATCCCCACTATACCAGGCCCAGGCAGTTCCGGGGGCTTTCTGTCCCGGAGGTGCTGCTCTCAGGTGATCACGCCAGGATAGAGCAGTGGCGCAGGAGGCAGTCCCTGAAGATCACCCTCGAGCGCAGGCCTGATCTGCTGAAGCAGGCCCGGCTCTCTCCGGAGGATCTGGAGATCCTTGGGGAGTTGAAAGAGGGGCTGAAGGAGGAGGGCTCGGGGAATCATGGCCCCGGAAAGGATCCGGGACAGGACCCGGGACAGGCCCCGGAACAGGGCAATGGTGACGAAGAGGGAGGCAAAGAGGGCCCATGAGCCCCCCTGTCGACATATATATCGCCCTGGTCCATCATCCGGTCCTCAACCGGACTGGTGAGGTGATAACCTCGGCGGTCACCAATCTCGATATCCATGATATTGCCAGGACCAGTGCCACATATGGGGTCAAGCGCTTTTTCGTGATCACCCCCCTGGAGGAACAGCAGGCCCTCGTATCCAGGGTCATGAGCCACTGGCAGGAAGGCCTTGGCGGAAGGCTCAACCCTCACCGAAAGGAGGCGTTCGATCTGGTGGAGTGCCTTGCCTCCTTGGAGGAGCTGATGGAGCGGGTGAATGGCCTTGAGCAGGATAGGGCCGTCACCGTGCTCGGCACCAGTGCCCGGATGGGGCGCTCTTGCCTTTCCTGGAAAAATTTTCAAAAAGGGGTGTGCAAAAGGGAGTTTGAATGTATATTATTGCTCTTTGGTACCGCATCCGGGCTTCACAGCTCTTGTTTCGAGCTCTGCGACCAGGTCCTTTGCCCCATAGAGGGTGGTACGGGCTATAACCACCTGTCTGTCAGGAGTGCGGTTGCCATTGTGCTCGACAGAATTTCGCGATTTCAGGAGGCGTTTTGAGATGGAGATAATTAGAAGGCTTGCCTTTGAAGAGTTGAGGACAGATATCCCGCCCTTCCGGCCTGGAGACACGGTAAGGGTCCATGTGAAGATCAGGGAGTCGGCTGAAAAGGAGCGCATCCAGGTCTTCGAGGGTGTGGTGATAAGCAGGAAGGGAAGCGGCATATCCGAGACCTTCACTGTCAGGAAGATCTCCTACGGCGTTGGCGTGGAGAGGATCTTTCCTGTCAACTCCCCCAGGATAGAGAAGATCGAGATCGTGGAGAAGGGCCGTCACAACCGCTCAAAGCTCTACTATCTGAGAGGCCTGCGCGGAAAGGCCATGAGGCACAAGATCCGCAGGCGTACAATGTAGCCTTGCTGAACCAAGCACTGCTGTCAGCCCATCTTCTTGAAATCGGCTTCACCCTGTGATCAGACCCTGAAAGGGGTGGGGGAGGGTTCATGAAGAGGCTGTTCCAACTGGAGCCATCCGCCCCTGATCCATGGCATTTCGAAAGGATGTTCAAGGATCAGGGGTTTTCTTTTGTGGCAGGGGTGGATGAAGTGGGCCGGGGCTGTTTGGCCGGCCCGGTGGTGGCTGCTGCGGTCATCCTGCCAGACGACCTTTCCCATCTCGGAATTACGGACTCGAAGGCCCTTTCAGAAAAGGAGCGTATCCGCCTGGATAAAGAGATACGAGCCAGGGCGACCGCCCTTTCCATCGCCCAGGTGGACCCTTCCGAAATCGATCGGATCAATATCCTGAATGCCGCACTGAAGGCCATGGCCCTCTGTATCGAAGCCCTCGATCCGGGGCCCGATGCGGTGCTCGTGGATGGAAATCAGGCCATATCCAGCCTAACGATCCCGCAGAAGACCCTTGTCAAGGGGGACTCCCTGTCCTGTTCCATCGCAGCCGCCTCCATCGTGGCCAAGGTCTACAGGGACCGTCTGATGTGCGATTATGCCAGAAAATGGCCGGGCTACGGCTTTGAAAGGCACAAGGGCTACGGTACCGCACTCCACCGCAAGGCCCTTGCCCGCCTCGGTCCAACCCCGATACACAGGCGCAGCTTCAAGGGTGTGGGCTGAGGTCCCGATAATTGAATAAGGGCCTTTTCTTTGAAAGGATCCTTTCCATGTCCGATAGTATGGGGGAACTTGCCTAGTCCTGCACGATGAAAAGCCTCCTAGGAAGACATATCCGTCTGGGCAGAAGCGGTGAGGGGCTTGCTGCCGACTATTTCAAAGACAGGGGATACAGGGTGCTCGATACCAATTTCCGTACCCGGTTTGGAGAGCTGGACCTGGTCCTCGAAGATGGGGGCGAGATCGTATTCGTGGAGGTGAAGACGAGGCGAGGCCACGGCTTTGGGCGTCCGGAGGAGGCTGTGACCCCTGAGAAACAGGAGAGGATCAGACGCTGTGCAGAGAGCTGGCTGCAAAGAAATGGCCTGCTCGAGGACCTGCCACAAATTCGATTCGATGTGCTTGCCATCACTCTGGATGGGGCCGGGCTGGATGGGGCCGGAAAGCCGCCCTCGATCAGGCACATCGCCAATGCCTTTTAGCTGCAGCTGAAGTTTTCCGCCTCCTTGTCCACCAGCATGAAACAGGTGCGAACCCTCGTCTTGACAGATACCATGCCGCCCCTGTCTTCGAGTGAGGCCACCTGCCTTCTGACCAGTTCCTTTTCATCATCGGAAAGCTCCCTGTAGAGTTCAAGGCGCCATATCATGTTCTCTACCTGCTCGTCCACTTTCCGGCGTCTTTCCCAGCAGCCCCGGAAGAAGTGCATTTCCGGGGCATAGCCGAGGCTATAGAGATAGTTGAAGGGCAGTACGATATCCATGCCCTTCTGTTTGAAGGGCCTTGCCATGATCTGTTCAAAGAGTCTTTTGAGCAGGAGGTTTTCCCTTATTCCGGCCCAGGAGACCAGGCCGAAATAACGCCTCGATAGCATCAACATCCGCCTGAGATTCTCTGTGGAGCGGGCAAGGGGGGTCATGGAGACGAATACCAGGTCAAATCTCTCATCCGGTTCGAAGTGGTGCCAGTCCTGCTGGACGATCTCGATGTTCTCGATGCCGGCGGCTTCGGCCTTCTGCCTGAGCCGTGCCAGCATCCCGCCAGAGATATCCAGCGCGATGACCTTGCGGCAATAGGGGGCGAGCCTGATGGCATAGGTGCCTGTGCCGCACGCAACATCCAGCACCGTGGCCTCGGGTGTGAGGACCTTCTCCTTCAGGATCTGCACCACGGAGTTGACCTGATGCATGTAGTCAGGGCAGGAGTCCAGGTCATCGTAGCTCTTTGCCACCCTGTCCCAGGTCTCTGGAGAGAGGCATTTTTTGTTTACAGGTCCCTTTTGGAGGCTTTTTGAGTATTCTTCCCAGAATTTGGGGTCTTTTACGTCGATTTTTTCACCTTTCATGGCCACCTGTGCTCCAGTTGTGATATATTGATCTCGGCTGGCCTGTGCTGCAACCCTGCCATGCCGCCGGGTCCGGCCTGATCCATTGCTTTTTCAACCAACTTTAATAGGAGACTCCTGCCATGGCACTCAAATCTTTCGAAGAGCTTCTTGAAGAGTCTGTAAGGATCCATGGGCACCTATGTCCAGGGCAGGTGCTCGGGGTGCGCCTTGCCATGCTGGGGCTGCGCCTGATCGGCATAGACGATCCCAAGGGCGAGCAGAGAAGGGATTTCATAGTCTTTGTGGAGATAGACAGATGTGCAACCGACGCGGTCCAATCGGTAACAGGATGCAGTCTGGGGAAGAGGTCCTTGAAATTCAAGGACTTTGGCATAATGGCGGCTACATTCCTCAATCTGAAGAGCGGAAAGGCCGTGCGCGTCATTGCAAGGGAAGAGGCACGGGAAGATTCCAAGAGATATTTCCCAGAGATAGAAAACAAGTACAAGCGTCAGCTCGAGGCCTACAAGGTCATGCCTGACTCGGAGCTGTTCGACCTTCAGGAGGTGGAGGTGGATCTGGATGAGTGTGATCTTCCAGGAAGGCCGAAGCGCAGGGTCCAGTGTGCCGAGTGTGGCCAATGGGTTCAGGACTGCCGGGATCTTGAAAGAGATGGACGCATACTCTGCAGATCCTGTGCTGGCCAGGGCTATTTCAAGGTGATAGGCCCTATCGAGTTTGGGCAGGAGTGACGAAGATGGCATCAAAGGATGATCTTATCCTGGATGTGAAGGGTGTGGCAGGGCGCTTGGTGCCCGTTGACGAGGCAGTGGGCATGGTCATCCCGCACGATATCACTGAGATTGTGGCAGGGAAAAAGAAGGGGCCGGCCTTCAGGAAAGGGCATGTCATCAAAGAGGACGATATCGAAAGGCTCAAGGATCTCGGCAAGTTTCATATCTATGCCCTTGATCTCGGAAAGGATCTCGTGCATGAGAATGAGGCCGCCCGGATTATCGCAGCCCATGCATGCGGGCCAAGGGTCCGGGCAGATAGCGAGGTGGTAGAGGGCAAGGTGGCCTTCAGGGCCCGGTGTCGGGGCCTTTTCAAGGTGGATAGAGGGGCCCTGCTGGATTTCAATCTCCTGGGCGAGGTGATGCTCGCCACCCTTCATGACAACAGTGTGGTCGAGGAGGGGCGGCAGGTTGCTGCAGGCAGGGCGATCCCCTTGGTGATCAGCCGCAGGGTCATGGACAGGGCCGTTGAGATTTTGAAACAGGCCGGCGGCCTTTTGACGGTCGAGCCCTTCAAGATAGGCAAGGGAGCCATAGTGGTGACCGGCCGGGAGGTCTATGAGGGAAGAATAGAGGACGCCTTTGGTCCTGCCATGAGCCGGAAGCTGTCGGCCTACGGCGTTGAGATACTCTCTACGGTAAAGGTGCCGGACGACACCGGCTTGATCAGTTCCGCCATCAGGGAAGCGGCCTCCAGGGGCGCCGAGATCATAGTCTGTACCGGTGGGATGTCGGTGGATCCGGATGATGTGACCCGGGTGGCCATCAAGGAGGCAGGGGCCGAGGATATCACCTATGGCTCTCCCGTGTTGCCCGGCGCCATGTTTCTGATAAGCTATCTCGGTGACATACCGGTGGTCGGTATCCCCGCCTGTGGCATGTATTTCAAGACCACTGTCTTCGATCTCATGCTGCCGCGCATACTTGCAGGCGAGCGCGTGGGCAGGCGGCAGATCGCAGAGATGGGCCACGGCGGGCTCTGCCTTGGGTGCAAAAATTGCAATTATCCCATCTGTCCCTTTGGAAAGAACTGAATCGGGAAGGATTGCCCCCGAACCTTCCAGGGGCCTTTTGCGATCTTTTATCTTTTGTTTAGAGGAAAGAAACAGGAGTGTAACGGATGTTCATATTGAGCAATTTCATCAAGTCTGTGGCCACGGTGATCGATATCCTGCTGAATCTATACATGTGGGTCTTTATCATACGTGCGCTGATTTCGTGGGTGAGCCCGGATCCCTACAACCCCATCGTGCGCTTTTTGTACAACATCACAGATCCGGTGCTGAACCGCGTAAGAAGGATGCTTCCGCTTCAGTTTGGCGGAATTGATCTGTCGCCAATGATAGTGATACTGGTGATAATATTCTTGAGAAGCTTCATCGTTCCTACCCTTTATCAGCTTGCCATGCAGCTTGCCTGAAGGCCTTGAGGAGGTGGATCCATGTCTATGACGCCAGATGATATTCTTCAAAAGGAGTTTGAGACCAGGTTCCGTGGCTACGACCGGGAAGAGGTAGAGGAGTTCCTGGAGGAAGTGGCCCAGGCCATGACCGAGATCATCAAGGAGAGAAACGAGCTGCGCGACGAGATCGTTGCCCTTCATGCCCAGGTGGAGCAGGCAAGGGCGGAGGGAGACGAGATCAGAAAGGCCATTGCTGCAGCACACAAGATGTCTGACGACATGAAGGAGCAGGCCCGCAAGGAGGCGGATCTCATAGTCGAGCAGGCCAAGATGGATGCGGAACGTATAGTCGCAGACGCCCACAAGGAGGCAGTGCAGCTCGAAGAGAGGATCAGAAAGCTGCGCATGATGCAGCGCGAGGCCGTGGAGCGGATACGCGGTTCTTTCGAGAGCTATCTCAGGATGCTCGATGAGGAAATGGCCCTTCCTCCAGCCGATGTGGATGAGACCCTGCGCCTTGCAGCAGCCGAGGTGCGGACTATCCAGGCCGAATCTATAGAGGATGCCGAGGTGGCAGCCTCCGGGGCTCTGGATAGAGCAGATGGGTCGCCGCATGACGCCGGCTCATCAAGTCCTGCCCAGGAGCCGGTGCAAGAGGCCGGGATAGAGGTGCTTACCATATCGCCAGAGGCGGCAGAGTCAGAGCGAACCAAAAAGGAGATGGCCGAAGGGGCCGGATTTGATTCTGCAAAACTCTGGGCCGAGGATTAGTAATCCGCTCTTCCCTAATAGGTGCTTTTAGGTGTATGCATCGAGAATCTCTTCCAGATGATCCTCCAATATCCAGTTCTCAAGCACCCAGTTTCGTAACTCTTCACCCTCTTTGATCAAGGCCTGCCTGTCTGAGAGTTTATCTCTTATCGCCTTGAGCCAGGCCTTGTATCTGTTCTTCACGAGTGTCACCGGGGCCCCCTGGTACGGATAGATGTCTGTAGCTATCACTGGCCATCCCAGTATCCCATACTCCAGGATTCTCAGGTTGGACTTGGCCTTGTTGAAGGCGTTGACCTCAAGTGGGGCGACCGCAAGATCAAGATCCAGCGTGGCAAGCTTTGCAGGATATTCATCAATATCCACCCCTTCATGGAATTCGGCTATAAAAGGCCTGATCTCATCAGGGCACATGCCCATGAATATCCAGTCCACTTCGTCAGCCAGTGCCTTGACCACATCCTTTATAACCATGAGGTCACCATAATGATAGGCACCTCCAGCCCAGCCAATGCGGGGTCTTTCCCCGTTTTGCCTGTCTGGTCTTAATTCTCCCCATATTGCCCTTGAGATATAATTGGGAACGACCCGTATGTCTTTGCAGAACCCCTTATAGGCCTCTGCCAGAGGTTCGGTGGAGACGACCATACGGTCACAATATGAGACAGCTGTCTTGATACGCTGTTTCAGGTTCTTGCCTTTGAGGTTTTGGAATGCGGGATTCTTGAAGGGTATGTGGTGCAGCAGATCGTCTATTTCAAAGATGATGAGCCCATCGTGATATTTTCGTATCAGTTTTAGATAGTCTATGGCCTCTTCACCGGTAGGGGTCTGAAATAGGATCGTGTCTGGGCGATGTCTTTCAATACCGTTTGGCATAAGCAAATCTTTGGCGCAATGGGTGAGGGCCTTGCCATGCTCTTGTAGGGCAATAAAGGGTCTTCTTACCCTGTATTCACCTGCTCCGTCCTTGGCCCTTGGATAGCCCCATAGCCTGGGTACATCCAAAATCGCTGGTGACCACCCGGGGTTTTCAAGCAGATCTATCTCAAAATTTTTGCTATCAAGGGATAGATTGTAGTTGTATGCAGGATCATGGCAGAGAACAGGGAACCATTTGTCAATAAAGGCCTGTTTGTCCTTTTCAAATTGCTCTTTTAGATTTTTGGCTTTTTGAGGATCTTCTGCTTCCTTTCGTTGTGTTACAGAGGTATGGTGTAGAAGAGTCACATAGGGAGTCCAAACAATACGGTAGCCTGCTCTTCCAAGTTTCAGGCAGAAATCTATATCACTAAAGTTCAATTGATAGTTTTCCTGGTCCAAGCCTCCAACCTTGTCAAAGGCCTCACGTTTAACCAGCATGCATGCACCTGTAACAGCGCTGAAATTCTGGTCCACCTGAAGCCTGTTCATATATCCCGCATGTGATGGGGGATATCCTATAAAGAAATGATCTGCCGCCCCGAACAGCCCCACGCCCACACCTGCATGTTGGAGAGAGCCATCTGGGAACAAAAGTCTCACCCCTACTGCTCCTGTCTCTTTTCTTTGACAGTAAGAAACCATTATATTGAGCCAGTTTTCCTGTATGATTTCTATATCATTATTAAGTAAAAGAATAAAATCACCCTTAGCATAGCTGGCACCAATATTGTTGGCTTCAGAGTAATTAAAATGTTTATCATAATTAATTATCTTGATTATGGATGGGTGTTCTTTCTGAATCTTTTTGAAAAATTCAATTGTCTCTTTTTCTTTGGAGTTGTTGTTGATGATTAAAATTTCGAAATTTGTATATTTTGTCTTATTTATGATAGAATTAATGCATGATCTTAATAAGTTTACTTGATCCTTTGTTGGAATCAAAATGCTTACTAATGGTTCTTTCTCGTAATCATATACACATCTGTATGTTTCAGGTATAGAGCCATCTATGACCTGTGCTCTGAGGTTATTTCGATTTAGATGGTTTTGAATGGCCAATTTAGATGCAATTTTTTGAAGTTCTAGTTCTTCAGATGTTGATTTTTCTTCTGATAGGCTAAGCAGTATATCTTCTATATGAAAAATTTCTTTTTCTGAAACTTTATCATATGCTCGTAGAGTTAAATCATATGTTGCAATCGATCTTAGTCTGGGATCAAATCCTCCTATTTTTTTAAATAGCTGTTTTCTAATGAAAAAGGCATGCTTTATATAATCTGAAGAACGCAAGAAATCGAGATTTATATTTGGTTTAAAGTATGGATATTTCTTTCCATCTTTATCTCTAATGTCATGATCAGAATAAATGAAATTAAGATTTCTATTTTTATTAATAATATTGGTTAATGAAGCTAAAGAATGAGGATATAAGCGATCTCCTGGTCGCAGAAAGAATAACCAGTCTCCTTCATCCTCAAAGGCTTTTTGGTTAATTATCTCCCAATAATTGTCACTCTCTGTCTGAATCCATGCAAGCTCATCATGTTCATCAAATATAGGGCTAATACATGCATGGGGAGAGATAACTCTTAACCTCCAATTACCATAAATCTGTTCTCCAAGAGAATCCAATGTATCCGCCAATAGCTCCAGCTCTGTTTCTTTTAAAATCATAAACAGGGAATATATTGGGAGAAATTTCCAGTTGAACGATTCTTTTTCCCAAATTTTAAGGTTTGTAGAAAAACTGGAGAGACGTTTCATGTATTGACTAGTTCTGTCGATTTCATTGTCAGAAAATGGATTATTTGATTTGTTGGATTGAAAGAGGGATTTTTTGAGTTCCTGTAAAAATTTGATTTGGCCATTTATAATTTCCAGATTGTTTCTGGTGTATTTTCTGTATTTTTTATAGATGATATTTGCGGTTCTCAAAAAATCCTGGCGCTTAAGGCCGGTCATAGATGACCTGTCGAGTCTATAGCGAAATTCACATGTAACTTCAGGCACATGTTTAAAATTGAAATGTCTTGAGCACCTTATCCAAAAATCCCAGTCTTCATGAGTGGTCAATGACTCGTCGAAAAATCCCGTCTTTTTTAAACACTCTCTTTCATGAATGAAGCAATTTACTGGCGCTATATTTTGAACTAGCAGTAAATCCGGATCAAAATCATTTGAATAGCAGATTTCTTTTTTGACAGTTTTGTAATTTTTCCCCTCCTTGATCTGAATGGCACGATAAGCATCAGAATATGCGATCTTGAAGCCATCTTTTTCTAATACAGACAATAGGGTTTCAAAATGATTTGGATAAAAAATGTCATCATCATCCAGATATGCTATATATTTTCCTCTTGCCAACTTTAGGCCTGAATTTCGTGCAGCTGGTAATCCTCTATTGTTGTTGTGTTTTATGTATGTGATATTCCCTTTGATATTGAGATGGCTTATTAACTCTTCGAGTTCAGATTTTCCGTCATTTATGACAATAATTTCAAAATCATCTATGGTCTGGTTGAAGATGCTATTGATTGCATCTTTTAACATATATGGTCGATCACATGTTGGAATGATTACTGATATTAATGGCTTGTTTTTTTGGCGTTTTTTTGTTTCGGTGTTATTTATGCTATTTCTGGCTTTTTGGGCAAAAAAGGCTTGTTCCTCTTCCTTTTTGGAAGAGATGTTTTCTTTTGTTCTTCTCCAGATATAGAGTGGTTCTTTTATGTTGGCTACTTTGAATTTATTGGCTATTCTAAGCCATAGTTCATAATCCTGTGCATATTTGTATGACTCATCATATGCACCTATATTATCTATGATATTTTTTCTAAACATTACAGTTCCATGACCGAACCAATTTTGTTTTTTTAATTCTTGTTTTAGTTTTTCTGGTTCTGTTAATACTTCAACTATAGATTGAATTTTGTTTTTTTCGTCACAAATATAATATGAGCTGCCTACTAAGGCGATATCTGGATTTTCTTCAAGAAATTTAACTTGATATTCTAATCTAAAAGGTAAGGAAATATCATCGGCGTCCATTCTAGCAATAAACTCACCTCTTGCCTGTTTTATTGCTTTGTTTAGTGAAGCAGTCAAACCAATATTGGTTTTATTATTGATGATTTTGAGCCTTTTGTCAGTAAATCTCTTTAAAATTTTTTCAGTATTGTCAGTCGATCCATCATTTATAATTATAAATTCAAAATCTAAAAAACTCTGTCTTAGGATACTATTAACAGCACTTTCAAGATACTTTTCACCATTAAAAACTGACATGATTATGCTGACTTTTGGCGAGGTGATTCTGCCTTGTCTGTCAAGTTGAATAGGCACTTCTGCCTTTATATGATCGCCATAGAATTTTTTTACTCTTTCATTGTGATTCTTTAGATAGCCTAATCCTCTATCATCGATAAATTCATATAGATCATTTTTTAAACAATATTGATGTAGTTTGCTGTTAGGAATGCCTACAAATACATTGTACCATGTTACTGTTGGTTTTATCTTTTTTATTAGTTCAAAAGTTTGTCTTAAGTCATCTTCTGTCTCTGTTGGTGTTCCAACTATAACACTGGCTGCTGTATTGATTTTATATCTATGACATAATTCAAAAGCTTTGATTATTTCATCAACAGTGATACCCTTTTTCAAATCGTTCAGAATCTTCTGAGAACCGCTCTCAACACCAAAATAAAAGCCACAGGCTCCGGCCCGTGACATCAGATCGACAATCTCATTATCCAAAGAACTGACTCTGGTCTCACAGGCCCAAGGAATTTTGATGTCCTTTTCAAGCAATAATTCACAGAACTTGATCAGACGTTTTCTGTTGAGTGTAAAATTATCTTCTCTGAAATATATGCCTGCAGCTCCGTACTGTTTGATCAGGAATTGGATCTCATCTACGATGCGTTCGGCACTAAAAAAGGTATATCTTTTCCCCCAAATAGAGCCAACTGAGCAGAAAGCACATTTAAAGGGACAGCCTCGGCTCGTATTCATAGTAAAAACAGGATGCTGGGGAAACCAGTCCACCTGCCAGTGATATGGCATCTTTACGAAATAGTCCCAGGCTGGCATTGGTAGGGAATCAAGGTCGTTTATCCTCTCAGTCCGGACAATTCTGTTTCTGTGCTTTCCTTCTACTATTTCCAGAATCGCCCTTTCTCCCTCCCCCTGGACTATATGATCAACAAAATCTGGAATGGTTTCAGGCGCCACCGTAGTGTGAGGCCCACCTACTATGATCTTGCCCTTCCATTTTTTCTTTTGTCTCAAGTATTCTATTTTGTAACACATACGCAATGTGTCACGAAGACAAATAGTATTTGCGTATATGCCTATATAATCAATATTATGTTCAATTAAAAAATCGTTTTCTATAAAATTTGAAGGTTTAAGATAATTATCTATAAAAAATACATTGTGGCCTGCTTTTTTCAGTACAGCAATTAAAAAACCGATACCCAATGGAGGTCTTTTTTCGGTAGTAGAAAATGGTGCCTGATCTGGTGCTGCAGAAGTAGTTAGTAATATATTCATAACTTGATGGTCCTTTGCTATTATTTTTTGGCTAAAAAGAAAGTGCCTTTTAATTCCAGTAGTTCAAAATTTTTTAGTAAAACTTTAAGTTCTGGAGCGGAATACTCATAAATATGTGCATATGTTCTTGGATTTGACTCTTTAGTTTGTCTTATTGGAGTTGAACCTATCAGAAGCCCATCTTTTTTGAGTACTCTATGGATTTCCATGAGGGTCTTCTGAGCTTGAAGATGTGTTAAATGTTCTATTAATTCAAAGCAGATAATTTTATCAAAGAGTTCATCATCAAATTCTAAATTTGTTACATTCATCTGAAAGAAGTCCAGATCATATAGATCTGATGCGGTTTTAATTGCTTCAGATGAATAATCTATTCCTATAATTCTTTGGCAATATTGAGATAAATGATTGGTAATATAGCCTTCCCCACAACCGACATCTAAAACAATATCTGTATCTTTCAAAAAAGAGATGCCATATTGGATTCTTTGATGTACATAATTAAAATATTCTTTTGGGGTTTTTGATGCGGAAAAACGTTCTTCGGTTTCAAATTGCCAATTTTTTTCGGTTTTTCGACTTCTTATTTTTTTTGCTGGATTTCCAGCTATAATTACACCCATAGGAAATGATTTTGTTACTACAGCCCCTGCATTTACAATAGCCCCTTTTCCTAATGTTACGTTATCAAGAATAACACTATTGGCACCAATCCAGTTATCACCCATTAGTGTTATCCCATAAGGTTTATATTCTTGGAGTTGGATTGGAGTCTCGAATGATGAATAGAGATATTTTTGTGTGGATATTTCAACATGAGGTTCAATTATAGTCCAGCTACCTATTTCTACTCCACCTTTTCCATAAATGGTTGTATAGTAATCTATTGTGACATTATCACCTATTACAATATTGCCTGTTGCTGGACATAAAGCCACTCCAGCTTTAATTGTTACATTATTTCCAATAAATATATTTTCTGGCTCTTCAATGATAGCTTGTGGATCTATTCTACATCCCTGGCCTATTTGTCCCAATTGATTGATAAGGGCATGTTGATTAAGCGTCATTTTTTGTGATCCTTACTTTAGGTGTATTTGATTCATTGAGGGCTTTTTAATTGTAGAGGATATAAGCCTCTCTGACTCTTTAAATTATAGTGGATCGAGGTGTTTTCCCGTTTTGGCATGGCTGTTACTGGAAACTAGCAAAAAAAGAACCAAAATATTTTTATTTAAATTTCAATTAGTTATGCCTTATTTATGGTGACAGAAATCTGACTGGGGTCAATTTTTAAGTTATTGCCCCGCGGTTTCGATAAAGGGAACAAATCTCAAGAAGAAAGGAGGTAAAAAACAGCCCAACAAAAAATTCAGAGACTTATGAACACCGGAAAGGATTTTTAAAAAGATCACAAAATTTAATGGCAAGGATAGCCAAAAAATAGATCAAGGAGGATTAAATTATGGCACTTGTAGTCAACACCAATGTTTCATCTCTTAATGCACAGAGGAATCTTGTAGGAACCAACAAGCTTCTCACAAGGTCTCTCCAGAGGCTCTCATCAGGTCTAAGGATCAACAGCGCCAAGGATGATGCGGCAGGTCTTGCAATCTCCGATCGCATGAATGCCCAGATCCGCGGTCTCAATCAGGCAGTGAGAAACGCCAATGACGGCATCTCATTGGCACAGACCGCCGAAGGTGCCCTTCAGGAGTCCACCAACATCTTGCAGCGTATGCGTGAGCTGGCAGTACAGTCTGCCAATGATAGCAATACAGCTTCAGACCGCGCCAGTCTCCAGAAGGAGGTTGCCCAGCTCCAGGCCGAGCTGAACAGGATCGCCAATACCACCGCGTTCAACGGCAAGGTGCTGCTGGATGGATCCTTTGGTACTGCCAAATTTCATGTAGGCGCTGAGTCCTATCAGTCGATCAACGTCACAATGGGCGATATGCGTGCCACCGCAATAGGTACCAATCGTCTTACAAATGAGTATGCCGATGGCAGAATTGCTAGTGCAAGGGATGCTGCTGCCAATAACGTAACTGCCAGCGGTACCCTGCAGATATCCGGATATCTCGGTACCGCCGATGTGAATTATGCAGCCAGTGGCACAGCAAAGGATATAGCACAGGCAGTAAACAATGCCAGCTCTTCAACTGGTGTTACCGCCAAGGCAGTGACATATGCCAAGATCGAGAACCTTTCTGCCAGCGGTACCGTTGCCTTTGATCTCTTTGGGCAGAACGAGGAGTCCTCTGAAGCTGTTCGGGTAAGTGCACAGCTAACCAGTACCGATGACCTGACAAACCTGGCAAAAGCCATCAATGATGTATCCGGAAAGACCGGAATCACCGCTCGACTCAGTGATGATAAGTCTGAGATCCTGCTCGAAAATGCTGAAGGCTACGATATAACCATGACATTGGCTACCGGATCGGCCGGATTTGACTTAACGGCCGTAAAGGAGCCAGGTTCTCTCGCGGATAATACTGATATCTTTGACAGTGGCAATGAGATCAACTCGGAGAGCCTGTCAGCAGGAGACAGTGGTACTGTCGGCGGCTCGGTAATCTTCGATTCTGTCAAGGCCTATACCGTTACTGAAACTGCAGGCGCGGCCTTTGCGGATGATTCCAATGCCCACGCCTCATCCCTTGAAGATGTGGGCAGCATCGATATCGGCACACTTGATGGGGCCAACCTTGCCATCGACAGGATCGATAGCGCTCTTTCCGCAATCGATGAGCTCAGGGCGGATCTCGGTGCTATTCAGAACCGGTTCGAGTCAACCATTGCCAACCTGATGAACGTCTCTGAGAACATCTCTGCTGCCCGTTCCCGGATCGTGGATGCCGACTTTGCTGCAGAGACCGCAAACCTCACCAAGGCACAGATCCTGCAGCAGGCTGGTACGGCAATGCTCGCCCAGGCCAACACACTGCCTCAGGCGGCATTGACCCTGCTCCAGGGATAATAGTCCAGTAATACAACTGTTGTCAGTTACCCGGGAGGCGGCCCAAAGGTCGCCTCCTTGACCCAATCTTTCATGAATCCAGGGGGGCCTGAAGTAATATGGGTATAGGCGTATCAGGACTGATGTCAGGGCTCGATACAGATTCCATCATATCGAAGCTGATGGATCTGGAGCGGCGCCCCATAATGCTCCTGCAGCAGAAAGAGGCCGGCTACCAGGCAAAGATTACCGCCCTTGGGATGGTAAAGAGTGCCATGGCCGAGCTCAAGTCTGCTGTGGAGGCCCTGAAGGATTCGGACGACTTCCTATCCTATACTGCCTCCAGCAGCAACAGCGATATCCTGACGGTTTCTGCCGGGGATGATGTGCTGCCAGGCAGTTACAACATCACTGTCTCCAGGCTTGCCTCGGCCCAGCAGATAAGGGGCGCTGCCTTTACAGGATCGGATGCGGAGGTCGGTACAGGCACCATCTCCATCCAGGTAGGCAGTGGGGATGCCGTGGATATCGAGATATCGGAAGACAACAACACCTTGGCCGGCATCGCTCAGGCCATCAACGAGGCAGAGGCAGGTGTGACTGCCGGGGTGATAAATGATGGAAACGGCAACTATTACCTCACCCTCCAGGCAGACAAAACAGGGGCGGACAATACCATCTCTGTCACCATTGCGGATGATGACGGGGACAGCAGCGATTCTTCAGGACTTTCTGCCCTCTATACCGATCCTTCTGCCGGTACCTTTACAGAGACCCAGGCGGCTGCCAACGCAGAGCTGTCCATAAACGGCATAGCCGTCGAGCGCTCCACCAACGAGATCGACGATCTTATTGAAGGCATGACCATAACGCTGAAGAGCGCAGAGCCCTCAGAGAGCGTCTCTGTGACCTCGTCCAAGAATTACAACGGGCTTACCGGAAAGCTGAACGATTTTGTGGAAAAGTACAACGCCCTTGTAGATACCCTGAAGGAGCAGACTGCCTACAATGCAGCCACAGGGCAGAAGGGCACCCTGCTCGGAGATAGCACTGTCAGCCGTATAAACCTCAGCCTCTCAAGGATGATCTATGAGTCTGTGGACGGTGTGGATTCATCTGTCAACAGCCTTAGCAGGCTGGGAATAGAGATGGACGATTCCGGCCATCTGAGCCTGGATACCGGTAAGCTGACAAGCGCCATGGAAGAGCACCCGGATGATGTCGCCCGCTTCTTCTCGTCTGATGAGGATGGGAGCAAGGGAATCGCGCTCAGGCTCTATGATTTCCTTGACGGATATCTCAAGGGTTCAACTGGAATTTTGTCTGCCAAGACGGATGGGCTTCAGAAATCCATAGACAAGATAGAGGATCAGATCGAGCGGATAGAGTTCAGGCTTGCCAAAAGGGAGGAGAATCTGCGCCACCAGTTCAATACCCTGGAGGACCTGATGCTCCAGTTTCAGCAGACCTCAAGCCAGCTCGATCAGCAGCTTTCATCCCTGGCCAATTTGAGGGCCTATATATCCAAGGGGAAATAACACAAACTTAGAAAGGTTGAGATCAAGATATGAATGCATACGCTAGACAGGCATACAACGCATATCAGAAGACCGAGGTCTTTTCTGTCTCACCGGGGGAACTCGTAGCCAAACTCCTGGTAGCGGCAGAGGCCGCTGTGAAAAAGGGCCTGGATGCCATGAGGCAGGGAGAGGTGGCCAGAAAGGGTGAGCAGTTCGGACGGGCCATTGCCATACTTGGTGAGCTTCAGTCATCCCTCGACTTTGAAAAGGGCGGGGATGTGGCCCAAAACCTCAACTCCATCTATGACTACTGCATAAGAGAGATCCTTTTTGGCAATATGAAAAACGATCCCGCCAGGATCGAGACCGTTTTGAAGACCCTGGAGCCCATAATCGATGCCTGGATGGCGATCAAGAGTGAGCCGAGGCCTCAGGAGAGCGAGGTCGATGCGCTGGATGAGGCACCTCAAAAGGCAGTGGATCATCCAGAGGATAAACGGCTGCAGGCCGCCCTCTGACAACGAGATACGGGAGGAATGAAAATTGGAGAGATCCTTTACAGATGAAAGGTCAGAGCGTGAAAGCCTCTCTTCAGCCCCTGTAAAGCGCCTGTCTGGCCTTATCCGCCAGATCATGGAGTGTGTGGAGAGTGAAGAGATGGCCGGCATCGATTTCTTGAAAAGGGAGTATATCCGGCTTTTTCAGGGAATAATCGAGGGGGATGTGCTTGATAGAGGCCTTTCAGAGTCTGAGCTCAAGCAGCTTTTGACCCTGCAGCAGAGCTGCATGGAGCTTATAAACGAAAAGAAGAGGTGCCTGATGGCAGAGATGAAGAAGTGTGCCGGGACCAGGGAAGGGGTCCTTGCCTATCAAAGCTGCCAGCAGGCCGTATAAGCCAGCAAGGAGGTTAGCAGATGTATTCCGTAGCAGAAGCGGCAAGAAACCTTGCTGGGCCTGTGGATACCGGCCCCGGTATGGATACCGGACGGCTTGGCGGCCCTGCACTCAAGAGGCAGGTTTCAGCAGACGGACAGGCCCATCAAACAGGTCAGGCGGGGCGTGGCAGCCCTGTGACAAGTAGCCGGGATGGGGTGCAGCAGCCTCACGGGGGCGCTCCGGGTGAAGGGGAGCGTCAGGAACTGGTCACACAGATTCAAGAGGCCCTTGAGGAGATACAGCACAGGAGCCTCCAGTTCAGTGTGGATGAATCCACAGGAAAGACTGTGATCAAGGTGGTGGACAAGGATACAGGTGAGGTCATAAAGGAGATTCCACCTGAAGAGACCCTGAGGCTCGCAGAGAAGATTCAGGAGATGACAGGTATCCTGTTTGACAAAAAGGCCTGATCAGCCTGAACAACCGCCTTTGGTAGCCATCAGGTCCAGTTTGCGACCCTCTTGAGGCTCACTGCAGCCGATGCCTCTTCCTGTACCAATTCGTTTCCCCTCCTGTAGAAGGGTACATAGCAGAGCCTCGTGTCCCTGATCCCGATTTTGAGCTCCCTAAGCAGGGGAAATAGCCGCTTTTTTGAAAGACTCATGGCGCCAAGTGCCATCTTCAGCGTTCGTTGCGCATCCTGTCTGGAGATGGACACATCCATGAATTTGACTTTCA
>CAZNKD010000065.1:0-86795 GCA_964573615.1 uncultured Desulfobacterales bacterium | reverse complement strand
TTGATTTTCCGATATTCTCTATTTCGGACTTGGAAAAAAAATCTTTAGCAGCAATTTCTACTTGTCTTAAAACTTTTGCTCTGTATGATTACGGACTTACCTGAAACATCGGGGTCTTCAGGTCTGTTTAAGCCCCTTTTGTCCAGGGCGGTTTTCATCCCTGAACCATTCCTGATGCCCCTTTTTGATCGATTAGGACTGTAACTGAAACTGTTCATGGCACTCGATAGATCGTTAATCAGAAATTTTTCCATCATCGCTCACATTGACCACGGCAAGTCAACCTTGGCTGACCGTATACTTGAATTCACGGGCAGCATCTCCCAGCGGGAGATGAAAAAGCAATTCCTGGACCAGATGGATCTGGAGCGCGAAAGAGGGATCACCATCAAGGCCCAGACCGTGCGTATCAAATACAAGGCCAGGGATGGAAAGGAGTACATCTTCAACCTCATAGACACGCCCGGGCATGTGGATTTCTCATATGAGGTCTCAAGGAGTCTGGCAGCATGCGAAGGGGCCGTCCTGGTGGTGGACAGTACCCAGGGGGTGGAGGCCCAGACCCTTGCCAATGTCTATCTTGCCCTTGAGAACGATCTTGAGATCATCCCTGTGCTCAACAAGATCGATCTGCCAAGCGCTGATCCCGACAGGGTGGCCCAGGAGATAGAAGACGTCATAGGCCTCGATGCCACAGATGCAGTCCTGGTGAGTGCCAAGGAGGGTATAGGTACTGAAGAGCTCCTGGAGGCCATAATAGAGCGCATACCTCCACCAGGTGGTGATCCGGAAGCCCCCTTGCAGGCCCTGATCTTTGACTCCTGGTATGACTCCTATCAGGGGGCGGTGGTGTTGATCCGAGTGGTCGAGGGCACCATAAAGAAGGGCATGCCCATCATGCTCATGTCCAATGGTCGGAAGTATGAGGTGTTGAGGCTCGGAGCCTTTACTCCCTCTCCTATAGATATGGATGAGCTCAAGGCCGGAGAGGTGGGCTTTCTGGTGGCAGGCATAAAGACGGTCAGGGATACCCAGATAGGGGATACCATCACAGAGGTGAGGCGGCCTGCAAAAGAGCCTCTGCCGGGATTCAAGCCTGTAAAACCCATGGTGTTCAGCGGGCTCTATCCGGTGGACTCAGGCCAGTACGACCAGCTCAAGGAGGCTGTGGAGAAACTCTGGCTCAACGATCCGGCCTTTTCATATGAGCCGGAAAGCTCCACCGCCCTGGGCTTTGGATTCAGATGCGGTTTCCTCGGGCTCCTTCACATGGAGATAGTTCAGGAACGGCTTGAAAGAGAGTTCGAACTCGAGCTCATCACCACGGCTCCGGCCGTTGCATACAAGGTGAAACTCAAAAATGGCCAGGAGCTCTCCATTCACAACCCGGCCGAGATGCCGGATCCGGGCAAGATAGACTATATAGCAGAGCCGTATGTCTCCATGGAGATCTATCTGCCAAAGGAGTTCGTTGGCCCCATAATGAAGCTGTGCGATGAGAAGAGGGGCCGCCAGGTGGACATGCGCTATATCAGCCCGGAGCGGGTGCTTTTGAAGTACGAGATGCCCTTCAATGAGATCGTTCTGGACTTCTATGACCGGTTAAAGTCCCTCTCCAGGGGGTTTGCTTCAATAGATTACGACTTTTTGGACTATAGGCCCGCCAAGCTGGTGAAGCTGGACATCCTCATAAACAAACAGCCGGTGGATGCCCTTTCAGTGATCGTCCACAAGGACAAGGCCTATTATCGCGGAAGGGAGCTGGTCTCAAGGCTCAGGAAGATCATCCCGCGCCAGCTCTTTGAGGTTGTGATCCAGGCCGCCATCGGCAGCAAGGTCATAGCAAGGGAGCGTATCCCCCCTCTCAGGAAGGATGTCACGGCAAAGTGCTATGGCGGTGACATCACCAGAAAGAGAAAGCTCCTGGAAAAACAGAAGGAGGGCAAACGGCGGATGAAGCAGGTGGGCACTGTAGAGATCCCGCAGGAGGCATTCCTGTCCATATTGAAGGTGTGATGTTGATGCTGCCCTGGCTGCTGCCGGGCATCTTTGAACTCCGCCCTTGCAACTCTTTGAAGTTTTTTCTGTTCTTGGATCTTTCCAGGGCGCTGTCAAAAAAGCCTTTCCCCCAGTATCTGCCTGTATCCTTCATAGACCACTATCCCCACGGCAGTGGAGAGGTTTAGGCTCCTCACATCACCCCACATCGGGATGGAGAAACAGCGCCCCTCGTAGCGCTCCATCAGCCATGAAGGAAGCCCTCTGGTCTCCTTTCCGAATAGCAGAAAGGCCCCGGGCTCAAAGGGGGCCCTGGAGTATGGAGTGCGGGCGCGCTTTGAAAACAGGAGCAGACTCCTTCCGGCAGCGTAGTCGAGAAAGGCGTCGATCCCTGCATGATGCCGCACCTCCACCCTGTCCCAGTAGTCCAGGCCTGCACGTCTCAGGTGCCGGTCGTCGGTCTTGAATCCCAGGGGATGGACCAGGTGGAGGGTACTTCTGGTGGCAGCACACAGCCTTGCCACATTGCCCGTGTTCGGTGGAATCTCCGGCTCCACCAGCACCACCTCCAGCCTGGGCAGTACGAGGTCTTTCTGTTCTTGATCCATTTTTATGCATCCGTCCCTGTTTGTCGGGTTTGCAAAATCTGAAAGCACTATTACCATGTTGGACTTTAAGAGATAAGCTTTTGAGGCCCTAAAAGTTAGAACCATAAACCTGGATCATGTACCCAAGGCGCATGAGAAGAGGATTTGAATAGTCCAGCTGCATAATCCTGGATAATCTGGCAAGAGACAGGGGGAGGATGTTCGATAAACTGTTCGGCAACAAGAAAAAGGGGCTGGAGGCCGACTCCGGGGCGCCTTCCTGTTTCACCCGGCTCCACAGCCAGGAGCGGGAGGAGTTCTTCCGGCTCCTTCGCCAGACCGGCGGAAGCCTTACGCCATTCCAGGAGGCGGTGGTGGACGAGTTCCTCCTGCATGAGGGCCATCTGTCCCCTGAGTTCATGGTGAAGAAGCTCCAGGAGCAGGGCATTGCCATAGACAGCCGCGAGGTACAGTCCATCCTGGATCTGCTCTGCCGCTACGGCATGGCACAGAAGGTTCAGCTAAACGGCACAGGGCCGTGGTATGAGCACCTTCACCTCGGGCATCAGCACGACCACCTGATGTGTGTCAGGTGCGGCAAGATCGTAGAGTTTGAAGACGATGATATCAGATGCAAGGCAGAGCTTGCAGCCCGCAGCCACGACTTTCAGCCGGTCTCGTACCGCTGCACCATATACGGGGTGTGCCCGGAGTGTCAGGTAAAGCAGCAGCCCGGACTTCCCCTTTCCATGGTCTCGCCTGGGGAGAGGGTACGTGTCGTGAGTTTTTCTGGTGGAAGCAATATCAAGAAGAGGCTTCAGGACATGGGGCTTACTCCAGGTGAAGTGGTGGAGGTGCTAAACAGGGGAGGCCCTGTGATCGTCTCGGTCAAGGGCTCCAGGATCGCGCTGGGGATGGGGCTCGCCCAGAAGGTGATGGTCAGGCCAGAGTTTGGTCAGGACACCCCTTGAGGCAGGAACTTGAGACATGACGAGGCTCTTGGAGGGAAGATGAGTGGCGAATCCGTAAGGACCTTTTCATCCATAGCGTTCATCGGTGGCGGTCAGATGGCCGAGGCCCTTATTAAGGGCATAGTCGAAAAAGGGATAATACCAAAGGATGCCATCAGGTGCTCCGAGCCCCTCGAGGCGCGGCGCAACTATCTGGCCTCTACCTACGGCATTGCACTTTTTTCAGACAATTGCGAGGCCGTCAAGGGGGTGGAGGCGGTCCTTATCGCAGTAAAGCCCCAGATCATCCCCCTTGTCCTTAGAGATCTCTCGGAGCAGGTGACAGAGGATCAGGTGGTGATCTCCATTGCCGCAGGCATCACCCTGGACATACTCCAGGACGGGCTTCCCTCCGGGACGAGGGTCATCAGGGTTATGCCCAACACACCGGCATTGATCCAGGAGGGGGCAGCCGCCCTCTGCAAGGGCCAGTATGCCAGGGATGAGGACATGGAGAGGGCCATGGCGGTCTTTGGCGCCGTGGGGATCGCCGTGGAGGTGCACGAGTCCCTGATGGATGCAGTAACAGGTCTCAGCGGAAGTGGCCCCGCCTACTGTTTCATGTTCATCGAGTCCCTGATAGAGGCCGGGATAAGGGAGGGGCTTCCAAGACAGATCGCCCAGGAGCTTGCTATACAGACCGTTATAGGATCTGCACTCATGTGCCGGAAGACCGGCAGGCATCCAGACGAGCTCATGGCAATGGTCACAAGCCCTGGCGGGACCACCATCCAGGGGATCTACCGGCTCCACAAGGGAGCAATGCCTGCGGCAGTCATGGACGCAGTGCATGCAGCCACCAGGAGATCCAGAGAACTTGGCGGCAAGAAATAGTGGCCTAAGCCAAGCCTTGCGCCCCGCTCTCCATATCCAGATCGCCATAGCGCTGCTGTTGGCAGTTGCAGCAGGCCTCCTCATAAAGACGCCTGTTGCCCTCTCTGTCTATACCTTCCTGGGGGACCTGTTCCTCAATGCCCTCAAGATGCTCATCGTCCCCCTGGTCTTCTCATCCATCATATCCGGCATAATGGGCCTGCCAGACCCGTCCTCCATAAAGAGTCTTACACTCAAGACCATAGGCTACTACCTCTTGACGACACTCCTGGCCACTGTGGTGGGGCTTGCGGCTGTCAACCTCATCTCTCCCGGCATCATAGATGGTGAGCCTGCCAGGCAGGTGCTCGGTCTTGGCACCAATGGGGCTGCCATCACCCATGAGCTCTCCTCCAAGGGCCTTTCGGATGTCCTCGATATATTCAAACGCATGATTCCTCCGAACATCGTCCAGGCGGCTGCCCAGGGCCAGATGCTAGGGCTGATATTCTTTGCGGTGCTCTTTGGTTGCTGCGGTCTCGGCCTTTCCCAACCCTACCGCCAGCACCTGTCTCTGCTGGTGGAGGCGGTGTTCCGTGCCATGATGAGGATGACAGAGATCATACTGCTCTTTGCCCCGGTTGGCGTCTTTGCCCTTGTGGCCAAGGTGGTGGCCAAGACCGGCCTGTCTGCCCTAACTCCCCTGCTCACATTCTTTTTTACAGTGCTTGGGGCCCTTGCAGTACATGCATTCATAGTGCTCCCCGGGCTGCTCCTTCTGAGAGGCATCAACCCTGTCCGCCACTACAGGAACATGGCCCCGGCGCTCCTGACCGCCTTTTCCACCGCCTCTTCATCTGCAACCTTGCCGGTGACGCTGGAGTGTGTGGAGAAGCGGGCCGGGGTGCCGAACCAGGTGTCATCCTTCGTGATCCCGCTTGGCGCCACCATCAACATGGATGGCACGGCCCTCTACGAATGTGTGGCTGCAATGTTCATAGCACAGGCCTGCGGGGTGGAGATAGGGCTTGGGCAGCAGTTTTCGGTTGTGATCATAGCCCTTTTGACCTCTATAGGCGTAGCCGGTATTCCGGCCGCAAGCCTTGTGGCCATTGCCATAATACTTGGCACCTTGGGCCTGCCTGAAGAGGCCATAGGCCCTATCCTGGCAGTGGACCGCATCCTTGATATGTGCCGCACCAGCGTGAACGTCTTCAGCGATTCCTGCGGAGCGGTTATAGTGGCCAAAGGAAGCGATATGCAGGTGGCACAGTATGACTGATCAGCCGGACAAGAGGGCAAAGAGCGGCAAGGGGCATGCACTGGTGCTCCTGATAGGAGACTGGCAGGCCGTCAGGGAGGACTGGATCCGCGTTTCAACCGATTTCATTGGTCATACACCAAAGGAGCATGAAACGGCACAGTTTGACGGGGCCGATACGGATGAAGGCGAGGTGATCGCTGCCCTTCGTTCCAAGGGGCTGTTTGCAGGGAAAAAGGCGGTTCTCTACAGAAACCCTCCCTTCCTAAGCGGCAGGGAGGATGCCGGCATCGATACTTCCAAGGCCTCCAAGGGGTCTTCAGGGCCCCGGCCTGAGGAGCCAGGAAGGCTTACGCTCGATTGGGCCATGCAGGCGGCAGGGAGTGGCAGGCCGCTTTCTTCCATGCTCGTGATCCAGGTGGATCGGGCGGATAGGCGGCTTCGCATATTCAAGGAGCTTTCAAGGCTCGCCCTTTTGGTGGACAGGGCTACAGGGGGGCAGAGCAGGGGGGCGAAGGTAGATGCCAGGGTGATGGAGCTTTTGCAGGAGCGCCTTTCTGCTTCCGGAAAGCGTCTCGATCAGCAGGGGCTCAGGCTCTTTCTGGAAAAGGTCGGTACAGGGAGCGCATCCGCTCTTATAAACGAGATCGACAAACTCATCTGCCTTGCCGGAGACGGAGGGACGATCACTGTTGAACAGGTGGCAGAGCTGGTCTCGCGCCACAGGCAAGAGGAGCTCTACAAGCTTACAGATGCAGTAAAAAGGCGCGATCTTTCAGGCGCGCTTGCCTCCCTGGACCTGATACTGGCCCAGGAGATCCACCCCCTTGCCATCCTGACCACCCTCAAGAATCTGTTCGAAAGGCTGCTTGCAATCAGGTTCTACCTCGACTCCAGCAAGCCGGCCCCAAGGGAGATCTCGTCATTCAACCTGTTCAAGGCAACAGTGCTCGAGGGCCTGCTCTCTTTCTATGACAGGCCTGATGGCTCACCTGATGGTTCACCTGGTGGCTCAGGGGCAAATCCTCTCCTTGGCCCGAAGGGGAAAAGGCCTCATCCCTACGCCCTTTGGATGGACGTGAAGGCGGCTGCGGCCTTCTCCTGCCAGGAGCTCTTCAGGGCGCTCTTCAGGCTGGCTGATCTGGATCTCGACCTGAAGGGGGGAAAGGCAGGTGACAGGCTGCTTCTTGAGGCCTTCTTGATCCTGCTCCTGACCGGAGACGATGGGCACGATACAGGCCTGATGCACAGCAGTGCAGGACAGGGGATGGGAGTCGGAATATTGGACAGCAGGGGGCAGTGAGATGGAGCTCAAGAGGAGGGCACAGTTTCTCTTTGAAAACGCCATGCTCAAGCGGACCATGCGGACCGGGTATGCCTTCTTGGGCACTGGTTTTGAAAGCGCTGCCGCACACAGCCAGAGTACGGCTGTGGCGGCCATGGTCCTTGCGGACATGGTGGATACGGACGTGGACATGGAGCGGCTTTTGAAGATGTGCATAATCCACGATCTTCCTGAGGCCCGAACCGGGGATGCAAATGCGGTGCACAAACTCTATGTCCGAAGGGATGAGGAAAGGGCCATGAAGATGGCTGTCGCCGGCCTTGCCTTCGGTCAGGAGCTTCTTGAGATCCATCGGGAATACGAGGAGGCAGAGAGCCTGGAGGCCAAGATCGCCAGAGATGCCGATCAGATAGACATGATCATCTCCTTGAAGGAGCAGCTCGATACGGGAAATCCCGAACCGGCAAGATGGCTGCCCCATGTTATGAAACGTCTTGTGCTGCCAGAGTCAAGACGGCTTGCCGAGGCCATCTTGGAGACCCACTGGGCCTCTTGGTGGATGGAGGAGTTGCTGGCAGAGAAATAGCCTTCGCTCCTCAGCATACGGGTATGGTTTGAAGAAGCAGGTGTGATCAGGCGCTCTCTTGAGATGTCTATGTGAAAGTAGAAGGAAGCCAATTCATGAAAAGAAAGAGCTCTTACAGGAAGGCAGGCATAGGGATATTTCTCATCCTCTTATACATGAT
Source organism: uncultured Desulfobacterales bacterium (assembly GCA_964573615.1). Taxonomy (GTDB): domain Bacteria; phylum Desulfobacterota; class Dissulfuribacteria; order Dissulfuribacterales; family QOAL01; genus JALSKY01. The sequence continues at coordinate 79,095 of CAZNKD010000065.1, read as the reverse complement.
TGCAGGGATATCTATATGGCCTCAGCCAGGCCGCGCAGGCTGCAGCAGTGAAGCACTCTCTTCAGATCACGGCGCCTCCCGTGCCAAAGGCATCCAGCCAGGGCCAGGGACGGCCGCTTCCAGACAGCCGCTATTCATCGCCTATTCATGCAACACCTGGGGCAGGATCAAGCCGGTAAAGGCCTGAGGCGGAAAGCGGCTGGGTGGTCTATCCCGGCGGGCATGGTGGATAAAGGCACAGAGGCGCAAGGGGCAGCTCGATCTTTTGCTGGACGGGGGTGCCGCCCTCTTCAAGGAGGTGCCTGCCAAGAGCCCTGAGCTCAAGGATAGGGCGGCATTTATCGCCGATATATACAGGCAGTTGGGATATGATGCCGTCTGTGTGGGCTCGCGGGATCTGGCTGCCGGAATGGAGTTTTTAAGGCGGCTGGAAAGGGCCGGCCTTCCACTGATATCGGCAAATCTCTTCTATCAGGGCAGGCGGGCCTTTGCCCCATTCAAGATCCTCGAGGTGAAGGGGCTCAGGATCGGTGTGGTCGGCCTTACCTCTTCATCGATCCCGCTCCGTGTCCCTGATCGGGAAAAGATCGCAGTGAAGGGGTATCAAGATGTACTGGCCGAAATAGTGAAGGATCTGGAGGCAAGGACAGACTACCTGATCCTTTTGTCGAACATCGCCCCTGGCAAGGAGCGAAAACTCCTGAGACAGTGGCCCCAGTTCGATCTTGTGATCTCAAGCGGACGGGTGGGGGCCACAAAGAGCCCGGTGACCACGGTCGGCAGGCCACTTGTGAGCACGAGTGCACTTGGAAAGAGCATGGGGTTTTTGATCATAAGGGCGGAACCGGGAGAGGCCGGGCGATTTTCAGTTCGGAACAGGGACGTGCGACTCGGCAGAAAGATCAAGGAGGACAAGGCCGTAGCCGGACAGATAAAGGCCTTTTTGAGAAGAGTGAAGCTCAGCAGATCGGATCCGCTCTAGATCGGATCTGTTGGCTGCCCTTGAAAGGGGGCGCGGCTTCAAAATCAAAAGGGCAGGGCGGCCCTGACAGGTTGGCCTGCGCTATTGGCCTGTACTATCGGCCTGCACTAAAGGAGCAGTGCCACCGTGCCGTTTCTTCCTGTGATCCCATCCCGCCTGTAGGAGAAGTAGCTGCTGTTGCACACGGTGCACTCCGGGCTGACCAGTATCCGCTCCGGGGTCAGGCCGCACTCCATTAGCATATGGCATGATGCTGCCTTGAGATCGATGTGGGCCCTGCTGTCCACGAATTTTTGCATCCACCCAGGAAGAAGACTCCTCCAGTGCCTGAACTGGCAGCAGCAGGCCCCTATGCTCGGGCCTATCACGGCCACGAGTTCGGCAGGTTCAGAGCCATAGATGCGCTCCATCTCTGAGACCGCCCGTCCTATGAGCCCGCCTGCAATGCCGCGCCAGCCACAATGGATGTTCGATATGGCAGGGCGTTTCGGATCTATGATGCTTACGGCTTGGCAATCGGCCGTCCTGATCAAGAGCCCAACCCCTGCAGTATCGGTCAAGAGCCCGTCCGCCTCTGGTTCAAGGCCTCCTTCTTGTACAGCAAAGGGGGCGTCATCAACGCAGAGCAGTTCTGTTCCGTGGACCTGCCTGAGGCCTGTGAGACGGCGTGCAGATGATAGAGACGCAGCGGTGGAGAGGTTTTCGGCAACAGACCGTGGATCATCCCCTACTGCCAGGGAGAGATTGAGGGAATCGAAAGGGGGCATGCTCGATCCTCCATGTCTGTTCAGATGGAGCACCAGAGCCGTCTTTCCTATGAGCCAGCCCGAATGGCCCGCGATTTCCACTTTTTTCACAAAGCCCATCCTTTTATCCCTTGCATTGGCCACTTGCCTTTCTTATTGTTTTTTCTGAAAGTAAAAACCCGACATGGATCGGGCAAGAGGCTGCATGAGCGGAGGCTGGAGGAGCACGTGACCCAATTTACCCTGGAAGAACTCTATTTTGCCCTGGCCTGTGTCGGGGTGGTGGCCTTTTTGGTTATCCTATACATGCTGGTCAGGTCTGTGTCATCCACCATGAGGCGTCTCAACCGGACACTCAACCGGGTGGATGGTGCCCTGAGGGGGGCAGAGGAGGCGCTGAAGGGGCTGGAGCCGGTACTCAGTGGCCTTGCGGATCTCGAAAGGAGTGCGGAAAGGAGCCTCAAGGAGATCACGGCTCTGGCTGCCAGTGTGGAGGAGAGGATAGCGCCTGTCATCGATGAGATGGCAGCGACTGCCAGGGCCTTTCAGGAGCTGGAAAAGAGCCTTCAGGCCAGGATGGATCAGGATGTGCCCCCTGTGCTTCACGAGACACGGGACACGGTGGCGAATGTCAAGGAGATAACCAGCGACATAAAGATGAAGATCGAGGCCACCAATGAGCTTTTCGAGGCGGTCAGAGAGACCAGCCATACGGTAAGATCGGTTAGTGGAATATTGAGATCAGGGCTTACTGGACTTGCGGTGCAGATAGCTAGCATGGCTGTAGGTGCCAGGAAGTCACTGGAATATATGAGTGAAAACCTGTACTCCAAAGGAGGTGAATCATGAGTGACGGCCGCTTTTCAGCAGGAAGTGTAGCACTGGCCTTTTTACTGGGCGGTGCTGTTGGAGCAGGCCTGGCTATGTTGGTATCCCCCCGCTCAGGTCCCGAGACCAGGGAGCTGTTGCGGACAAAGGCTGATGTCGCCAGAGATGAGGCTGCCAAGGTGGCAGACGAGGTCAAGGAAAAGGCTGTTGAGCTCCTGGAGAAGAGCAAGGAGCTCGTGGAGGCCAAGAAGGCAGTGGTCGAGTCTGCACTCGATGCAGGAAAAGAGGCAATGGAGCGCGAAAAGGAGCGGCTCATTGCCAAGCTGAAGAAGGAGGAAGAAGAGTCGAAAGAGGCAGCCTGATCGGAACTGGCTTCGCTCCTGGTAAAGTAAAAGAGTAATAAGAGTACAGGCGTGCTCGACTGTCAATTGATGTCAGGAGCACGCCTTATTTTTTTGGTCAGATGCCACCTCTCCAATTTGATCAAAATCTGGAACAGAGCTATTTCACTCCTTTTCCCTGTACCCCTTCCTTCTCGTCTGTGGACCTAATATCTCGTTGATCTGCCTCTTTAAGTACTCGATAGTAAACGGTTTCATTATGATTTTCTTGACATTGCCTGACTTCAAGGCCTCTGTCTTTCTGAGCTCGTTGTAGCCAGTGGCTATAATGATGGGAAGGTCTGGCCTTATGGCATGAACCCTGGATGCAAGTTTGTCTCCTCCCATTTGGGGCATTTCAAGATCTGTTATGAGCAGGTCGTAGGCCCGGGGAGACTTTTCAAAGAGTTCCAATGCCTCTTTTCCATTGCGTGCAGGTGTGACCCTGTAGCCAAGGTGCTCAAGGATGGAGCAGACCAGTTTGAGCAGGTCTGGCTCATCCTCTGTCAAGAGAATATGCCCGCTACCGGAATCCATGTCGTCGTTTTCCGACAGATCCTTCTCTTCAGCTTCAGCGTCTCTGGCCGGCAGAAATACCCGAAAGGTACTGCCAATGCCTTGGGTGCTTTCAACCGTTATAAAGCCTTCATGGGCCTGTACTATTCCCTGTACCACAGCAAGCCCAAGGCCTGTACCCTCGTCGGCCTCCCTGGTGGTGAAATAGGGGTCAAAGATACGCTCCACAAGATTTTCAGGGATTCCGCATCCGGTATCCTTTATGGTTATAACCACGTATTGTCGGGCGCTCATGCCTGGATTGGCCAGCAGTTCGCTGCCGGTCGGGACCCTCTTGTCCAGGATTATATGGAGAAGTCCCCCTTCATCCCTCATGGCCTGGGCTGCATTGGTGCATAGATTTAATATCACCTGATAGAGCTTCGAGCTATCTGCCAGCACTTGGTCGTCCTGGGTGTTAATGGAGTATTTGATCTCTATGTTTGCAGGCAGAGATGCCTGCATGAAGCTGGCCGTCTCCTTGATGATTGGAGCCACCCTTATTATCTGTTTTTCCCCTTCGGTCTTTCTTGCGTAGGTAAGGATCTGTTTTACCAGATCCCTGGCCCTGAGCCCTGCCTGGATGATTTGCTCTATATTTGCAAGCGCCTTTTTCTTGTCAGAAAGATGGAGCCTGCAGAGCTCTCCATGGCCGATGATGCTTGTCAGGATGTTGTTGAAGTCGTGGGCTATGCCAGCAGCCAAGGTCCCTATGGCCTCAAGTTTTTGTGCCCTTCTAAGTTGCTCTTCAAGTTGCCTTTTTTCTGTTACGTCCCTCATGACGGCTACAAAGCCGAGCACTTCACCGCTTCTGTCGTCTATGATGGGCGAGATGGTGCTCTCCTGCACAAAGAGGGTACCGTCCTTTTTCCTGTTCGTGATCTCTCCACGCCATACCCTGCCTGCCAGGATGGTATCCCACAGCTCTTTGTAGAACTGCTCCGGGTGTTTGCCGCTTTTCAATATGTTTGGCTGCTTGCCAATCGCTTCATGGCGGCTGAACCCGGATGTCCTCTCAAATGCTGGGTTCACATACATGATCGTGCCATCTCTGTCGGTGATCATTATCAGATCTGCGGTGTGTTCAATAGCCAAGGTGAGCTGTTCCAGTCTCTTCTGCACCCTTTTGTTTTCATCGAGAAGCTTGATGAAATGAAGGCCGTAGCCGATATCACCCGATATCTCCTCGATGAGGCTGCGCCATTGGCTGTCTAGCCTTTCTATCTTTGGATTGAAGAAGAAAAGCCCCCCGTAGAGTTGCTCTTTATATGCTATAGGGGCTGCGATCAGACCCGGACACCCGATATTTGCCCGGAAAACACACTTTTCACACTCTGTCTGAAGCCCTTGGCCTGGTAAGAAATAGGGCACTATCTTTCTGTCGGATATGAGACGATCCAGACAGGGAGGCATTAAGCCACGTCCAAGCTCCTGAGACATGGCCTTTATCTCCTCGCCATTTCCATGCCATACCAGCTCTGAAATACCTGTATTGTCATCAAAAAGTACGATGAAGGCACCATCGAAAATCTCTTCCCTGGAGAACTGGAGGCAGATCTCCTTTAGAAGGGGCTTAACCACTTTCTGCTTAACAATGGCCTGGTTTACGTTCCTGATGGCCCTTAGGAAGGTGTTCAGTCTGGAGATCTCTTTTCGTGCCGTCTTGAGCTCGCCTATGTGGAATTCCAGATTGCTGATGAGTTTCTTGTTTTCAAGGGCGGTTAGGGCGGCTCCCGTCAGCTCGTCTGCGATTATCAGAGTGGTTAAGGCCCCATTGTTGTGCAGGTTTTCCCCAGAGCGTGCTATGCCCTGCTCTCCAAAGCTGTAAAAGCCTATGGTTGGTACAGTAGGCGGCAACAGGCTCCTTGCCGCCAGGATCTCCTCTCGGCTCCTGTCTCCAAGCAGCTTCTCCCTTATTGCGCATGAGAAGATGAGATTTATAGCAGGAGTAGTGATCTCTCCTCTCAGAAGCCCGTCCTGTATGGCCATTATCCCGGCTGCAATGAGATCGGACTGGGCGGCCTCCATGATGGTGATCTGCGTCCCTTCACGCAGGGGTTGGGCGAACCTGACACCGCCGTCCTCACTAAAAAAGCTGGATACATTTATGGCATAGTCGTTGAAACAGATGGGGATGCCGATCAGCTTGCCGGTTGTGAGGGTGATGTGCCTTTGAGAGAGCTCTTCTCGCCTGTAGCCCAATAGTTCGGCATACCTGGAAGCTGCCTCTTGGTGATCAAGCTCAAGGACTACATGGTCATCCACCTTGGTAACTACCGCCTTTTTATCCGAAGGAATAAAACCATGGGCCATGCCCATTCCAAACTTCAGACCGGTTTCGAATATGGCCAGCAGGATACTATCTTCGTGGATCTCTTTCCCGCAAAAGACAAAGCTTCTGTCCATGTGCCAGTCATCTGCGGAAGAGCCCCCAAATATGGGGAAACGCCCCCTTGACAGCTGCTTCATGTGCTCCATTATCTCATAACTTCTGGAATCGCTATGGTGCGTGTTTCCAGGGGAAAAGAGGAGTCCGAATATGCGATTGCCCTGGCGCTGAAGCTCGGACATGAGCTCTGAGTCACCTGTGAAATAACTGAACAGCTCTCTGGAAGAGGCTATTTGGTCAGTGGCCATTCTCCAGTCTTTTGATACCCCTTTGCCAATGGCTGTATGTACTTGCAGGTATGGACTTGCAAGGGCAAGCAGTACAGCACTTCCCTGCATGGGCTCGTTACAGATCTCGCCTGCGGTAGTGGTCCCTATGACAGGCACGTCTATTCCATCAAGACCTTGATGAATGCCGGTTAACAGGGCATCGAGATCATAGCTCACAGATGAAAAGAGGATGAGACAGGAAGGCGGGAATTTTTTCAGCTCGGACAGCACCTGTCGGCACAGATTCAGGCCGATCCGTCTGGAGTCTGTCTCTCTTGCCAATAAATCGTCATCCAATCCTTGCCTGTGAAAGGCATGGGATGTTTCAATGTATCTGTTTTCTTCTGTTCCTGTCATCTTACAAAAGGTTTTGGGCCTGGCGGCATACAAAGGCTCTGCCGAGCCAGTGGCTGCCTCACTATTCCTTCTACTTCATTTAATCGGCCTGATCCGGCAGATCTGGAACGTGTATCCCTGCCGCCCAGCCGAGCTTCTGCCTGAGGATCGAGAAATAGTCCCGGCTGTATGACCTTATGAGCTTGAGGGCACCGGGGGCTCGTCCGATCTCGATGGTGTCTCCATGTTGCAGATGAAGCCCCACCTGGCCGTCCACATCGAGACATACCTCCTCGAAGCCCTCTTCCACCTGTATCTTGATCCTCATGCGGCTAGGCAATATGAGTGGCCTGGCACTGAGGGCAAAGGGGCAGATGGGGGTCAGGATCATGGCGTCTATGGCCGGATGCATGATAGGCCCTCCGGCAGAAAGATTGTAGCCGGTGGAGCCGGTAGCGCTTGAGACGATGAGCCCGTCCCCCCTGTATGTGGTGAGAAAGCTGCCGTTTGCCCAGGTATGGATGTTTATGATCTTGGAAAGGGCCCCCTTGGTGACCACGGCCTCGTTCAGGGCGTAGTATGAGCCTGCCACTTCGCCATCCTGGCGGATCACCCTGACAGATAGCATCATACGCTCATCGAGCTCAAAGGTGCCCTGGATCAGGCGCTCAAGGGCCTGGATCATCTCATCCCGGTGAACCTCGGTGAGAAAGCCGAGCCCGCCGGCATTGATCCCGAGCAGAGGGATTCCGAGTTCATAGGCCCTGGTGGCGATGTGGAGGAGGGTGCCATCTCCGCCGAGGACCACGATTGCCTGGTCTTTGGCAGAGACCCCATCCCTGTTTACACTGATGCCGCGGGAGGCAAGGTAGCGCTCTGCCTCTTCGGCCAGGGCCTTCGGACCCTCGCCCACATGTTTCACCACCAGGCAGACTTGCTGGATCATTCTCAGCCCCTACGCCTAAGGCCCTACCACCACGAGGACATATGCCTCCGGATCGATATATTTCTGAGCCACCTGTCTGACCATCTCTGGGGTAACCGCCTTTATCTTCCGCTCATACTTTTCAGGAAAATCTATTCCAAGGCCATATATCTGGTCCAGGGCCAGCTCCAGGGCCTTTGCCCCGTGGGTCTGGAGCCCGATCTGATATCGGCCGATGAGCCAGTTCTGGGCGCGGGAGAGCTCTTCATCCGTGATCAGCCGGTCCCTTATGTTATAGAGCTCCCGCCATAGTCCGCTCTGGGCCTCCTTTTTCTTGTCCGGGGCACAGGCGATGTAACATGCGAAAAGCCCGTAGTCGATGCCTGGGGTCATGAAGGAGGTTACAGAATAGGCCAGGCTCTCTTTGTCCCTCAGGTTCGTGAAGAGTCTTCCTCCCTGCCCTGCAAGGATGGCATTCAGGACCTCCATGGCAAAACGCTCTTCAGAGTTGATACTCGGGCCGAAAAATCCCAGGATTATGTGCTCCTGTTCCTTCTGCCTGAACACGGTCTGGAGCCGCGGCTTTGTCAGGGGCTCAGGGGCAGGAGGGGAGGGGGCAACCGCCGCCTCGCTTCCGGTCCAGCTTTTGGTGAGCCGTTCGAGTGTGCTTTTGAGCTCTGCCGTTTTGAAATCGCCCACTACTGCGATCACCGCCCGCTGCGGCACTGCAAACTCACTCCAGCACCGTCTCAGGTCCTCGGTGGAGATCCGTCTTATGACATCCGGATCACCCAGCCTGTTCATGGCGTAGGGGTGGGGCGAAAAGAGCAGCTTCTTGAACTCCTGTACTGCAACCGTTGGCATGTTGTCCTGCTGCTGTCTGATCTGTGCCAGGATTACGGGCTTTAGCTTGTCTATCTCGTCCTGGGGGAAGGTGGGTGAGAGCAGCACCTCCGCCAGCAGGGTCATCCCCTTGTTGAACTGGTCGCTGGTAAACCTGCTCTGGAGCCCGAAGGTGTTCTGGCCTGAAAAGCCGGAAAGGGATGCCCCCATGCTGTCCACCATCTCGGCCAGGGCCTCTGCACCGTGGGCCGCCGTGCCCTTGTTCCAGGCCTTTGCCAACATGTTGAACAGCCCGTTGGTCTCAGGATTTTCATATCTGAGTCCTCCCGGGAAGACGACCTTGACTGCCACCGAAGGCACCTCATGTGCCTCGAGGGCAAGCACTGTGGCCCCGTTTGAGAGGGAGAAACGCTTCACCGGGCTCTCGCTGCCCATCCCCTCCAGCATGTCTAGGCCCAGCGCCCTTTCTGCCGCGTCTGCTATGATCGCCCTAAGCCTGTTGCCGTCCAGGTCGATCGAAATGCCCTGAGGAAGCAGCAGGGAGAGGTTGATGTTCCGTTCCCCGAGATATTTCTCTGCCACCATTCTCACCTGTTCAGGGGTGATGGCTCTCACCTGTTCCAGATACTTGGCTGCCCCGCGGGCATCTCCTGCCAGCATGTAGAAGACCCCGAGCTTTCTTGCCTCACCCTCCATTGTCTCCTGCTCATATATGAAGGAGGTGGCCACCTGGGTCTTTGCCTTTTCAAGCTCCTGATCCGTGATGCCTGAAAATTTCATCTTGTAGAGCTGGTAGAAGATCTCCTCCAGGGCCTTTTCTATCTTTTCCGGCTCCAGCGTGGCGCTTACCTCGAAGAGTCCCGGCCCTGCCGGGGTGAAGGCGTAGGCGCTGATCCGGCTCACCAGCTGCTTTCTGTTCTTGAGGTTTAGCACCAGCCTCGAGCTTTCACCCTCGGAGGCGATTGCACCCAGTACGTCCAGGACGGGTGTATCCCTGTGATCGAAGCCCGGCAGGCCGGAAAAGGAGAGCGCAAGGTATGCCTGCTGGCAGTCCATCTCTTTTATTGAAAGGCGTATGTCGCCCTGTTTCGGCTCCTTTGGAAAGACCATCTCGAGGGCGGGCTCCTTGGGCTCCTTGGAGAAGATGGCTTCTATCCTCGATATGGCATCCTTTCCGTCCACGTCGCCTGTGACAACTACAGCCATGTGTGCCGGCCTGTAGCGGTCTGCCATGTATTTCAGGATGTCGTCCCTGGTAAAGGATCTCACCGTCTCCTCATAGCCTATTATCGGCCTTTTGTAGGGTAGCTTCTGGTATGAGATCCTCATGAGATCCTCGAAGAGCACGGTCTGGGGGCGGTCGTTTCTCATGCGCATCTCCTCCAGCACCACCTCCTTTTCCCGCTCCAACTCCTGGGGGTCGAAGGTGGAGTGGAAGACCGCATCCTCCAGGATGTCCAGGGCAGTATCCAGGTGATCCTTGGGCACCACACAGTGATATACCGTATAGTCGTAGGAAGTATATGCATTGATGGTCCCTCCAAGGGACTCTATGGTGCGGGCAAGCTCACCTGGCGGCCGCCTCTCTGTGCCCTTGAATATCATGTGCTCGATGAGATGGGTGATCCCGGCCTGCTTCTCTGTTTCGAAGGTGCTGCCTGCCCGCACCCATATCTGCACCGCTACCACAGGGGCCCTGTGGCTCTCTTTCACGATGGCGCTGAGCCCGTTTTTCAGCCTCTTTACATGGATGGCAGAGGCCTCGCCTGCCTGGGCCATCTCAGCGGCCATCAAGCAGATGAAGAACAGCGCTATTGCAAGCCCTAACAGCTTGGGAAAAATCATGTGATTTCACCTCATTGTAGATTTTGAAACTGAGATTCAACCGGGCAGAAAGACTGAATACTCATTCAACATCTTCTTGACATGGATGTTGAATTTTGGTACAGACCTCGATATCCGTACCTGTAAGTTATTACCTTTTAAGCTTCACGAGCGCAACGGGTAACTCAAAACAAACTCTTTGAGCAAGGGGGAGAGGCGACTATGAGTTCTTTGGGTGAAAAGGCCAAGGGTATCTTCAAAGGTCTCTGCCAGACCGAGTGGAATGCCACAGTGGCCGGTATCATCGTGGCCATCTTGAGCATCATGATCATGGCTTGGTGGAGGCCCTGGGGTGCAGTTGGAGCCATCAGGAACTGGGGTGAGTGGATACTCTATGGTGTTGGGCTTTGGGACCATACACCAGCCGGTTTCTGGACCAATTCCGGCTCCGTCATAGGTATTGGCTTTGTGGCAGGCGCCTTTCTCTCTGCCTGTCTCGGAAACGATTTTGCCATCCGGATCCCGCCGCCCTGGGAGCTGGTCAAGGCAGTAATGGCAGGCATACTCATGGGTGTGGGCTCTGCATTCGCCGGCGGCTGTAACGTAGGCGGTATGTACAATGCCATCGGAAACCTGGCCGCAAACGGTTTTACCATGTGGCTCGGCCTGGTTATCGGCGTGGTGGTCGGCCTCAAGTACATCTACTGGGAGATGGAGCACATCACCTGGGGTATCAGCGGCGGAAAGACCATAGACTTTCCATTTGCCCTCAAGGTCATACTCGGGCTTGGCACGGCAGTGGCCCTGATTTGGGGCGCATATGTCTATTCAGGCAATACCGATGCCTATGTCGCCTCCCTGAGCGGCATCCTTCTCATCTCGGCAGGCCTTGGCTACACCATGCAGCGCGGACGCTGGTGCATGGTCCAGGCCTTTCGTGAGCCCCACATGACAGGAGACTGCACCCTGGCCAAGTCCGTGGCCATCAGCCTGGTGGTCCTGGCCATCGGTGGAGCTGTGCTCAAGTACTATGTGCCCATGAGGGCCGCTGAGATCACCTCCATGCTGAGTGTCGTGGAGGATATCGACACAGACGAGATAGATGACGAGGATTTGGCAGATACCCTGGATGACGTCATCGATGCAGCCGAGGCCGCATCCTTGAGGGCCCAGGCCGTTCTGAACCCGGACAACTATGTCCGCGGTACCTTTGGCTGGGGTGGAATCCTCGGCGGCTTCCTCTTCGGCTTTGGTGCCATGCTGGCAGGCGGCTGTGGTTCAGGTACCCTCTGGCGTGTGGGTGAGGGCCAGGTAAAGCTCTGGCTCGTGGTTCCCTTCTTTGGCATAACCAATGCCATCATGACCAGCTGGTTCAAGGCGATGAAGATGGAGGGTGTGGGCCTGATGCACGAGGGCAGCAAGCTCGGATACCACATATACCTGCCCAGGGTCCTGGGCTATGGCGGCACCCTAGCCTTGATTGTATTCATGATGTTCCTCTGGTACCTTATCGTTGACTGGAACGAGGACAGCAACAAGCTCATCGTTGAGATGTAGGCTTGAGCCTTGATTGATTAGAGAAAGACTCGGGGCCGGCAATCGGGAGAGCACCGGCCCTTGGGCCGTCTGGATAAATTTTTTTCAGGCATAAATAAAAAATAGTAAAAAGGAGGAGTTATGAGCGACATCAAACAGGCCCCTGACGGATTGCAGGTAGCAAGGACTCTGGATGCAAAGGGACTGAGCTGCCCGATGCCTCTGCTGAGGACCAAGAAGGAGATCGAGAAGATCAACTCTGGTGAGATCCTGGAGATCCTCGGAACCGATCCCGGTTCCAGGAACGACATCCCCGGCTGGTGTGCCCGCGCCGGACACGAGTATCTGGGTGAGAAGGAAGACGACGGATTCATCCGCTTCTACGTAAAGAAGAAGTAACAACCGATTCTCCGAGATCAAAAGGAGGTTTAGACTAATGTCTGCTGATCCCAACAAACTTGGAATATTCGTAACATCGCCCCAGTACATGAGGCATGTGGTGGGTGTTGCCGCTGCTGCCACACGCGCCGGCAAGAAGGTCATGGTGTTCTTCACATTCAAGTCCGTTCACCTGACCAAGCATCCTGACTTCGTGACATTGGCAAACATGTGCGAAGTGGAAGACCTGGCCATCTGCGCAGACAGCTACACCTGTGAGGGCTATGACGTGGAGACCGACGTCCCCAAGGGACTGACCCCGCGTCAGATGAGGACCCAGGCCTATCACGGTGCTATCATCGACGAGTGCGGCAAATACCTGGTGCTGTAATCAAGGAGGCATAGAAGATGGAATCCAAAAAGTGCTACTTCATAATGCAGAACCGGATGTATGCAGGGGATGCAGTGCGCTCCGCACTGGGTCTCGCAGTGGAGAACCACTATGCATATCCGTGTTTTATGTACAACGAGTATCCCCGTTTTTCCGACTATGTGAAGGAAAACATCGAGTGGATCAAGGATATGGAGGGTGATGTCTTCACCATCGACGGCGATGATGTCGAGGGCGTTGAGCTCACCAAACTGAGCCTGGAAGAGCTGGGCGAGAGGCTTCGTGAGGCCGATTACATCATTCCTTACGGCCTGCCCAAGCAGTCCAAGACTCCTCCACCAGCATGTTCAGAAGACTAAGAGGGGGTGACTCATGAGCGACGAAAAGAAAATGAAAATATTGCATGTTTACCGTTCAGAGCCCAACGAGGACACCAAGAAGCTTGTGGAGATCCTCAACAGGGACAGGGATGTCATGGAGTTCAAACTCTATATGAATGATCCCAACTATGATACCCTGGTACAGATGATCTGGGATGCTGACCAGGTAATAAGCTGGTGGTAAGAGAGGATTCCTGGATCCCTCACACCATCAAGAAGACAAGACATAAAGCCCCGGTAGCCAACAAGGCGGCCGGGGCTTTTTTGTTTTCATTCAGTCCCGATTCACGTATAATTTTGCCCATGTATGAGGAAAACAGACCACAACGGATCATCGTAGCAGCGTTGTTTGTCCTGCTCCTCACCTCCTTTTTTGTGCCGGGTGTGTCCAGGGTGGGGGCCGGAAAGCTCTATATAGACATCTCATCTCCCTATGTCAGGAAGATCCCTATCAGTCTGGTCAAGATCTCACCGGCCAATGGCACCCCTTCCGAGGCCCAGTCGGTAAGACGCATAATCACCAGGCTCTCCAAGGATTTGCTCTTTCACGGCTTTTTCTCCGTGATCTCCTTCGATACAGGCGTTCCAGGCAGGGCCCCTGACTACGAGGTGATAGGCCGTGTCGAAGACAGGGGTGGAGAGCTTGTGGTGGAGCTGAGGTTGATGGACAGGGCCTCTGGAGAGATGATCTCCGGGAAGCGCTATATCTCATCGGCCTCGGATCTCGATCGTGTCTGTCACAGGTTCTGTGACGAGATAATCCTGGCCATAACAGGGGAGCACGGTGTAAGCCTTTCGAGGATTCTGTTTGTCTCACGCTCATCGAGGGGGCAGGAGGTCTATTCTGCCCAGTTTGATGGACTCGATATCAGGCAGGAGACCCGTGAAAAAAGCATTGTCATGTCTCCTCGCTACTCTCCTGATGGACGCTATATCGTATTCGTATCCTTCAAGAGCGGAAGGCCCTGCCTCTATCTCAAGGACAGATCGACAGGTCAGGTCAGGAGGCTTTCATCCCATTCAGGTCTGAACATGTCACCAGCATGGGCACCAGACAGCAGGCGGCTGTGCGTCACCCTTAGCAAGTCCGGAAACCCTGATCTCTATCTGATGGATCTGAATGGCAGGATCCTCAAGAGACTCACCAGGGGGCCGGGGATAAATGTATCTCCATCCTTTTCACCAGATGGCAACCGCATAGTCTTCGTCTCCGACAGAAGCGGCTCACCCCAGCTCTACATAATGGATCTGGCTACACTGAGGGTGCGGAGGCTCACCTTCTCAGGTAGCTACAATACCGACCCCCAGTGGTCTCCCAGGGGGGACAGGATCGTATATGTGAGCAGGATGGCAGGGCGTTTCCATATCTTTACCATATCTCCTGATGGCGGAGAGCCTGCCCAGCTCACTGAGGAGGGGAGTAACGAGAACCCTACATGGTCCCCTGATGGCAGACAGATACTCTTTTCATCCACCAGGCGAGGGGGCAAGAAGAGCCTCTTTGTGATGTTTGCAGATGGCCAAGGACAAAGGCTTCTCCTGGACTATGGTGCCAGTGATTACTTCCCATTCTGGGGGCCTAACGTGTTCAGATAGTGGCTTCTGATCGGAAAACGATATTGGAACAATCGATGGACAAGGAGGTATCTTGTCAAATGGAGGCTGTTAAAGGATCAGGGAGATGGTATCTGCTGCTGGCATCTGTTGCTGCTGCCATGTTGGCAGTGGCCGGATGCGCCCCGCAGGCGCAGATCAACATGCTTGAGCGAAACATTGCAGGGCTTCAGGTGGAGAATGAACGCCTGACAAAGCAGGTCCAGGAGCTCCAGCAGCAGGTCAAGGCGGTGACCGGTGAGACCGGAAGCTATGGTGAGGCAGATATTCGTAAGGTGGTGGCCAACCTGAAGGTGCGGGTAGATGCCCTTGAGAGTGAGATGCTTCGGATCAACGGGTTTCTGGAGCAGGTGAAGTATCGCCAGGACCAGCAGGAACAGGAGCTTCAGAAGCAGCGGGAGCTGATCCAGGATGAGATAAACAAGCTCAGAAAGGAGCTCTCACTTGTTCAGACCTCTGCCGAGACAGCCCGTGAAGTGGAAGAGACCAGAAAGAAGGTGGAGGAGGGCCGGATCGACCTCTATCAGAAGGGGCTTGAGCTGTTCAAGCAGGAGAAGTTTCAGGAGGCAAAGCAGGTCTTAAAGGCCTATATCCAGCAGAATCCTGAGGCCCCCCTGGTGGCCAACGCCTACTTCTGGATCGGTGAGTGCGAGTACAAGTCCAACCGTTTTGAAGAGGCCATCTTGGAGTATCAGAAGGTCATAAGCAACTATCCCGAGAGCAACAAGGTGCCCGATGCCCTGCTTAAACAGGGCTTTGCCTTTGCACGCCTCGGCGATGTTGAAAGTGCGCGCATTGTCCTGAAGAAGCTGCTCAAGGCCTATCCGAACAGCCCGCAGGCCAAGGTGGCAAGAAAGCAGCTTGCACGCCTCAAATAGTTCCGTAGTTGTAAGGGACTGAAGCCGGACAGTAAAGAAGATGGTCTTTCCCTTCAAATCGGGCACGTTCATGGGCTGCGCCCTTTTTTGCCTGCTCTTCCTGCTGCTTGCCCCTGGCCTTCCGGCAGCAGCCTCTGGTCCTGTAGTGATCGGTGGGCTGTTCGATCTTTCAGGGCCCAATTTCGACCTGGGTGAGGCCGCCGTAACCGCAGCCCGTGCCGCGGTACGCGAGCTGAATGAGACCGGGGGGATAAGGGGCAGGAATGTAGAGTTTGCGGTGGTGGACACCTTTGGGCAGGGGGATCGGATGCTTGCCGGAGCCAAGACCCTGAATGAACAGCACGGCGCAGCGATACTCATCGGCCCCGAAAACCCGGCCCTGAACGACCTTGCAAGACGCTATGCCGAGACCTACAAGCGTATACTCTTCTTGGTCTCCGGCATCGAACCCATGCTCCCTCTCCGTAAAAAGAGGATTACCTACTCATTCAGTACATCCCTCAATCTGTCTGCCGAGATCAAGGCCCTGTTCAGATTTCTGCGCTCCAAGCGGATCTCTGCCATAGGCGCTGCCCTCGAAAGCTCCGAAGAGGGGCGCAGGGTAGGGCTATGGATAAGGGGCTTTTCACGGGAATATGGATTGAGGCTGGCCTGTATGGGCTACTTCGACCCAGAGGTGGAGAACCTGGCCCTTCGTTTTTCACAGTTGGATAGATGTTCGAGCAAGCTGAACATCATCTGGGCAGATTGGGATGGGGCAGAGCATATATGGGGGGCCATTCTCGGGATGAGGAATCCCGCAGCGTTATTCCATACAGCCCTCGAGCCACCTGTGGACGATCAGGGCCGAGCCCGTTTCATGCCTGTAAAGATCTACGGGGTCGCCCCTGCGATATTCCTCAAGGATGCGGTTCCATCTTGGCATCCCTGTGCCTTTCAGTGCAGGCGCTTTCTGAGATATCTGGATCCGGAAGAGATTGCTGACATGGACGTCCACCAGCTCCTGGTGGCGGCCCAGGTCTGGGACGCCATCCATATGGCAGCAAAGGCCATCGAAAAGGCTGGCACCACAAGGTCAGAGTCCGTCAAGGAAGCCCTTGAGGAGAAGATTCAGGAGTATAGAGGGGTAACAGGGATCTTCCGGCCGGGAAAGAGCGATCACTCTGGCCTTCAGCCCAAATCTCTCCTGATCCTTGAGTGGATGGGCAGGACCTGGAGACCTGTGCAGTGACCCGTTGTTCTCCAAGGCCTGCTTCCCCCTGTAACTGACTTGATTTGACGCTCCAAGGCTGGCCCTCTATCCCTTTTCAGCCCAATTTTCCGAGGCCTTTCATGATCTCGCGCATGAACTCTGGAATATCTTTGGGCTCTCTTGAGGTTATGAGGTTTTCATCCACCACCACGGGCGAATTTTCATAGATTGCCCCCGCCTTCCTGAGCTGTTCCTCTATCTTCCAGTAACAAGTGGCCCGCCGGCCATTCAAGATACCTGCATCTGCCAGAATGAGAGGGCCATGGCAAATGGCCGCTATCGGTTTTCCTGCCTGATGGATCTCCTTTGCTATGGCCAGCACCCTGTCATCATATCTCAATTTGTCCGGCGCCTTTCCACCGGGCAGATATAGCATGTCAAAGGCGCTTGGCGCCACATCGTCCAGAGAGAGATTGGCGCTGACTGTATAGCCATGCTTTCCCTTTATCTGTCCCCAATCGGGGGCAGCGATATCTACCTGAAAACCTGCCTCCTTGAATCGATACATGGGACACAGGAGTTCGCTGTCTTCAAACTGGTCTGCTGTAAGCATCAATATCCTCATCTTGGGTGATAATACCTCCTTTCAGGTGCCATTTGGGAAAATAACCCGGTTACAGCTTGTCCTCTTATCTTTGGTAATCATCCTGGACATCCTTTGCAAACAAGGGGCTAGGGAGAATCCCGAGGCCTTGGACATGGAGATGGCTTGCGCCTTGCATTCTGAGCTGTTTTAACTATGATCTCAGTCCTGAGGTTAAACCCATAAAAAAGCGAGAGGAGGAGTTATAACGATGAAAAAGAAAGTAGCTGCCATGATCTCTGGGGCCGCCCTCATTGCAGGAACAGCCTTTGCCGCTGGACATGCACACTGGGGATATACTGGCAATGAAGCCCCGGAGCACTGGGGTGCCCTTGATCCTGCGTATGAGATGTGCGCAAAGGGTAGGAATCAGGCCCCTATCGATCTGAAGGGCTTCATAGAGGCTGAGCTTGAGCCCATGACCTACACCGATAATGGAAAGTGGAACAATATCGTGAACAATGGCCACTCCATCCAGATCAATTGTGACAAGGGGAGCACCATCACCCTGGATGGACGCACATTCACCCTTCTCCAGTTCCATTTCCATACCCCGAGTGAGAATACCATAGAGGGCAAATACTTCCCCATGGAGGCCCACTTTGTCCATGCGGATGAGGACGGAAACCTGACCGTTGTCGCCCTCATGTTCGAGGAGGGAGAGAAGAACGAGATAATTGAGAAGCTCTGGGCCAAAATGCCAGAAAAGGCCGGTGAAAGCGCAAGCCTTGAGCCAGAGTTCAAGCCCTATGATCTCCTGCCAGAGGATCGTGACTACTATCGCTTCAACGGCTCCCTTACGACACCGCCCTGTACCGAGGGTGTTCGCTGGATAGTGCTTAAAAAGTATGCCACGGTCTCAAAAGAGCAGGTGGAGAAGTTTGCCCATGTGATGCATCACCCCAACAATCGTCCGGTCCAGCCCACCTACGCCAGGCCGATCCTGAAATAGGTACCCTTGCAGTGAAGATCAGCGGATCTGCCTGACCTTAATAGGCTGCAAGCCAACAAAAGAGCCGGACCAGCGTTTTTCGCTGGTCCGGTTTTTTTTGGGGACACTCATAAATCTAGATAGTTAAAAACTATAAATCTTATTCCAATTATCGATAATAAATATTGGACATGCATAAGGGGTACTGATAAAGAGAGGCCAAAAAGACAGATGCCGTCTTGTATGTCGGCAGCGCATAGAAACATCATGGGATAGTGGCAATGATTCTTCTCTCGTCTCTTCGGCTTTTTTTCGCACTCTTGCTTCTGGCCTCCATGTACAATCCGGCCTTTGCCGCTGAAGGAGCAGGTTGCGTCTCAGGCACGGTTGTAATGGAGTTTGACCTTTCAAGATATCCTACAAGCGACGAGGTCAGGCTCTGGCTTCCGTATCCAGTTTCTGACAAATGGCAGGTTGTGGACTCCATCGAGATCTCTGGCACACAGGATCATGCTGCCGTTTATACAGATAGAAGATTTCAAAATCCGATCCTCTTTGTCTTGTGGAGGCCGGGAGATCAGCAGCCAAGACGCTTTTGCCTCTCCTTTCACGTCAGGCGCCTTGAGCGAAAAGAGGGCCCTCTTCCAGATAGGGAGCCCTGCTTGGATCTGGCGGCACTTCAGCCCTATCTGGCCCCTACGAGCCTTGGGCCGGTTACCGGCAGGGTAAAAGAGCTTGCAGACGAGATCACCAGGGGCTGTACGGGTGTTCAGGCCAAGGCAAGGGCCATCTACGACTGGATATGTGAATGCCTGCACAGGGATCCATCTGTCAAGGGCTGTGGCCGGGGAGACGTCTGCCTGGTCCTGGACAGGAAAGGAGGAAAGTGTGTGGATCTCCATTCGGTGTTTGTGGCCCTTGCCCGGGCTGCCGGCGTGCCTGCCAGGGAGGTCTTTGGCATACGCCTTTCCAGAGATGATCGGCAGGAGGCGGAGATCACAGGGGATTACCACTGCTGGGCCGAGTTCTATCATCCTGGCTACGGATGGGTGGTAGTGGACCCTGCTGATGTCACCAAGGCGGTTCTGAAGACCGGCTATTCAAAGGATCATCCCTATATTCGGCGGCTCAAGGAGTATTTCTGGGGCAGTGTCGATCCATATCGGTTGAGGTTGTCATACGGCAGGGACCTGACCCTGAATCCCAGGCAGTATGGCAAGCCGTTGAATTACCTCATGTACCCTTTTGCACAGGTTGGCACTGAGAGCCTGGATTGGCTGGAGCCCAAGGCCTTCAGCTATCGGATCACCTTTTCTCCAGATCCTTCAGGGGGCCGGGCCAAGACAAGGGAGAGATGTGAAGGCAAGTAGAATGAAGATCAAAGACGGCACGGAGTGCAGTGATGCGGGCAAGGGCCCCAGGTATGGAAAGGGGGCAGGCATATCGAGGAGGGGATTTCTAAAGGGCGTCTGTTCGGTCCTGGCTGCCGGTGCCGTGATCCATGGTGAAACAGCATCAGGCAGCGGAGAGAAGGGACTTGCCCATATGGGCAGGCGCCTGGCAATGATAATCGACCTTACAAGATGCATGGGGTGCCAGTCCTGCGTGAGCGCCTGCAAGGCCTCCAAAGATCCGGCCTGCCTGCCCCTTCTTACGAGGATCGAGTCGAGGATCGTGGAGAAAAAAGATGGAAGGATGAGACCTCTTTTCGTGCCGGTCATGTGTTTTCACTGTGAGAACGCTGCCTGCATGAGGGCCTGTCCCAATGGGGCCATAAAAAGGCTGGAGTCGGGCATGGTGGTTACCGACTGGGAGCTTTGCAGTGCAGACGGTGCCTGTATTGAAGCATGTCCTTACGGGATGAGATTTCCGGATCCTGGCCTGGGAAACAGGGCAAATGCCTGTGACCTGTGTGCAGACAGGCTGGATGAGGGGCTTGTGCCGGCCTGTGTAGAGGCGTGTCCGAGCAGGGCCAGGCTATTCGGGGATCTGGAGCATCCGGAAGGCGAATTTGCCACCTATCTGGCCAGGGCAGAAAAAGGCGGAAGCAGCAGCCTTCTTGCAGGTCCACACGGGGAGGCGGCAGAAATGTTCCATGTCTTCTATGTAGGTCTAAGGGGTGAGGCGGAAGAACAGGTTTAATGGGCCATATTCAGGATTTAGCCATGGGCAGACAGGACGAGAGGCTGGATAGAAAGGGCATTGACAGGAGGCGTCTTTTGAAACGTGCTGCCTCCTTCCTTGGGTGTGTCGCCGATCCAAAGGGATCGGATGACAGGGTCATATTTTCTGTCTGTCTTGCATGTAATGCCAGGTGCGGCATAAGGGCAGTCGTAAAGGATGGAAGACTTACTGCCCTCAAGGGCAACCCATACCATCCATACAACATGCTGGGGCAGCCCTTATCTTATGGTGCCCCTCTTAGCCAGGCCTTGTCGGACCAGAGTGCCACTGTCTGTGCAAAGGCCATAGACTCCATAAGCTATGTCTACAGCCCGTATCGGGTGCTCGTCCCATTGAAGCGGGCAGGAAAACGTGGAGAGGGCCGGTTTGAACCCATCAGCTGGGATCAGCTCATAGAGGAGATCAGTAAAGGGGGCAGGCTCTTTGCGCATCTTGGAGAGGACAGGGATCTCCCCGGGCTTGCCGAACTCGACTCCGATGAGCCTGTGGATCCTTCAGATCCGGGCCTTGGTCCCAAGCGCAACGCATTTGTCTTCATATCAGGCAGGATGCAGCATGGCCGCAAGGCCTTTATAGACAGGTTCGTCAAGCAGGCCTTTGGCTCCAGAAACCGCATTGGCCATACCGACATATGCGGCCTTGGCTTTCGCATGGGCAACTTCACCATGACAGAAGGCAAGCAGGTCGAGATGAAGGCAGATCCCTGGGAAGCGGAATATATCCTGGTCTTTGGGGCCAACATCTATTCCGCCCTGCAGCCCGGGGTCAATACCTATGGGGCTGCAGTTGCCATGCGCAGTTCCAAGGGAAGGCTGCGCTTCAGTGTGGTCGATCCAAGGGGTCATGCTGCGGTTTCACATGCAAGCCGCTGGGTGGCCGTCAGGCCTGGACACGATGCTGCCCTGGCCATGGGCATGATGAGGTGGATGATAGAAAATGGGGCCATCAACCATGATTATCTGTCAGCGCCCAATCTCGGTGCGGCCCAGCGTCTTGGAAACGGCGCTTATTGCAATGCCTCCCATCTTGTGATCGTGGAGCCCGGCCACAAGGATGAAGGCAGATTTCTGAGACTCTCCCATCTGATGAGGCAGTGTCCGGCAGGTGAGGAGCAGGCCTTTGTGGTCCTCGATGCCGGGGCACAGGGAGAGATGCACCTTCCGGTACATTTCGAGAAGACAGCCCGTGCCCTCTATGATGCCGAAGCGCTCCTCATGGATGCCAATGGCAAAGGGATCAGGGTGAAGAGCGCCTTCAGACTCCTCAAGGAGTCCGTGTTTCAAAACGGGCTGTCCGAGTACGCCACCATCTCTGGCGTGGACGAAGAGGAGATAGCCTCACTTGCAAAGGAGTTTTCCTCCTATGGGCCAAGGGCCGCTGTCTGTCAGTATCATGGGGCGGGAAACTATGTGGGCGGAAGCCATGCCTCCTATGCGATTGCACTGCTCAATGTACTCGTGGGCAGTGTAGAGACCAGGGGCGGCTACATGAGTGGTGGCGGTCAGGCAGGGGGCTGGAGGGATGGCTTTTGTCAGCTTGGCACCTTTCCCGGGGCAAGGAGGCCAAAAGGGGTTGCCATCTCCAGGGAGAAGGCGAGATATGAAGAGAGCCTGGAGTTTCGTAAAAGGGGCTATCCGGCAAAGAGGCCCTGGTTCCCCTTCACCAAGGGAGGGCTCTGTGTGGAGACCATGGCCGGAATCGATGAGGCATATCCCTATGGATGCAAGGTGCTGTTCACCTATTTTTTCAATCCGGTCTACTCCATCCCCGGCGGATATCGTTTCATCGACACCCTTGAGGACCCTGACAAGGTGCCCTTGCACGTCTCCATCGACATAGGCATCAATGAATCCAACATCTATGCCGACTACATCGTTCCGGATGTCACCTTTGCAGAGGGCCACTACGGATGGCTGGCACCCCATGCGCCTGCCCAGAGGTTCACGGCCCTGAGGACCCCAGTGATAGAGCCCCTGACCGGCAAGACCAGAGACGGACGCCCCTTTTGCCTGGAGACCTTTTTGATAGACCTGGCCCTGGCCCTTGATCTTCCCGGTTTTGGAAAGGGGGCCATCCCCTCAAAGGAGGGGGATCTGGATCTGTTCAGGGCAGAGGAGTTCTACCTGCGCGGTATGGCCAATATAGTCCTTTCGGCAGGGGTTCCGGAGGCCACCGGACATGAGATCGGCTTCGTGCAGGAGAACTATCCTGTGGCCCAGTTCCGGGATCTGCTTCCTCGGCCTATCTGGCGCAGGCTCTGCTATGCCCTGGCCAGAGGCGGTATCTTTCTGCCCAGGGAGGGCCTCTTTTCCGGCAACAGCTTTCTTCATGGGGTTAAGCGGGTGGTGCTCTACAATGAAAGGCTTTCCGGTATAAGAAACAGCCTGGATGGCAGCAGGTTTTCCGGCACGGTAGAGCTGGTCCTGCCCGCTGACAGCCAGGGGCAGAATCTCATTGAGCGGGACAAGAGGGAATTTCCTTTCACCCTGGTTACCCACAAGCTCAATATCCATACACAATCAAGGACCATATGGCACCGGATAGCCCGGCAGATCATGCCGGAGAATCACGTTTATATCCATGAGGCCGATGCGGCCGCCCTTGGCATAGGCACCGGAGACCTGGTGCGGGTAAGCTCCAGGAGTACATCTGCCAAGGGTGGAGTAGTTGGCCGGGCCAAAGTGGGGCCCATGATACGAAGGGGCTGCATTGCCATATCCAACCATTACGGTCACAGCCAGCTCGGGGCCAGCCCCCTCAGGGTTGGCAGGGCATCAGAGGTCTTTCTTGGTGGCCCTTCCGTGGCCAAGGCGGATCGGCTGCTGCCGGATCCCTCCCTTGGAAGAGGAATAAATTCCAATTTTGTAACAAATCTCGACCCTGCCCTGGCCAACACTCCCATGGTGGACCTGTTGGGCGGGATACCGGATTTCAGCAGTACCCAGGTCCGTATTCAGCGAATATCCGGGTGAGTTGGGCAGAGGCCCTCAACCTCTTTTGCCTGCTTTTTTTCATTTTCTTCGTCGTTTTAGGCTCTTATCCATCAATATCCATAACCCATATCTTGTCTCCATTTTGGGTACATCCTTGATAGATGGCCCGTCCTGCTTCCCTTTGCTGGAAAACAGCCTATTTGTTACAAAAATGTGTTTTTCTATTTCAGATTATTTTCAAAAATGAAATATTCTCTTTAAAAGAGAATCGAAAGAGTGGGCTGTAAAGAGATCTTTTGGGTCTTTTTATTCTGTCATAACAATAAGTTGTGTTGCCATATCGCAGCATTTTGCTCTGGTTGGCCCTCTTGTTGCTTTAGGGCTATTTAGAAGATTGCACGGATGCATTCATTGCTCGTGGCCGCCATGTCGCAGTGGAGTCCGTATGAGGGAAGAGGCCTGGATGGAGAAGCTTGGTGGGGAGAACGGAAAGGGGGCGATATAGCTGTTTTAGGGAGAGAAAAAGGACAGAAAAATGGTGAAGAAGTGGGACGGTAGGCCTTATGCCACACGCCTTCATCTTCTTATCTGTAGGCTTTCTAAATAGATAATCAAATCAGTCAACTATAGCAGAGACACGTCAAGACAAGAGGAGGGATTCGACCAATGAACAGGATTGTCACATTCGTTTTTGCACTCATGGCAATGGCTACAGCGGTACCGGTATTTGGCGACGATGACAGGCCCAGCGCCGACCTTTCCGTCAGCGTTCTCAGCCAATATATCTGGCGCGGGCAGGAGCTTTCAAGGGACAGCATAGTGATCCAGCCATCTGCAACCTTTGCCTACAAGGGTTTTTCTGCAAATATCTGGGCCAACTACGATACCAACTTGCACGATTCCATCGAGGAGTTGGACAACCTGACCGAGACCGACTACACCATGGCCTACGATTACAGCTTCGCCATGGTGAGCGGATCTGTGGGCTACATCTACTATGCATTGGATCAGGCCCTCGACAGTCAGGAACTCTTCGTCTCCGCCGGGCTGGATATCCTATTTGCACCGACAATCACGGTTTACAGGGAGTTCTCCCACTATCCAAGTACCTACGTCACCCTCGAGGTCTCCCACTCCATCCCTCTTGTCAGGGATATCTCTCTTGATTTCAGCCTGCTCGGCAGTGCCCTGTTCTCCGATGACGAGGCCTCCTATCCAGATCCGGACGATGCCGATGACGAATACTCAGGGCTGCACCATGGTGAAGCATCCCTGAGCCTGAGCATCCCGGCCTCTTCATTCATCACCTCAAAGGATGCGCGCTATTTCACCATCACACCCGAGCTCCACTGGGTCTTTCCCATAAGTGGAGATGGCTCAAACGACATGTCAAACCGGGCACTGGTGAACAGTGACAACAACTTCGTATATGGAGGGGTAACGGTAAGCTTCTCCTTTTAGTTGGCACTACATGCCTCTCATTTGCATCGCGGGTCGGGGAAGATGGGTCCCCCGGCCCCTTTTCGTCTGATCTTCGAGAGGGGATCAGGAAACTTCCCTGCTTCACGCCGCTACAGGCTTTTCTTATTTCTTTCAGGCATTATAATTTTATCAATCAAGATGGACAGCTGAGAGTCGAAGGGGCTGTTTGATAGGAAATTTTTTGAGCCAGAAGGAAAATCCAGCTTCTCTTTCCAGGAGGTGATGCCATGAGCAGTGACTTTGAAAAGGTTCTTGAGATCGGACGTCCGCCAAATATCAAGAGGCTCTTTCCAAACTCCAAGGCCCTGATAGTGAGTGGAAAGGTCATAGACCGGGCCCTTCTCAAAAAGGGCAAGGCCATGACCATAGCGGCCAATGCCCGGAACTACATAATCGTTCGCGGGGTGCTGGCAGCGGCCCAGAGGGCAAATGCCGCCATCATCATGGAGATAGCCAGGTCTGAGGGGGGTGCCAATGCCTATTGCGCCACCAATTTCTGGAATCTTGCCCGCCGTGTGGATCAGGTCGCCAATGAGCTCGGGATAACAGTGCCTGTTGCAATACATGCAGACCACTACGGTATCAAGAAGAGGGAGGATATCGAGCCTGCAAAGGTTGAGATCCCCACGCTGTTTCAGATGGGGATCACATCCATTGCCATAGATGCCTCCCACATGCCCGACGACGAGAATCTTCTTGCAAATATAGAGCTTAATCCCTATGTACCGAAATGGGCCGGGCTCGAGACAGAGGTCGGTGAGATAAAGGGCAAGGAAGGGCTCTCCACTGTGGAGGAGGCACTGTTCCTGATCCAGGGCCTCAATGCCCACGGGATATTCCCGGACTGGATCGCGCTTAACAACGGTACCACCCACGGTATTCAGGCAAGCGACCAGGGTATACAGGTAGATCTCACCGCCGAGATCCACGAGGCCCTTGCACCCTATAAGGTATCCGGTGCACAGCATGGCACCTCTGGCAACAACTCCCAGCGCCTGCGCGAGATAGCTGAAAAGACCCGCACAACCAAGGCGAACGTTGCAACAGCCCTCCAGATGATCAGTTGGGGGGTAAAGGTGGATGAATACGGGAATGCGGTAATGGATGAGAACGGGGAATTCATCAAGCTGCCCGACCAGGGTGTTACCGACGAGCTCTGGCAGGAGATGAAGGCCTATGCCAAGGAGCGGGGCTGGAAGGGCGGTGCATACAAGAAGCTGAACCTGCCCTTTGAGAACAAGATAATGGGCCAGCCTCAGGAGATCAGGGAGCGGATGGCAAAGGGTGTGGAGGAGTTTGTCTATGACCTTTTGGCAAATGTGTTCAATGCCGCGGATACGGCCCCTATCGCCTATGACATCATCATGGAGGCCGGCTCCTACGATATAGGCCCGAAGGCAGAGCGAATAGAGGACCCGGCAGAGTGGACCCCAGAAAAGATCCGTCAGAAGGCTGCCCTCATCACCAGTGACAAGGGGCCTTCCGGCGATTTCGATGATTAGTGCCACACGATTCGGTCATAATGGGCAGTGGCAGGGCGGCACATTGACGTGCCGCCCTTTTTGCTGCTTCAGGCCAGGCAAGAAACTCGTAAGGAGAGTATGAGGATTACCGGAGGAAGCCTGAAGGGCAGGCGCCTTGTCTGTCCACGTGGGTTAAAGGTGCGTCCCACCAGCGATCGGGTGCGCGAGGCCCTGTTTCAGATTGCACAGGTCAGATTCGGACAGCCCGCCCCAGGTTTCTGGGTGCTCGATCTCTTTTGCGGCAGCGGGGCGCTCGGCCTTGAGGCCATCTCCAGGGGGGCGGATGGTGCCCTGATGGTGGATTCTTCTAGACGTTCACTCTCTCAGGCCCTTGAAAATGCCGGAGCAATGGGAGTGGGGGAGAGGGTTCAGGCCGTCCGGTTCAATCTGGCAAGGGGAGAGGTTTCGAGATTCTTCTTATCCATCAGGAAGAACATGGCTAAAGCCGAGGGTATGGGTGAGGGGCAGTGGGGGCCTTTTGGAATGGTCTTCATGGATCCCCCCTACGGAAGAGGGCTGCTGCAGCCGCTTATTCAGGCCATCTGTCAGGCAGAACTGCTCCATGACTCGGGGGTCCTGATTTGTGAGGCCGGAAAGGGAGAGGAGCTGCCGAGAAGGTTTGAGAAGGATTCTTTGGAGGGCGGCAGAGCCAAGGGGCTTTTCCTGGCGGATGAAAGGGTTTATGGTCAGACGAAGATCCTGTTCTATCGCCCTTCATAAGGGCAGGCGCCACCTGTCACACAGGGCTAGGGCCAGCGCACAGGGCGCACCCATGAGAATCGGCAAGGAGAAATCGGATCCGGTATGTCAAGAATCATAGTATATCCAGGCACCTTCGATCCCATAACGAATGGCCACATCGATCTCATCAAGCGTGCCCTCAAACTCTTTGACAAGGTGATAGTGGCCGTAGGTGTCCATCCGGGAAAGAGCCCGCTGTTCGACTTTGATGAGCGGGTCGATATGATCCGGCAGACCATCGGCACCATGGAGGGCGTAGAGGTGGAGGCATTCGATGGCCTGCTTGTGGATTTTGCCAGGCGTCACGGGGCAAATGCCATACTCCGCGGCCTCAGGGCGGTCTCCGATTTTGAATATGAACTGCAGCGGGCCATCATGAACAGGAAACTGGATCGGAATATAGAGACCGTCTTTCTCATGACGGGTTTTCGCTGGATATTCGTAAGCTCCACCATTGTCAAAGAGGCAGCCCAGTTTGGAGGCAGCCTCGAAGGGCTCGTCCCCCCCCTGGTGGAGAAGAAGATGAAGGAGAGATACCAGCAGCTCAGGGCAAAGAAGGGCTGAGGCCTTGAGGCCTCCTATTCAGACGAGGCCCAGCTCCTTCTCGCCAAAGACCTCTGCACTGAAGATCAATATCTGGGTGGAGGGCTCCTTCCAGCATCCCGGATAGAGACCTGCCTTTATACAGGTCTGGTCCAGAAAGGTATAGCGGTCCCAGCCATATTCCGTGGCCACCTGGGGCAGGAGTACACCCCGGTAGGGCCCCTGGATGATATAGATGCCATGTTTGCCCACCTCTATCTCATCCACGCTCTTTATGGGCCTGAGGGGGGTGAGGGCCGAGATCTCTATGTCGATCTCATCGAACTCGTGTGGAGCCAGGGGCCTGAAGCGCGGATCGTTGAAGGCGGCTGAAATGGCCATCTCGGCAACGGTATGATAGAGGGGGTTGGAGGATGTGAAGTTTCCGATGCATCCCCTGAGTTGGCCATGTTTGTGGAGTGTTACAAAGGCCCCCCTCGGTTCCATCAGGGCAGGGCTTGTGATAGTGGGAAGCCTGAGCGCCCTGCCTTCAAGTTCCGACTTGATGGCCTGTCTGGCTATCTTAAGAAGCGTTATCTTGTCACTCTTCGTAAGTCTCTCTTCTGACATGATCCGATCCTCCTGATACGATCCGATACGATCGCAAAAAGGTTCTATCCGTTCCTGCACTTGTGTGTCCGCGTGCCCTGCCTGTTCCGGGCTGCGCGGCCTAACCGCCTTTCTTGCGGCCTCAAGGCAAGGCGGCAAGATATTAGTAATTTGTCCTGGCTTCTAATATAATCATCGGGCCGGGGGAATCACGGCCAGCCGGGACAAAAGAGAAAAATAGAGGGCTACAAAGCTATAAAAAGGGATCTTTAGCCATGAGAGAAGACTTTCTTCAACTTATAGAGAGACAGGTGATCCTGGCAGATGGGGCCATAGGGACCTATCTGTATGAGAAGGGGGTGCAACTTGGGACCAACACCGATCTGCTGAATCTGAAGGATCCCGATCTCATCTATGGCGTTCATGAAGAGTACATCAGGGCTGGCAGCCAGCTGATCGAGACCAATACCTTTGCCGCCAACAGGCTGCGGCTTGAGGCCAGGGGAAGTGGCCATTTGGCCCCTGAGATCAACAGGCAGGGGGCGGCGATTGCCTCCAAGGCCGCTGCTGGCAAGATATTTGTGGCAGGCTCTGTCGGCCCAACCGGGCTGGACTTTCCATTGGATTCCCCTCTGGGCCATGAGGGAGAGGGAGGGGAGGCGGCTGCTTCGGAGGAGCTGGTCAGAGAGGTTTTCCTGGAGCAGATGGAGGCCCTGGTCGAGGGCGGTGTGGATCTCTTCATCTTGGAGACCTTCACACACCTGGATGAGCTGCTCTTGGCCATCGAGACAGCAAAGAGGCATTTCCCCGAATTTCCGGTAGTGGCTCAGATGGTCTTTCCCGCCAAGGGCAAGACCGCCCTTGGGCTCGATGCCGTACACTGCGCCACTGAAGCGATACGTGCAGGTGCTGATCTCTTTGGCACCAATTGTGGCCGGGGTGTGAAGGCCATGCTCGAAGCAGTGGAGAAGCTCTCCCAGCTCGGTGCGTCGGTGCCCCTTTCCGCCTTTCCAAATGCCGGTATCCCAGAGGTGATAGATCACAGAATGGTATACTCCACACCTCCTGCCTATATGGCTGGCAAGGTGGCAGAGATGGTAAAGCTCGGGGTCCGGCTCGTGGGAGGGTGCTGTGGAACCACCCCTGCCCATATACATGAATTCAAAAAACGCCTGCATGTCAGACAGGTCAAGAGACAGCAGCCAGCTGTCACTGGGCCCGCCATCCAGGGCGGCCCCGCACCATCCGAGCAGGAGGGGCCCGGTGCCCTTCTAAAGGGCCTGGAGAAAGGCAGGCTTCCCATTCTGGTGGAGCTTGACCCCCCTGCACATCTGGATGTCCAGGGTGTGATCGAGGGGGCACGCCACCTCAAGGAGGCAGGGGCAGACGGGGTGACCCTGGCAGAGAATCCCCTTGCCGTGCTGAGGTGTGACAATCTGTCTTTGGCCCATATCATAAAAGAGGACTGCGGGATGGAGACCGTGATCCACCTGACCTGCCGAGACAGAAACGTGCTCGGGCTCCAGGCCCAGATCATGGGGGCGCATCTTTTGGGGATCAGGGGGATCCTGGCGGTGACGGGAGATCCCGCATCTTCAAGTGATCAGCCCGGAGTCAGCGGGGTGTTCGATGTCAACTCCTATGGCCTTGTCCGCATGATTTCAGGCTTCAACAGGGGGCTAAACATGGCTGGAAGACCCATGAAGGAGGCCACAGACTTCTCCATAGGGGTCGCCTTCAGCTTCAGGCCGAGCAAGCCGGAGCTGCAGCTGAGGCGGCTTGAGAAGAAGGTCTCCCTCGGTGCCCATTTCGTCATGACCCAGCCCATCTTCGATCCCGCCTCAGTGGAGGCGATGATGGAGATCACCGCCCATCTGGATGTGCTGATATTTCCTGGGATCTTCCCGCTCATCTCCTGGAGGAGTGCAGAGTTCCTTCACAACGAGCTTCCCGGCATCACCATCCCTCAGGAGATCAGAGACCATTTGAGATCGTATGAAAGGCTTGAGGATCAGCGGAAGGCGGGCCTTGAGCTGACCCAGGGCCTTCTGGAGCGTATCCATTCCATGGTTGATGGCCTATATCTCATAAGCCCGCTGAACAAGTGGGAGGTGCCCCTGGCCCTGGTGAAGCAGGCCAGGGCGGCCGGCTGGAAGGGCACCGGAAAGGCGGACAAGTTGTCCGGATAGGATCTTCTCTGGCAGGAGCAGTAACAGGGGAATATGGCAATGGAAAACGGGATTTCTCAGCTGATAGATCTGGTAAACCAGGTACTTGAACCTCAGACGCCCATCTACTATCTCTTCTGGAGCGTTGTCCTGATTGTCGCGGCAGCTGTCAGTTTCATCCTGGTCCGCTTCATCATTCTGAGATTCATCCATGCCGCATTCAGACACACGAGAAACAAGTGGGATGATCTGCTCATAGAAAAGGGGGTCTTTGGGCCGGTGGCCCTGCTGGCCCCAGCCATCCTGCTCCATTATGGCCTTAGGCTCTTTCCGGAGCTGCCGGACTTTTTCAGGCAGCTTCTCTATCCCTTCGTGCTCTTCGATATCGCTCTGATCCTCGACAGGCTGATGGCCGTGGGCGAGGCCATCTATGAACGCTATCCTGTCGCCCAGCGCTATCCCATACGGGGCTATATCCAGATAGTAAAGATCTTTCTCTATATCGCAGTAGGCATAATCATCATCTGCTATCTCCTCGGGGAGTCTCCCTGGGCACTTCTTTCCGGCCTTGGTGCAGTAACTGCCCTGCTGCTGCTGATCTTCAAGGATACCATCCTCTCCTTTGTGGCAAGTATCCAGATAGTGATGAACGATCTGGTTAGGGTGGGGGACTGGATCGAAATGCCCCAATACAATGCCGACGGCGATGTCATAGAGATCGCCCTCTACACCATCAAGATCCAGAACTGGGACAAGACCATCACCACTGTGCCCACCTACAAGCTCATAGAGGGCTCCTTCAAGAACTGGCGCGGCATGAAGGTGGCCGGCGGAAGGCGCATCAAGAGGGCCATCCTCATAGACCAGCGCTCTGTAAGATTCCTTGAAGAGAGCGATATCCAGCGGCTCAGGAAGATCCAGATCCTAAAGCCCTATATAGATGCCAAGGAGCGGGAGCTCAAGGAGTACAATGCCGTCCACGCAATAGACGACTCGGTGAAGGTCAACGGAAGGCGCATGACCAATCTCGGTACCTTCAGGGCCTATCTGGTGGAATACCTGAAGCAACATCCAAAGATCAGAAAGGACATGACCTTCCTGGTACGACAGCTCGCCCCGACACCCGATGGCCTCCCGATGGAGATATATGTCTTCACAAACGATACCGTCTGGGCCAATTACGAGGCGATCCAGGCAGACATCTTCGATCACGTGCTGGCCTGTGTGCCCGAGTTCGGCCTCAGGATCTATCAGCGCCCATCGGGCCATGATCTCGAGCTGTTGGGCAGTGCATCCACGTGTGGGGAGGGCGGCACCAAGGCGCATGATGATGTTTTTGTTGACATCCCCGGTTCCTGAGCTGTAAGAATTCCCTCAAAAGATACACGATAGGATCGAATGGACACCTTCAGGTGAACGGGAAGTCCGGTGAGAGTCCGGCGCTGGCCCGCAACCGTGAGCGGGGACGAAGGCTGCACAGGGTGCCACTGTCACGCCAGAGGCGTGATGGGAAGGCGCAGCCGGTAGGTTGATCCGCGAGCCGGGAGACCGGCCTGAAGGGGAGGGTGATCGATGGGCCTCGTGGCTAAAGGCCCGATCACACAGGGCTGTGGTTTGGCAGGAGCGGCTCCTGCTATCTCTAGGTTTCAGTTCCTTCCTCCCTGTTTTCCCCTGAAACATCATCTGGCTGGTGTCAAGAACATGAAAAAGGAGTAGTGCATCATGATCATTGTGGGGGAAAGGTGTAACATCTTGAATCCAGCCATATTCCGTGCTGTAGAGGAGAGGGATGAAAAGGCCTTTGTCTCTGTCGTCGAGCAGCAGATAGAGGCTGGGGCAGATGCCCTGGAGGTGAACCTCGGGGTCTGCCGTAGGGCATCCGAGAATTGGCTGCCGTGGGCCATATCGGTGATCAGGTCGGCTGCCGAAATACCCTTGTTCATCACCGCCCCTGCCGAGGCCCTGGCTCCGGGGCTCAAGGAGGCAGGGGAGGGCGCATGGATAAACGGGGCCACCGCCGATGAGGCCCGGCTTGAGAGCATGCTTGCTGCAGCCGAGTGCTTTGGGGCCGGTGTTGTGATCATGCTGGTGCGTGAAGGCTTTCTGCCCTCCTGCCTGGAGGAGATGGTGATCATGGCAGAAGGTGTGCTGGAGCTGGCAGAGAAGCGGGGATTTCCCCTGGATCGCATCATGATCGACCCGATCTTGCGGCCAAGGAGTGATGTGGCCGCATCGCTCCTGGCCAGGGCCATGCCCGACATAACCCTTTTCATGGATGCCCTGCACATCATATCGCAGCTGAGGCAGGAGAAGGTCAGGACCGTGGTCGGGCTCAGCAACATCTCTCTTGGTCTTTCCAGGCACTCAAGGAGCAGGCTCCACTGTCAGGTCCTGTCCATGCTCGCCATTTCAGGACTGGATGCCGCCATCGTCAACACCAAGGATGGTGAGCTCATGGCCCTTGCCAGGCAGCTTGCAAGCCAAGAGATGCCAGATACCTGGCAAAACCGGTTTTCTCCGGCGTCAATTGGGATATAATCCCATGCATGGCTGATACAGGTGCAGACATAGTGCTGCAGGGCGAATCCCTTTTGCACAGGGCAGATCCTGCGGTGGGTGCAACCTTCCTGGCATATATGGCCATAGTCCTGGCCATCGGCCTGGTTGCGTGGAGAAGGACCGAGAATATCGGCGACTATATCCTTGGTGGAAGGAGGCTGGGGCCCCTGGTGGCAGCCCTTTCGGCAGGTGCGTCGGACATGAGTGGCTGGCTGCTACTGGGGCTGCCCGGCCTTGCCTATCTGTCTGGCCTCAAGGCCCTCTGGCTTGCAGCCGGGCTCCTTGCAGGCACCTGGCTGAACTGGCGTATCGTTGCCCAGGGCCTCAGGATGAAGAGCGAGAGATATGGTGACTCGCTTACCATTCCCGAATATCTGGAGCGCAGATTCAGCCCGCCAACTGGAAAGGCCTCTGCTTCCGGGGCTGCCCTGAGGGCGGTCTCTGCCCTGTTCATCCTCTTTTTCTTTACCATCTATACCAGCTCCGGCCTGGTTGCAGGTGGAAAGCTGTTCACCGAGGTCTTTGGACTCCCATACATGGATGCCGTGCTGATAGGGTGTGGGGCCATCATGGCCTACACGTTTCTGGGGGGCTTTCTGGCAGTGTCGTGGACAGACGCCTTTCAGGCCATCTTGATGCTGGCCGCTCTGCTCATAGTGCCTGCCATGGCCATCTCCGCCCTGTCCGTTACGGCAGATAGTAACGGGTTGGCGGCATCTCAGCGGTTGATGGCGGCCCTGGCCTCCGTGGCTGACCAGGATCTTTCCATAATATCCGCCATATCCCTGGCTGCCTGGGGGCTTGGCTATTTTGGCCAACCACATATCCTTGCCCGGTTCATGGCCCTCTCCGATCCCGAACAGGCCGTCTCTGCAAGGCGTATCGCCACGTCTTGGGCTCTCATTGGCATGGCAGCCGCCATCGCAGCCGGTCTTGCAGGGTCCGCCTATTTCACCAAGCCGCTTGGAGACTCTGAAAAGGTCTTCATAATGCTGGTAAAGGCCCTGCTCCATCCGGTGCCTGCAGGCATCTGCCTGGCAGGCATCCTGGCAGCCATAATGAGCACTGCCGATTCCCAACTGCTCGTTTCATCATCTGCCCTGACAGAGGATTTCTACAGGCGCCTTTTCAGGCCTGCTGCCTCTCAGAGGGAGCTGGTGTGGGCAGGCAGGCTGACCGTGATTCTGGTGGCAGCGGCAGCGGCCCTCTTTGCCGCCGATCCCGAAAGCAGGGTGCTCGACATGGTGGGCTATGCCTGGGCAGGTTTTGGGGCCGGGTTCGGACCAGTGATAGTGCTTAGCCTATACTGGAAACAGATGAGCGGACCAGGGGCCCTGGCAGGCATTCTGGCGGGCAGCCTTACCGTCATCCTTTGGCGGCAGCTTGAGGGCGGGATATTCGATCTCTACGAGATGGTGCCAGGTTTCCTGACATGCCTGCTCAGTTGCATGGCCTTCAGCCTCCTCTTTCCCAACCGCTCCAGATAGAGGCAGGGAGGGAGGCTTTTGAGGCCCCCCTTTTTTCACTCATAGAATGGCGGCTGATCGTCTCTATCTGCCCAGTGCCCCCATGGGCATTGCTGGAAAGGAGACCTTTTGTCGCCCCTGGGGTATCTCGAAGAGATCTGCATCAAGGCCGCCTGGCTGGATATTTCTGAGGAACATGACCGTACCGTCCGGCGATTCGAACCTGAGGGCCATCTGGGCGCCATCGGCAATGCAGATGGTTCCGCCGCCTGGCATCTCATACTTGGTGCAAGGGATCCCCTCCACCTCGTCTCTGCCAACCTTTTTCATCCCTGGGGTCTCGGGATCGACGATGCCGCTTCTGGCATCCATGGCATGTTTGTCTGCCTTCATCTCCATATAGGTCTTGCCATCCGGGTTGAGTATCCACATCACGCCCTTGTCCATCCGGATGATGGTTATGGTCTTGCCCATGGGCGAGTCCTGCTCATATCTCATCTTTTGGGGTGCATAATAGACGATCTGTACCATCTCCTGTCCGTCAGGGCCCTTGATGACCTGCTCTGCCTTGAACTCCTTGAGTTTTTGCGAGCTGCCTCCTCCATTGCCGCTACAGGCACAAATCAGACAGGAAAGGGCCAGAAGTGCCAACAGATTGACAGAAAACATCAAACGACCGGCAAGCTCTCTTCCTGGGTTCATGATTCTTTTTCTCCTTTGAGATTTTTGGACAATGATACAACAGGGCTGCCCTTGGCACCAAGCCTTATGTTGGGCAGGATGGGCAGGAGATGACGGTGGCTGGGCTATTTCATGGCCAGTAAAGGCGGACAGGCCTATACCTCTTCTGTTATAAGCTCTACCCTGTTTCTGCCATTTAGCTTTGCAAGATAGAGGGCCTTGTCGCTCCTTGCTATGAAAGAGGAGATGGAGTCGGTGGGCTTCATCTCGGTCACGCCGAAGGAGAGGGTGACGCCAAGGTTGAGCCCGTGCTTTTTGGATACGAACCGCACGCCCATGATGGTCTCCCGCAGCCTTTCGGCAAAGATGAGCGCATGTTCTGCATCTGTGTGGGGCAGCAGGATGAGGAACTCCTCTCCGCCATATCGGTAGATGTTGTCCGATGTACGGATGGATTCTTGCAGGCTCTTGGCGAGCTTTTGAAGTACACGGTCACCGATCTTGTGGCCGTAGGTATCATTGATCTGCTTGAAGTGGTCTATGTCACACATGACAAGGGAGAGGGGGAACTTGTATCTGCGGGCCCGAACCATCTCCTTTTTGAGGTCTGGCTCCATTGCACGCCTGTTATAGAGGCCTGTGAGCGGATCTATCCGAACCTGGTTCTTCAGCTGCTCTATGAGCTTGGTCTGCTCCCTTATCTTCTTCTCTGCATCTTCCGAGTGTTTCTCAAGCTCCTCGTTCTTTCGGCGCAGCTCCTGGATCTCCTCTATGAAGCGGTTCTCCAGGTCCTTGTCTTCAAGGGCATCTATGGAGCCCATCATGTCGGCGACACGGTTTCTCGTGCCGGATACCAGGTTTTCAAGGGTATCCTGCACCCCGCCCAGGATGTTGTTGGTCTCTTCCAGGAAGTTTTCGAGCTCCTCCGGCATCAAGGGCTCCGGCTCTGCATGGGCTGCAACGGAGAAGAAACCGAGCTTCCTTGCCACCGACCAGAACTCTTCACCGTAATATCTCGGCCAAGGGAGCTTGCCCTTTTGAATGAGGTTTTTGAGGGCAACCCTTGCGGTATTGGTCACCTGCTGGGTCAGGGTCAGCTTGTTCTGCACATTGATATTGTGTAGCTCGGCTCCGGGCATGATCTGTCTTCAAAAAGGTACTGTTTTGGTTCGTATCGATACTTTGGTCCTTTTCCTAAAGTCTCGATGCGGAAAAAGATCAAGGAAGAGGGTTGAGGATGATCTTTTGGGGCCACTGCCTGAACGGGCTGAACCTGCATGGAGTAGGCGGTGAGCCCTTCTTCCAACCCTTCATTACCGGGTCTTCCATGTCCCTGTGGCATTTCAGGCACGGGCCCACATTTACGATCTTCAGAAGCTCACCGGAGTCGAATGGACGGAGCCACGGCCTTGACATGTGGACTGTCGGCCGGCCCTCAGGGGTCACGAACTGATCCAGCCTCTGTCCATGGCCAAAAATCCCCTTGTCTTCGGCAAGGATTGGGGAGAAGATCCAGGCATCGCCGTCGATGCTCAATGTCCCGGCCCCAAGCCCCAGTGCCCTCGTGTTCATGTGGCACTCTGTGCAAGGACGCGGTTCTTTGGACGTGGTGTGCGGATCCATGGAGGAGGCGGTGAGCCTCTTGAAGTCCTTTCGCCATCTTCCCCTTTCATCCAGAAAGGAGATGAAGTCCTGTCAGCCGGGAACCAGGATCACGATCTCCTCCTTCTGGGCCACATCCCTGATGGTGTGGGCCATCTTGACCCCAAGGACAGGGCTCTCAAGCCTTATGAAGGATCTATACTCCTGCCATAGTCCCGGGGTGGCCTCACCCTTCAGCTTGTCCAGCTGCTCCCTTGACCCATCCATCCTCACATGGCAGCCATAGCACTGGGGGACCCATCTTGAGTGACATGCCTGGCATGAGAGCCGTTCATGTACCGGGCTCATGCACCTATCGTCTGGCGGAGAGAGCCTGTAGCGCTTCTTGTTCAGCTTGCCCTCTTGAAAGATCGCTCCGTCAATCTCCCTTTTGAGCCCGGTTATCTTCGGGAGCCGTGATTTGTCATCGTCCATGCCGGCAACAAGCCTCGAAAGCTCCTTCTGCCCTGTATGGCATGTGGAGCATTTGATCTCCACCTGCTCTTCAAGGTGTGCGTGTGAGCTTCCATCTCCCATGGCCTCTTTTCTGGTGTGACAGTCTATGCAGACGAGCCCCTTGGTGAAATGGACGTCGGGGGGAAGGCCCTTCCAGATGAATCTGCCGTCCGGCAACTGACTTTCACTGAAATCGGCCCCATCAAACGGGGTCCCATACCCCTCTGATTCATACTTGCCCTGATATGAAAGGCCGATGCGGCCACTCCTGTTGTGGCAACGCACGCAGTTTTCAAGCCCGATGGCCTTTGTGACACGGGGATGGGGTGCCCCCTTTGTCCCCTGCTCTCTATCTTTAAGGTGGCAGGCGCTGCATCCGCCACCCTTTTCGCCGAGGAAGCCGGGATAGCGGTGTCTTTCAAGCCAGAGGTGACATGTACCGCACAGCTTTCTGAAATAGTCGAGGGCAGGGGAGTTCTTTCCCGTCCTTATCAGCTCCTCCACTGTCAGTTTCGATTCATTGTCATCCTCCTCTCCCCAGTAGAATCTGAGGGTGGAGATGATCCCCCTGTTGGTGGCCATCAGGGTCTTTTTGATGTCCCGGGCATCTGTGGCGTGGCAGCCGCTCCTTCCGCAGGTCTTTTCCACAACTTGGAGCTCTCCCGGATTCAGGACCATGCCCTTGTGGGCGAGCTCTGGCGTGCCTGCAAGGGGATTTCCAAGGTGACAGGACCAGCATCCTGCGGCTTCACGGCTGTGGGCCTTGTCTAGCTCCTCGAAGTGGCATGAAAGGCACATCTCTATCTGCCCGGAGCCGAGCCGTGTGACCCGTTCGGCCCGTTTCAGCGCCTTTGGGCCTTGAGCCGCCCAGGTCCCCAAGGGTGTAGCGAGGAGAGCAAGGCAGAAGAGGGCCCAAAAAGGGCAGAGCAGGGCCCAGGGGGCATCCCGGAGGCCTTTTTTGAAAGAATCCTGCACCATTATCCCATCTTTGAATCAATCGGCATTACGGGCCCATGATACACCATTTGAACATATAGAAAACGGTTTTGAGTAAGGCAGGGGCGGGAGGGGGCGGCTCGCGGCCTACATGAAGCCTGCCGTCATGGCATCTGCCAGTTCACCTATGTGGATCAGGTGCTCCTCGAGTAGTTCGAGGCGGCTGGGGCCAAGGCCCAGATAGCTGGCTACACTCTCTTTGTTGAATTTGGGCGGGGCGAACAGGCCCAGTTCGAGTTCATGGCTCAGGTGGTCTGCAAGTTGTACCAGGTGTCCCTCAAAGCTCTCCTTGGGGTGACCTACAGGCAGATGGTGGCCTGCGATGGTCCTGGCATAGACCTCTGGGAGGCCCCAGGTACGGGCGAGCCACATGCCTATGAGATTGTGGGGATAGCCGAAATGCCTCTCTGCTGCAAGGAGTGAGCAGTCATGCTCCCATACGAACCGGATTATCTCTTCCCATTCCTCTGGAAAGCACAGGTCGAGCACCAGATGGCCCAGGTCATGGAGCAGGCCGCAGGTGAAGATGAGATCTGTCTCTTCCATTCCCACCTCCAGGGCCAGGATCCGCGAGATCATGGCTGTGGCTATGGAGTGCTCCCAGAAACGCTGTCTGTTGATGCTGTGCCTGCCCTTTTTCTGCTTGAAGAGGTTTCCTATGCAGAGGCTGAGTGCAATGCTCCTCACCTCTGAGAAACCGAGGAATACTATGGCCCTCTGGACGGTATCTATCCTGGATGCCGGGCTGTATGCCGCGCTGTTTGCCACCTTCAGCAGCTGGGAGGTGAGGGCGGGGTCGTGCAGTATCACCTGCTCCAGCCTCTTTATGTTGGCAGGCTCCCCCGATATGATGCTTAGTACCTCCTGTGCCGCGGCAGGCAAAGGGGGAATGGCATCGAGCTTTGCTATGATCTCCCGCTTCCTCTTCTCTGCATTTATATCAATGGGCTTGAGGGGAGCGGGCCCCTTTTTTATGACCTGAGAGCTCTTCATCGTCCTACTATTGGTATCGGCCCCCGATCTTTCCAGTTTAATCTGTCACAAAATGGCAGGCTCTTTGCATTTAATGTCACCTGAAGCGACAAAATTTGTAAAAAAGGAGGGTGAAAGCCATGATTGCCCTACAGAAAGAGCATGAGGCGCCGATAACCTACAGCGGTCAGAACCACAAGCTAAGGCTCAAGGCCAAGCAGGAGTACTACGAGTCCAAGATAGAGGTGCTCGAGCGCATGAACATGCCCATCAAGCTGGTTCTGCTGGCCTGTTGGGATGCCCCTGTCGAGCGGGAGAACCTCTCTACCAAGTGGGGAAGAAAGCGGTTCGTGAAGCGCTGCATAAAGTTCTACAAGAAGAAACTGAAGGAGATAGAGCACGAAAGAAAGGTGCTGAACATCAAATAGTTGCTGCCACAGGGGGCAATAAAAAGATTTTTCATCTCTTAAAAAGATTTGCCCCTGTACTCCCTTGAGGGTTCTGTGCCGGGAGGTCATTTTTGCCATGCAAATAGTCTGTCCTGCAGATTATTATAGAGGGCATGGCCTCCCTCAAGACCCTTGATGCCGAAATAGAGGACAAACGGCCCTCGGTAAAGGAGTATCTGGATGCCCTGAGGGCTTCTCCATCCCTGGGCAGGCTTGTGGTCCATTATCACAGGCAGGGCCCACGAGGTGCTGTGCCCGGCCTTCCCGATCCGCCCCTTCCAAAAGAAGTAACAGATCTGCTCGACCGTCTGGGTATAGATGCCCTCTACTCCCATCAGGCCAAGGCCATAGACCTGATTCGGCGTGGCAAGAGCGTTGTGGTTGCGACCCCGACCTCAAGCGGAAAATCCCTCATCTACAATCTGCCGATGCTGGAGCGCTTCCTGGCCCACCCCGAAAGCCACGCTCTGTATCTCTTTCCCCTGAAGGCACTGGCCCAGGACCAGCTTAAGGGGCTTGAGCGGATCTCCCGCCTGCTGAAAGGGGCCAAGAGGCCTAGTGCAGCGATCTATGACGGGGACACCTCTGCATGGAAAAGGGGACGCATCAGGCAGCAGCCTCCAAATTGCCTCCTTACGAATCCTGAGATGCTCCATCTGTCTCTGCTCCCATACCATGACAAGTGGAGTTCCTTCTGGCAGGGCCTGTCCATGGTGGTGATAGATGAGGTACATACCTATCGGGGCATCCTGGGCTCCAACATGGCCTGGGTCTTCAGACGCCTTCGCCGCATGTGCGCCTACTATGGCTCTGATCCGGTATTCGTGCTCTGCTCGGCAACCATCGGCAACCCGGGCACCCTGGCCAGGCAGCTTATAGGCAGGCATGTGGAGGAGATCACCTGCAGCGGGGCTCCACAGGCCGAACGCCATCTGGTGCTGATGGAGCCGGAGGAGGCAGGGGCGCCTGCCACTGCAGTGCAGCTCCTTCTTGCAGCCATACACAGGGGGCTCAGGACCATCGTCTATACCCAGAGCAGAAAGCTCACCGAGCTCGTAAGCCTCTGGGCAAGTCAGCGTGCAGGACGCCTGGCAGACAAGATATCAGCCTATCGTGCAGGCTATCTGCCAGAGGAGAGGCGGGCCATAGAGGCCGATCTCGCCTCCGGAAAGACCCTGGCAGTGATCAGTACCAGCGCCCTCGAGCTTGGGATCGATATCGGAGAGCTGGATCTCTGCATACTGGTGGGATATCCGGGCACTCTGATGTCACTCAGGCAGAGAAGCGGCCGGGTCGGGCGCGCCCTGAGGGAGTCTGCGGTGATAATGATAGCCGGGGAAGACGCCCTTGACCGTTATTTTCTCAACCACCCCCAGGAGCTTGTGGAGCGCCCTGCGGAAGAGGCGGTGCTGAATCCCGGAAACGAGGTGGTGGCATCGGCCCATCTCGTCTGTGCTGCATCAGAGCGGCCCATCGATCCTGATGAGCTTGCCTCCTTCGACCCGAGTGCCCCGGGGCTGGCACAGGAGCTCCTTGCCGAGAGCAGGCTCTTCGAGATGGAGGAAGGCGGGGGGCTCGTAAGCCTCAGACGCTATCCCCAGAGAGAAGTCGATTTGAGGGGGAGCGGGAAGAGTTTTCAGATCGTCCACGATCCGGATGGGCCCCAGATCGGCACTATAGATGCCATAAGGCTCTACAAGGAGACCCATCCAGGGGCGGTCTATCTCCACAGGGGGACAACCTATGTGGTGACCAGGATCGATGAAGATTCGAGGAGGGTCTTCGCCAGGCCCAGAAAGGTGAACTACTACACCAGGGTCCGGTCATCAAAGACGACCGAGATACTCGAGATCCAGGATACGATAGACACGGGCAGGTTCAGGGTCTTTACCGGAAGACTGCGGGTGACCGAGGAGGTCACCGGCTATGACATGCGGCTTGTGAGGGGCCAGAGGCTGATAAGCAGGGTGAGCCTCGACCTTCCGCCCCTGATCTTCGAAACCATGGGGCTGTGGTTCGAGATCCCGGATGGACTCAGAAGGGCTACAGAGGCCAGGCAGCTCCACTTCATGGGTGGCATCCATGCAATGGAGCATGCAGTGATCGGGATCATGCCGCTTCTCGTGCTCTGTGACAGGAACGATCTCGGCGGCATCTCCATCACATTCCACCCTCAGGTTGGTGGGGCCGCGGTCTTCGTCTATGACGGGATATCTGGCGGGGCGGGGCTCTCCAGGCAGGCATTTGAAAAGGCCCCTGAGCTCCTGACATCGACCCATGAGACCATAAGGACATGCGGTTGTGAGCTCGGCTGTCCCTCGTGCGTCCACTCCCCAAAGTGCGGCTCCGGGAATCGCCCGATAGACAAGGAG
Source organism: uncultured Desulfobacterales bacterium (assembly GCA_964573615.1). Lineage (GTDB taxonomy): Bacteria > Desulfobacterota > Dissulfuribacteria > Dissulfuribacterales > QOAL01 > JALSKY01. The sequence goes on along the minus strand of CAZNKD010000065.1, from coordinate 37,321 downwards.
GCAGCCCTGTTCATCCTGAAGGGGCTGAGATATGGCTGGAAAGAGGCCTCCCAGGGCAGTGCCCGGCCATCTCCCACCCCGGTCTTGACAGATAGCCCCGGCCGTGCCGGTGGCAGTTTGCCTCGCCATGTGGGCCAGCCCTCGTCTGCCGTGCCTTCAAGGGTGAGGCGATTCTGCGTCTTCGACCTGGAGACCCAGCGTTCGGCCCAGGAGGTTGGAGGCTGGCACAGGGCAGAGGCAATGGGCGTCAGCTGTGCCGTGGTATACGATTCTGCTACCAGATCCTTCGTCTGTTTCAGGGAAGGGCAGCTAGAGGCCTTTTTCAGGCTGCTTTCGAGGATGGACCTCGTGGTCGGTTTCAACATAAGGCGCTTCGACTACAAGGTGCTCTCCGCCTACACGACCATGGATCTGTGGTCGCTGCCAACCCTGGACATCCTTGATGCCGTTAAAGAGCGCTTGGGCTATCGTCTCTCCCTGGATGCGCTCTGTTCTGCAACCCTTGGGGCCCGCAAGAGCGCAGATGGTCTCATGGCCCTCAAGTGGTGGAAGGCCGGTGAGATCAGAAAGGTGCTGGAGTACTGCAAGGATGATGTGCGGCTCACCCGGGATCTATTCATGTTCGGCCAAAGAAAGGGCTACCTGCTCTTCAGAAACAAGGCAAAGGCCCTGGTGAGGCTCCCGGTAGGGTGGAAGGGGGCCTATGGAATCGAGGACTGAAATCAGGCGGTTGTGGCTACATCCCTGGATTCCGGTATAGATAGCTGCTGATCCTTGCAGCCTTTTCAGGCTCCATGTTGGCCAGTATGAAGGCCACCTTCTTGCTTTTCATAATGGAAAAGAGCTTGGTAACCGTCTCATCGTCGAGCTTGTTCAGCAGGGCTGCAGCCCTTGCAGGCTCCATGGATGCATAGACGCCTGCCAGGTGCTGTAGCCTCGCCTCTTCATCAGCGGCCCGTTTCTTGATGGGCCCTTCCAGGTCGCGCTGTAGCCGTTTTAGCAGCTTTATCTTCTTGTCTATCTCTTCTTCGAGGAGTTTGAGATCCTCCTGTTTGGCCATGAGCGCCTTTTCCTTCTCGTCGAGTTCATGGGCCCTTGCATTTATCAGGTCCAGAAATTCCTGGCTGCACTGGCTGGAAGCCATCTCGAACCTGTTGCGGGAGGGGCTCTTTTGGCCGGCGGGCTGCCCTTTTTGGCTCGCATCGGATGCAGCCTCGACACTGTCCGGTCCACTGAAGACAGGCAACAGAAACAGCCCTGTCAACGCAAGCTTTAGAATGGCTATCGCTGTTATGACACCCAACAGCCTTGAGAAGGTATCCTGTTTCATCGCTACTTATCGCCTCTTTTGATTCCTTATCCGGTCTGATGGGAACTGTTCGGAAGACGCAGGCCCATCAGATCATCGAGTTCATTCTGCTCGGCCCTGGCCTCCTGCCTCTTGTACTCATCGAGCTGCCTCTGTCTGAGGTTCTCTGCCAGCTTTCGCTCCCTGTAGATTCCGGTGAGCTTGTGTCTGGCCTTTATTATCTCAAGCTCGATCTTCGATATATCCTGCCTCAATCTGTCGAGCTCATTCGTCTTGAAGGACAGGGCCTGCTGGCAGAGCTGATATTCAGATGCGTTCAGTCCCTGTTTGAGCCCTTCCTTGAGTTGCCCCCTAAGGAGGTTCAGCTCATCAAGCAGTTCCCTTTGCTTTTTTTCCAAGCCGGCCTTTTTGGCACTCAGCCCGGAAAGCTCCATCTGGGCCGCCTCTTCCAGGCGCCTTTTGATCCTTAAGAGTGTCTCTAGTCTGAAACGAAAGGCCATCTTTCCTATGCCTTTTCCTGTCAGGTGTTATCTTCTCATGTCTTTTGGGGCGCATGGCCAGGTCAAAAGAGTCCTATCAGCTGCTCTATGCTCTGGCTGTATGAGACCTTTTCATCGATCTCCTGGGTCAGGAAGTCGCGGATCTTTCCTATCTTGTTTATGGCGTAGTCTATGTCCGGATTGCTCCCCTTGTTGTAAGCGCCGAGATTTATTAGGTCTTCCGCCCTCTCATATGTGGAGAGCACCTTTATGAGTTTCTGATAAGCCTGGAGCTGTCCTGGGGCTGCAATGTCCTTCATGACCCTCGATACGCTCGAGAGTATGTCTATTGCAGGATAGTGGCCCTGATGGGCCAGTTCCCGCTTCAGCACCACGTGCCCGTCCACGATCGAGCGCACTGCATCTGCTATGGGCTCGTTCATGTCGTCCCCTTCGACCAGTACCGTGTAGATACCGGTTATACTGCCCTGCTCCCCTTTACGGCCGGCCCTTTCCAGGAGCCTTGGCAGTTCGGCAAATACCGATGGAGTATAGCCTCTGGAGGTGGGTGGCTCCCCGATGGAGAGTCCGACCTCCCGATGTGCCATGGCAAAGCGGGTTACGGAATCCATCATGAAGATCACATCTTTCCCCTGATCCCTGAAGAATTCGGCCACTGCCATGGCCAGGTATGCACCGCGCAGGCGGATGAGCGGGGGCTGATCGGATGTGGCCACTATGACCACGGACTGCTCCAGGCCCTCTCTGCCCAGATCGCGCTCTATGAAGTCCCGAAGCTCACGCCCCCTTTCACCGATGAGGGCGATGACACTCACGTCTGCCGTGGTGTTCCTGGCAATCATGCCAAGGAGCGTGCTCTTGCCCACTCCAGAACCCGCCATGATGGCGATCCTCTGGCCCTTTCCCAGGGTAAGGCATGCGTTTATGGGGCGCACACCTACATCTACCGGGCTGTCTATCCGCGGACGCTCCATGGGGTTGAGGGGCTTTGCATAGAGGGGGTAGCGGGCCTCCGGCAGAAGTGGGCCCTTGTCGTCTATCGGCTCGCCTGTTCCGCTGAGTATCCTGCCCAAGAGTCCGCTTCCCACAGCGGCCGAGGCGGTTTCGTCCCCTGCCCATATCTTGCTGCCAGGCTCGATGCCCAGCATCTCACCAAGGGGCATCAAGAGCACGGTATTCTTCCTGAAGCCCACCACCTCCGCTGGGATGGCTCCAGCCCCCTTTGTCTCCACAGAGCACATGCCGCCAACAGGCAGGGCAGGGCCGTGACCCTTTATGACCATGCCGGTTACCTCCTGAACGATGCCGCAGGTGCGGATGGCCCTGGTCTCTTCCGCTGCCTTGGTGTATGGGGAGAAGTCCAGTCGGGCCGTCACTTCTGATCTCCTGAATCCTCGTCCATGGGGGTAACAGTGGGAGCATCAGTGAGAGCATCAGTAGGGGCATCAGTGGGAGTATGAGTGCCCTCTGCTGGATCGGGCTCTTGGCCATCCATTGATATCGGGGCTGACGGGGATATCGTGGATGGCTGGGATGATGGCGGGGCCTTCAGGGAGGGGGAGAGGCCAAGGCCGGTCCTCTCCTTCAGGACCGTATCTATCTCATGCATCACTGCATCCCAGCGTGACTCCACGGTGGCATCTATCAGGCCGAAATCGGTCTGGATCAGGCATCCGCCCCTGTCAACCGCCTGATCCGGTTTCAGCTCTATCCTGTTGGCCCCTGGCCTTGAAAACAGGCTGTCCAGATCCATGTTTACCGACTCGAAATCTCTTGGATGGAGATGGATCGCTATGGAGCTGCCCTCCACCACGTTTGCAAGTGCCGACCTGATCGCCTCCAGGACGGCCTGGCCGTTTTCACGAAGCTCCTTTCCTACAACCTGTCTGGCAACAGCGATGGCGACACTTAAGAGCTGAGCCTCATATTTGGAGGCCAGTGTCATGGACTCCTCCTGGAGCTGGTTTATGACCGACTCCAGGTGCTGCACCTTGATCTGGTACTGCTGCCTGCCTATCTCGAGCCCATCCTTCTGGCCCTGTTCATAACCGGCGCTATAGGCCTGGCTTTCGATCTCTTCCGCCCTTTTTTTGGCGCTGTCTATGATCCCCTCTGCCTCTTTTTCCGCCCTCTTTTTTATCTGCTGGGCCTCTGCCTTCAGTCTCTCTATCTCCAGGGAGGCATCATCGCGTCTGTCCTGGCCGGTAGATCCATTTAGGCCCTGCTCGCTTTGCTCACGGTCTTGTTCGGTCTCTTTATGCTCATCCTTTGGAAAGAGCTGTTTGAGGGAGTTGAATGAAAGCGGCCTCTTTGTCTCTTCGTCCCCTTTGTGGGATCCGACTGCCGTTCTGCCATCCCTGCCGGCCTCTGGCGAGGTCTGGGGCGGCTCGATCCGGGCATAAGTGCACTTTCCCTGTTTGATTATTCGGGCCATGTTCCTTTAAGCCTTCTCCCGGATCACACCAGGACCTCGTCTCCGCCCTTTCCTCCAAGGACGATCTTTCCTTCTGCCTCAAGACGCTTGGCAACCCTGATTATGGCCTGCTGGGCCTGCTCCACGTCCTTGAGTTTTACAGGCCCCATGGTCTCGAGGTCTTCCTTGAGCATCATGCCCGCACGCTCGGACATGTTTCCAAAGAATTTCTCCTTGAGCTCGTCGGAAGCGGCCTTCAGGGCCAGCTTGAGCTCATCGGTGCTGATCTCCTTCAAGATGGCCACGATGGCAGAGTCGTCCACCTCCAGGAGGTCCTCGAACTTGAACATGAGCTTTCTGATCTCCTCTGCCAGCTCTTCCGAGGCCTCTTCTATGGTCTCCATGAGGGTATCTTCCAGGCTGCGCTCCACACTGTTCAGGATCTCGGCCACCTTCTCTGCGCCGCCCACCTTGGTGGCATCACTCATCTCCACTGCAAAGAGCTCCTCTTCGAGGACTCGGTCGATCTCGGCCACGATATCGGGGCTTATCTTCTCCAGGTTGGCTATGCGGAGCATCACGTCGGACTGGAGCTTTTCAGGCAGCTGCTCCAGGATCTGGGCGGCCAGCTCAGGCTCCAGGTGGGCCAGTATCACCGCAATGGTCTGAGGGTGTTCATTTACGAGGAAGTTTACGATCACCTTGGGCTCAAGGCTTGAAAGCTTCTGGAATGTGGAGGGATGGAGCTGGCGCAGGATCTCCTCATAGATCTGCTGGGCCTGGTCTTCAGGCATGGAGGAGAAGAGCACCTTCTTGAGGAAGTCCTCCACTGGCACAGAGACCTCACCCTGCACCACTGCCATCTTCTCTCTCACCTCGTCCAGGACCTTCTGGATGGCCTCTCCGGGGATGTTCTGTATCTGCGCCATTAGGGCCGAGACCTTCCGGACCTCTTCCTCCTTCAGGTGCTTGAACACCTCTGCCGTAAATCCCTCGCCCATGGCCAGCAGAAAGACTGCCGCCTTTATGGGGCCCTTGGGGTCGACCAGTATCGCTGGATCAATTATTGCGCCCATATCTCTAGTCTTTTACTTCCCTTCCTCTTCTTCCATCTTTTCCCTGAGCCATATCTTTATGAGGGCCGCTGCCCGCTCAGGATAGTTGCTGGCAAGCTCTCTCAGCTCACCCTTGGCATCGGGTGCAGGCTCGAATGCAGGCGGCAGCTCCCCCGGTGCGGCCCCTGCCCCTTCGAGGGCAAGCTCCTCCTCGCCTGTGATCATGCCGGCCTCTTCAGGGGGCCTGAGCACGAAGCGATCGAGCAGGGGCTTCAAGATGGCAAAGATGAATATCAGGGCGAGTATCAGATTGGCCACCGGCTTTATGAACTTGGAGAAGATCTCGCCTGCCCTTTCCACAACGCCCTTTTCCGGGGCCTTCTGGGAAAACGGCAGGTTCACCACGCTCACATCATCTCCGCGTTCGTCGCTATATCCCATGGCCACCTTCACTATCTGGGTGAGGTTGTCGATCTCCTCCTCGCTCCTGGGCACATATACCTCTTTCCCATCCTTCTCCTCATATCTTCCGTCTACCAGCACCCCCACAGAGAGCCGTTTTATGGTGCCTATGGAGCCCTCGATCTGGCGTTGCAGCCTGGTTATCTCATAGTTCTTGGTGCTCTCTTCCTTCTTGGTCAGATAGTCCTCGGAACCCGCACCAGCAGTATTGCCCATGAGCTTTCCCGAAAGCCCCCCCTTGACTCCGGGGATGCCTCCTGCCTGATCGGGCCTCACGAGTTCCAGGTTCTTCTGCTCACTCCTCACTGCCACTGCATCGGGATCGAAGCGGTCCTCCTTGGTGAGAACCTTGTCGAAATCGATCTCGGCTGCCACCCTCACCACGGCCTTGTTGGTCCCAAGGGCGTCTTCCAGCATGGACTGGATCTTGTGGCGGTAGTAGGCCTCAAGCCTCTTCTGGTATGCAAGCCTCAGCCTGGTCTGCTCGGCCGACGAGTCACCAACGGGTTCCCTGTATTCATAGAGGACGTTTCCTGCCGTATCCACCACGGAGACATTCTCCTTGCTGAGTCGCGGCACAGCACAGGCAACCAGGTGGACGATCCCCTTTATCTGAGTCTTTGACAGCTCGCGGCCGGGCTTCATCTCCAGGACCACGGATGCAGTGGGCTTCTCCTTGTCCACTGCAAAGAGGGACTCCTTGGGCTTTGCGATATGGACACGGACGCCCTTTACCTCTGGAAAGCGCGATATGGTCTTTTCAAGCTCTCCCTGGAGCGCCCTCTGGTAGTTCACCTTCTGGACGAAGTCCGTGGTCCCGAGGTTGGACTTGTCGAATATCTCGAAACCGACACTGGTGCCATGTGGGATACCCTGGCTCGCCAGTGCCAGCCTCACGTCATAGACCTTGTCGTCGGGTACCTGGATGGTGGTGCCGCCGTTTTTCAACCTGTAGGGGATCTTCTCCTGCTTGAGAAACTGGACGATGTCAGCGGCATCCTTCTGGTCGAGCTCGGTGTAGAGGGTCCGGTAGCTCGGTCTGTTGATGAGGATGAACAGGAGGGCAAAGCCCGCGAGCACTGCCACTGTCACACCGGCAGCAATGAGCTTCTGCCTCAGGCTCAGGTCACTGTAGAGCTGTTTCAGCTGGTCCACATATTCGGAAGCCGTTGCCATGTCGGTTCAGTTCCTCCTCTGATGATGGGGTATTGTTTCAGGCATGGTGCACATATGACCGGCCATCAGAACTGCAGCCTCATGATCTCTTCATAGGCGGAAAGGGCCTTGTTCCGCACCTGCAGAAGCAGTCGAAAGGACAGGTCCGCCTTGGCCACGGCCACCATGGTCTCGGCAATTCCGACCGGCTCGCCGGCAGCAGCCATGGCAGAGAGTTCATCGGCCCTGGCCATGGACCTGTTCACCCCCTCTATGCCCTCTATGACCATCTTTTCAAAGCTGGCCGCCTCCTCCTTTGAGCCATCTGCCTCGACCGGGGCATGCGGGGAGCTGGCCGGCCCTTTTGCTGTCTCGGTTGTCTGGAAAGGTAAGGGCTTACCGTCTATCTTCATGCTTCTCTCCTTGCATCACTGGCAGGTATAGGGCGGTGGCAATCAGCTACCTTGCAAGCTCCAGGGTCTTCAAGGCCATTGACTTTGCGCTCTCGAGCAGGCTCACATTGGCCTCGTATGCACGGGTCGCCGACATGACGTCCACCATCTGCTCCATTATGTTCACATTGGGGAGACGGACGATCCCGTTTTCATCCGCATCGGGATGGGAGGGATCGAAGACCTCCATGAATGGCTCCTTGTCCTCCACGATCCGGCTCACCTTCACGCTGGAGAGTATGGACTCGAGGCGCTGTTCAAAATCGTTTCGCCCGCTTCCGTTACCTTTGGGTCCAATGGGCTCCTGTTCGAAGATCACGCTCTTTGCCCGGTAGGGGCCACCTTCAAGTGTCCTGGTCACATGGGCATTGGCCACGTTCATGGCGGCCACGTTGAGCCTGACCCTTTCGGCCCTCATGCCCCTTGCGCTGATATCCATTGCAGTGAAGAGGTCCATTTATGCCCTTCCTCCTTCGGTTGCAGCATTTTTGAGACCCTCAAACTTCTTGATGAGGAGCTGTAGGGTCGTCTGGTACTGGATGCTGTTCTCCGAGAGTCTTGCCATCTCGAGGTCGAGATCCACGTTGTTGGGGATGCCTGTCTCATCAGAGACGATGATGCCGGCGTCTATCTCCGCATCCCTGGCTGGTCTCATGTGGCCAGGGTTTGTCACGGCGAGCTCCAGCCTGCCGGAAGCGGCCTTCTGCCCAGCCCTGCCGTGCACATTCATCTGCAGCTCCTTTTCCATGAATCTCTTCATCAATCTCTTGAAATCGAGATCCTTTGCCTTGTAGCCCGGGGTATCGGCATTGGCCACATTTGATGCGAGCACGGCCTGACGCTTGGCCCGAAGACTGAGGCCCTTTTCCAGGATCTCCACCGTTGATCCGAATAGTCTCTTGATCATGCTCTCTCCTCCTCTCATACCAGGGACCGATCAGAGCACCAGACCCATCTTTCTGTACTCGGACAGCTTGTTCCTCAAGGTCCTGACACTTATCCCGAGGAGTTTCGCTGCATGGGTCCTGTTGCCCTGCGTCTTTGCAAGGGCCCTTTTCACCATCTCTCTCTCCATGTCACTCAGATTGAAGCTCTCTTCCCGATCATGGGCGGCAGCTCCTGCTGGTCCGGCTTGGCCCGATGCGGAAAAATTTTCAGCACCTCCGGCCCCGTGCTCCTGCTCCGCGAGCAGGATCTGTCTGGTTATGGAGTTGTTCTGGGCAAGCAGCACCCCGCGCTCTATCATGTTCCTGAGCTCCCGCACGTTGCCGGGCCATGAATAGCTCTCGATGAACTCGATGACATCGGACGCAAATTCCAGTCCATTTTTCCCGTAAAGGGTGCAGAACTCCTTCAGAAACTCCTGCGCCAGGTATAGGGCATCACCCTTGCGCTCCCTCAGTGGCGGAAGACGCATGGGAATCACGTTCAGCCGAAAGTAGAGATCCTCCCTGAATTTGCCTTCCCGCACTGCCTTGAGGACATCCCTGTTCGTGGTGGCCACCACCCGGACATCCACCTTGATGGGCCCTGTGCCCCCAAGCCTGTCCACCTCCCCCTCCTGGAGTACCCGAAGGAGCTTGGCCTGAAGGGCAAGGGCCATCTCGGTGATCTCATCGAGCAGTATCGTGCCACCATGGGCCAGCTCGAACTTTCCTGCCTTCCTGGAGAGTGCACCGGAAAAGGCCCCCTTTTCATGGCCAAACAGCTCGCTTTCAAGAAGGGTCTCTGGAAGGGCGGCGCAGTTCAGGGCCACAAACGGGCCTGCACTCCGGTCGCTGTGCCTGTGGATGAAGCGCGCAAGGAGCTCCTTTCCTGTGCCGCTTTCTCCCTGAATGAGTACAGGGGCCTTGCTCCTTGCCACCATCCGGGCCTTGCTGAGCACCTCTTCCATGGAGCTGCTCCTGGTGAGGATGCGATAGCGGCTCTCCTGGCCCTGGCTGACAAGGGCTTCATCCTCCTTTTTATCAACTCCTTCACCAATGGCCTTTGGGCCCCTGGCATCTTCCTTCCTCCCGGAAGAGGGGGCTTCCTGCCCTGGCTTTTCTGTCTGGTCGGAAGAAGTATCCCTGGGCGGGCCTGTCTCCTGCCCTTTATCGCTTTTTGGGGCAGGGGCGGGCCTGTTTGAAAGGGCCCGTTTGATCAGAAGCTCGAGCACCTTGCCCTCCCAGGGCCTCAGCCTGAAATCCGCAGCCCCAAGCTCCAGAGCCTGTACTGCATCATCCATGTGAGCCGCCTCAGAGAGGAGTACGACCGATCCTGGAGGGTTGATGCCACCTGTTTCGCTCATCTCCTTCAGAAACTCTATACCATCCATGCCCTCGGGATCGTGGACCATCAGGATGAGGAGGAAGCTGTTTTTCGAGGCGATCTGGAGGGCGGTGTGGAGGTCCGGGGCTGCTGTCACCTCAAGGCCCATCTCCTCCAGCTCTTTCTGGAGGTTGAGTCTCTGTCTCAGCTCGCTTGCGGCAACGAGCACATGGCCCCTTTCCTGACAAATGGGATCAGGGATCATATCACCCCCTCGATGCTTGCAAGAAACTGTTCGAGGCGGATCTCCTCCTTGGCTGCATTCTTCCACGGATTCTCCCCCTCCTTTGAAAGCTGCCGGAAGATCTCGCCTGCGGCCTTGGGCCCCTTCAGCATCCTCTCGGCCAGGGCCAGCCTGAAGACATCGGCAGAGGGGGGCTGCTGTTCCATCTCCTGCTCCAAGGAGATCAGCTCCTTGTAGACCCGCAGGGCCTCGGCCGCCTCCGTGAGCATGAGGGCCTGATCCCCCCAGCTCCTCAGGATGGAGAGCCTCTGCTCATTCGAAAAGAGGGGGCTGTGGCGTCTGAACAGGAGCCTTGCCTGCTGCCACTGCCCCAGCTTGAGAAGGGACTCTATGGCCATCAGGGCCGCATCCAGGCTCTCTTCCATCTCCAGGCTGCTCGATGCCATGTTGTAGGCCGCCTGCCAGTCGTGCTGGGCCATGGCCGCCTTGGCCTTGATGAGCATGGCCTCTGGGGCCATGGCCGCCTGGGGACAGGTGGCATCCATGAGACTTATGATGCTCTGGACCTCCTCCGGATCTGCGATCTCGAGGGTTGTGGCCGCCCAGTCCAGCAGTAGCTGGCATCTGACCTGAACAGGGGGCTCAAGCTGCCAGGCCCTGAAGAATGATCTGGCTGCAGCGCGCCTGAAGCCGAGAGACTCCAGTGCCTTACCCAGGTACCAGTAGTGTTCGGCCACCTTCAGATCGTCTATCCCCTTCCTGTGCGCATAGTAGTATCTCACGAGCTTAAAGGGCCTATCCTTCGAGATGAGCATCTCGTCCATGGCCACGACCGCACGCCTTGCTACAGGCAGGGCCTCCTTCAGTGCCTGATGGTTGCCGTCGAAGAGATCCAGATAGTCCCAGTACCAGGCAAGTGCCTCTTCAGGTCGCTCTTCATCGATGAGTCCGTCTATTAGGCGGAGCCAGAACTTCTGTGTCACCTGTCTGATGTATTTCTGGACCTGGTTGCTCGGGGGGAACCTCAGATAGCTCCTTCCCTGATTCACGACACGCTCCAGAAACGGAACGGGATAGTCTGTATTGAGGAGGCCGTCTCTGGCCGTTAGGGCCATATCGAGGATCTGCTTGCGATATGGGCTCTGATCGTTCCTTTTGATGAACTGATCCGCCTCGATCAGGGCCTCGAGATAGTCCTTGGCCTCCAGTTCCGTCTCGATGAGCTCCTTCATGACCTCGTCTGTAAGGGGGTGTCTTGGAAACTCCTTGACGATCTTTTCAAGGAGCAGCTCTGCCCTGGTGAGATCCTTTCTGCCAGGCACCTTGCCCGTTACCTGGGCCAGCTTCTTCGCTGCCTCCTCATCCATCTGGAGCATGCGAAATCTGGCAAATAGCGCCTCAGGAAAGCCGCTGTAATCTCTCCTTATCAGTGAGTAGTATTTTCTGGCCTCAAGCTTTCGTCCCATCTCCCTGTAGGTCTCTGCTATCGTGAAGAGGGTCTTGGCCCTGGCCTGGCGGGACTTTATCAGGTTCAGATAGTGGAGCCAGTAGGATATCGCCCCTTTCGCGTCGCCATGCCTTAGGGCCAGGCGGGCCTTCAGATCCAGGATCTCCGGCATCAGGGCTGCGGCATTGGGATTGGCGGCCTCGATCTCGGCTATGGCCTTGTTGGCCAGATCCTCCTTGCCCTCCATAAGGGCCTGTTTGGCCAGGAGGCACTTTACGATCTTTGCTGCAATGGTGTCAGGAAACTGACGCATTACTTCCATATAAAAGTCATTGATTTTCTTTTGATTTCCATGGACTGCCAGATATGAGACTATTGAATTCAGGGCATCGTTGGTCCACTGGGAGTCTGGAAAATACCTGGTCACTATCTTCCAGTGGGCCAGGGCCTCTGGCCAGTAACCAGCAGCCCCGTAAGCCTCACCCAGGATGAAATAGGCCTCTGGGATCCTGGATGAGTCCGGATAGCGCTTGATGAAGTCCTTGAGCATGTAGATGAGGCCCCAGACGTGTTGGCCTGTGGAGTAGGGCTCCACCTCCATGTTGCGCCAGAATGCCTCGAGTTCCGGCTTGAGGCTGAGCCATGCAAGCTCATCTGGAGGCAGGGTGGCCCCGCTTTTTGTACCACTTCCTTCCTGCTTGTTGGCAGCAGGTGCTGCCAGGGCCTTCCCGTATGGTTGGCCTGTATACGCAAGGAACAGGGCCGACACGGCAAGGGCCGCAATGATTATATGTGTGGGATAGCGGGTTTTCATGGCATGGTCCGATAGTTTCGTAATTGCCATGAAAAGCAAAGGCGGTGCCAGTAAGGAAGGCCCTTTTCAACTATTTGATATTACGGGATATTAAATAAAGTAAAGGATCTGTCCTGAAGGGAAGGGGCCTGTTTTCGACGCCCCTTTTTGAGGGTGAGGGGCCAGGGATCAAAAAGAAGTCATAATTTTGACATTCTTGGCCGCATCAGCTCTGTCTCATCGGCCTTTTCCGTCCATCAGGCCACTTTTTATCAGATCCATCCTCAGGCCCCGCATCAGGTCCCACATCAGGCCCCACATCAGGCACCGTACACGAACTGAAACGGATCCAGCTTGGGAAAGATGGGATTTGTCATCTCCAGGTATTCCAGCCTGCATCTTACGGCATGATTGTCATAGTTCTTTCCCCAGTACAGGCCCTGAAGTATCCAGAACCGCTCAAGATCCTCGAAGTAGAGCTCCTTCATCCTGTCCACGAAGTGGCCGTTCGAGATCACGAATGGGATGTCGCTGTTCATGGCCTGCAGGAGCTCCCTTCCTGCCTGTGCCACTATGCGTCTTGCAGGCTCGCTGTCTGGCTGGTTGTTCTTGAGGTCCGTGGCCATGGCCACGATCTCCCTTGCCGCCTCATGGGTGTGCCTGTGCATCCAGGACACTGATCCGTACATCCATTTGTCGAAGGTGCCCTTGTCCCCCCAGGAAGAGGCATTTATGAAAACATCCTGGTTCCTGCGGTAGCGATCCAGATATGCCGTAGGGGTGGTGAGTTCGGTCTCGTTCTGGTTGTAATAGAGCTTCTTCAGCAGGAAATACAGGAAGTCCGTGCCCTCGTACCAGTGGTGGCCAAAGAGTTCGGCATCGTACATGGCCACCACCAGGGGCTTCTTCCAGAACCAGTTCTTGATATGATTGAAGCGGAAATTCCTGGCCTCCATGAAGTGTTGGGCGTGTCGGGCCGCCTTCTCGAGGGCCCATGCCCGCACATATGGCTCCTTCCAGTCGTTTTTTCTGGTCGTGATGCGGTTGTAGCGAAGCGGGCCGCCCTTGAAGTGGAAGTCCAGATAGTCCGGATCACCCGGATAGCCCTCTTCTCCACTCCAGACCTGCTTGCCCGTCTCCGGGTCCCTGGCAAAGACGGCCACGTCAGAACCCTTTATGAAGACCGGCGCATGGGTGCCAAATTCGGGCGGGGAGTCTGCAAGGAGTACGGCATGGGTCTCTGCAAAGAAGTATCTCAGCCCTGCTCCGTCCACGAAGCGCTCAAGCCCCGGCACATAGGCACACTCCGGCAGCCAGATCCCATTGGGCTCCATCCCGAAGGTGTCGATGTAGTCTTCAACCGCTGTCTCTATCTGTGCCCGGACGGATTCGGCAAATGCGGTATGAAATGGCAGAAAGGCGTGGGTGGCGCCGCAGGTGGAGATCTCCAGATATCCGAGGTCCTGGAACCGCCTGAAGGCCCTGGTAAGGTCACACCCATATCTCAGGAAGCAGTCTCTCACCTCGAGAAAGCGGTTGAGGTGCATCCAGGCGGTGTCATGATAGTGCGGGGCCTCACGCCTGGTGCGATCCACTTCGGCCCTTGCCAGATTGATGTGGCTGTCGATGTATTTCAGGAACTCCTCCTGGAGCAGCCCGTCCCGCATCATGTTCGAAAGAGTGGGGCTGATGTCCATGGAGAGGCGGAAGTCCACACCCTCTTCATGGAGTCGCTCGAACATGAGGATCAACGGGGCATAGGTGTTGTGTATGGCCTCATGGAACCACTCCGGAGGATAGCCCATGGGTTGCCATATGCCGGATGAGCCGTACTCCACCCTCTTTCTTATGTAGGGAAGGTGTGCATGGAGGTGGATGATCAGAAGGCCGATGCTGTGCTGGGCAGTGCCCATCACCGAGCGCAACTCCCTCTGGGAGGGATGTTGCCTGATGGGAGTGACCTCCTTGTACTGGACCGGATTGGTGCCAGGAGATGTGCGGGCGGTCTGGATGGGGTTTGAGGGTGCTGTGAGCTCCCGGATGCTGTTTCCAGAGACCGCCACCAGCTGCACCCTGTAGATCTTGTCAGGATCGAGATTCAGGTAGTAGTTGTCAGTGGCCCCGAGATAGACCTCCACGTCCTTGTCCATCTCGTGAAAGCTCTGGCCACCCCACTCGTGAAGTACCTTGATGTAGGTGCGCACCTGGGTGCCTGTCTTGCTGTGGAGCTCTTCAAGGCTATTTTCAAGACGGCCTCTGTCCAGATGCCAGTAGGTATAGGCCCGCCTTTCATCTATTGGGATGAGCACTATGTGATCGGGCTTTGCCGGTACAGGACATATGTTGGACTCCATGAGAAGGAGCTCCCTGGACCCGTTTTCCGACCTGATGAGGAGCTGTGCCCTGTAGGCCGCACCATCCTTGAGGCCGGCAAAGAGCCAGTCATTGGTCTCAGGGATCAGCCTGCCTCCCTGTCCCTCCGGGATGAATCTCCCCTTTTCATCGCTCTTCATGAGGCCAATGGCCACATGGCACTCCTTCCAGTCGAGCCCGTGGCGCTCTGCCGCCCTTCTCACCTCGTCCCACATGGAATCCGGAAGGCGCCACCAGGCCCTGAGCTGCACACTGTCCTCCTCCCATATCTCTCGTTTCAGCTCGAAATACGGTGCCTTTGCAGCCAGCTCTATGGTGCCGGAAGAGAGCACCTCCAGGGTTTCGGGCGCCCCGAAGCAGATGGAATAGATGATCTTCAACAGTTCAGGGCCCTGGCCTTCCCTGCCCTTCCGTGCCGTAAGGGAGTCCTTTCTGACAACGGCGAGGTTCACACGCTTCAGCGCACCAAGCACCAGGCTGTAGTCAGAAAGCCCGACCCCTATCCACTCCTCCTCTTCCAGGTTGCCTGAAGGATCCGGCCATCTGAGCACATGGAGGCAGAGCTCCACATCCTGTTCCCAGTCCAGGCCCCAGGCCCGCTCTACTTCATTCCTGATCCTGTCCCAGTCGATATCGCTCCAGGTGATATGGTGCCTGGCCTCGTTTTCGGACACCACAGAGACCTTTGGGCTGTAATGGCTGTCCGTGGAGACGATGAGCTTGAAGTGCTCCTTTCTCACCAGGCGGATCTCGAAGGTGCCGGTCTCATCCAGGAAGAACTCCGTCCCCTTCTGAAAGGTGCATTTCCTGCTGAAGATGCAGGATTGGTCCCAGGGCCTGAATACCTCCACCCAGAGGTCCTCCATTGCGGTGTTGATCCGGCCCGATATGGCCGAATGGTCCCAACCGATCCGTATGAGGCTGCCGGAGATATCGACCTCGAAGCCCGGGAAAGAATAGTGGTTGCAAGACAGTTCTGGTTGGATGATTGCTTCTTGGGCCATATTCAGTAAGTACCTCTTGATAGTGGGTCTTTGAAGGGTTCAGGAGAAAATTTTTTCTGATACATAATATGTTCGGACTTGGTTTCGCGGTCAATTAAAACTTTGCCATGCCGCAAGGGGGTACGGAATTCATCGGGCAGGAACTGAAAATATGTTATATATACCTTAAGAGACCAGAAACACAAGCACAGGAGGTAAGGCAAGATGGCAGCAGGCCCAGACAGGATAGTCCGTATAGATATGAATGAGCTGACATGGAAGATCGAGCAGACCCCAGAGGAGTGGATGGGGCTCGGGGGAAGGGCCCTGACCTCTGAGATCGTCTCCAGGGAGGTCGATCCCCTCTGCCATCCCCTTGGGCCCTCAAACAAGCTCATATTCGCACCAGGGCTGCTTACCGGCACGCCCGCAGCCAATTCCGGAAGGCTGTCGGCCGGGGCTAAGAGCCCCCTTACGGGCACCATCAAAGAGACCAATGCCGGCGGAACCGCGGCCCAGGCCCTGGCAAAGCTCGGTATAAAGGCCATCATAATAGAGGGGCAGGCCAAGGAGGGCTTTTACGGCATCAAGGTGTCCAAGGACGGGGTCGAGATCTCGCGAGAGGAAGAGCTCGTAGGTGCCGGCAATTTCAAGGTGGTGGAGGGTGTGGCTGCACGTTTTGGGCAGAAGTGCTCTGTGCTCACCATAGGTCCTGCAGGCGAGATGAAGATGCTTGCAGCGAATATCTCCGTAAAGGATCCGGACGGCAAGCTCAGGAGCCATGGCCGCGGGGGCCTTGGGGCCGTCATGGGATCAAAGGGGATAAAGTTCATAGCCATCGATCCGGAAGGGGCTCCGGGCATCCATATCGCTGATCCAGAGGCCTTCAGCAAGGCCGCCAAGGTCTTTGCAAAGGGGGTGGCGGATCATGGGATCACCAAGGCCCTTGCCGAGTACGGGACCGATGTCCTGATAAACATCATCCACAATGCAGGTGCACTGCCCACGCGGAATTTCACCAAGGGGCAGTTCGATGGGCATGATGCCATCGCAGGCGAGACCATGAACGCCCTTATCAAGGAGCGTGGCGGCAAGGTGCGCCATAACTGTCACAAGGGGTGCATCATAATGTGCTCCCAGGTCTTCAACGACAAGGAGGGGCGCTACAAGACCTCTGGCTTCGAGTATGAGAGTATCTGGGCCATGGGAGCCGACTGCTGTGTGGACAACTTGGACATCCTTGCCGAGGCGGACCACTGGCTCGATGACCTGGGCCTTGACACAGTGGAGATCGGGGTTGCCTTCGGGGTCGCCATGGAGGCAGGGGTGCTCGGTTTCGGAGATGGCAACGAGATGGTGCGCATCATCAGGGAGGAGATCGCAAAGGGCACCCCCCTTGGGCGCATCATAGGAAACGGGGCCGCAACCGTTGGGCGCGCCTATGGTGTCACAAGGGTGCCGGTCGTGAAGAATCAGGCCATCCCCGCCTATGATCCTCGGGCGGTAAAGGGAATTGGCATAACCTATGCCACCTCGACCATGGGTGCAGACCATACGGCTGGATACACCATTGCCACGAATATACTCGGAAGTGGCGGAAACCTTGATCCGCTCTCAAAGGATGGGCAGATAGAGCTCTCCCGCAATCTCCAGATCGCCACTGCCGCCATCGATTCCACCGGGCTGTGCCTCTTCACGGCCTTTGCCATCCTGGACGACGAGGCCCTGCTGCCAGCCATAGTGGATATGATAAATGCCCGTTTCGGCACAGAGCTTACTGTTGACGATGTAATGGAGCTTGGAAAACGTATCCTGAAGACCGAAAGGGAGTTCAACCAGAGGGCCGGATTCACCAATCGGGATGACCGGCTGCCTGAGTTCTTCAGCAGGGAGCCGCTTCCGCCCCACAACACGGTATGGGACTTTACCGGTGAGGAGATCGATACCTTCTGGGACTTTTAAGACCCCCTGTTACCGCCTTGGTGCAGGATAGAGACATGGCTGGCCTGTCATACAGTCCATCTTGTGAGACCTGTCTGGGTGGGTGCCAGGGCCTTGGACTCAGCTTTTTGGGCCCCCGGTGAAGCATAAGGGATACATCCTCTTTTTCCTGGGCCTTTCGCTCCTGATCGCCATCCTGCTCTACTATGGGATCGGCGATGTCATGGAGGCCCTGGCCGCAGCAGGCTGGGGCCTTGTGCTGGTTGCAGCCTCGCATGCGTTGCCGCTCTTCATGGATTCCCATGCCTGGCGTCTGCTATTCATCGGCAGAAGGGTGCCTCCGCTCCATCTTCTCATCTATGCCCGCTGGATCGGCGAGGCCATAAACTCCCTGCTGCCGGCAGCTCAGATCGGCGGAGACATGGTGCGGGCCAGGCTGCTGGCAGTAAGGAACTATCCAGTACCTGAGGCAGGGGCCAGCGTCTTCGTGGAGGTCACTGTAGCCCTTCTCTCCCAGCTGGTCTTCACCCTGATCGGCATAGGCTGCCTGATCTCCCTGGGCGGGCATGAGATCCTGCTACACGCCCTGTCCGGCTTTGCATTGCTCCTCACCCTGGTGGCACTCTTCATCTGGGCGCAGAGGAGGGGGTTCTGGGCAAGACTGGTCAATCTGCTGGCCGTGTTCGTAGGGCGTGAGAGGCTTAACGATCTTGCCGGAAACGCAGAGGCCCTTGACGAGGCCATAAGGAGTACATATCAGGCAAAGAGGAAGGTGGCCATCTCGTTCCTGTGGAGGCTGGCCGGCTGGATAGCAGGGGCTACAGAGGTCTGGCTGGCTCTCTGGTTCATGGGGGCAGAGCCCACCATACTAAAGGCCGTGCTGCTCGAGAGCCTGGGGCATGTCATCAGGGGGATCGCCTTTTTGATCCCGGGTGCCTATGGGGTCCAGGAGGGCGGTTTTGTCTTCCTCGGCAGCATGGTTGGCCTGAGCCCCGAGATTGCCCTCAGCATGTCACTTGCCAAGAGGTTCAGGGAGCTGGTCCTGGGCATTCCGGCACTTGTGGCCTGGCAGGTGGAAGAGGGGCGGCTGATCTTCAGGAGAATGAAACCTTAAGGATAGAAGGAGACATAAGTGGAAGGAATCAGAGACAAAAGGGCAGGAGGGCTGGAAAAAGAGAGGCGGGCAGGCAGCAGGAGATGGTTTCGGCTCTGGTCCAGGGCCGCCTCTTTCATGGCCATAGCCTTTATGATCACGGCCTTTTGGGGTCAGGCCTGTTCGGTCTTGGCAGGCAATGAAGGGCCTGAGCTGGAAAGGGGGGGCACGGTCGAGCTCGCATCGTCTTCAGAAGGGGGAGAACAGGAGGCTCCAGCCAGGGAGGCGGCCCTGGTGGTCGAAAGGCTTCACTCGGCCCTTTTGGGGATAATGAAGGCAGGTCAGAAGGGGGCGACATGCAGGCAGAGATATGCGCAGATAGAGGGGGTTGTGACAGAGGTGTTCGATTTTCCCCTGATATCCCGCATCGTGCTTGGAAGGGCGTGGAAGGGCCTCAGTAAGGAGGAGAAGGAGCGTTTCATAGCGGCCTTTTCCTCCATGAGCATCGCCACTTATGCCAAGCGGTTCAAGTCCTGGAATGGCGAGAGGTTCGAGACCAGGCAGACGGTGCCATCCCGGCGCGGCCGGCTCAAGGTCAAGACGGTTCTCATCAAGGCAGACGGTGATGAAGTGGAGCTGGACTACCTCATGCACCCCACACCCAGGGGGTACAAGATAGTGAGTGTGATCGCAATGGGGGTGAGCGATCTCTCCCTCAAACGGGTGGAGTACGCCTTTTACCTGAAGACCCATACCATAGACGAGCTGATTGCAAGGCTTGAGGAACAGGCAAATGAGTGCGTTTAGGCGCTCGAAAAAGGGGGAAAAGAGACCATGTCAGGGATAAGGGCCATATTTTTCGACTATGGTGGCACCCTGGACTCTCCTGGAATCCCGTGGAGAGAGCACTTCTATAGCTGCTATGTGAAGTGCGGGGTGCATGTGCCCTTTGATCGTTTCACCAGGGCCTTCTATCAGGCAGATGATGCCCTGGTGGCCGAGTGCCCGAGCCACATGGATCTGGATCAGGTGGTCAGGGAGCAGGTCAGACGCGTGCTCGCCGGCCTGGGGATCCGGGACTGGGTGCTGGCGGATGAGATCTCAAGGCGGTTTCTGGATGAGAGCCTGACAAGCATACGGCGCAACATCGAGCTGATCTCCAGGCTGAAGGAGCGCTATGCCATAGGCATCATCTCCAACAACTATGGCAATCTGGAGGCCATCTGCAGGCAGACCGGTCTCATCTATTTTGCAGATGTCATGGTGGATTCCAGGATCCTCGGGTGTGAAAAGCCGAACCCCGCCATATTCATGTCTGCGCTGAAGGCCGTGGGTGTAGAGCCCCATGAGGCTGTCATGGTGGGGGATTCGCTCCCCAGGGACATCAAGGGGGCCCTTGGGGTGGGGATGAGACCGGTCTGGCTGGTTCCTCCATGGATGAGGGCTGCTGCCGAGGCCCTCAGGCTGGAGATACCTGTCATATCGGGCCTGGATGAGCTTGAGGCCCTGCTGTCCAGATGGGCAACTTGATGAAGGCGCCCATGGTATGCGGCGGCATCATTGCCGCCGGGCATGGAACCAGGCTTTTAGGGGCTGGGATATCCGTCCCAAAGCAGATGGTCGAGATAGGCGGTATGCCGCTCATAGGAAGGCAGGTGGCCGAGTTTGAAAGGGCGGCCTTGTGCCCGGTCTTCGTCATCCTGAACTCGACCGTCTGTCACGAGTGCAGGGACTATCTCGAGGGGGCCTTCCCTTCCGCGGATATCAGGCCCTTTTGCCGCGATACCGAAAGCTCGGCCGAGAGCTTCATAAGGCTGCTTGAAAGGGTCTTGCGGCAGATGGGAAGGGATACTCTGGTGCTGGTATCGACGGTGGATTCCATCTACAGGCCGGGTCTTTTGAATGCCTTCAGGGAACAGATCTTCAAAAGTGGGGAGAGGGAGGCCCTTTTTCTGGGCATCACCCGGTTCGTGGATGATGAAAAGCCGCTCTTTTGCCGTCTGGACGGTTCCGGCAGGATAGTGGACCTTGGTGGGGATCTATCCGAGGGGCCGGTAACCTGCGGGCTCTACTGCCTTCCTGCATCTTGGGCAGAGGGGGTCGATCCTGGTGATTTTCCTGCACTGAGGCAGTTTCTTGGATGGCTTTTGAGGCAGGGCCGCAGGGCCTACGGCATAGATGTGGGGAAGGTCATAGATGTGGACAGGCCCCAAGACCTCAAAGAGGCGGAAGAGTTCCTCGCCAGGGGCTGAGCTAGCCAGATACCAAATCGGCCAGATACCTAATCGCTCTGATAAGGATCTGCTTTTCTCAGCCCCTTTTCGTCAGCCCATTTTCTAATAGGCTGGATTTCTTGTCCCTGCTCCCTAACTGCCTCCGAGCATCTCATCGAGGCGTTTTCTCAGGATCTTTGCCCAGGTGTCGAAGGCCTGTTTTGCATGGCCCCACTTTCCTTTCACTGTTCCAGACGAGTAGGTGGAGCCCACCTTGCGGTCTATCATGGCCGCTATCACCTTTCCTGTCTCGGAATCCATGAATTCCGCCTCGATGGAGGCCTCTCCAACATTGACCGACTCTCCCGTGGTCACGTTTGAGAGGGCGTTCACGGCAACTCCCACCGGCAGTACCGCAGATGCCGCCCCGAGTACCGGATTTCCCGCCTTCACATTGGTGATGGCAATGCGAATTCGCAGTACGTCTGGGCCTGGCTCGGATACTATGGGATACTTGTCCTTGAGTGCATTTATCAAGGCCTGCTCGAAGTAGTCGGAGAGCTGTTTGAGTTCCTCAGGTGAGATGCCCACCTGGTTTTTGTTGTCCTTGAAGTAGAAGACCACATGATCGAGCATGATCTTGTTGTATTTGGAAAAGTCCGCTGCTGGATCGACATAGCGTTTTAGGGCCTCTCCCTCCTTTCCCGGCCTCAGCTTTGAGTAGTCGTGAAGAAAGCCTGTTGGCTCAGGGGCCTTGGGGCCGCACCCGCTCAAGGATAGTGCTGACAAAAGGATGGCAAGGGCAAGGCATGCGATTTTGTTCATCAAAGACCTCCTTTTTGGGACCTCCTTTTTTGGGGATTCCTGTAACGCCGTCTTTCATAAACCCGCCTCTCGATCGAGGTTCCCTTATCTTTTTACTGAATTTTTACCCTATTTGGAGCCGGCTGTATAGCTCGATTCACCCCTTGCTTGGACCTGCTGCAGGAATCCTGTCCAAAGGCTCCTTGCCAGAAGCGGTTTGGGGAACTACTATTGCCGGATCATGAAGCATAGAGAAGAAATCCCCCAGCTTAAATGGGTCGAGGTGGTCAAGGAGTATGCCCAGGCCATACTGATCGCCCTTGTCCTTGCGCTCTTCATAAGGACTTTCGTGGTGCAGGCCTTCAAGATCCCCTCAGGTTCCATGATCAAGACCTTGCTCATCGGGGACCATATCCTGGTGAACAAGTTCATCTATGGTGTCAGAAACCCCATTACCAGGACGGAGTGGATCGATTTCGGGGAGCCGGAAAGGGGCGATGTGATCGTCTTCATCTTTCCAATGGACAGGAAGAAGGATTTCATAAAGCGGGTGATCGGGGTGCCTGGTGATACGGTCCAGATCATCAACAAGAAGGTGTTGGTAAATGGCGAGCCCTTTCCGGACCCGCCCGGGGTGCAGCACACTGATCCCAACATCATCCCTGCCGGCGTGCAGCCAAGAGACAACATGGGCCCTGTCACCGTGCCCGAAGGCAATCTCTTTGTCATGGGGGACAACAGGGATCAGAGCTTCGACAGCCGTTTCTGGGGCTTTGTGCCCATAAAGGATGTAAAGGGCAAGGCCTTCATCATCTATTGGAGCTGGGATTCAAAGGAGCATCTCCCGAGGCTTTCCCGGATAGGCCATCTGATCGAGTAGGGCGGGTGCAGGTTTGAGCTTATCTGCCGAAGGTACTCCTTCCGGTTGTCACGCGGTTGCCTGTGCCGTGTTTCGAGAAAAGCTCGACAGATAGATCCTGGATGGCTGCAGCCGAGGGTTCAGCCGGACAGCTCTTTTCTGATCCTCTCTCCTGCCCACTCGATCGTCCAGAAGTATCCGGAGGAGAAGAGCCCGATACAGAATAGGGCCGTCAATATCGCATTCAGGTTGTTCTGATAGAGGGCCTTTCTTATCAAGTAGCCTATCCCGTTGGAGGCCGCCAGGAATTCGGCCACTATGGTCCCCACCATGGCCAGGGTGCTGCTGCCTGCAACGACCGTCACGATCTTTTGAAGATTTTCGAAGACGCGTATCTTGACCTCCAACACAGGGCCCAGCCTTCCTGTCTGCTGAAAGAAGAGCTCCACCTCCTGTACCGGCGTTGCAAAGACCCCAAGAAAGTTCAGAAGGAGTGGAAAATAGCAGATGATGGCAGCTATCAGCAGTCGGCTTGCAAGCCCATCCCCCAGGAATATGAAGACGATGGGCGCAAGGGCCACCACTGGATAGGCCTGGAGATTGTAGGCGGCGGTCTTCACCAGCTGCCCGATGGTGTTTGCGCCCCTGGATATGAAGGCGACCGCTGCTGCAAGCAGGAGTGAGCATCCATGGCCCGCGATGGCGACCATGGTCGTGTTGGCTGCCGCTTCCATGAAGACTCGCCCCTCCTTTCTTGCAAAAAGGATCAACTCCAGGGGGTTTGGGACCAGGTAATCGGATAGCTGAAATGCGAACTTGGCACCAAAGAGCAGTGCCAGGCCAACGAGATAGATGGCAAGGAACTGGAATATCCTCAAAGGCCGTCCCTCCCATCTATACTTGCCGCTGGCCTGGAGGTCTGCCCCTGCGCAAACGGGTTCAGGAGAGTCGAGGAGGACGCCTTTTCAAGGAGCTCCATGCTCTTTTGCCGGATGAGCTCCTGGGTCCTTTGGTCTATTTCCTGGATCTCCCCAAGATCCAGGCCTTCTGCCTCCATGATTGAGGATATGCCCTCCTCGCCAGGCTGAGGAAGGATGAAGACCCTTGCCGCAAAGGCGGCCACCTCTGCTGCACTGTGGGCGATATAGACGATGTCCCTGTCCGGAAAGGTCCTCTTTATGCAGGCCAGGATGTGGTGTCTCATGGGCTCGTCCACATTGGCCAGTACCTCGTCCATGATGAGAAGGCCGGAGTCCTGCACCAGATAACGCACGAGGTTGACCCTGTTCTTCTGGCCCATGGAGAGCCTGCTGAACCGGTGTAGCAGCAGGTCCTCTATCCCGAACTGTTTGGTCAATTCATCGAGAAGCCCGTAGGATTCCTCCGGGGTCACCCTGTGCAGGTGGTCTATGATCCGCTGCCAGCCAGGAAGTCTCTCCCCGTTCCAGGAGTACAGGATGCCCCTGCTGCTGCTTGCCCCTCTGGCCATCTCTATGGAGCCTGAGCACGGGCTTTCTAGCCCGGCTATCAGACGTGCAAGGGTGCTCTTTCCTGAGCCGGAAAGGCCGAAGAACGCATTGAAACCCTTGAGGCTGAGCCTGGCACTCAGTTGTGTGAATACTGGATTTCTGGCCTCTTGGTAGCGAAAGGTGATGTTTTTAAGGCCGATCTCCACCTGGGCTTTTCTCCAAAGGAAGGCCGCGGTGGCTAATGGCTGGTGCGTGGCCGGAAAAGGCCCCTGCCGGTTCTATTTACGCCCCTTAGCCAGCCTTTCGAGCCTGCGCCTCCTCTTCTTCCTCCGTTTGATGATCTGTTTCACCGTGGCATCCAGGATATCCTCTTTGAGCTTCATGATGTCGGATTCGGCCCCGAAGATCGCCACCTTCAGGTACTCGAAGCCGAACTGCATGAGTTCCACATCGTCTTCGAGGATCTTTCTCAGGAGCTTTCCATCTACGATGTAGGTGTCCAGGAAGCGGCTTCCGAAAACGAACTGGCGGAACCGCTCCATGTTGGTGGAGACCATGTAGAACAGCTCCTTTGCCCGCTCCGGCATCTCGGTCTCCTCCCCAAAGGAGCGCTTTCTAAGCAGCAGCTCCATCCACTCCCTGTTCATCCGGTCGTAGAAGTCCGACTCCTGATCCTCACGCCAGGACTCCACCGTCCACTCCACCGGCTCCTCAAAGCCCTTGCAGTGATCCTCCTTGATGAGGAAGAAGAACTCCTCCTCTTCTCCTGCACTCTTTTCCTGCTGTCTGAGGCTTGCAAGGCCGATAGGATAGTAGCGGCAGCAGACAGGCCGGTCGCTGTAGACCTGGCACCCCTTTTCCGTGACAAAGGGGCACTTTCCTCCCCGCTCCTCCATCATTAGCAGCCGGGCCACAGGAACCCCGGTGATCCCGAGCAGTTCTGGCTTTGTATAGAGGCGCAGAAAGAGGTCGGACGTAAGACCCAGCCGCTGCTTCAGCCTGATGATGTCGTATGGCGTGAGGATTATATTCATGTTGCGGCAGCACTTTGTGAAACAGCTGACGCCTGGATGGCACTGGAATTTGAAGGTGCTGTCCTTCTCGAGCCTGACAGGCTGGATGGCGCTTCCTTCCTGGCCCTTTTTGAGGGCCTTGTCTATTCTCTTCTTCAGATGGTCAAGGGGCATATTCTCTTCTTTCTGCTCCTGATGGAACGTCTTTTTTGATCTTCGCTGAAATTCTTCCCCGGGGCCTGTTTCTTCCGATGAGGCAAGGGCTGGCAGGCCTATTCGGTGCCTGCCAAAAGCCGCCTGTTTCGGCCTCGGGCCCTGAAAAACAGGGAAGTCAGCAGCCCAATTTAGTCCAAAGCCGGTTTCAGGGCAATCTTTAGTTGGCTGGCAGGCGGCCAAAGAGCGTGTTATGTTGAGGGTGGCATCTGGCCATGGTCCCTGAATGCCTTTTTGCGGGATCATTAGAGAGCAAAGAGACAAAAAAGACAATTCGATTTTGGTGCACCTGCGATCTTGGCGCACCAGGAAGGGCCTGCCGCCACATGAAAGATCCGCCTGGGGCAGGTGGCTTTTTTAAATGTGCATCGACCTTGCCTTCAAAGGGGCATCATACGAAGAAAGACGCATTATGGAGCCTGAAAGGAATAAGGCCATAACCTCTGGGGGATTGTTTGTCGATCTCATCCCTGTCCCTGCGGCCATCTTGGACGGGGAAAAGAGGATAGTCCTGGCCAACAGCACCCTTTCCGAGCTCTTGGGCCGCGATAGATCGGCACTGTCCGGCAGGGAGCTAAAGGGGCTCTTTGAAGGTGCAACCGAGGAGCTTGACGAGCATGCCTCCAGAGGGCCTGAAGAGACCAGTTACACCCTGCGCGTATCCCTTGCAGGAAAGGGGTACACATGCCACGTGGAAAAGCTGGACGAAGATGCCGCCTCCACCATAGCTGGTCTGGACGCTGATCAGGGCACGGCCCCACATTTCCTCTGTCTGCTATGCCGGGAACAACTTTCCGATACCGCCCTCAGGCAGGTGGACCTTTTGGATCTCGTGGAACATGCAAACGATCTCATCCAGTGCGTTGGGCCAGACGGCTCCATCCTCTATGTCAACAGGGCCTGGAAGGAGACCCTGGGCTATAGCGATGACGATATAAAGGGATTGAAATTCTGGGATCTCATAAGCAGTGAGTGTATGGAGCACTGCCAGCAGATGTACTCCATGCTCCTTGAGGGAAAGGCCCTGTCCAGGTTCGAGACCGCCTTCATCGCCAAGGATGGCCGGACCGTGTACCTCGAAGGGAGCGTAAACGGCCGCTTTGAAAATGGCAGGCTCGTGAACACCAGGGGCATTTTCCGGGACATAACAGAGAAGAAGAGGGCGGAGGAGGAGGCTCGGAGGCTCCAGGAGCGCCTCATCGCCAGTCAGCGCTACGAGAGCCTCGGGATACTGGCTGGCGGTATCGCCCATGACTTCAACAACATCCTCATGGCCATCCTCGGCTTTTCCGAGCTCATCAAGCTCAAAGGGCAGGGCAACCTGGAGATCCTGAAATATGTGGACAGGATCGAGGGTTCGGCCAGGCGTGCTGCCGATCTCACCGGACAGATGCTGGCCTTTTCCGGGCTCTCGCTCCTGTCCAAGGAGGAGGTGGAGCTGTCTGAATTGATAAGGGATGCCGGCCCAATCATCGAGGCCACGGCCTCCAAGAAGATCCGCTTCGAGTACAGGATAGACCCAGGGGATCTGCGGGTGGAGGCGGACAGGAACCAGCTCCTCCAGGCGCTTGTGAACATCATAACGAACGCAGCAGAGGCCATCGGAGACAAGAGGGGGACCATTACCATAGAGGCGGGCCGCATAGAGGCGGATGGCGCGCTTTTCCAGAACACTATAGGCGGAGACGAGGCGGTGCCGGGGACATACTGCTTCATAAAGGTCTCCGATACCGGATGCGGAATGGCCCCGGACGTGGAGGACAAGGCCTTCGATCCATTCTTTTCCACCAAGTTCACCGGAAGGGGGCTCGGGCTTCCTGCAACCCTCGGCATCGTCAAGGGGCATCAAGGCGCCCTGGAGCTGGAGACGGCCCAGGGGCAGGGGACTACTGTAACCATCTACCTGCCTGTCTTCGGCACAGACAGCCTTGCCAGACTCGTAAAGGAACAGGCCATAAAGCTCCAGGAGCGCCGCCCGCTCGTGCTCGTCATAGATGATGAGGTGTTGGTGAGGGAACTGCTGGAGAACTATCTCGAGGACCTGAACTTCCGGACGATTTTTGCTGCAAACGGCCGGGAGGGGCTCGAGCTGTTCGTTAGGAGAAAGGATGAGATAGATCTGGTGATCCTGGATCTTCTGATGCCAGAGATAGATGGTTTCGAGCTGCTGCGCCATATCCGCGGCCTGAACTCCCGGGTGCCCATAATGGTGATCAGCGGCTATGAGAAACGGAATGTGATCGGAAAGATCCCTGAGGGGCACATGTCTGCCTTTCTGAGAAAACCCTTTTCTCGAAGCGATCTCGAAGAGGCCATATCTTCCATATTTGGTGTGGAGCCAGGCTCCCTTTCGAGGGATGGAGGGTGATCCGAGTGGGCAGAGAGCTTCCCATAAGGGAGAAGATCGCCCTTGCCGAAAGGCTCCACGCCCTCTACAGGAAGGATCTGGAAGGAGACCCTGTGCTGGCCGGACTCCTCCGCTCCTACGGGCAGGCAGTGGAGGAGAGCTGGGGGCTCATGCACAGGGGCAGGATCCCTGAAATCTGCTACAATTGTGCAACCAGGGAGCCTGGGGGTGGATGTTGCGGCCAAGGGGTGGACGACTGGTATGACCCCTATCTGCTCCTCATGAACCTGCTCATGGGAATAGAGCTGAAGAAGGAGCGCACCTTCAAGGAGTGCTGCATATTTTTGGGGGATTCGGGCTGCACCCTGAAGGCGAGGTACCACTTTTGCGTAAACTATCTCTGCTCCAGGATCACGGGGGCAATGGAGCCGGAGGAGCTTGAGGCACTTCGGGCTACGTATGGAAGAGAGCTCTATCTTGCCTGGCTCATAGAAAGAAGGCTGATGGAGATGATCCCTGATCCACTGGGGGCGACCCGATGAAGCGCCTCTGCCCTGTCAGAGGGCAAGTCGCAAGAGGAGATAGAGTGGAAGGACTTTGAGTGTGGCCTCCTATGCTGATATCCTGATCTGTGCAGCTACAAGGGCGGAGCTGCCGGGCGATCTCCCGTCAAATGTCTCGCTTCTCGAGTGCGGAATAGGTCCTGCTCGCACTGCCCTTGAGCTCTGCCGCTTTTTGGAAAGGGCAGGGGGTGGGGCAGCAGGTAGTGGCTCAAGGCCCAGGCTTATCCTCATGACAGGGATCGCCGGATGTTACAGGCATGCGGCTGGCCGAGATCCCTTGCCCGCCGGTGGAGATGAAGAGATAGGCCCCCTGGACGTGGTGGTGGCAGAGAAAGAGGTCTTTCTGGATCTTGGCCGATGCTCCCATGATGCCTTTTCTTTCATAGAGATCGATGGAAGGCAGGTGGCCTACGAGTTCGATCTGTCTGAATATGCCTCCATCTTTGTGCCGCATTCCATAAGAGAGGCCCTTTCTTTCAAGTCTGCAGGATTTGGAACCGTGTGCTGTTCCAGTGCGAGCATGCAGAGGGCAGAGGCCATGAGAAGGGGCAGGCCGCGGATCAGGGTGGAGAATATGGAAGGGGCAGCTGCAGCCATGGTTGCAAGGGAGTATGATATCCCTTTCATTGAGATCAGGGCCATAAGCAACTATGCTGGAGAGCCCGATCGCGCCAAATGGGACATAGAGGGCGCGCTTTCTCTCTTGAGATCGGCTATTGTCGCCCTGTTCGAGCGCTCAGAGGCCATAAAGGCCCTGGTAAAGGGGTAGTTCGCTGGATTAAGGGCATGAAAGGTCTGAAGGCGTCAAGAAGGCAAGCATGTCAAGACTCAGGATAGGCATCTCCCCGTGTCCAAACGATACCTTTGCCTTCCACGGACTCATTTCCGGCAGGATAGAGCTCCCCTTTGAGACAGAGTTCGTGATTCGGGATGTGGAGGAGCTCAACCGGTTGGCCCTTGCCTCCCGGCTGGACATCACAAAGGTATCGTTTCACCTTGCAGGAAAGGTCCTTTCCGATTACCTGATCCTGAATTCCGGGGCAGCCCTTGGGCGGGGCTGCGGCCCCCTTCTGCTGACCAGGCCAGGTATGGATCTTGCCTCTGTAGCTGAACCGGTGGTGGCGATTCCTGGACGCAATACCACGGCTGCCCTGCTTCTGAGGCTCTTTTTTGCACATGAAAGGCCCTTGAGTCCAAGGGAGCCGGTCCTGGAGGAGATGCTCTTCAGCGAGATTCCCGATGCCGTGGCCTCCGGCCAGGTGGATGCGGGTCTGATAATCCATGAGAGCCGCTTCACCTACCAGGAAAAGGGCCTTGTTGCCGTTGAGGACCTCGGCAGGTGGTGGGAAGAGCAGACAGGAAGCCCCATACCGCTCGGATGCATAGTTGGAAAGAGGGCCCTTGGCACCTCCGTGCTGAAGCGATTCGACAAGGCGCTGAAAAGGAGTATCGAGGCGGCATTGAAGGAGCCTGGCCCCTCGCTCTCCTTTGCAAGAGACTATGCCCAGGAGATATCCGAAGATGTCATGAGGCAGCATATCGGGCTCTATGTGAACGAATTCACCCTGGACATGGGGGAGCAGGGCAGGAGGGCGGTAGAGCAGCTTTTTCAGCTTGCCGGCCAGGCTGGAATAATCTCGTCCCATCCAGGAGATGGAAAAGGGCAGCCCATCTTCCTGGAAAAATAGTGTCAGGAGAAGAGAGAAGATATGGGAATATTGGATATGGTGGCAGGATCGGGGCCAGTGGTCATGGGCGTGCTCGTGGCCCTTCTGGTAATCTCGCTCCTGTGCTGGACCATAATAATAGTCAAGTTTATTCATATAAAAAGGGTCGAACGGGAAAACGAGGAGTTCCTCTACTTCTTCGAGTCCACCTCCAGCCTTGAGAGATTGGAGTCGAGGGCCATGCGTCTTCAGGACCGCTCACCTATGGCGGCGATCTTTTCTGCAGCTATGATAAGGATGAAGTCGGTGCTCGAACGGGCCCGCTCCTCGAGCCGGAAGATCCCGGGCTCGGCCATGGTCGAGATGCTGGAAAGGGAGATGACCAGCACCTTGAGACTGGATATGAAGGATCTTGAGTATGCAGTGCCCGTACTGGCCACCACCGGCAATGCGGCCCCATTCATCGGTCTTTTTGGCACTGTCTGGGGCATAATGAAGAGCTTTCATGGCATAGGGCTCAAGGGCTCCGCCTCCCTTGCAACCGTTGCCCCCGGCATCTCGGAGGCCCTGGTCGCCACTGCTGCCGGGCTGGCTGCCGCAATCCCCGCGGTCATCTCATACAATCTCTTCATGACAAAGCTGCAGCGCATGGAACAGGAGCTCGAATCCTTCAAGGAGGCGGTGCTGAACCGGCTGGAGCTGGAGTGGCTGTCAGGGGGGCAAAGCCCGCCCAGAGGCTCGAGGCGGCCGAGGCTGAAGGGGCAATCTCCCGTATCCATGTCCGATGATGAGGATACAGGGCAGTCCTATCCCTAGGAGCTGGAGAGAGCCGAGGAAACCACATGGCAGGAAATGGAGGAAAGAAGGGGCCTCTTCTTTCAGAGATAAACGTAACCCCCTTGGTGGATGTGATGCTGGTGCTCCTCATCATCTTCATGGTGACTGCACCGATGATGACCAGGGGGGTGGATGTAGAGCTTCCTGAGACCACGGCCAAGTCCCTTCCCCAGGAGGAGAAGCATGTTGAGGTCACCCTCGACAGGGATGCCCACCTCTATCTTGACGGCCAGACCCTGGATCTCGATGAGCTGAAGCAGCGTCTTCACGCCATGAAGGCGAGCGGGCTGCTCAAACAGGTGCTTTTGAGGGCGGACAGGAGTGTGCCTTATGGAAAGGTGGTCATGGTCATGGCATCGATCCGTGAGGTCGGGATAACCAATCTGGGCCTTGTAACCTCTCCTGAGGAGGTCAGCCCAAGGGATGTCAGGCAAAAAGGGGCTGACACAAAAGGACCCGGAGGCGCGGATGGCAAGAAGTAGTGGGCAGCTCCATGATGGCCCAAAAATGCCACTTTTTTAACTTTCCTTTTGCACTGCGATGAACAGCAATACTTGGAGAACTCCGCGGCCAGATGACATCTAAGCGTCTTTGGATAATCGCATTCCTGGCAGCCTTCTGCCTCCATGTCACCATCCTTGCAGGCAGTGCCTATTTCCCGGAGCTCTTCAAGCCGAATAAGAGGGCCGAGATATATAATGTGAAACTCGTCGGCTATGAGCCGAGCCCCAAGAGGCAGCAGCGGCCCGGGCCTTCCCCTACAAAGAAGGAGCCGGCAAGAGAGCAGGTTCGCAAGGCTCCTGAGACAAAGGTGGAGAAGAGAAAGGTCGAGGAGAAGAAAAAGGCCCCTGTAAAGCAGGTAAAGAGGGAAAGGAAGGTTGAGAAGAAGCCCCCCAAGAAAACCGTCAACAAGCCAAAGCCAAGGCCCAGGCCGAAGGTAAAGAAGGCGGTCAAAAAGGCGGTTTCAACATCCCCAAAGAGGAAAAGGGCCAAGGAGAAGAGGGCGGAGACACCCCCAAAAAGGCAACAGAAGAGGCCTGAACCCTCCTCGGATGAGTTAATCGCCAAACGGATCAAGGGCATCGAGGAGAAGATAAAGGCGCGGCAGGAAGAGGAGCTCCTGGCAAAACGTATAGCTGCCCTTGAGGCAAAGAAGAAAGGTGCAGGGGAACCCAAGGATGAGGGAGGCCCGCCCCTTCAGACCTCAGGGACCTCGACCCGCTACGGCGCCCTTGCCAAGGCGAGCATAATGACCCATTTCGTGGTCCCTCCCATCCTCAGAGACAAGGAGCTCAAGGCCGTGGTGAGCATCTTTGTCACAAACGATGGCCGGATAGCAAGAAGCGTCATGCGAAAGGGCTCCGGCTCCGAGATCTTCGATCACTGTGTCATGCGGGCCATCAAGGAGACAGGCTCTCTGCCGCCCCTTCCTCCAGAGCTCAGGCCGGGGCCCCTTGAGATAGAGATCACCTTCAGGTCCTCCGACCAGATCTGACCGGATCTGATTTGACATCGCCCTTGGGCACTTTGCATGAATCAGTATCGGCAGGTGGCCGCCTCTATCTCCTTTAGATCATCTTTCCTGTTTATGTTTCTGAACGGATGTAGGCCAGCCTCCAGTCTTCTCCTGTCGAGTTGCGCCAATACATCCTCTTCCGGCACTATCCTGCACGGCACCATATCCGCGAGATTTGCCATCTTGGGCCGCTTCCCCTTCAGTAGTTCTTCCAGGGCCTTCAAGGCCCTTTTGCTGTAGATGGCGTGGAGGGGCTGGAGCCTGCCTTCAAAGCGGGGGATGATGGCGGCTGGCCGTGGTCCTTTCCTGCCCTGGTCCTCTGCAAACAGCCCGACCATGAACCTTATGAGCCTTTCATCCAGAAGGGGCATGTCACAGGCTGTAGTGAATACGGCCTCTGTGATAGCATGGTTCAAAGCAGAGTGAATGCCAGACATCGGGCCGAAGCCAGGGTATATGTCCTGAAATTTTTTGAAGGGCAGAAAGCTGTACTCCTCTGGCCGGTTGGTGATGATTATGACCTCATCAAACAGGCCTGATAGCACCCGGCAGGCACGTCCTATGAGGCTTTCACCCTCAAGAAGGGCCAGTGCCTTGTTGCTCCCAAAGCGGCTGCTCTGGCCTCCGGCCAGGACCACCCCGGTGATCCCTCTTATTTTTTCCAGCCCTTTGTCCATGATCTATTCATTGATCTATTCATCATCTCCGGCGTCTCTTTTTGCATCCCTTTTGGGGCCTTCCCTCCCATCTGTCTCCTTGTGACACCTCTGAGATTAACACCCTGTGATCGGTGCTGCATGAAAAACTATGAGGAATTTAAAGTAATTGGCATGAAATTTTCGGGGGTTGACACCGGGCCCATTATGCCTAAAAGGAACATGAGGCAAAAGATCTTGGGCGGGAAGACAGCATCAGAGTGGCATTTGGGCCATTTCCTTTAAGATGCGGCAGGCACAGGTGTTTTAAGGGCACTTGAAGGGGGCTTGCCAGTACATGATAAATTTTTTGAATAAAATTTAAATAAAGGCCTTGTAAAGGTGGATATAAATTATTAAACTTAAGTGTTTCGGGCTGAAACCCGACAGGATTAATGAGCAGAAATCATTTCCGGCGGCTAGAGGTTTTTAAAATATGGCAATGAAGATGGTCCGCAAGGATAGACAGGAGACGTCTGCCGAGTATATGGAGCTCCTCCTTGAGGCAGGCAACAAAGGTGCCCTGACCTATGAAACCCTCAACGAGCTGATCCCTGACGAGATCAAGGATCCCGAGAAACTGGAGGAGATCTTCGATGTCTTGTGTCAGAACAACATCGAGATCGTCGGCGGTGGATTTGTTGAGGAGATGGCCCTGGAGCGGGGTGGGGCCATAGAGGATCCGGTAGATGCCCCGGCCTCAAGGCCGGCAGCCAAACAGCCTGATTCCCAAAAGGCGGCTTCCAAGCCCGAGAAGCAGGAAGTCGTCATGGATGGTGGCGAATATACCGATTCCGAGGAGATCACCACCACATATCTCCGGGAGATGGGCAAGTATGAGCTCCTGACCCCGGAGAAGGAGGAAGAGCTCAGCAAGATCATCAGGACGGGCTTCAACAGCATCATAGCCATGGTGATGGAGCATCCGTCGGATCTTCCCGAGCTCGAGGCCCTGAGGGAGCAGATCAGGGCATGGAAGCGCAGGGATCCGACCCTGAAGCCCAAGAAGCAGCACCTGAACTATCTGGCAGAGACGGTCTGCTCCATTGCAGAGGCCTATCCTGAGCGTGATGATCTGGCACACCTGAAGAGCGAGGTCCAGCGCCATCAGCGTGACATCGAGCGGGCCAAGGATGAGATGATCAATGCCAATCTCCGCCTGGTGGTGAGCATAGCAAAGCGCTACATGCACCAGGGGCTCTCCCTGGCCGACCTCATACAGGAGGGCAATCTCGGCCTGATGCGGGCGGTATTCCGCTTCGACTATACAAAGGGAAACAAGTTCTCCACCTATGCCAGCTGGTGGATCAGGCAGGCCATAACCAGGGCCATCCTGGACAAGACCAGGACCATCAGGCTGCCTGTCCATTTCCTGGAGCTCAGGAGCCAGTTCTTCAAGGCCTTCTATGCCATGCTGAAGGAGCTTGGCCGTGAGCCCACACCTGCAGAGATCTCTGAGCGCACAGGACTTCCCATGGAGAAGATCCTCTCCATCCTGGAGGCCTCCAGGGAGCCTGTCTCTCTCGAGACCCCGGTTGGCGACGAAGATAGCACCCTTGGAGACTTCATCGAGAACAAGGATGCCCAGTCGCCCTACGAGGCCGTGCGGGAGCGTGAACTTACCGAGAGGATAAAGAGCATCCTGGCCACCCTGTCTCCCAGGGAGGAGAAGATCATACGCCTCCGTTTCGGAATCGGCGAGGATAGCGAATACACCCTCGAAGAGATCGGAAAGCGCTTCAACGTATCAAGGGAGCGCATCAGACAGATAGAGAAAAAGGCCCTGAACCGCCTGCGTCACTCAAGCAGGAGGGAGAAGCTGAAACACTTCCTGGATTGATCCCAGGGCCTTTTGCCACTGGCTCAGATCGTAGCTCCAGGCTGAAAGTCAAAAGAAAAGGGCCGGAAGATATCTTCCGGCCCTTTTTATGTTATGCCTGTCTTTTCCCCTAAAAAGGCCTTTTCTGCCCCCTTTGTTCCTCCATTTGTCCCTCCACATGCATCACAAGGCCTGTGAGTATCTTCGGATAGAAGAATGTGGACTTGTGTGGCATGGTCAGGCCGGCATCGGCCACATCCAGGACCTGCTCCACAGGGGTTGGATTCATGAAAAAGAGGACCTGATCCTCTCTTAGATCTTTCACCGCCTTCACAGAGTCGGCCTCATAGAAGAGCTCCTTTCCAACCTCCAGCTCTTCCACATCGATCCTCAATGCCCGCTTGAAGGCAACCTTCTCGAGTACCACCACATCGAGGCTGGCAAGCTCCTTGTGTCCGACCTCGGCGAGCAGCCTTTCAGATGCATCGGGCTTGAGGCACAAGAGCTTCAGCTCGCCGGCACCTCCCTCCATGAGGCCGATGGCCTGGGTACACTCGGCAGCCAATGCCTGCTCCATGGTCCTTGCAGCCTCTTGGGCACTGTCCGGGGCAGGGGCTATCGTCCTGATCTCGAATGCCTCTGAAAGACGCCCTTCCAGCATTGCCATGTCCATACCTGGCGGCAGTGATATGATCCTGTGGGTTGGAAGGACTATTAGGCCCGGGTCCTTGGCATCCACCAGATAGGCCATTGTGAAGTTGTAAGGCGCATCCGGATGGTCGCCATATCTTTCAGCCATCTTTCTGCGGTAATTGATGGCAGTGGTGTAGCGGTGATGGCCATCTGCGATGTAGAGCGGCCTCTGTGAGATGGCCTCCTTGATATGCGATATGGCCTCGGGATCGAGGACCTGCCCGAGGGTATGAAGATTGCCCAAGGTGTCCTCCACCGAGGCAAGCACCCTGTCTTCACCCCCTTCGAGCACCTCGGCAATGCGCCTGTCATGCCTGTAGAGCATGAATATCTGGCTGAACTGGGCCCTGGTGGCAAGTCTCAGCTGAAGCCGTTCCTCCGTTACCTTGTTGAAGGTCTTTTCATGGGGAAGTATCGTCCTTTGGGCCCAGTCGTCTGCACGTACCAGCCCGATGAATCCCCTCCTGGTGTACCGGCTGCCGTTGGCCCTGAACTCTATGGCATAGGTGTATAAGGAGGGCTGCTCGTCCACCATGAGCACCTGGCTGTTCAGCCATGTGTTCAGGAGGCTGGCGGCGCACTGGTATGCATCCGGGACTTCTGTCTCATCGCAGTCCGATCTGCGCGGAAGCTCCAGCTTGAAGACGTTGAAGGGCTGGGCTGCGACCAAGGCATCCCTGCCCCTGTCATCCACCACGTCGTAAGGAGGGGCAAAGAGGGTCTCCGGCCTCTCGAAAATATCTATATTGTATCTGGTCCCCTTGAACTCCTTGATAACAGCCATTTCTGCAGCGTCCTGTCGCCTCTTGGGTACGTTCGCTTAATTTCCAAAAAGATCAGTTGGTGAGATCAACTTTCAACTTCAGCTCGATCCGGCCCGGTGATTCCAGGGCTGTTAGCTACTATGGTAATCTGGCAACGTCAAGGCCTTGGAAGGATGGTTTCCCTATGTGCTATGAGCCGGACGGTTTGCTATTCAGAAAAAAGGACAGGCCTTTTGGGGATCGGAGAGAAAGGTGTTGAGATAAATGGGAAAGGGCCCGGCTTTTTTGATAAAGATCGTCTTCTTGCCAGGCCCTTGATGGGTTTTATCCGCTTTCCGGCCTCTTGATGGGGCCTGTGCGGGCTTAAAGATCAATAACTCACCTTGTATCCCCTGCCTTCGAGGCAGACCGCCTTTGCCCTGTTGTATTCATCGAGGGCGGCCTGGCGGTTGCTCATGGCGCGCTGGTTGGCCTCGTCTGCCTGCCTGTTCATGCGCCTTTGCCTGATGCCGCCTCCGGCACCCCCAGCAACGGCACCGATGGCAGCGCCTTTTCCGGCATCACCTGCGATGGCACCGATGCCGGCACCGAGAAGCGCCCCTCCCAGGGCCCCTCTGACCACGCCGCCCCGCCTGGTGGCACTCTGGTGTTGCGGTGCCTGGGTCGCCTGGGTCGGATCGAAGCCTGTCTGTCTGACCGCCCATTGATGGCACTCGTACTCATCACGCTTCTGCTGCTCAGGGCTCTGCCCCTTTGAGGGATATATGAGCATGCCTGCAGCAAATGTCTCGCTGATGGCTGGTGGCACTACCAGAAGCAGGGCAAGTGCAGCAGAGATCAGTAAGATCTGCTGGCTTGAAGTAGAGATCTTCTCCATTTTCATTTTACAGCTCCTTTTGGTTTTGTCCTTTTCATTACACCTGTCAAATCCCGCCTATTTTCACAAGAGCTCTTCATGCCTCCGAGGCAGGAGGGATCGGTGCATTTTGTTCTTGTCTTTAATTAATAAATGGGACTATTTTAGTCAACAAACTCCTTATTTTGGGTGGAGGCCCAGTAGGGGCCGGTTTGGTTGACACCCTTCTGGGCCATCTATAACCTAAATCAAACTGCAAGGGAATCACAAAGGGCCACCTTCTAAAAAGGGCGCTTTTTTCCAGATAACAGCGTTGCATTTGAAGGGTGATCCTAGAAATATCTACACCAGGTGGGTGATATCATCCTTTTTGTCCTGCCGGTTTCTGTCTGTGATCTCTTTGTCGAAGTTTGGGAAGGTGATGAGTCATGGCTGATGCCAAGAGCGGAACAGGCCCTGCCCCAGCAATGAGGTCCAAGCGTATCGAGTCCATCGACTGGATGCGCGGCATAGTGATGATACT